>NZ_LLZG01000105.1 GCF_001509475.1 Streptomyces regalis
GGCGGGGGTGTGCGGGTGAGTGGGGGTACGCGTCTATGCCTGCGGCGGCCTGTGCGGGTGGGGTGGGGGTTCGCGTAGCGCCTTGGGTTGCGTTGTGGGTCGGGGCCGCGCCGGGGGTGTCCGTCCTCGGTCGGGCGGTTGCCGTACCTCAGTGGGGTGGCCTGCGTTGACGCCCGCCGCTGCGGGCGGACACCCCCGGCACGTCCCCTTCCCGCCGTACGCGACTGCGGGTGCGTACGGCATTCCCCATCGGGTTCACGCCGGATGCGCGCGTGCCGTGATGTCCTCCCATGGGAAGTCACTCAGTGCCGCAAGGTTGGACATCGCCAGTGCGGCTGGGCCCATCGGGCCCTGGGCGGGGGCGTCGTCCGCTGCCCAGGTTTCTACGGCCACGCGTACGGAGGCGGCGGCCACGGCGGCTGCGAAGCGGAGGGACGGGGAGGGTGCTGGGACGGTGTCGGCAACGTTGTCGTCGGTCCTCCCGGCCAGTACCTCCGCCAGTCTCACCTCCGCCTCATGGCACACCTGCGCCCACACCTTCCGCAGTGCCGGGCTCGAGTCGGCCAGGCGGACCAGGGTGCGGACCCACTGCCAGGAGGGTGCCGAGACGCCGGCGCCCGGGCTCAGGGTGTGGCGGGCGGCGTGTTCAAGGGCTTGGGGTACGGGCAGTTCGGGTGGGGCCGTGCGGACTGCCTCTGTCCAGCGGTCGGCGCCGGCCGCGTAGAGCGGGGCCACCGCCTCCTCCTTGGTGGCGAAGTAGCGGTAGAAGGTGCGCGGCGCTATTCCGGCGGCCTGGGCGATGTCCTCGGCGCGGGTGGCGCGCAGGCCCTGCTTCACGAAGAGGGCAGCCGCGGCGCGGGCGATCTCCATACGGGTCGCCGCCTTGCGTCGCTCCGTGAGGGACAGGGATGAAGTGGCGGTGGGGTGTGCGGGGGTGGGGCTGCTCACGTTCGGCAGGCTATGCCCATGTGGCACAATCTGCCATTCGGGTGGGCCACCCCGTGGTTCAGGTACGGGGTGGCCCGCCCTTCCAGCCCTGCCCCCGCTTCAGTGCCCGAAAAGAGCCGGGCCCCGGCACCCAGGGGGGATAGGCGCCGAAGCCCGGCTCGGGGAGTCCCGGCGCCGGGGGGAGTGCGTCGGGACTTGGTCTGTCTGCCCTTGGACTGTTCGTGCTTGGTCTGTCGGGTCTCGGTTCGGGGCCGGGGGGACCGTGACCTCAGGGTCCGAACTTCCTTGCCCTGAGGTCTTGTTCCCGGGGTCCTGTCGGTTGAAGCGGCGTTACATCGCCATGTTTGCGCGGTCTTTCGCCACCCGGCGTACGCGGCCACCGCCGAGTGCACGCCCCGCCGAGCGCTACGCCGCCGCGTCGAAGCCGGTGCTGCGCGCCAGCTTCTTCAGCTCCAGCAGGGCGTGCTTCTCGATCTGCCGGATGCGCTCGCGCGTCAGGCCATGCTCCTTGCCGACCTCGGTCAGGGTGCGCTCGCGGCCGTCCTCGATGCCGTACCGCATCTTGATGATGGAGGCCGTGCGCTGGTCGAGGCGGCCGATCAGGTCGTCCAGTTCCTCGCTGCGCAGGAGGGTGAGGACCGACTGCTCGGGGGAGACCGCGGAGGTGTCCTCCAGGAGGTCGCCGAACTGGGTCTCGCCCTCGTCGTCCACCGCCATGTTCAGGGAGACCGGGTCGCGGGCCCAGTCCAGGACGTCGATCACACGGTCCGGGTTCGAGCCGAGCTCGGCGGCGATCTCCGCGGGCTCCGGGTCGCGGCCGTGCTCCCGGTTGAACTCGCGCTGGACGCGGCGGATGCGGCCCAGCTCCTCGACCAGGTGGACGGGGAGGCGGATGGTGCGGGACTGGTCCGCTATCGAGCGCGTGATGGCCTGACGGATCCACCAGGTCGCGTACGTCGAGAACTTGAAGCCCTTGCGGTAGTCGAACTTCTCCACCGCGCGCACCAGACCGGCGTTGCCCTCCTGGATCAGGTCCAGCAGGGGCAGGCCGCTGCGCGGGTAGCGGCGGGCCACCGCGACGACCAGGCGGAGGTTGGAGCGGATGAAGATGTCCTTGGCCCGCTCGCTCTCGGCGATCAGGGCCTGAAGCTCCTCGCGGGTGGCGTCCGCCCTGGCCTCCTCGTACCCGTCGAGGACCTGCCTTGCGAACACACCCGCCTCGATGATCTGCGACAGCTCGACCTCTTTGGCTGCGTCGAGCAGCGGCGTACGCGCGATCTCGTCGAGGTACATGCCGACCAGGTCGCGGTCCGCGATCTCGCCGCCATGGGCGCGAACACTGCGTGCCGCGTCGGCGGTCCCGCCGGTGGCGGACTGACGACGGGCGACGGCACGGGTTGCCATGCGTGCTCCCTTGCGGTGGGGGTCCCCCCACGCCTTTGAGGGCAGTGGGGGAGGACTGGCGGGTGGTTCTTGAACGCTTGGGACTCTGCTCGAGTGCCCGCCGTTCGATGGAAACAACGACTGGAATCAGGACAGAATTCCCAACCCGCCCCTCTATTTTTCTGATCTTGCAGTACCCTGTCCGGCCACGTGAGGAGGCCCGATGCCGTCGGAACGTACAGAGGTGCAGGTCAGGCCGGGAGTCGAGAGTGACCTCGAGGCTCTCACCGGCATCTACAACCACTATGTACGTGAGACGCCCATCACATTCGATACCGCGGTCTTCACGCCGGAGGAGCGCCGCCCTTGGCTGCTCTCCCACCCTGAAGACGGCCCGCACCGGCTGATGGTTGCCGCGGAGAGCCGTCCCGGACGCGACTCACAGCGGATTCTCGGCTACGCCACATCCAGCGCCTTCCGGGCGAAGCCCGCCTACGAGACCTCCGTCGAGGTCACCGTCTACCTCGCACCGGACGCCGGCCGCCGTGGCGTCGGCACCCTCCTCTACAAGGCCCTCTTCGAGGCCCTGGCGGAGGAGGATGTGCATCGCGCCTACGCGGGGATCGTCCCGCCGAACGAGGCGTCCGTGCGGCTGCACGAGCGGTTCGGATTCCAGTACGTCGGCACGTACCGCGAGGTGGGCCGCAAGTTCGGCCGGTACTGGGACGTCGGCTGGTACGAGAAGGAGCTCTGAGACCCCGGCGGGTCAGCCGAACTGCACCGACCGCTTCGCCAGCCCCATCCAGAACCCGTCGATCACCGACTTCTGTGCCGCCCGCTCACCGGACGCGTCCGCCGCGCCCATCGTCACGAACAGCGGGGCGAAGTGCTCGGTGCGCGGGTGGGCGTAGCGGCCGGCCGGAGACTTGTGGAGGAAGTCCAGCAGGGCGTCCCAGTCGCCGCCCTCCAGTGCCCGGCGGCCCCAGTCGTCGAACTCCACGGACCAGGCGGGGATGCCGCCCTGCCGCAGGGCGGCGAGGTTGTGGGTGAAGAAGCCGGAGCCGACGATCAGTACGCCCTCGTCGCGCAGCGGCGCCAGCTTGCGGCCGATCTCCATCAGCTTCACCGGGTCGAGGGTCGGCATGGAGACCTGCAGGACGGGGATGTCCGCCTCGGGGTACATCTCGACGAGCGGGACGTAGGCGCCGTGGTCGAGGCCGCGGTCGGGGATGTCCTGCACGGGCATGCCGGGGGCGCGCAGCAGTTTCCGGACGGACTCGGCGAGTTCGGGCGCGCCGGGGGCCGCGTACGTCACCTTGTAGTAGTGCTCGGGGAATCCCCAGAAGTCGTAGACGAGAGGAACGGTCTCGGTGGCACCGATGGCGAGCGGGGCCTCCTCCCAGTGGGCGGAGACCATGAGGATCGCCTTGGGGCGCGGCAGTCCGGCGGACCAGGCGGCGAGCTCGGCGGGCCAGATCGGGTCGTCAGCGAGGGGTGGGGCGCCGTGGCTGAGATAGAGAGCGGGCATGCGCTCCTGCGTGGCGGCGGACATGGCGGCGACTCCCTCCGGCGACCTGAAGCCATTTGCTTCAAATCTAAAGCTTCTCTGCTCAAAAGACGGTACGCCGCGGTAGTTAAAATTTCAAGGAGAGCTCTCGTACAGTGGAGTACATGAATACGGCATCGACCTCCGCACCACCCTCGCCCGTATCCGCATCCGCGGAGGAACCGCGCTGGCTCACCGACGATGAGCAGCGCGTATGGCGTGCCTACATCGACGCGTCCACCCTGCTCGAGGACCACCTGGACCGCCAGCTCCAGCGGGACGCGGGCATGCCGCACGTCTACTACGGCCTGCTGGTCAAGCTCGCCGAGTCCCCGCGCCGCCGGCTGCGGATGACCGAGCTGGCGATGTACGCGAAGATCACCCGCTCCCGCCTCTCGCACGCCATCGCCCGGCTGGAGAAGAACGGCTGGGTCCGGCGCGAGGACTGCCCCGACGACAAGCGGGGCCAGTTCGCGGTCCTGACCGACGCGGGCATGGAGGTGCTGCGGGAGACCGCGCCGGGCCATGTGGCGGCCGTGCGCCAGGCGATGTTCGACCGGCTCACCACCGAACAGCAAAAGGCCCTCGGCGAGATCATGCGGATCGTCGCCGAGGGCCTGCAGCCCAGCGAAGCTGGTGCGGACCTGCCCTGGCTCCGCTGAACCGCTGATTCAGCAGCGAGCCGCGGCAGGTCCTGGGGTCGTACGTACGGAGCGTCCCCATCCCCGTACGTACGCCTGGTCCCGAGTCCCGAAGGAGTACGACCGTACGGTCGTCGTCGGCCTCAGTGCGCGACGACCGGCACCAGCACCTCGTCCTCGGCGCCCTCCTCGGAGGAGGCCACCGGCGTGCCGTCCGGGCGGCCGGCGTTGACGAGGGTCACGACGATCACCGCGGCGAGCACCAGCATGCCGACGGCGAACCAGATCGCGTTGGTGTAGCCGTGCACCTGGCCCTGCAGCGCCACCAACTGCTGCTGCGACTTGGAGGTCGCGGAGCCGATGTGGTCGGCGATGTAGGAGGTGGTGGCCGAGGCGGCGATCGTGTTCAGCAGGGCCGTACCGATCGCGCCGCCCACCTGCTGCGAGGTGTTGACCATCGCGGAGGCGACACCCGCGTCCCGGGGCTCGACGCCCAGGGTGGCCAGGGACATGGCCGGCATGAACGCCGTACCCATGCCGAGACCGAGCAGCAGCATCGCCGGCAGGATGATCGAGGCGTACGACGAGCCGATCTCCAGCTGCGTCATCAGCAGCATGCCGACCGCGGCGACCAGGAAGCCGGGGCCCATCAGCATGCGGGCCGGCAGGCGGGTCATCAGGCGGGTGCCGATCTGGGTCGAGCCGACCATCATGCCGACGATCATCGGCATGAAGGCGAAGCCGGTCCTGATCGGCGAGTAGCCCTTCACGATCTGCAGGTAGTAGGTGAGGAACAGGAACGTGCCGAACATCGCGATGATCGCGATACCGAGCGAGAGGTAGACCCCGCCGCGGTTGCGGTCGGTGATCACGCGCAGCGGCAGCAGCGGGGCCTTGACCTTGGCCTCGGTGACGACGAAGGCGAGCAGCAGGACCGCGGAGGCGACGAACATGCCCACGGTCACGGAGTCGCCCCAGCCGTCGGACTCGGCGCGGGTGAAGCCGTAGACCAGCGCGACCAGGCCAAGGGTGGACAGCAGGACGCCGGGGATGTCGAGCGGGTTGCGGTTGCGGCCGCCCTCCGGCTCACGGATGACGAAGTACGCGCCGAGGGCCGCGACGATCGCGAACGGGATGTTGACGAAGAACGTCCAGCGCCAGTCCATGTACTCGGTCAGCACGCCGCCGAGGATGAAGCCGACGGCGCCGCCACCACCGGCGATGGCACCGTAGATGCCGAACGCCTTGGCACGCTCCTTGGCGTCCGTGAACATCACGGCGAGCAGCGAGAGCGCGGCGGGCGCGAGCAGTGCGCCGAAGACACCCTGCAGGGCGCGGGAGCCGAACATCATCGCCTCGTTGGTGGCCGCGCCACCGAGCGCGGAGGCCGCGGCGAAGCCGATCAGACCGACGACGAAGGCGTTCTTGCGGCCCCACAGGTCGGCTATCCGGCCGCCGAACAGCAGCAGACCGCCGAAGGCGAGGGCGTAGGCCGTGACGACCCACTGACGGTTGCCGTCCGAGATGCCCAGGTCCTGCTGGGCGGAGGGCAGGGCGATGTTCACGATGGTCGCGTCGAGGACGACCATCAGCTGGGCCAGCGCGATGAAGACGAGCGCTTTCCAGCGGTTGGAATCGGCGGCACCGGGGGTGCTGCCTGGAGCCTTTGCGGCTGTTTCGGACATGGGGGTACCCACTTCGGGACTTCGTAACGGAAAAAGACTGTCTAAAGGGGACGGCTCGTCGGCTGTGACGGCCGGTGAGATTCGTTGTGGTGACTGCTGTTGCGCGCTTGTTGTGCGCTGTGGTGACTGCTGTTGCGCTCTGAACTAATCGGTCAGGCCTGGCGCAGGTCCTCCATCGTCATCGCCGTGCCCGGCAGGACGGAACGGGCCGGGGCCCGCAGTCCGTCCAGGAACAGCTGCAGATAGCGGTGGACGAAGCGGTCGGCGCGTTCGCATCCGGTGCCGGCCGGGGGCCGGCTGAGCTGGGCCACGCCGAGCAGGACGTCGCCGACGTCCACGTCGGAGCGGAGCCGGCCGGCCGCCTTGGCGCGGCCCATGATCTCCCCGACGAGCTGCTCGACCCGCTCGCGTGCGGCTTCCAGATCCGGGTGGTTCTTGTCGAAGGTGCTCTGGACCATCGGGCACAGCGCGCTGATCCGCTCGTCGGCGGCGGCGTGCACGAAGCGCTCCAGGGCCTCGAAGGCATCCCCGGTCTCCGCGAGCGCGAGTTCGGCCGCCGCCGCCGTACGGTCCATGACGGAGCAGACGACCTCGCGGACCAGCGCGTCGCGGTCGGGGAAGTTGCGGTACACCGTGGCGTTGCCGACGCCGGCGCGGCGGGCGATCTCGTCGAGCGGCACGTCGGGGCCGAACTCGACGAACATCTCCCGGGCGGCGGTGACGATCCGCTCCCGGTTGCGCAGGGCGTCGGCGCGCGGCCGGGTCGCCTTGCGCGCTACGGGGGTGGCGGTCTGCACGGCGTACTCCTGAGTTCCAGTGGAGGCGATCCGGGGAAGGTGTCCCCGTTTCGCTCGGACACATGGCTAAACGGGGAGGGGGTCCCCGGTTATTTCCCGCTCTCCGAAAAGTTTCATGTGACCTGAATCACAAGCGTTTTCCCTGCTCCAGGAATTCCAAGAACTCCAAGAACCCACGTTCGGTCTCCTCCAACGCGCGCCCGCGCACCCCCCGACACAGGGTGATCGAGAGGGTGCAGCACGCGGTCCGGCGGGCTGCCATGGACTGAAGGGCCCATGCATGCAGCCGAGCCGTCGGATACGCCCCCGCCGTGTGGCCGCCCTCGCCTCCGTGACCGCCCTGACCGTGGCGGTCAGCACCTCGGCAGGCACCGGGCACCTCACGGCGGGTACCTCGACGGCGACCGGAGCGGGCCCGATCGCGCCGGCCCGCTCCTCCCCCCTCGGCCCCTGCATGATCAGCGGCCGCCCGACGGTCCAGATGTCCGAGGGCGTACCGACGGGGCGCGGCTACGCCCGCTCCACCGGCACCGTCCGCGCCCTCACCCTGATGGTCGACTTCCCCGACGCGCCGGGTCCCGGCCGCGCGCTCGACCGTTTCGCCGAGTTCTTCCCGAAGACCCAGGAGTGGTTCCGCACCAGCTCCTACGGCCGCCTCGACTACCAGCCCCGGACCCCGATCCGGGGCTGGCTGCGCATGCCCAAGTCCTTCCACGCGTACGGCATAGAGCGCGGCGCACCCTTCGACCCCGGGTACCGGCAGCTGGTCCAGGACATCGTGACCGAGGCCGACCCCAAGGTGGACTTCCGGTCGTACGACTTCCTGAACGTGCTGGTGACGCCGAACGCCGGCCCGTCGGCCCTGGACACGGTCCTGTCCGTGTCCTTCGCCGGCAACATGGAGGCCCCGGTGGCCGACGGCGTCTCGGTGGCCAACGCCTCCTTCGTCTACTCCCGCCAGGACGACGGCTCCGGCACCTACCACCGCACCGGCTACCGGGTCCTCCCCCACGAGAACGGCCACGTCTTCGGCCTGCCCGACCTGTACACCGCCGAGGGCGGGGGCGCGGTCGGCCACTGGGACATCATGAGCGAGGACTGGGGGTCCAACAACGACCTGCTCGGCTGGCACAAGTGGAAGCTGGGCTGGCTGGACGCGGCGCAGGTGCGGTGCGCGGCCGGCCCCGGGACGTCCGAGTACGCCCTGACCCCGCTGGCCCTCGAGGGCGGCCCGAAGCTGGTGTTCGTACCGCTGAACCGCCGCAGCGGCTACGCCGTCGAACTGCGCACCCCCGAGGGCAACGACGAGACCGTCTGCCGCCCCGGCGTCCTGATCTACAAGGTCGACGCGGACGTGGACACCGGGATGGGCCCGGTGAAGGTCCACGACTCCCACGAGGACAGCGGCGGCTGCACCCGCAGCCCGAACGTCCACGCCGAGCTGTCGGACGCCACGTTCGTGCCGGGGGAGGAATTCGAAGATACGAAGCGGGGGGTGCGGATTGCGGTGGTGG
>NZ_LLZG01000106.1 GCF_001509475.1 Streptomyces regalis
GGGCCGAAGCGGGGGTCCAGGGGGCGGCAGCCCCCTGGCGGGGTCGAAGGGGCGGAGCCCCTTCAGGATGGGACGGGTAGGGGCGGCGGGGGCGAGAAAACCCCGGTCACGTCCGATACGGGTTGGACGCGGGGTACGGCACCGCCGCCCCATAGCCGGGCCCGTACACCTGCCCGTACGGCTGCCAGTAAACCGGCACCGGCGCCCCATACCCGTACACCGACCAGGCCTGCGCAGCCCCCGCATGCTCAAGCGCCGGCCGCGCAAGCTCCCGCCGCCACCACAGCTCGTGCAGCAACTCCCGCTCCCGTACGACAAAGTCCGCCCCGCCCCGCCCAAGGCGCCCTCGGTGTCGCAGAAAGGCCAGCGAAGTGGCGTACGCCTCGTACTGAGCCACCGCCCGAGCCGCCGCACGCCCCCCACGGCGCCGCGCGTACTGCCGGGCCATCCGCCTGGCCCGCATCGAGCCGAGCACGAACGGCTCGCCCGGCGTGAGCCACCCGGCGACGACGTAGGCGGGCAGCTCCTCGCGCACCGTCTTCAGCTCGCGCTGCCGGGTCCAGATCACCAGCCAGGTCAGCAGCCCGAACGCAGGCAGCATGAAGGCCACGTACACGCCGAAGAACCCGAACTCGCCGAAGGCCGACGAGCCGTTCCACAGCGCATGCATGCCCATGGCGAGCAGCAGCCCGGAGAGCGGGAGGAGGACACGGCGCACATGCTGCCGCTCGCCCGACAGCGCGGCGATGCCGAAGCCGATGCCGGTGAGGACGGTGAAGAGCGGATGCGCGAACGGCGACATGACGACGCGGACGAAGAAGGTCGCGGCCGTGACGGAGGCGATGCCGCTGTCGCCCGAGAGCTGGTCGGTACCGAAGGCGGTGCCGAGGTAGAGGATGTTCTCGGTGAAGGCGAAGCCGGTGGCGGTGACCCCCGCTATCACCACGCCGTCGACTATCCCGGTGAAGTCCCGTCGGCGGAAGAGGAAGACGAGCAGGACGGCGGCGGCCTTCGCCGTCTCCTCCACGATGGGCGCTATGACCGTCGCGCCCAGGGTGTCCGCATGCGACGGGTCGGCGGTCGCGGTCGCTATCCATCTGGTCGCGAAGCTGTTGGCGACGATCGCTATCAGGGCCGCCGCGCAGGCACCCCAGGCGAAGGAGAACAGCAGGTTGCGCCAGGGGCCCGGCTCGACCCGGTCCAGCCACCGGAAGGAGGCGACGAGCAGCGGCACGGGGAGGATGGCCAGCCCGAGCCCGACCAGGAACCCTTCGGTGCCGGTCTGCTCACGTACCAGGGCGAGGATGACCAGCCCGGAGAGCGCGAGCAGGGCGCTGAGCGCGCCGTAACGCACCCAGCGCTTCTGCCACCAGTGCGCGTGCCGCAGTGTGCCGCCGCCGGTGGGGCCGGTGGGGTGCGTCGGGTACGGGGGACAGGTGGCCACGGCATTGACCCTAACGAGGCAGGGGCGCCGCCCGCAGCAGCGCGAGGGGCTCTGGCGCCGGTGGGGGGTGCTGTCGGTACTGCTGTAGATGCTCTTGTCGGTGCTGTTCGTCCGGGCTGTTCGTCCGGGCTGTTCGTCCGGGCTGTTGGTCCGGGCTGTTGGTCCGGCCGTCTGCTGGATGTTCTTCCCGCTGCTGCTACGGCTGTACGCGGCGGAAGAGCAGGTCGTTCACCACATGACCCTTGTCCAGTCCCTGCCCCTCGAAACGGGTCAGCGGCCGGAACTGCGGACGGGGCGCGAAACCGCCGTCGTCCTGCGTGTTCTCGAAGTCGGGGTGCGCGGTCAGCACTTCGAGCATCTGCTCGGCGTACGGCTCCCAGTCGGTGGCGCAGTGCACGAGGCCGCCGGGCTTCAGCCGGGTCGCGGCGAGGCTGAGGAACTCGGGTTGGATGAGCCGCCGCTTGTGGTGCCGCTTCTTGGGCCAGGGGTCGGGGAAGTAGACGCGCAGGCCGTCGAGCGAGTCGGGCGTGAGCATCTCGCGCAGCAGGATGATGGCGTCCCCGTTGCCGACCCGGATGTTGGACAGTCCGTTCTGGTCGGCGAGATTGAGCAGATTGCCCTGCCCGGGGGTGTGTACGTCGACGGCGAGGATGTTGGTGCCGGGGTCGGCGGCGGCCATCTGGGCGGTGGCCTCCCCCATCCCGAAACCGATCTCCAGCACGACGGGATTGCCGTTCCCGAAGAGCTCGGCGAGGTCCACGACGCACTGCCCGTCGATGTCGAGTCCCCACTTGGGCCACAGCCGCTGCAACGCGTCCGCCTGCCCCGCGGTCACCCGGCTCCGCCGCGGCTGGAAGCTGCGGATCCGCCGCTCGAAGTGCGACCCGGCGGGGTCGGCCTTGGGCCCGTCCGGGAACCGGGGCTCACCCTTGGCCCGGGTGTGCCGAACCGAGACACCGGGGATGTGGCCGGGACAGTCCTCGCCGGGGATGCCGGGCTGACCGGAGGTGCCGGGCCGGGGGACTTCGGGAGCGTTGAGGGAGTCAGACACAGTGGGATCGATTTTACGTGCTCTCCACAGCCACCCTCCGGCCCGACCACCTCGCCCCTGCCGCCCGCTCAAGCGACCTCCCGAGCACTGTCGACCGACCACTCATGCCTGCCCTGAGCACCCTCGGCCGGCCGCTCAAGCCTCCCCAACCACCATCAACCGACCGCTCAAGCCTCCCCCAACACCTCCAACGCCCGGCGAGCCACCTCCCGCCCGATCGGCAGGGAAGCCGTCGCCGCAGGGCTCGGTGCGTTCAGTACATGCACGGCCCTCGGGCCCTCCCGGATCAGGAAGTCGTCCACCAGCGTCCCGTCCCGCAACACCGCCTGCGCCCGCACCCCGGCTGCGGCGGGCACCAGATCGTCCTCCGTCACCGCCGGCAACAGCCTGCGCACCGCCGTACCGAACGCGCCCTTGGACACCGACCGCCGCAGCTCCCCGGCCCCGTACCGCCAGTGCCGCCGCGCCATCCGCCACACCCCGGGCCACGCCACCGTCGCCCCGACCTCCCGCGGACGTACGACACCCCACCGATACCCCTCCCGGGCCAGCGCCGGCACCGCGTTGGGCCCGATGTGGACATCCCCGTCGATCCCGCGCGTGAGGTGCACTCCGAGGAACGGGAACGCCGGATCCGGCACCGGATACACCAGCCCCCGCACCAGCTCGGGCCGCGCCAGCGAGTAGTACTCCCCCCGGAACGGCACGATCCGCACCTCCGGCTCGTCCCCCGTCATACGGGCCACCTCGTCGCAGTACAGCCCGGCACAGTTCACCAGCACCCGCCCCCGCACCACCTCCCCGCGCGTGGTCCGTACGGCGACCCCCAGCTCGGCCCGCCGGTCGACCTGCTCGACCTCCGCGCCGTACCGGATCTCCGCGCCCGACGCCTCGGCCAGCTGCCGGGCGACCCCGACGAAGTCGCACACGCCGGTCGTCCCGACGTGTATCGCGGCGAGCCCCCGCACCTCGGGCTCGTACTCCGCGATCTGCGCGGCGCCCAGCTCCCGTACCGGAATCCCGTTCTCCCGACCGCGCTGCACCAGGGCGTGCAGCCGCGGCAGCTCCTCCCGCTCGGTCGCGACGATCAGCTTGCCGGTGACGGCGTGCGCGATGCCGTACTCCGCGCAGAACTTGACCATCTCGGCGGCGCCCCGCACCGCGTACTGCGCCTTCAGCGACCCCGGCCGGTAGTAGATCCCGCTGTGGATGACCCCGCTGTTGCGCCCCGTCTGATGCCGGGCGGGCCCCGGCTCCTTCTCCAGCACGGTCACCCGCGTACCCGGTGCGGCGCGCGTGATCGCAAACGCCGTGGCCAGCCCGACGATCCCGCCACCGATCACGAGCACATCACAGTCGTAACCACCCGACCGACCCTGCCGCGCCACCACCTGCACCACCTCCGGCTTCGATAGTGCACTGCGCCACTGACAGTCCCTTCAAACCCAGGGGACTGCAGCGCCCCGACAGGGGCGCGGGGCTGTATCGATATGCGGCTCCGCCGCGTGGCCGCGATCAACCACAGACAACCCGCAGCCTCAAGATCACATGCACCGGGCAGACGCGTAGGAAACCACCACTAGGCCGGAGCCATGAGAAGCGGACGAGCCCTCTCCCGCAGCTCGACAACCCGAGGCTCATCTCCATACGGCTCCAGCCGATGCAGAAGATCCTTCACATACTCCGTGGTGCGAGCCGACGATATGCGCCCCGCGACCTCCACCGCCCGCACCCCCTGCTCGCACGCTGCATCGAGATTGCCCGACTCGAGCTCGGCCACCGCCGAAACGACGAGCCGCAGCCCGTGCGACCGTACGAACTCCTCCGTCGGCTTCGACAGCGCCTGCTCCGTGAACCGTCGCACCTGCCGCGGCGCCTTCAGGTCCCGGTAGCACTCCGCGGCATCCGCGGCGAACCGGTCGTAGGAGTAGAACCCGAGCCAGGACGGATCGTTGTCCCCCTCCCGGGACCGCTCCAGCCACCCCTCCGCCGCCTTCAGCGCCGCGCCGGCCGCCTGCGCGTCACCGGCGCGCGCGTGCGCGCGTGCCTCGACCAGGCGGAAGAAGCTCATGGTGCGGGCCGTGGCGAGCCCCCGGTTGCGTTCCAGGGCGGCCTGGGCGAGGTCGACGCCCTCGTCGCCGAAGCCCCGGTAGGTCGCCTGGAGCGACATCGACGCCAGCACGTACCCGCCGAGGGGTACGTCGGCCGCCGCGCGCGCGAGTCGCAGCGCCTGGATGTAGTACCGCTGCGCGGCCTCCTGCTGCCCGGTGTCGAAGGCCATCCACCCGGCGAGACGCGTGAGCTCGGCGGAGGCGCCGAACAGTGCCCGCCCCACCTCGTCGGAGTACGAGCCGAGCAGCAGCGGTGCCGCCTCCACCCGTAGGCACTCGGGCACCATGGACGAACGCCAGTCGCCGCCTCCGTACTTGGAGTCCCAGCGCCTGGCGTCCTCGGCGGCCTCCCGCAGCTTCTGCACATCGCTGTGGCCGACTTTGAGCGGTGCGCCGGAGTCCTCCGCGGAGTTCACCTCGCGCGCCACCGAACTGTCGGCCGGGGTTATCAGCCACCGTGAGGCAGGCGTTGCGTATGCGCTTACTGCGAACGATCCGGCCAGGGACTGCCAGATGCCGCCGGAGCCGGCGCGCCGCCCGGCGAGGTCGAGACGGTAGAGCTCCGTCGCCGACTTCACCGCCTGGCCGACGTCCCGGGGGAAGGCGAGGCCCACTTCGGGTGCGGGGTCCGCGTCCGCCAGGCCGATCTCGTGGAGCGGCACCGGACGGCCCAGCTTCTGGCCGATGGCGGCCGCGATGAGGTGTGGCGCGGCACCCTGCGGCACCATGCCTTTCGACACCCAGCGCGCCACCGACGTCTTGTCGTAGCGAAGAGTCAGGCCCCGCTGAGCGCCAAGGTCGTTGACGCGTCGGGCGAGTCCTGCGTTGCTGATTCCCGCGAGGGCGAGAACGGCGCCGAGTTTTTCGTTCGGCCCGCGTTGCTCCCTGGACATGCGCCACCCCTCGACACAGACGGCTGCCGCGCTGGCATAACCACGCGGCATTCGTAAACCCAGCGTAGTTCGCCGCATCCCAAGCGTTAAGGGGCATTGTTCCGGATGGCGGGATTGTGGTCCGTACTCAAGTGCGCACCCCCTACGCACAGTTGTGACGTGCTCCCGCTGTGTGGCCGTGCGCCCGTCCGTGCGCTCTTCTCCGGCCACCGGGGGAGCGGTTCCATGGCTTCTGCGTGGGTCGGCCCGCTGTACTGGATCCAGTGGGCTGGGGGATTCCGCCGCCTACATCCCCGCGGGCGGCGGAACGGTCCGGGGGGCGTACTCCGTTCCCCGGACTGCGCGCACGCCGAGCACGGCGAGTAGTCCGCAGGGCTTGCACGGAGTGTGCGCGAGCCTGTCCCTGCGGCGCCGATTTGGCCGAAAATCGATCCTGCCCCTTCCGGGTAATTGCCGCTCCCACCACGGAACTTGAGGGCGCAGAGGGCGTTTTCGGGGAGCGTATCGGGGGCGCATTCGCGTCGCAGCAGTGCCGTTGCCGTGGTTGTTCCCGTGGATGTTGCCGTGGTTGCTGCCGTGGTGCGACCCCCTTGCCCGCTCGTCCCGATCCCCTTGCCTCGTCGGGGTGTTCGGGTGGCGCGGCGACCACGCGCGTGTCGCGTTCGCGTCGGCACGAGGGCGCCTCACGGGCGCGTTCCGGGATCTCGAGCGGCTCCGCCGCCCCGCCGCCGCGCGCCCTTCATGGCAGCATGGTGCACCGGTTCGTACGGTGCACTGGTTGTCCACAGCCTGTGGAGGCGTCGATGCGGTGGTTGGTGGGATGGAGCAGCACCGCCGCGGTGGCCGCCGGGATCGGCACCGCGGGGGCCACCGGAAGCGACGGCGAGACCGTGCATCCGGTGGGGTCCCAACTCCTGTGGGGCGACCCGGATCCGCTGTGGGCGGTCGGCGACTGGCGCCCGGACGAGGTGCGTGTGGTGAAGGCCGACGCGCAGACCCGGATCGCGGTCCTCGGGACGTGCGGGGCGAGCGACGAACAACTGCGCCTCGCGCTGTTCGCCGCGCGCGGAGGGGCACTTCGGCATCTGACGGCCTGGTCCGGCAGCTACACGGCCGTCGTCCAGGTCGGCCGCAGGCTCACCGTGTGCGGCGATCTGGCAGGCGCACGGCCCGTGTTCTACACCCCCTGGGCGGGCGGTACGGCGTATGCGACGGCCGCGCTCCCCCTCGCCGACCTCATCGAGGCCAACCTCGACTTCGGCCACCTCGCCGCCCTGCTCGCCGCCCCCGACGTACCGGCTGCCCTGCACGACTCCACCCCCTACGACGGCGTACGGCGCATTCCGCCGGGGCATGCGCTGATCCTGCGCGCCGGGGCACGCGAGATCGCCGGGTACGAGCCGGTCGCCTCACTGGCGGTGGCGGCGCCCACGGCGGATCCGGACAGCGCGGTGGACGCCGTACGCGACGCCCTGGTGGAGGCGGTACGCGCGCGTCTGTCCGCACCCCGCCATGTCCCCGGCGCCGACATAGACCCCGGCCCGGTGCCGGGGATGGGCCCCGCCGAGCGGCGTGCCGCGCGCGGGATGCCGGTTCCGGGCATCGGCGCGGACCTGTCCGGGGGCCCCGCCTCGGGCACCTTGGCGCTGCTGGCCGCCGGCCTCCCCGGGATGCCGGGCACGGTCCTGGGTCACGGCACGGGCGCGGGGGAGCGGTTGCTGGCGGTCACCTTCAACGACTTGGCGGTGGGGGGCCGCGAGGCGGAGCTGGAACGCGCGGGCACCCTGGCGGCCAACCCTCGCCTGCACCACGTAGTGGTCACCGGCGGCGAGGAGACACTGCCGTACGCCGACCTGGACGGCCCGCTGACGGACGAGCCGGGCCCCAGCCTGGTGACGGCGGCGAGGCACCGCGCGCGCCTGGCGGCCGGCAGCGCGGACCACTTCACCGGCTACGGCGCCCGCCAGGTCCTGGACGCACACCCGGCCCGCCTGGCGGACCTCCTGATGGACCGCAAGCGTCGCCATCTGGTCCGACCCGTCGCGGCCCTGGCCAAGGCGGACGGCTCGGTACTGGTCCCCGCGCGCGTGTACGGAGCCGCGCGCAAACTGGCCCGCACGCCGTACCGCACGGGCCTGGAGTCCCTGGCCGCCCGCCTGATGGACCGCCGCTTCGACGAACCCGGAGGTGCCGTAGGGGCGTCGCTCGCCGCGCTCACCTGGGCCAGACCGGGCCCTGCGGCCCGCTGGCTGACTGGCGAGGCGCTGGCTGAAGTATCGGTTCGCCTGCAAGCGGCGACGAGCCGCAACGGCGTGGGCCCCGGGCAACGCCCCGGCGACCACCGCGCGCGTGCGGCACTGGCCCGCCACGCAGCAGACCTACGCGTCCTCGAACAGGCCGCCGAGATCCGCTTCCAGCGCCTGCACGCACCGTTCCTCGACAACCAGGTCGTCCGCGCCTGCCGAGCCCTCCCCGAAGCCCTGCGCGTCCAGCCCGGCGCCCGCGCCGCGATACTCCGTACGGTCCTGGAGGGCGCCGGAGTAGCCGACCTCCCACCGGGCTGGGGCGCCCCGTCGCACGCGTCGACGGCGGTGGCGGCGCGCACGGGCCTGCGGGTGTCCGCAGACTCCCTGATGGCCCTCTTCGGCACCCCCCTCCTCGCCCAAGCGGGCTTGGTAGAGGCCCGAGTCGTCCGCAAGGCCCTCCGCGCAGCAGTCGAGGGCGAACCCCTCCCCCTCGACGGCCTGGCCGACCTGGTCTCCCTGGAACTCTGGCTACGCCGCCTACTGTCCCGCCGAGGCACCTGCTGGACAGGCACCCCCGCCCGCCAACGAGCGGTACCGGCGGGGATCACGCCGCAGCGGGGGGCGCTGGGGGCGGGGGCGGCGCGGGGGGGGC
>NZ_LLZG01000107.1 GCF_001509475.1 Streptomyces regalis
AGCCTGCCGTGCAGGTCGACGGGCGTGGGGCCGAGCGGGGGCAGGAGGAGGCCGGGGAGGTGCGTGGCGGCGGTGAGGCGGGGGGTCAGGTCGCCGAAGGTGAGGTCGGGGGCGTGGGCCTTGGCGACGGTGTCGGCATGCCGGACGACGGTGGCGTCGGGGCGGTCGGCGAGGGTGACGGGCGCTCCGCAGGGACAGGCGGAGGTACGTGAGTGAGCCGCGGCTTCGGCTTGTGCGGGGAGGGGGGGCAGGAGGGGGTTGGGGGTCACTGGGGTCCCTTGGGTGCGGATGCGTTGGGCCGAGGGTACGTGGGGGCGGCGTCGGTTTGGCCGTACGGGCGGTCCGGGCGCGGCCGGTTTGCTGGGCGCCCGGCGTTGTGTCTGGGCGGGGGTGGGTCGCGCAGCCCGGCGCTTGCGGGGTGCCGCCCTTCTCTGGGTCGGGAGCCGCCCCAGCGGCACGACTGCCCGCAGGCTGCGCGGGACACGCGCCACAACCCACCTGTGAGCACCGCAACCAATATTTGAGCAACTCCCACGGCGAGCAACCAGGTCCGCGAGAGCGGCGCCGGCTTAGGCGCAAAAAGGTGCAATGCCGGCGCAGCTCCCCAGCTGCGCCGGCATTTTTGCCGTCCGCCGCACCCCCGTCCCCACGGGGTTTCATGGGTGGATGTCCCCGCCCGGACCGCTCTTCCGGGCCTGGGGTCGCCGCTCAGCGCCCCAGCATCACACCCACGGACGACGCCTGTGTGGCCACCGTCTCCCAGCCGTCGAAGACGACGAGGAGCAGGACCGCCAGGGGAAGGGCCATGAGCGTCGCCACCAGGGGGTGGCGGCGACCCTGACGGCGGGGGCGCAGCGCCGTGCGCTCCTGCATGCGGATCAGTGTCCGCGGTGCCGTCTGGGCCATGGTCCCTCTCCTGACCTGTATCTGTTGTCGTTGGCAGCGGCGGGTGTCTGACCTCGGGGGACGAGTGCTGCACCCGCCGCTTGACCTCAAATCTAGGCGGCCGGGCCACCCAGGGCGTCATGCCCTCGTACCGATTGCCGGGCCTCCCGGAGGATGAGCCATGACCTGCGGAGTACTCCCCTGGGTGGAGACGAGGACCTAGGTCTCGGGGTCTTCCCGGAGGGGACGCCTGGTCTACCCCGATTTCTCCGAGCTGTCCTCGCGCGGCACCGGCTGCTCCACCAGCGCCAGGACTCGGTTCGCCATGAACCGGGCCGTACGCACCACGGAGCCGTTCCGGGTGACTTCGCTCACTTCCACGACACCTCGGCGCACCGCCGTCTCCACCCGGCGGCCCGCCCTGCTTGCCACCACCTCGTACGTGCGCGTCGTGTCCCCTGCATCCACGACTATCTCCACGCGATCACCCTTCACGGGCTCAATCCCCCTTCTGCGATGGGTGGTTGGGGGACGAAAAGGGCCGAAGTCGCCCTGCTCACCAGCCCCCTGACCACCCTTCAAGTCTCCCACCCACCACTGACAATCCATCCTCGCGAGAGGGCGCGGCCTCTGCGCACGGCGGCCGACGGAAACGTAAGCTGTGGCTCGTCACACGGACCGGGCAGCGGGGATGAACATGGCGATGATGCGCCTGAGGCGCGAGGACCCGCGCGTCGTCGGCTCGTTCAGGCTTCACAGAAGGCTCGGCGCGGGCGGCATGGGCGTCGTCTACCTGGGCTCCGACAAGAAGGGGCAACGGGTCGCGCTGAAGGTGATCCGGCCCGACCTGGCGGAGGATCAGGAGTTCCGCTCGCGGTTCGCGCGTGAGGTCTCGGCGGCACGGCGGATTCGCGGGGGCTGTACGGCACGGCTCGTGGCCGCCGACCTCGAAGCGGACCGACCCTGGTTCGCCACGCAGTATGTGCCCGGCCCTTCTCTGCACGACAAGGTCGCCGACGAGGGCCCGCTCGGCGCGGCGGAGGTCGCCGCCGTCGGGGCCGCCCTGTCCGAGGGGCTCGTCGCCGTCCACGAGGCAGGTGTCGTACACCGGGATCTCAAGCCCTCCAACATCCTGCTCTCCCCCAAGGGCCCGCGGATCATCGACTTCGGTATCGCATGGGCCACGGGGGCCTCGACCCTCACGCACGTCGGTACGGCGGTCGGTTCGCCCGGCTTCCTCGCCCCGGAACAGGTGCGCGGCGCCGCCGTCACCCCGGCCACGGACGTCTTCTCCCTCGGCGCCACCCTGGCGTATGCGTCGATGGGTGACTCGCCCTTCGGACACGGCAGTTCCGAGGTGATGCTGTACCGCGTCGTACACGAGGAAGCGCAGCTGTACGGCGTACCGGACGCCCTGGCTCCGTTGGTACGGGCGTGTCTGGCGAAGGACCCGGAGGAGCGGCCCAGCACGCTCCAGCTGTCCCTGCGGCTCAAGGAGATCGCGGCCCGGGAGGCCCAGGGGCTCGCGGACGTACGCCCACCTGCGCAGCGCAGCCCGGAGGCGGACCGGCCGACCGGGCGGCTTGCCGACACCTATGCGGAGCCGCAGCGCGCCCAGCGACGCCCCCAGGGCACTCCCCCGCCGCGCGGCACCGGCGGCGTTCCGCGGGGCACCGGCGCCTCGCGGGGGCCCGGCCCCGCGCGCGACGGGGCTCCGCCGAGGGGCAGCGGCGCAGGGAACGGTGGTACCGCTTCGTCCAGGTCCGGGGCGCGTCCGGTGCCGGTCCCGCGGAACACCTCGCGTTCGGGCAACGGCAGCCGTCCCGCGCCGCGTGGCGGCACCGGCCGTCCGGCGCCGCGCGGCACGGGAATCGGGCGGCGGCCCGCCAACCCGCAACTGCTTCGGCAGCGGTTGTTCGTGTTCGTCGTGGTCACGCTGCTCGTGGCGCTCGGCATCGCGGCGGCTCAGGGCTGCCAGGGGCCGCAGCGCGGGCTCGGCGGCGACGGGGACGGCGTACAGCAGCCGCAGGAGCAGGAGCAGGTGGACTCGGGCTACCAGCCGCTCGACGACGACGTGATGTCCGACCGGTACGAGTCGACCCTCGACATCTCCGAGTAGGCGACGTCCCCGAACAGGCCTCACGGGCGGGCGTCAGCGGCGCGCGGCGGAGCCGGGGTCACAGGTCGGGCAGGATCCGTTCGAAGAACTCCCGGTCGCCGTCGAAGACCGGGTCCAGGGACAGGAACTCCTCCGGCGTGACCCAGCGGGCCTCGCCGACCTCCCCCGGATCGGGGACCACGTCGCCGGTGTCGGCCCGGGCCATCCACCAGTGGAGGCGGAAGGAGCCGTCGTCCGTCTCCGACTCCCAGACCTTCGCCAGGAGTACGACGGTCAGGCCGACCTCCTCGCGGACCTCCCGGACGACGGCTTCTCGCTGGGTCTCCCCCGGCTCGATCCTGCCGCTGAGGGGCTGCCAGTAGCCGGGGCGCTGCACGGCGGGGCCGCGGCGGATGGCGAGCACGCGGTCGGCGCGGAGCAGGACCGCGACGATCGCCTCGCGCTGCGCCATCGCCGTACGGCCTAGCCCTGGGGGCGGCCGGTGGCCACCGCGTAGAAGGCGACCGCGGCCGCCGCGCCGACGTTGAGGGAGTCGACGCCGTGGGACATCGGGATGCGGACCCATTCGTCGGCGGCCACCAGGGCCTGGGTGGACAGGCCGTCGCCCTCGGCGCCCAGCATCAGCGCGACCCGGTCCATCCGGTGCGGGGCGGCCTCGTCCAGGGACTTGGCCTTCTCGTCGGGGGTGAGGGCGAGGAGGGTGAAACCGGCCTCGCGGACCGACTCCAGGCCCTTGGGCCAGGTGTCCAGGCGGGCGTAGGGCACGGAGAAGACCGCGCCCATGGAGACCTTGACGCTGCGGCGGTAGAGGGGGTCGGCGCAGTCAGGGGAGAGGAGCACCGCGTCCATGCCGAGGGCGGCCGCCGACCGGAATATGGCGCCGATGTTGGTGTGGTCGTTCACCGATTCCATGATCACGACCCGGCGGGCGGTCTGCAGGAGCTCGGCCGCCGTGGGCAGCGGCTTGCGCTGCATGGAGGCCAGCGCGCCGCGGTGCACGTGGTAGCCGGTGACCTGCTCGGCGAGGTCCGGGCTGACGGCGTACACCGGGGCCGGGAGTTCGTCGATGACGTCGCGCATGACGTCGACCCACTTGGCCGAGAGCAGCATCGACCGCATCTCGTAGCCGGCTTCCTTCGCCCGTCTGATGACCTTCTCGCCCTCGGCGATGAACAGGCCCTCGGCCGGCTCGCGCTTGCGGCGCAGGTCGACGTCGGTCAGGCCCGTGTAGTCGTGCAGGCGCGGGTCGTTCGGGTCATCGACGGTGATGAGATCGGCCACAGGGTGATACTGCCTTGTCCTGGGTGCGGTGCCAACGGCTCGGAACAGATGGGTTACCCGCGGTTACGCGGAAGGGCTCGGTCCTACCTTCACGACCTCGCCGATGACGATCACCGCCGGCGGCTTCACGTCCTCGGTCCGTACGGTCTCCGCGACCGTCGCCAGGGTCGCGTCGACGCGGCGCTGGGCGGCCGTCGTGCCCTCCTGGATCAGGGCGACCGGCGTGTCCGCGGACTTGCCGTGCGCCACGAGCGTCTCGGCGATCTTGCCGATCTTGTCGACGCCCATGAGGATCACGAGAGTCCCGGTCAGCTTGGCCAGCGACGGCCAGTCGACGAGTGAGCGCTCGTCGTCGGGGGCCACGTGGCCGCTGACCACCGTGAACTCGTGGGCCACACCCCGGTGGGTGACCGGGATGCCGGCCGCGCCCGGGACCGAGATCGAGCTGGAGATGCCGGGGACGACGGTGCAGGGGATGCCCGCCTCGGCGAGCGCCTGGAGCTCCTCCATACCGCGGCCGAAGACATAGGGGTCCCCGCCCTTGAGCCGGACGACCGACTTGCCCTGCTTGGCGTGCTCGATCAAGGCGTTGTTGATGGCCTCCTGGGCCATGAAACGGCCGTACGGGATCTTCGCCGCGTCGATCACCTCGACGTGAGGCGGGAGTTCGGCGAGGAGGTCGCGCGGGCCGAGGCGGTCGGCGATGACGACGTCGGCCTCGGCGAGCAGGCGGCGGCCGCGGACGGTGATCAGGTCCGGGTCGCCGGGGCCGCCGCCGACCAGGGCGACGCCGGGGGTGCGGGTGCGGTGGTGGGGGGCGACGAGGGTGCCGTCGCGAAGGCCCTCGACGACCGCGTCGCGGATGGCCGCGGTGTGGCGGGGGTCGCGGCCGCGGGCGCTGGTGGTGAGGACGGCGACCGTGACGCCCTCGCTGTGGCCGGTGGCGGGGGTCCAGGCGGTGGCGGCGTCGGCGTCGTCGGAGCGGACGCACCAGACGCGGTTTCGCTCCGCTTCGGCGGAGGCTCGGGCGTTCGCTTCCTTGTCGCCGGTGGCGATCAGGGCGTACCAGGCGTCCGCGAGGTCGCCGTCCGCGTAGGGGCGCCGTTCCCAGGTGATCTCGCCGTCGTCCGCCATGGCCTCGACCGAGGGGGTCGCTTCGGGGGATACGAGGAGGATGTCCGCGCCTGCTGCGATCAGTGTCGGGAGGCGGCGCTGGGCGACCTGGCCGCCGCCGAGGACGACCACTTTGCGGCCGGTGAGGCGGAGGCCTACGGGGTAGGCGGGGTTTTCGGCCATGAGGTGCGGCTCCTCGGGCAGGCGGTGGTTCTATGGGCATGCTGCGGCTTCGAAGCAGCCCTGACGTGCGGATTTTAAGCGCGCGGCCGGTGCGTGGCTCGGGCGGGTGGGGTTTCCTTCCCCAAGCCCACCCCTTCCCGAAACCGGGGGCTCTGCCCCCGGACCCCCGAACGCGCGGGTGGGTGGGCGGCTGTGCCCACCCGTTCCGCCCCTGGGGGTACCTCCCAGGCCCTTAAGGCACTGGGGGAGGAACGACTGCCCACAGCCGCGCGGCCTACTTTTCAGTTACGCCAGCTGAATCGAACGTCGCCACCTCGTGCATCGCCCTCGCCGTGCTCTGCACCAGCGGCAGGGCCAGCAGCGCGCCCGTGCCCTCGCCCAGTCTCAGGTCCAGGTCGACCAGGGGGCGCAGGCCCAGCTTGTTGAGGGCGGCCACGTGGCCGGGCTCGGCGCTGCGGTGGCCGGCGATGCAGGCCGCGAGGACCTCGGGGGCGATCGCGCGGGCGACCAGGGCGGCCGCGCCGGCGCTGACGCCGTCCAGGATCACCGGCGTGCGCAGGGAGGCGCCGCCCAGCAGAAGGCCGACCAGCGCGGCGTGCTCGAAGCCGCCGATCGCCGCCAGGACGCCGATGGGGTCGGCCGGGTCGGGCTGGTGAACCTCGATGGCGCGGCGGACGACCTCGGTCTTGCGGGCGAGGGTCTCGTCGTTGATGCCGGTGCCGCGGCCCGTCACCTCGGCGGGGTCGGTGTCCGTGAAGACCGAGATCAGGGCCGCCGACGCGGTCGTGTTGGCGATGCCCATCTCGCCCGTCAGCAGGGCCTTGTTGCCGGCTGCCACCAGGTCACGGGCGGTGTCGATGCCGACCTCGATGGCCTGCTTGGCCTCCTCGCGGCTCATCGCGGGGCCGGTCGTCATGTCGGAGGTGCCCGCGCGGACCTTGCGGGGCAGCAGGCCGGGGGTGGCCGGGAGGTCGGCGGCCACGCCGACGTCCACCACACAGACCTCGGCGCCCACCTGGCCCGCGAAGGCGTTGCAGACCGCTCCGCCGCCGAGGAAGTTGGCGACCATCTGGGCCGTCACCTCCTGCGGCCAGGGGGTGACACCCTGGGCGTGCACGCCGTGGTCCCCGGCGAAGATCGCGACGGCCGCGGGCTCCGGGATCGGCGGCGGGCACTGGCGGGACAGGCCGGACAGCTGCGCGGAGATGATCTCCAGCATGCCGAGCGCGCCGGCCGGCTTCGTCATCCGCTTCTGCCGCTCCCAGGCCTCGCCGAGCGCCTTGGCGTCCAGTGGGCGGATCTGGGCGACGGTCTCGGCGAGCAGGTCGTGCGGCTCCTCGCCGGGCAGGGCACGGCGGCCGTACGTCTCCTCGTGCACGACCCAGGACAGCGGGCGGCGCTTGGACCAGCCGGCCTGCATCAGCTCGGGCTCTTCCGGGAACTCGTCGACGTACCCGACGCACAGGTAGGCGATGACCTCCAGGTGCTCGGGCAGGCCGAGGGCGCGGACCATCTCGCGCTCGTCGAAGAAGCTGACCCAGCCGACGCCGAGGCCCTCGGCGCGGGCGGCGAGCCAGAGGTTCTCCACCGCGAGGGCGGCCGAGTACGGCGCCATCTGCGGCTGCGTGTGGCGGCCCAGGGTGTGGCGGCCGCCGCGGGTCGGGTCGGCGGTGACGACGATGTTCACCGGGGTGTCGAGGATGGCCTCGATCTTCAGTTCCTTGAACTGCTTCGCCCGGCCCTTGGGGAGGGACTTGGCGTAGGCCTCGCGCTGGCGCATGGCCAGTTCGTGCATCGTGCGGCGCGTCTCGGCCGAGCGGATGACGACGAAGTCCCAGGGCTGCGAGTGACCGACGGACGGGGCCGTGTGAGCCGCCTCCAGGACGCGGAGCAGCACCTCGTGCGGGATCGGGTCACTGCGGAAGCCGTTGCGGATGTCGCGGCGCTCACGCATGACCTTGAGGACGGCCTCGCGTTCGGCGTCGTCGTAGGCGGGCGCTGCCGGGCCGGTGGACTGCCTCACTTCTTCCACGGCCGTGCTCTCTTCTGCGGGGGCTTCTTGGTCTTCCTGGTCGGCGGCCCGGGTGTCCAGGTCCTCCGCGTGCTGTACGAGTTCGGGGTCGCCGTCACGGGGTGCGGGGACCGTGGCGACGGCAGGCGGCGCCTCCTCTGCGGGGAGGACCGTCGGCTGCGGCGGAGTCGGCGCGAGGTACGGGGTGGTCGGCACCGAGCCCTCGACCGGGACGAACTGGCCCAACGGCTGGTCGGGCGTGGGCTCCAGGTGCGGTGGGACCGGGCCCTCGGAGCCGTGCGCGGACTGGGCGGCCAGGGGCTGGAGCTGCGGGCCGGCGGGTTCGGCGACGAAGGGCTGGGGTGCCTCGGCCGGTGCGGCGTCCTGGGCGAGCGGCTGGGCGGCCTCGGCCGGCTCGGTGTCGGCGTCCGGGGTCGGATGGGCGTCCGGTACCTGGGCCGCGGGGGCCGCGATCTGGGGTTCCGCGTCGGGGGTGGTGGGGATCACGGCCACTGGCTGTGCTTCGGCGTCCGGAGCGGTGGCGCTCGCGGCCACCGCCTGCGCTTCGGCGTTCACATCCGTCGGAGCACCGTCCTGCGTCGGCTGCTCGGCCTGCGCGAGGGCGGGGGCCTGGACGACTTCGGGGGCCTGCGCCTGCTGCGGGGCCGGGTCTTCGGCGGGCTGGGCGACCGGGGCGGGGGGCTCGGTCTGCTGC
>NZ_LLZG01000108.1 GCF_001509475.1 Streptomyces regalis
GGGGCGGGGGCGGCGGGGTCGTACTCGGATTCCACCACGCGCTCGGGTTCGACCGCGAGCCCGGCCTCCGCCGGGGTCCCCGTCTCCGGAACTGTGTCGCTCATGCCCAGACGCTACCCCGAACCGCTGGGGTACCGTCGATCGCGATGGCCACGATTGAGGAGTGCCGCGCCGCACTCGAAAAGCTCTCGGACAACATGCAGCGTGCCGAAGGGGACGTCCGCACGGCCGCGACCCTGGACCGCTCGGTCAGCTGCCACATCACCGACCTGGACGTGACGTTCGCCGGCCGCATGGCGGGCGGCCGCATCCATATCCACGAGACGTTCCAGGGCCAACCCCGCGACAAGGCTCAGATCAGACTCACCATGGCCGGCGACGACCTCCTCGCCCTGGTCGACGGCGAGCTGCACTTCGCCAAAGCCTGGGGCTCGGGCCGGGTGAAGCTGCACGCGGGCGTGCGCGACCTGCTGGTGCTCAGGAAGCTTCTGTAGCCGCGACCTTCGTGACCTGATCCTTCTTGACCTGTTCGCGTGCCTTCCGCGCCGCCGGCACCACCAACGGCGTCCCCGTCTCCGGGTCGTCGATGACCTGGCACCGCAACCCGAAGACCTCCTCGACCAGCTCGGCCGTGACGATGTCGTTCGGCGCACCCTCGGCGATGATCTGTCCGCCGCGCAGCGCGATGAGATGCGTGGCGTACCGGGCGGCGTGGTTGAGGTCGTGCAGCACGGCGACCAGCGTGCGCCCCTGCTCCTCGTGCAGCTCGGCGCACAGGTCGAGGACGTCGATCTGGTGCTGGATGTCGAGGTAGGTCGTCGGCTCGTCGAGCAGCAGCAGCGGCGTCTGCTGGGCGAGCGCCATGGCGATCCACACGCGCTGCCGCTGACCACCCGACAATTCGTCGACATAGCGATCGGCCAGTTCGGCCACCCCGGTCTGCTCCATCGACTCCTGCACGACCCGTTCGTCCTCGGTCGACCACTGGCGCAGGATCCCCTGGTGCGGGTAACGGCCGCGGCCCACCAGGTCGGCGACGGTGATCCCGTCGGGCGCGATCGAGGACTGCGGCAGCAGACCCAGCGTGCGCGCGACCTTCTTCGCCGGCATGGACTGGATGACCTGCCCGTCCAGCAGGACCCGGCCCTGGCTGGGCTTGAGCATCCGCGACAGCGCCCGCAGCAGCGTGGACTTGCCGCACGCGTTCGGGCCGACGATCACGGTGAAGGAGTTGTCGGGTATCTCCACCGACAGCTGCTCGGCGATGACCCGCTGGTCGTAGGCGAGGGTGACGTTGTCGGCGGACAGGCGGTTCACAGTGCTCCTTCGGTTGTTCAGCCCGTTGTTCGGCCCGCTGCTGAGGCTCTCCCTGCTGCTGCCGGCGCTCATATCCGGCCCGCCCTGCGCTCGGTGACCAGCAGCCAGAGCAGGTACACGCCGCCGAGCACGCCCGTCACCACGCCCACGGGCATCTGGTCGGCTCCGAAGACCCGCTGGGAGACCCAGTCGGCGGTGACGAGGAGGGTGGCGCCCATGCACAGGGAGGGCAGCAGGTTCGGCCCGGGCGAGCGGGTCAGGCGCCGGGCGAGCTGCGGGGCGGTGAGCGCCACGAAGCTGACGGGTCCGGCCGCGGCGGTGGCGGCCGCGGTGAGCAGCACGGCCGCCAGCATCAGCAGCAGCCGTACGCGTTCGACGCGCACTCCCAGGGCGTACGAGACGTCGTCACCCATCTCCATCATCCGCAGCCCACGCGCATGGGCGAGGACGAGCGGTACCAGGACGGCGCACAACGCGAGCATGGGCCAGACCTGGGCCCAGTCACGGCCGCTGAGGGAGCCGGTCATCCACACGACCGCGCGGGCCGCGTCGACCAGGTCGGCCTTGGTCAGCAGATAGCCGTTGACCGCCGTCATGATCGCGGACATACCGATACCGACCAGGACCAGTCGATAACCGTGCACGCCCCGCTTCCAGGCGAGCAAGTAGATGGCGAGCCCGGTCGCGAGTCCGCCCACCAGCGCGCCGACGGTGACCTGCGCGGCGTTCCCGGAGAACAGGACGATCACCACGAGCGCCCCGGCCGTGGCCCCCTGCCCGAGACCGAGGATGTCCGGGCTGCCCAGCGGGTTGCGGGACAGCGCCTGGAACAGCGCACCGCCGAGGCCGAGCGACGCACCGACCAGGAGCCCGACGAGGACCCTGGGCAGCCGCAGCTCGTTGACGATGAACTCCTGCCCCGCGTTGCCGTCGCCGCCCAGCGTCCTGAGCACGTCGCCCGCCGTGATCGGGAAGTCCCCGGTGCCGATCAGCACGACGCTCGCGGCGAGCGCGGCGAGCAGCAACAGGACGACGACGGTCAGCGCCCGCACGTCCAGCCGGACGGAGAGCCCGCCCGGGGCCCGCACGGCACGCCCGGCCTTCCCTGCCGCCTTCCCTGCGGACTTCGCTTCGCTCTTCACTGCGGTCTTCACAGCTGGGCCGTCCTCCGCCGTCGTACGAGAAAGATGAAGACCGGTCCGCCGAGGATCGCGGTGACGATGCCGACCTGAAGCTCGGAGGGCCGGGCGACGATCCGGCCGAGGACGTCGGCACCGAGCAGCAGCACGGGCGACAGGACGGCCGCGTACGGCAGGATCCAGCGCAGGTCGGGACCGGTGAAGGACCGTACGACGTGCGGCACCATCAGGCCGACGAACACGATCGGTCCGCAGGCGGCGGTCGCGGCCCCGCACAGCACGGTCGCGGCGAGCATCGACAGCACCCGGGTGCGGTTCAGGTTCGCGCCGAGGGCCTTGGCGGTGTCGTCGCCCATCTCCATGGCGTTCAGCGGCCGGGCGAGGGCGAGCGCGAGGACCGTACCCGCGAGCAGGAAGGGCAGTACCTGGGTGATGGTCTCGTCGGTCGCCGAGGACAGTGAACCGACCGTCCAGAAGCGCATCTTGTTGAGCGCGGCGTCGTCCGTGATCATTACGGCCTGGAGATAGCCGTAGAGCGCGGCGCTGATCGCCGTACCGGCGAGCGCGAGCCGTACCGGAGTGGCGCCCCGGCTGCCGCCGAGGAACCAGACCATCGCCCCGACCGCGGCCGCGCCGAGGAAGGCGAACCAGACGTAGCCGCTCAGGCTCGTGACGCCGAAGAAGGTGATGGCGGTGACGACCGCGGCGGACGCGCCCGCGTTGATGCCGAGCAGCCCGGGATCGGCGAGCGGGTTGCGGGTGAGCGCCTGGAGTACGGCCCCGGCGAGACCGAGGGCGGCGCCGGCGAGCAGTCCGAGCACGGTGCGCGAGATGCGGTCGTCGACCACGACGTCGCCGTAGGTCCCCGAGCTCTCGAACAAGCCGTGCCAGACCTCGCCCATGGACAGCTGTTTCGCCCCGATCGCGATGCTCGCCATCGCGACGACCACCAGAATCAGGACAGAGACGAGCAGCCCAACGGCACGTAGCGCCCGTCGGGTTGGGGGCACGGACACGGAGTCCGCGCGCTGTTCGGGAGGACTGTCGACCAACACGCAGTTAGGTTAGCCTACCCTGCTATTCAGCCACGATCCCGCTGCGTGCCCGCGCCCGCCCTCTCTCCGGTACGGTGCGGCGGCTCACAACCCCAGCCGCGCCAACGCCTTCCCCGCCTCCAGCTCGCACACGCCCTCACCAGCCGCCGTCCAGGCCGCCGCGCACAACGCCCGCAGCCCGTCCAAGCCCGCACCGTCACCGTCGAGTTCCAGCCGCTCCGCCCCGGCGGTGGCCGTCCAACCACCACACCGGAAGCCGCCCCCGCCGGCCACGACCTCCGGCTGCCCGGTGAGCAACCCCCGCAGATCCGCGTCGACATAAGTCGGCCGATGCTGCGGCGGCGCGGCAAGCAACAGCGCGCCGTCGGTCACCCCGGTCAGGACGAGCAGCGAGTCGACGTCCCCGTTGAACGCGCCCTCGATGTCGGTGTCCAGCCGGTCCCCGACCACCAACGGCCGCTCGGCACCCGTCCGCAGAATCGTCTCCCGGTGCATGGGAGGCAACGGCTTGCCCGCCACCTGCGGCTCGGCACCGGTTGCTATCCGCACCACCTCCACCGCCGCCCCGTTGCCCGGCGCGATCCCACGCCCGCTCGGAATCGTCAGGTCGGTGTTGGACGCGAACCAGGGCACCCCGCGCGCAACGGCGTAAGAAGCCTCCGCGAACCGCCCCCACGGCAACTCGGGCCCGCCGTACCCCTGCACGACCGCCGCCGGATCGTCGTCCGCCGACTCGACCGGCTCCAGCCCGCGCTCCCGCAACGCCACCCGCAGCCCTTCCCCGCCGATCACCAGCACCCGGGCGCCCGCCGGCACCTGCTCACTGATCAGCCGCGCGACCGCCTGCGCCGAGGTGATGACGTCGTCCGCCCCCGTGGGTATCCCCAGCTCCGTCAGATGTACGGCGACGGCATCCGGCGTCCGCAGGGCGTTGTTCGTGACATACGCGAGATGCATCCCGCCCGCACGGGCCACGGCCAGCGACTCGACGGCATGCACGATCGCATGGCCCCCCGCGTACACCACACCGTCGAGGTCGAGCAGAGCCGTGTCGTACGCCTCGCTCAGGGCCTGCCCACTGCCCTCGGGCCTCATCCGGACACCCTGGCTCATTCCGCATCGCTCCTAGTTCGACGGCTTTCCCCGATCATCCCCCATGCCACTGACACCCGTACGATGCCGGGATGAACACAGCAGGTCACCCGGAAGCAACGGCGCGCCGAGGCCTCGAACTCACCCCGTTCCGAGGCCTTCGCTACGACCCTGACCGGGTCAGCAGCCTCGCCGCCGTGACATCCCCTCCGTACGACGTCGTCGTCCGCCCCGACGGCCTGCACCACCTCCAGGACGCGGACCCGTACAACATCGTCCGCCTGATCCTCCCTCAGGCCGACACGGCCGGCGTCCGCAACGAACAGGCGGCCAAGACACTGCGCCGCTGGCTGTCCGAGGGCGTACTGACCGCCGACCCCGAGCCCGGCCTCTACGTCTACGAGCAGCACGACGGCAATGGAATGCTGCAGCGCGGCATCATCGGCGCCCTGCGCGTGACGGAGCCCTCGGAGGGCCTGGTCCTGCCGCACGAGGACGTCATGCCGCACGTGGTCGCCGACCGAGCGGCCCTGATGCGCGCCACCTCCGCGAACCTCGAACCCCTGCTCCTGACCTACCGCGGCAACGGCACTGCGGCCGACGCGACCGCCGTCATCGAGCGCACGATCGAGCGCCCACCGCTCTTCTCGACCACCACGGAGGACGGCTTCAGCCACCGCCTCTGGTCGATCACCGACCCCGCCGACCTGGCCGGCATCCAGTCCGACCTGACCCGCCACCAGGCCCTGATCGCCGACGGCCACCACCGCTGGGCGACGTATCGTCGTCTGCGCGCGGAGCACCCCTCGCCCAGCCCCTGGGACTACGGCCTCGTCCTCCTGGTCGACACGGCCCGCTACCCGCTCCGCGTCCGCGCGATCCACCGCCTCCTGCACGACCTGCCGGTACCGGACGCCCTGGCCGCCCTCGACGGCCACTTCCGCCTACGCCGCCTCGAAGTCCCCCTGACCGAGGCCTTGGAGGCCCTGGCCGACGCGGCTCGCGCGGGCAACGCCTACCTCCTCGCCGGAGACGGCGCCTTCCACCTCGTCGACCGCCCGGACCCGGCCCTCCTCGCCCGCACGGTCCCCACCGACCGCCCGGCCGCCTGGCGCACCCTGGACGCGACAGTCCTGCACGCCACGCTCCTCGCCGAGATCTGGCACATCCCCGAGGACGACCCCACCCGCATCGCCTACATCCACGACACCGCCGCCACCGTCGAGAAGGCGGAACGCGACGGCGGTACGGCCGTCCTGATGCACCCCGTCCGCGAGGACGTCGTACGCGACCTCGCCCGCCAGGGCGTCACCATGCCCCGCAAGTCGACGTCGTTCGGCCCGAAACCGGCCTCGGGCCTGGTCCTGCGCGCCCTGGACCTCTGAACGCCGAAGGGCGGGACCCCAAGCCCGGGATCCCGCCCTTCATCTCACGCGTCGCTCACTCCTCGCCGCCCTGTTCGGGTCCGCCCGGAGCCTGCGGGTCACTGTGCTCTTCGTCCTCGCCCTCGTTCTCGTTCTCGTCGAAGGCGTCGACGAACTCGACACCGTCCAACTCGGCAAGCCGGTCGGAGGCATCCGTGCTGCCGTCCTTGTCGGCCTCGACGGCCTTGGCGAACCACTCCCGCGCCTCACCCTGCCGCCCCGCCGCAAGCAGCGCGTCGGCATACGCGTACCGCAGGCGCGCGGTCCACGGCTGTACGGCGTTGGAGGCGAGCTCGGGGCTCTGCAGCGTCACGATGGCCGCGTCGAGCTGCCCCAGGTCACGCCGGGCGCCGGCCGCGACGAGCCGCATCTCGACCTGCCCGGCCTTGTCCAGCTTGTGCACCTCGGGAGCCCCGGCCATGTCCAGCGCCTTCTCCGGCCGCCCGAGCCCACGCTCGCAGTCGGCCATGAGCGGCCACAGGTCCACGGTCCCGGTCATCCGCCGCGCGGCCCGGAACTCGGCGAGCGCCTCGGCGTACTTCTGGTTCGCGTACGCCGCGAACCCGGCCGCCTCGCGTACGGCCGCGACACGCGACGCCAGCCGCAGGGCCACCCTGGAGTAGCCGTAAGCGCCCTCAGGGTCCTCGTCGATGAGCCGCGCGACCATCACCAGATTCTTGGCGACGTCCTCCGCGAGCGTCTTCGGCAGACTCTGCAGCTCCTGCCGTACGTCCTTGTCGATCTCGTCGCCCGTGACGTCCTCCGGGATAGGCAGCCGCTTGATCGGCTCGCGATCCCGATCCCGCTCATCACGGAACCGGCCACCGCCACGCCGGTCATCCCGACGGTCATCACGCCCACGGAACCCTCCGGGACGCCCACCGCGGTCGTCCCGACGGGGCCCACGACCGCCACGGTCGTCCCGCCCCCCGAACCCACCGCGCTCACCCCGGCTGTCGTCACGCCGGAACCCACCACGCTCACCCCGGCTGTCGTCCCGCCGGAACCCACCACGCTCACCCCGGCTGTCATCGCGCCTAAAGCCGCCGCGATCCCCGCGGTCCTCACCACGCCGGTCGTCCCGACGGAACCCACGATCCCGGTCGCCGCCCCGCTCACCGCGGTCGTCCCGCCGGAAGCCACGGTCCCGGTCGTCCCTCCGGAACCCGCCCCGCTCGCCGTCACGGCGATCGTCCCGCCGGTCATCACGCCGGTCGTCACGGCGGTCATCGCGCCGGTCGTCGCGCCGGAAACCACGGTCACGGTCATCGCCCCGACGGTCGTCACGGCGACCGTAGCTGCCACGCTCACCGCGGTCGTCCCGCCGGAACCCACCACGGTCGTCGTCCCGACGCTCTCCGCGGTCGTCGCGACGGTGGGCGGGTCGGTCGCCGTCACGACGGAATCCGCGCTCGCGATCCCGATCGTCCCGACGCGGCCCACCCGACCGGTCGTCACGACGGAACGCGGGACGGGGCCCCCGGTCGCCGTCACGGCGGTCATCACGCCGATCGTCCCGGCGGTCGTCGCGCCGGTCATCGCGGCGATCGTCAGGTCGGCCGCCATAGCCACCACGAGTGTCATCACGCCGGTAACGACCGCGGTCACCACGGTCGTTGTCCCTGTCACGACGGTCGTTGTCGCGCCGGAAACCACCCCGGTCCCCGCGGAAACCACCTCGGTCACCCCGGTCGCCGCGGTCACCACTGTCCCGTCGCCGCTGGTCGCGCTCCGGTCGATCGTCGGGAGAGTTGGTGGACATCGGTGACTCCTGTCTTCGGTACCGCAAGTCATTCTCGCGCAGTCGGCTACCCAGCGCGCTCCGGAAAAACAAAAAAGGACCTCTGGTCCCAGCTTGACGCTGGGACCAGAGGTCCTCCAAAGATTGTTCGGCGGCGTCCTACTCTCCCACAGGGTCCCCCCTGCAGTACCATCGGCGCTGTAAGGCTTAGCTTCCGGGTTCGAAATGTAACCGGGCGTTTCCCTCACGCTATAACCACCGAAACCCTAATGGTTTCGAGCGAACAAGCACACTCTTCTGTTGTCTGTTCTACTCAAAAAACCGGCAACGGTCGTTGCCTCAGAACTAACACAGTGGACGCGAGCAACTGAGGACAAGCCCTCGGCCTATTAGTACCGGTCACCTCCACACCTTACGGTGCTTCCA
>NZ_LLZG01000109.1 GCF_001509475.1 Streptomyces regalis
GCGTGAGCCGATGGACCCGGCGGATCGGCGGGAGGTCGTCGGGACCGTGGAGACCCTGGTGAGGCTGCGCGGAGAGGGGCGCACCGGTGAGGCGCATGTGCTGCTCGTGGAGGCCGCGTACTGGCCCGCCGTCCGCTTTCCGCTGCTCGCCGCCGAGATGCAGCGGGCCGGACTCGGCGCCGACTGGGCGACCCTGTTGTGGGAGGCCGCCTCGCTGCCCCCCGAGCGTCTCGTCGCCGCAGCCGACGCGCTGACCGTCGCGGGGCGTGCCGACGACGGGGAGCAGATCCTGCGGCAGGGCGTGGCGCGGCCCGCGCACGAGATCGGGCAGGCCGTGACGGGGCTGGTCGGCGAGGGGCGGTACCGCGAGGTCCGCGCACTGCTCGACGCGTACGTCCGGGTCCGCACCCCGGAGGAGGCCGCCCGCAGCGCCGAGCCCGCCCCGAAGACGCTCGTACCGCTGCTGCTGGAGGCCGCCCGGGGTGTCTCGGACGAGCGCCACTGGGATCTCGTCCACGCGCTGCGGGTGGCGGGCCACACGGCCTGACACCGCCCGCCGCACCCGTCCCACCGGCCCCATCCGTCCCCCACTGGAGTGTGAAACGTGATCGACTCAGCGGGTTAACGACGATGGTCTTGGCAAGGCTGTTCCGGGGGCTTACTTTCAAGCCTCTACAGCCCTCTCTACGGGCGTAGAGGCTCTGACGTCCTGTCGAAGGAGCAGCTCATGGCCAACGTCGTTCGTGCCGCTCTGGTCCAGGCCACCTGGACCGGCGACACCGAGTCCATGGTGGCGAAACACGAGGAGCACGCCCGCGAGGCGGCCCGGCAGGGTGCCAAGATCATCGGGTTTCAGGAAGTCTTCAACGCTCCCTACTTCTGTCAGGTCCAGGAACCGGAGCACTACCGCTGGGCCGAGCCGGTACCCGACGGGCCGACCGTGCGTCGTATGCAGGAGCTCGCCCGCGAGACGGGCATGGTGGTCGTCGTCCCCGTCTTCGAGGTCGAGCAGTCCGGTTTCTACTACAACACCGCGGCCGTGATCGACGCCGACGGCACCTTCCTCGGCAAGTACCGCAAGCACCACATCCCGCAGGTCAAGGGCTTCTGGGAGAAGTACTACTTCAAGCCCGGCAATGTCGGCTGGCCCGTCTTCGACACCGCCGTCGGCAAGGTCGGCGTCTACATCTGCTACGACCGCCACTTCCCGGAGGGCTGGCGGCAACTCGGCCTCAACGGTGCCCAGTTGGTGTACAACCCGTCGGCCACCTCGCGGGGTCTGTCGGCCTACCTGTGGCAGCTGGAGCAGCCCGCTGCGGCCGTCGCCAACGAGTACTTCGTCGCCGCGATCAACCGGGTCGGGCAGGAGCCGTACGGGGACAACGACTTCTACGGGACGTCGTACTTCGTCGACCCGCGTGGCCAGTTCGTCGGTGAGGTCGCCAGTGACAAGGGCGAGGAACTCGTCGTCCGGGACCTCGACTTCGACCTGATCGAAGAAGTGCGGCAGCAGTGGGCCTTCTACCGCGACCGCCGACCCGACGCCTACGAAGGGCTGGTACAGCCGTGACCAAGGACCTGCTCGGACGCCACCGTGCCGTCATGCCGGACTGGCTCGCCCTCTACTACGAGGAGCCGCTGGAGATCACCCACGGCGAGGGCCGGTACGTGTGGGACTCCGAGGGCAACCGCTACCTCGACTTCTTCGGCGGCATCCTGACGACGATGACCGCGCACGCGCTGCCCGAGGTGACGAAGGCGGTGAGCGAACAGGCCGGGCGGATCATCCACTCCTCCACCCTGTACCTCAACCGGCCCATGGTCGAACTCGCCGAGCGCATCGCCCATTTGAGCGGCATCCCGGACGCCCGCGTCTTCTTCACCACCTCCGGCACCGAGGCCAACGACACCGCGCTGCTGCTCGCGACGACCTACCAGCAGAGCAACACCATCCTCGCCATGCGCAACAGCTACCACGGCCGCTCCTTCAGCGCGGTCGGCATCACCGGCAACCGCGGCTGGTCACCGACCTCGCTGTCGCCGCTGCAGACGCTGTACGTCCATGGCGGGGTGCGCACGCGCGGTCCGTACGCCGCTCTGAGCGACGACGATTTCATCGCGGCCTGTGTCGACGACCTGGTGGACATCCTCGGCCACACCCGCCCGCCCGCAGCCCTCATCGCCGAGCCCATCCAGGGCGTCGGCGGCTTCACCTCGGGGCCGGACGGGCTGTACGCCGCGTTCCGCGAAGTGCTCGCCGAGCGCGGCATCCTGTGGATCGCCGACGAGGTGCAGACCGGCTGGGGCCGCACCGGCGACCACTTCTGGGGCTGGCAGGCGCACGCACAGTCCGGCCCGCCGGACATCCTGACCTTCGCCAAGGGCATCGGCAACGGCATGTCCATCGGCGGTGTCGTGGCCCGCGCCGAGATCATGAACTGCCTGGACGCCAACAGCATCTCGACCTTCGGCGGCACGCAGATCACCATGGCGGCCGGCCTCGCCAACCTCAACTACCTGCTGGAACACGACCTCCAGGGCAACGCCCGGCGCGTCGGCGGACTCCTCGTCGAGCGGCTGCGGGGCGTCGCGGCGCAGGTGCCGCACGTACGGGAGGTGCGCGGCCGGGGCCTGATGCTGGGCATCGAGATCACCAAGCCCGGCACGGACGAGGCCGACCCGAACGCAGCGTCGGCCGTGCTGGAGGCGGCCCGCGCGGGTGGCCTCCTCATCGGCAAGGGCGGTGGTCACAACACCACGTCGCTGCGCGTCGCCCCGCCCCTGTCCCTCACCGTCGCGGAGGCCGAGGAAGGCGCCGCGATCCTCGAGAGCGCTCTGAGGAGCATCTGACCCGGCTGAGCAAGGGAACCACCATGACCACCACCTCGGAGACCTGGGAGCGCCTCGAACCGGTCCTGTCCGTCCGGCAGGTCCTCACCCTGGAGCGGGTGCTGGCCGGGGAGCCCGAGGTGGTGGCCGGCGCCGGTCAGCTCGACCGTCCGGTGCGCTGGGTGCATGTCGCCGAGGCACCGGACGTCGGGGTGATGCTCAGTGGCGGCGAGATGGTGCTGACCACCGGGGTGCTGCTCGCCGGGGACGCCGAGAAGCAGGCCGAGTACATCCGGTCCCTGTACCGGGCGGAGGCCGCGGCCGTCGTGCTGGGCCTGGGCCGGGCGTTTCCCGCCCCGCCGGACGTGATGCGCCGGGCGGCCGAGCGGTGCGGGCTGCCGATGGTCGTCCTGCACCGTCCCTTCCCGTTCGCCGAGCTGACCGAAGAGGTGCAGTCCCGGCTCGTACGGCGGAAGTTCGCCGCCGTCAGCCTCTCGGAGGCCGTACGGACCGCGCTCACCGGACTCATCACCGCGGGCGCCCCGCTCCAGCGGCTCCTCGACGAGGTCGCCACGCACAGCGCCTGCCCCGTCGTCGTCACCAACCTCGCCCACCGCGTCCTCGCCACGGCGGGGGAGCGGTCGGCGGTGGACGACGTGCTGCGCGACTGGGAGCGCATCGCCCGGCAGGCCGGCGGCAGCGAGGGCGACGGCTGGATCCGCGCCGAACTGGGCGGACGCGGCGAGCGGTGGGGCCAGATCGTGCTGTGCGGGCACCGCGGCGACACCGCCACCGGACGGCTCCTCGCCGAACGCGCCGCCGAGGCCCTCGTCCTGCACCGCATGCTCGGCGGCAACTCCGCGCACACCTGGGAGGAGCAGTCCGCGCAGAGCCTGCTGACCGACCTCGTCAGCGGGGTCGTACCGGCCCGGCAGCTGTTGCCACGCGCGCGTGCCGCCGGGCTGCCGGTCAACCGGCGCACCTTCGTGCCGCTGGTCGTGCGGGACGCCGAACCGGCCCCACTGGAGCGTGTGCTGCGGATGCTGGGGTTGTCCGGGATCGTCGCCGAGCTCGCCGACGGGGCCACCGCCGTGCTGCTCAGCCTTGCCCGGGACCAGGACGCCGCCGTGCTCGCCGCCAACTTCGCCGCCCGGGTGCGCTCGGAGTCCGGGGCCGCCCGGACCGTCGTGGCGGCCGCCGACGCGCGTACCGCCTGGGACGACGTACCGGCCGGACTGCGTGAGGCGCAGCACGTCGCCGATGCCGTCACCGACTCCTCGACCGCCCTCGACCTCCCGGCCGTCGTACGCCTCAAGGACGTCCATCTGCGGGGCCTGATCCGGCTGTTGCGGGACGACCCGCAGGTGCAGTCGTTCGCCGAGCGCGAGCTGGACGGGCTGCTGCGCGGGCGGGACGACGAGGCGGGCGCCCTGCTCGCCGTACTGCGGACGTACCTCGCCACCGGCCGCAACAAGTCCCGCACCGCCCAGCTCCACCACGTCTCCCGGCCGGCGCTCTACCGCCGCCTTGAGGCGATACAGGCACGGCTCGGCGTCGACCTCGACGACTTCGAGCAGGCCGCCTCGGTGCATATCGCGCTCCTCGCGCACGACGCTCAACTGGGCTGACACGGCGCTGCGGAAACAGCGTAGAAACACTCGACGACCTGGGAAAACGGCGGTGAAACATGGTTCCTGGAAAGGGTGACACCGTGACACGCCGCACGCCCTCAGACGTGACACCGTGCAACTCAAAGCCCGCTTTCGGACTTCCTAGCCTTCTCGCACACCGAGCGACCGGAGGTCCCGATGAGCAGAGTGATCCGTGCCGCCCTCTTCCAGACTGCCTGGACCGGCGACAAGGAGTCGATGATCCAGGTACACGAGCAGGCGGCCCGCGACGCGGCCGCGCAGGGTGCTCAGGTCCTGTGCTTCCAGGAGCTGTTCTACGGGCCGTACTTCTGCCAGGTCCAGGACAAGGCGTTCTACGAGTACGCCGAGCAGATCCCCGAGGGCCCGATCGTCCAGCGCTTCCAGGCGCTCGCCGAGGAACTGGGCATCGTCCTCATTCTGCCGATGTACGAGGAGGAGCAGCCCGGCGTCCTCTACAACACGGCCGCCGTGATCGACGCGGACGGCTCGTACCTCGGCAAGTACCGCAAGCACCACATCCCCCAAGTGCCGGGATTCTGGGAGAAGTTCTACTTCCGTCCCGGCAACGTCGGCTGGCCGGTGTTCGACACCGCCGTCGGGAAGATCGGCGTCTACATCTGCTACGACCGGCACTTCCCGGAGGGCTGGCGGGCGCTGGGGCTCGCGGGTGCGGAGATCGTGTTCAACCCCTCGGCGACCTCGCGGGGCCTGTCCGCCTACCTGTGGCAGCTGGAGCAGCCGGCGGCCGCGGTCGCCAACGAGTACTTCGTCGGTGCGATCAACCGCGTCGGCGTCGAGGAGCTGGGCGACAACGACTTCTACGGGACGACGTACTTCGTCGACCCGGAGGCCCAGTTCGTGGGCGAGGTGGCCAGCGACAAGGAGACCGAACTGGTCGTCCGCGACCTGGACATGGCCAAGCTGCGCGAGGTCCGCGACCGCTGGCAGTTCTACCGCGACCGCCGTCCCGACGCGTACCCGCCGCTGACCGCGCCGTAGCGGGTCCGGGCATCGCCGGCTCGGCGCACGGGGGGGCCGGGCCGGCGATGCCTGCGACTTGCACGAACCCAGTGTTGACCACGGTAGGAGAGGGAGCATGAGCAGCCGTACCGTCATCCGTGGTGGTCTCGTCATCACCGCGTCCGACGAGATGCACGCCGACGTCCTGATCGAGGACGGCCGTATCGCCGCCCTTGCCGCGAGTGGCACCCCGGCCGCCGAGGCCTGGACGGCCGAGCGGACCATCGACGCCACCGGGAAGTACGTGATCCCGGGCGGTGTCGACGCCCACACCCACATGGAGCTGCCGTTCGGCGGCACCTTCGCCTCCGACACCTTCGAGACCGGCACCCGGGCCGCCGCCTGGGGCGGTACCACCACGATCATCGACTTCGCCGTGCAGAGCGTGGGCCACTCGCTGCGCGAGGGCCTCGACGCCTGGCACGCCAAGGCCGGGGGCAACTGCGCGATCGACTACGGCTTCCACATGATCGTCTCCGATGTGAACCAGGAGACGCTCAAGGAGATGGATCTGCTGGTCGAGGAGGGCGTGACCAGCTTCAAGCAGTTCATGGCCTACCCGGGGGTGTTCTACTCCGACGACGGCCAGATCCTGCGCGCCATGCAGCGCTCGGCCGAGAACGGCGGCCTGATCATGATGCACGCCGAGAACGGCATCGCGATCGACGTGCTGGTCGAGCAGGCGCTGGCCCGCGGCGAGACCGACCCGCGCTACCACGGGGAGGTGCGCAAGGCGCTGCTGGAGGCCGAGGCCACCCACCGCGCCATCAAGCTCGCCCAGGTCGCGGGCGCTCCCCTGTACGTCGTGCACGTCTCGGCGATGGAGGCAGTCGCCGAGCTGGCCAGGGCACGCGACGAGGGCCTGAACGTCTTCGGTGAGACCTGCCCGCAGTACCTGTTCCTGTCCACCGACAACCTCGCCGAGCCGGACTTCGAGGGCGCCAAGTACGTGTGCTCGACGCCGCTGCGGCCGAAGGAGCACCAGGCGCAGCTCTGGAAGGGCCTGCGGACCAACGACCTCCAGGTCGTCTCCACCGACCACTGCCCCTTCTGCTTCGTGGGCCAGAAGGAGCTGGGGCGAGGGGACTTCTCGAAGATCCCCAACGGCCTTCCCGGCGTCGAGAACCGGATGGACCTGCTCCACCAGGCCGTCGTCGACGGCCACATCTCGCGCCGCCGCTGGATCGAGATCGCCTGCGCGACGCCGGCCCGGATGTTCGGCCTGTACCCGAAGAAGGGCACCATCGCGCCGGGGGCCGACGCCGACGTCGTGATCTACGACCCGCAGGCCGAACAGGTCATGTCCGCCGTGACGCACCACATGAACGTCGACTACTCGGCGTACGAAGGCAAGCAGACCACCGGCCGGGTCGAGACGGTTCTCTCGCGCGGCGAACTCGTCATCACCGAGCGGGAGTACACCGGGCACGCCGGGCACGGCGTCTACACCCCCCGCTCCACCTGTCAGTACCTCAACTAGGAGCGGAGCACATGGACTTCGGACTCGTTCTGCAGACCGACCCGCCGGCCTCCAGGGTCGTCAGCCTGATGAAGCGCGCCGAGCGCAGCGGCTTCACGTACGGCTGGACCTTCGACTCCGCCGTGCTGTGGCAGGAGCCGTTCGTGATCTACAGCCAGATCCTGGCGAACACGCAGAAGCTGAAGGTCGGCACGATGGTGACCAACCCGGGCACCCGCACCTGGGAGGTCACCGCCTCCACGTTCGCCACCCTCAACGACATGTTCGGCAACCGCACCGTCTGCGGCATCGGCCGCGGCGACTCGGCCATGCGCGTCGCCGGCCGCAAGCCCAACACGCTCGCCCGCATCAGCGACGCCATGAAGGTCATCCGGGCACTGGGCCGCGGCGACGAGGCCGACCTCGGCGGCGGCACGGTCGTCAGGTTCCCGTGGATCAAGGAGGGCGCCGAACTCCCCGTATGGATGGCGGCGTACGGGCCCAAGGCCCTGAAGATGACCGGCGAGGAGGCCGACGGGTTCATCCTGCAGCTCGCCGACCTCTATCTGACCGAGTACATGGTCAAGGCCGTGAAGGACGCGGCGGTCGCCGCCGGGCGCAATCCCGACGACGTCAAGATCTGCGTCGCCGCCCCCGCGTATGTCACCGAGGACGACTCGCCCGAGAAGCTCGCCCACGCGCGCGAACAGTGCCGCTGGTTCGGCGGGATGGTCGGCAACCACGTCGCCGACCTGGTCGCCAAGTACGGGGAGCACTCCGCCGCCGTACCCGACGAACTCACCGACTACATCAAGGCGCGCGAGGGGTACGACTACTCCCACCACGGACGCGCCGACAACCCCGACACCCAGTTCGTGCCCGACGAGATCGTCGACCGGTTCTGCCTGATCGGACCGGTCGAGAAGCACATCGAGAAGCTGAACGCGCTGCGTGAGCTGGGCGTCGACCAGTTCGCGGTCTACGACATGCACGACGCGCAGGAAGCCGTCATCGACGCGTACGGCTCGAAGGTCATCCCTGCGGTCAACTCCTGACCGAAGCCGTCGAGTTCGGACGCCTCCAGTACCCCCGCTCCACCTGCCCCCCCACACCTTGTCTCCCTCCCCGCGGCCCGGCCTCCCCGCCTCCCACCTCGGGGAGGGGCCGAAGG
>NZ_LLZG01000110.1 GCF_001509475.1 Streptomyces regalis
GGGCGTGCGGGTGGGTGGGGGTGCGGGTCTATGCCTGCGGCGGCCTGTGCGGGTGGGTGAGGGTGCGCGTCTATGCCTGCGGCGGCCTGCGCGGGTTTGGTGGGGGTGCGCGTTGCGCACTACTCGTGCGTTGGGGGTTGGGGCCGCGCCGGGGGGTGTCCGTCCTCGGTCGGGCGGTTGGGGTTGGGGAGAAGGGGCTGTTTCTTGACGCCCGCCGCTGCGGGCGGACACCCCCCGGCACGTCCCCTTCCCGCCGTGGGCGACTGCGGCGCCGCGTGGGTAAGCCCACACGCCGGGCCACCGATTCCGCCCCCGCCGCCCGCCCCAGCCGCGGGCAGTCGTGCCGCTAGGGCGGCACCCCCGCCCAGCCACGACGCACGGTGCAGAAAAAACGGGTCGGGACAGGATTGAGCCGCGTCGCTGTTGCGTACGTATGGTCTTTTGAGGGGTCACGGCCCGGCGGGCGAGAGGCGGCTACTGGCGATGGCTCACGGTATGCACACCGGCACGCACACTCCGTACCTCGACGGCGATCGGAACTGGCGGGATTCCGCCAGCCGGTATGCGCTGCTGCCGCTCCGCGTCTTCCTCGGCGTCACCTTCATCTACGCCGGCTTGGACAAACTCACCGACAGCGCCTTCATGCAGGACGCCGGCTCGGGCTCGATCGGCGACATGATGCGCGCCGTTCGTGACTCCTCGGCCATTCCGGCCATGGTCGACTTGTCGCTGGAGAACCCCGTTGCCTTTGGCTATGCCATCGCCTTCGGCGAGCTGGCCGTCGGTATCGGCACCCTGGTGGGGCTGCTCGCCCGTGTGGCGGCACTCGGTGGTGCACTCATCTCGCTGAGTCTGTGGTTGACGGTGAGCTGGGCCTCCGATCCGTACTACTACGGCAATGACCTGGCCTATTTGATGGCCTGGCTGCCTCTTGTGCTGGCGGGTGCCCCCATGTTGTCCCTGGACGCCGCACTTCGCTCGCGGCGACGGCAGCGGACGGGTGGGTATCGGTAGCCCCAGTCGGCGGGGCTACTGGTGGCGTGGGCCAGGGACCGGCTCTGGGACCCTGGTCAGTGGTGTGGGTCGGATTGGGGTTCCGGGGGCGTCGGGTTGGTTTCACGGGGTGATCCGCGGCGTCTGCGTATCGCCCGCGTCAGGATGGCTACCGCGCCTGCCAGGCACAGGCCGCCCACGACCAGCGGGATCACCGCGAACCACGGCGTCTCCCAGGCGCCGCCCGCGTCACCGGCGTAGATGACGCCCGCGAGGGTCAGGACGGTGCCGGCGACCAGCCTGCCGGGCTGGAACTCATGACGTAGCACGGCTCACCTCCGCCTGTCCCACGCCGATGCTGAGATCGAGGTCCAGTGTCCCCACGGCCTTGGTGCCCGTGGCCGGTGTCAGGGTCAGCTCCTTGTGCTTGCCCGGTGCCACGTCCACGTCCTGCTCGTCGTCGCCCGGCAGCTGGATGTCTCCCACCCCCACGTCGATGCTCACCTCCACGGTCACGTCCTTGGGGACGATCACTTTCAGCCGGCCCACACCCACATCTGCTCTGGTCGTCACCGTCTGGTCCCCGGTGAGCTTCACCCGGGACAGGTCCAGGGTGCCGACGCCGGTGCCGAGGTCGTACTGCGGCTGTACGTCCGCCACGGCCGCCGGTCGCCAGTTCCGCTCGATCCAGTGCGTGCTGATGTCCTTGGGCAGCGCGGCCGAGGAGGCCAGCAGGCCTGCTGTGATGACCGCCAGGAATATGGAGCCTGCTCCTGTGCGGCCCAGGAACGCGCTGACCGCTATGCCCAGGCCGAAGACGAGCAGCGCGCAGGACAGGCCGGTCTGCAGGCTGGTGCCGAGCGCGTGGTCCTCCCAGGTCGCGCCGGTGCCGAGGGCGCCCGCGAGCAGGGCCAGCAGGAACACCCAGCCGCCGATCCAACGCGGGCCGCGTGGCTTCGGCTGGTGCGGGCGTCGGGCGCGTATGTCCTGGCGGCTGCTCCAGGTGGTGCCGAGGCTGATGTTGACGGCCGCCGCGATGTCGCGGTCGCGGGAGTCGCGGGGGCCCCAGAGATAGCCCGTGCCGCCGTCGTGCGTGCCGTCCTTGACGATGGGGTCGCGCCACCAGGAGGGGTAGGCGGCGGGGACCGGTGGTGCCTGGGCCTCCGGTGGGGCGTCGGCGACGGCCTGGGCGGCGAGCGGGTCGGGGTCGGGGGTGCCGCGGTGCCGCGACCAGTAGCCGGCGCCCGCGAGGAGGAGGGAGAGGACGACGGCGAAGGCCAGCACACCGCCGTTCCTCAGTAGCGTCAGGAACACGCCGCAGCCGACCAGCGCGAACAGCACGGCCGTCAGCGCCTGGCCGTCGACGCGGCCGGTCAGCAGTTTGCGCACCTCGTTCTCGTCCTCGTCGTCGTACGGGACGAAGAGCCAGGCGAAGCCGTAGAAGATGAGGCCTATGCCGCCGGTCGCGGAGAGCACGGCGAGGGTGATCCGGAAGATCACCGGGTCCATGTCGCACTGCCGCCCGAGCCCGGCGCACACGCCGGCCAGCATCTTGTACCGCCGGGCACGCCGGAACCTGTGCGGCGGGTCGAGTGCACCCGGCTCGGCGGACGCTCCTGCTCCTGCTCCCGCGTGCGCGCGCGGTTCCTCACCCGCGGCGCTCGCGGGTGCCGGGCCGGACGGGGTGCCCGCGGGGGGCACGGCGTCCGGCTCGGGCACGGAGTCCGCGGCGGGCTGGTGATCTGTCATGTGTCCATGGTGACGGGCGGGTCGGCGTGGCGGGAGTCGGAATGACCCTGGTCGGACCCTGATATCGGCCCCTGATGGGGGTCTGGGGAAGCGTTCGACGCGGCGGTCTTCGAAGATCAGGGGTGTCTCGGGGGTCGACCCTGATGCCCTGCTGCTCCGGCCGTGTGAACATCGATGGCATGCCGGAAGCCGCAGCAGCGCCACTCGTCGAACCGCGGCCGCCGCGCAAGCTCTACCGCAGCAGCGACGGACGCTGGCTCGGGGGCGTGGCGCGGGGGCTCGCCGGACATCTCGGCCTGCCCGTCATCTGGGTGCGACTCGTCTTCGTCGGCCTGTTCATGGCGGACGGCCTCGGCGCGCTGCTGTATGCCGCGTTCTGGTTCTTCGTGCCGCTCGGCGTCGGCGGCGTCGACGCGCAGCGGCCCTCTCCCTTCGCCACCGAGACCGCGGCCGACGGCCGCCGCAGACTCGTCGCCCGCAAGCCGGACAAGGGGCAGATCGTCGCGCTGCTCCTCATGGTCGTGGTGGCGATGGTCTTCGTCGGCAGCGTGGACCTGGGCAGCGGCGCCAAGGCCTACCTCCTGCCTGCCGTGCTCGTCGGCGCCGGCGTCGCCCTGGTCTGGCGCCAGGCGGACAACGCCCGCCGGGCCCGCTGGATGGAGGCTGGGCGGCGTCGACGCACGCTTACACTGCTGCGCGCCGCGGGCGGCGTCGTCCTGGTCACGGCCGGCACCTCCGGCATCTTCGTCCTGCAGGGCTCCGCCGCTCACCTCGGCTCCGTCCTGCAGGCGGCCCTGGCGGTCCTCGTCGGTATAACGCTCCTCGCCGGCCCTTACCTGGTCCGGATGACCCAGGACCTCTCCGAGGAACGCCTGATGCGCATCCGCGCCCAGGAGCGCGCCGAGGTCGCCGCGCACGTCCACGACTCGGTGCTGCACACCCTGACCCTGATCCAGCGCAACGCGGAGAACGCGAACGAAGTCCGTCGCCTCGCCCGCGCCCAGGAGCGCGACCTGCGTACCTGGCTCTACAAACCCGAGGGCACCGGCAAGGACGAAGCCGACGAACCCACCAACCTCGCCGACGCGGTCCGGCGCAACGCCGCGGAGGTGGAGGACAAGCACGGCGTTCCCATAGAGGTCGTGGTTGTCGGCGACTGCCCGCTCGACGAGAAAATCGGCGCACAGATGCAGGCCGCGCGCGAGGCGATGGTGAACGCCGCGAAGTACGGTGGCGAGGGCGGCGCCGTGCAGGTCTACGCCGAGGTGGAGGGGAAGACCGTTTTCGTGTCCGTCCGGGACCGCGGTCCGGGCTTCGACCTCGACTCGATACCCGCCGACCGCATGGGCGTCAGAGAATCGATCATCGGCCGCATGGAGCGCAACGGCGGTACGGCCCGGCTGAGGGCGGTACCCGGGGGCGGCACGGAGGTCGAGCTGGAGATGGAGAGGGCGGAGAAGACGTCATGAGCGACCCGACCGAGGCGAGCGAGCCTGTGGAGTCGACCGGCGGGAGCGCGGGCGAGCGGCACGTGCGCGTGGTCCTCGTCGACGACCACCGCATGTTCCGTACGGGAGTCCAGGCCGAGATCGGCCGGACCGAGCAGACCGGCGTCGAAGTCGTCGGCGAGGCCGCGGACGTCGACCAGGCGGTCACGGTCATCACCGCGACCCGGCCCGAGGTCGTCCTCCTCGACGTGCACCTCCCGGGTGGCGGCGGGGTCGAAGTCCTGCGCCGTTGCGCCCCGTTGATGGCGGACGCCGAGCAGCCGGTCCGCTTCCTCGCGCTGTCCGTCTCGGACGCGGCGGAGGATGTGATCGGGGTGATCCGGGGTGGTGCGCGCGGATACGTGACGAAGACGATCACCGGAACCGATCTGGTCGACTCCGTCTTCCGGGTCCAGGAGGGCGACGCGGTCTTCTCGCCGCGCCTTGCCGGGTTCGTGCTGGATGCCTTTGCGTCGACGGACGCGCCGCCGGTCGACGAGGACCTCGACCGGCTGACTCAGCGCGAGCGTGAGGTGCTGCGGCTGATCGCCCGTGGCTATGCCTACAAGGAGATCGCCAAGCAGCTCTTCATCTCCGTCAAGACGGTCGAGTCCCATGTCTCGGCGGTCCTCAGGAAGCTCCAGCTGTCCAACCGGCACGAACTGACGCGGTGGGCGACGGCACGGCGCCTGGTGTGAGCCCGGGCCCGGGCAGCGCTCCCGGCCCCGGCTCGCTCGTTCACACCACCCGCGTGGCCCCCGCGAACGGCATCTCGTCGAGCGGGGCCACCCGGACCGGTGCCGACGGGTTCGGGGCGTGGATCATCTGGCCGTTGCCGATGTAGAGGCCCACGTGGCTGATGCCGGAGTAGAAGAACACCAGGTCGCCCGGGAGTAGTTCGGCTCGGGAGACGCGGCGGCCGGCGTCGATCTGGGCGTAGGTCGTGCGGGGCAGGGAGATGCCGGCCGAGCGGTACGCGGCCTGGGTGAGGCCGGAGCAGTCGAAGGCGTCCGGGCCGGTCGCGCCCCAGACATAGGGGCTGCCGAGCTTGGTGTACGCGTAGGAAATCGCGGACGCCGCACGGGAGTTGGGTGCCTGCGCCGTGGCAGTGCCAGGGGTCGTCAGGGCGTCGCGGGCGCCCGTGGAGGAACGTGCGGCACGGTTCGTGCCGCCTGTGCCCTCCCCGAGCCGAGCCCGCTCCTCGGCTGTCAGCCGGGTGAGCAGGCTTCGGGCCGTGTCCAGCTTGCCGGTGATCGTGTTCTTGTGCCGCTGCAGCTCCGCCTGACGGGACCTCAGCGAGGTCAGTTCGACGTGTGCGGCTCCGCGCAGCTGCTCGATCTCGCGTAGCTGCTCACGGACGCTCGCGACGGACGCCGCCTGACGGTTGCCGGCGCGTTCGGCGAACTCCGCTCCGTCGAGGTACCGGTCGGGGTCGTCGGAGAGCGCGAGCTGGAGGGACGGGTCGACGCCGCCGTCGCGGTACTGCGCCGCGGCCATCGAACCCAGCGCCTCCCGGGCCGAGTTGAGCCTCTCCGTCCTGCGAGCCGCCTCGTCCTGCAGTGTCCTGATCCGCCGCTCGGCCGCGTCCGCCTTCTCCTTCGCGCCGTTGTACTTCTCGGTGGCGACCTCCGCCTCCTGGTACAGCCTGTCCACCTTCGCCTTGACCTGCTCCGGTGTCAGCTGCGGCTCGGCGTGTCCGGTCCCGTCGAACCCCGTCGCCGTCGCGGCGCCCGTCAGGGCGATCGTCCATGCCGTGCGGGCCGTGTTGCCGCCGGCCGAGCGCTGACGGGGCTTGCGGTGCGCTGCCACGTGGACTGCACGTCCTTTCGTACGACCGCCGACGGCCGCCTCGTCCCGTACCGGCGCCTGGGGGAGCGGCCGTAGGACGCCCGGGGCGGGTTACGCGTCCGGCGGCGGCCCACACAGGGGGAGCGGGCCGCCGCCGGACTTTTTTCGGCGGTGGTGTCCGACTGCCGCCCCTGGCCCGGGCGGCGGTGGGGAGCCGGTCACCTGGTGGAGGACGCTAAACCTCGCTGTGTCGGGTCGGTAACGCGTTGTGCGGAAGTGCCGGGAGCGGACCGCGGTATGACCGTAAGTGAGCGTGATCCCGGGGCGGGGCCGTCGTGTTCACGCAGGGTGCTGACCGATGTGGCGGTTTCAGGACCCTTGCGGGTGACGGGGTGCTATGGGCCGCATATATGCACGATCACGCTCAGGAGTGGGGTGCGTGGGCGGGTGGAGCGGGGCGGTGTCGGGTGGTCGTCGCGTGCTGATTAGGCTCCGGCTCCATGGACGTACTCATCCACCTCTTCGTCGGCCTGCACATCATCGGTATCGCCGCGCTGCTCGGTGGTTTCTTCACCCAGATGAAGGCGATGGGCCAGGGCACCGCCCGGTTCGTCCCCGCGATGCTGCACGGCGCGCTGACCATGCTGGTCACCGGGGTGATCCTCGTCGGTCTCAATCAGGCGGACGACCAGTCCGTCAACAACATCAAGATCGGTGTGAAGCTGGCGCTGCTGATCGTGATCCTCGGACTCGTCTATGTGAAGCGGGACGACGAGACGGTGGACAAGAGGCTGTTCGGGGTGGTGGGGCTGCTGACCACGGCGAACATCTTCATCGCCGTGTTGTGGACGTGACGTCGGACTCGGGAGTGGTTCCGGGGTCGGACTTCGCTCCGGGGCGGCCGGGGCCGGTGTAGGTCCGCAGCGCGCCCGCGGTGACCGCCAGCCATGCCGCGACCGCGATCCACAGCAGTACCTCGCCGGGGGTCTTGAGCCACGGGACATCCACGGCGGTGGCGACGGCGAGCGTCGCCGCGGCGGTCATGCCCATCGGGAACACGGTGGCCCAGCGGCGTACGTCGTAGCGCAGCCGTGGCCAGGCGATCTCGGCGATGAGCAGGGCGGCGTACCAGGCCAGGTCCAGTACCAGCAGGGCGACGGTCACCGCGCGCAGGACGCCGCTGTCGTCGTCGTTCCAGAGGTACAGGCGGGCGCTGTCGGCGGCGATGAGCTTCGCTCCGGCGAGTGCGGAGATGGCGAGGGCGCCGCCCGCCACCCAGTGGTCGCCGGCGCCGTTCGCCATGTGCCGTGGATCGAAGCGGGGCAGTGCGATGACGTAGAGCAGCAGGCCGAGCCAGAACAGCACGAGCGCCGTGTGGGCGAGCCATGCCGTGGCCTCGGACGCGGCGAGTGTCGCGCCCAGGACGGCCAGGCCCTGGGTGGCCACGCAGCCCAGGAACACCGCGCCGGGCATGCGGCGGTGCCAGTGGCGTACGACCGCGATGGCGAGACCCGGCCACAGCAGGGCCGCCAGGGCCAGGAGGGCCTTGGCGAGGGGCTCCCAGCCGAGGGCGGTGAAACGGGTGCCCAGTACGGTCGTTGCCGCGACGGCGGTCAGGGCGGTCAGGGCGGCCGGGGTGGCTGCCTCTTTCTCCCACCTGTCGTGGTCCCACAGGAGCCGTGCGAGGAAGTCGACGGCCAGGGCCAGCCAGGCTGCGCAGGCCAGCGTGAGGGCGATCCGGGACAGGGTTTCGTAGCCCGTCTGGTGCAGGGCTACCGACAGGATGGCGGTTGCCATGACGGCGGCGCCGGCTGCGGGGGGACGTTGCGACCACCAGGTGCGGAGGGGGGAGCTGGGGGCGGTGGTGGTGGCGGGCATGGAGCCGATGCTAGGGAGCGCGGGGTCGGCTGACCGTGGGGCACGCGCGCGGGTGGGGTG
>NZ_LLZG01000111.1 GCF_001509475.1 Streptomyces regalis
ACCTCCCCCCCCTCCCCCCGGATCCCCTCGACTACGTGGGCAACGGCCCTCCGACCTACGCCCCCGAACCCACTGCCCTCCCACCCGCGGACCCCGACGACCTGGACGACCTCGTCGCCGACACCGTCCTCGACGGCGCCCACTACGGCGCCTGCACCCTCCGGGCCGTCTCCCTGCGCGGAGACTCCGCCCGCTACCGGGGTGAACCGCGCCGCGACTCCCTCCTCACCGCCCGCTTCGGCACCGGCGACCACGCCCTGGTCCTCGTGGCGATGGCGACCGGCGCCCGGGCCACCCCCAACGCCCACCGCGCCGCGGCCGAGGCCTGTCACTGGATCGGCCGGGCCGTCGGCCGCAGTCACCCGAGGCTCGCGGAGGACATAAGGGCCGCACGGCGCGGCGACCTGAAGTCCGGCCTGCACCGCCTCACCGACCGCAGCCTCGGCAAACTCCGCGCCAGCGCCGCCGAACAGGGCATCGAACCGGAGGAGTACGCGGCGACCCTGCGCTGCCTCCTGCTCCCCGCCGACCCCGAATGCCGTACGCGTGTCTTCTTCGGCGTCGGCGGGGGCGGACTGTTCCGGCTGCGGGACGGCGAATGGCAGGACATAGAGCCCCGCGTCACCGACGCCACCGGCGAACCCGTCGTCGGCTTCGGCTCGTTGCCGGCCGAGACGCCCGAGGGCGACCGCCTCACCATGGACCTCGGCATCACCACACCCCCGAGCCCCTACGACCCGTCCCCCGACCCGCCCCGCGAACTCTTCCGCTTCCGTGCCTCGGTGGCCCGCCCGGGAGACACCCTCCTGATGTGCACCGGCGGCCTCGCCGACCCGCTGCGCGGCGAACCCGAACTCGCCGCCCACCTCACCGCACGCTGGTCCGGATCCGAGCCCCCCGGCCTCGCCACCTTCCTCGCCGACACCCAGGTCCGGGTCAAGGGGTACGCCGACGACCGTACGGCCGCCGGCGTGTGGGAGGCCTAGCCCCGCTTCCGGCGGTACTTCTCAGGTGTACGGCACCCACTTGCGGGCCGAGGTGTCGTACCCGTAGCTCGGCAGTCCCTCGATGCTCGTCGTGCGGAACGGGCGGCCGTGGTCGTCGATGCGGACCGTGCCGGTGCGGCCCTGGGAGGACCAGTCCAGTTCGAGGTACCAGCTGCAGTCGCAGCTCTCCGTCTGCGCGTCGACCAGCAGCACCTCCGGGTCCTGCGCGGACACCTGGTACGGCAGCTTCATCGCCGGGATCGGGGTGCCCGTGTCGTTGCCGTCGACCGGGCGGGCGATGGGCCGGTCCTTGTCCAGGTCGACATCGAAGTAGCGGGGCGTCAGCGCACCGCCGCAGCCGTTGTCCATGGCGTACGAGGTGCCCTCGACGGGTGCCGAGCGGCCGACGACGCGTACGCGGAGCGCCTCCAGGACGACGGCCGTCGACGTCCGCCCCTGTACGGCGATCTCCACCATGGTCTGCTGCCCGTGCACCGCGTTCTGGGACGCCGCCCAGATCCCGGCGTCCTGCGGGGCCGGAGGTGGGGGCACCTGCTGCGGGGACTTGGCGATGACGTAGTCGTGACCGCAGCCGCCCTGCCAGACGTGGGAGTCGATGCTCCAGGTGAGCGGGACGCCGCTCGGGGGCTGCTTCCGGCCGGCTTCCTCGGAGGGCTTGGCGGTGGACTCGGCGGATTCGGTTGGATCGGCGGAGGACTTCTTCGACGTGCCGGCCGAGGGTGACGCGGTGGTGGGGGAGGGGCTCGGGGACCTGGTCGACTTCGGGCGGGGAGTGCCCGAGTCGGTCGTACGGGGCGGATCGGCGGCCTGGACGGAGTCGCTGCCCCCGGGGCGGTGGTCCGGGAGGGCGGACAGGCTGCCGAGCGTGGCGAGGAGCGCTGTCGTCACGGCCGCGGAGACCAGGAGGCGTCGGCGGCGGTACCAGGGGCGGCGGGTAGGCGCGCCCGGCGCGGGTTCTTCGGGCGTCTCTGCCGGGGAGCTGTCCGCGGACCCGTCCGCAGTGGAGGGGGCGCTGTCCGCCGCCGGGGGACTCGCCGTCCGGGTGCGCTGCCGTGCCGCAACCGCCAGGATCCACCGCCGGTGCAGCTCGAGCCGCTCCTCCGGCGTCGCCTTGCACAGCGCGGCGAAGCGTTCCACGGGCGCGAAGTCGAGGGGGACCGCGTCGCCGGCGCAGTAGCGGTGCAGCGTGGAGGTGTTCATGTTCAGGCGGCGGGCCAGCTGACCGTAGCTGCGGTCGGTGCGTTCCTTCAGGCGTCTGAGTAACGCCGCGAACTCCTGGACGTCGTCGCTCTGTACTTCCGACACTGTTCCCCCGCGTCCTGCCCGTCCCGGGACGGCATCCCAGGCACTCCATATACCTGCACGTCAGCAGGGCTGGGATGGTTCCACCGTCGCGGATCGGGCGTCGGCGGTTGCGCCCGCCGACTGTGACGGCTGATGCTCTTGGTGTCGCACCGACCAGGCCGACAGGGCCCAGGGTCTGTCCGGCGGATCAGGCCGGCTGCAAGGCGGAGGAGGGAGTCGACGCGGAGCGTCGGCGACCGACGACAACGCGGCAGATGTGCGTGCCAGGCACCGCGACGTCGGCCTGATCCGCCGGCCAGGTCCTGGGGGGCCGGACGGACCATCCGGCGTCGGTGACGACCGACTTCCGATCGTTCACGCTCTCATCTCACTCACGGGGGACACCCATGCCCAAGCACACCCGAGCCGGCGTGCTCGCCGCACTCGCCGTCGCGGGCCTCGCCGCAGGCGCCGCACTCAACGCCGCACCGGCGGGCGCCGCTACGAAGGCGCCCGCGCCGAAGTTCCTGTCGGCGTCCGAACTCCCGCCGCACCCCTCCTCCGCCTGGACCGCCGGCAAGGTCACCGACGGCGTCCCGGAGGAACTGCCGGGCTGCCTGGCCGAGGCGTTGCTCGGCTACGACTCCCGCCACCGCACCTTCCGCACCGAACTCGAGACCGGCGCCGAACAGGTCAGCGTCGTCGTCGGTGACAACGCCAAGGCCAAGGCCCTCGCCACCCACCTCAACAAGCAGATCCGCTCCTGCGCCCTGCGCAGTGACGCCGACCCGGAGATCGAGGCCGAGTACCGGAGTTACGGCAGCCTGCCGGTCGAGGAGGGCGCCCGCGTCCACGGCGTGCACACCCGCGCCTCGTGGGGCGCCATGGACATCCACCTCCTGTCCGTCGGCCGGGACGGCGGCACCGTCACCCTCGTGCGGTGGGGGCAGATGGGCGACTTCACGGACGCGCCGGTGAAGGCCTTCAAGAAGACGACCACCACCGCGGTCGACAAGCTGTACTGACCGACGCCCACCACTGGACCACCACACCAGCGGGGCCGCCCACCCGGACGGGGGTCGGGCGGGCGGCCTCGCATCCATAGGCCGAAGGCAGCGAATTCCGGCCAGTTTCGCCGGCTGTGGGCATCGGCTCCGACAGCGCCTCGACGTCGAGCCCCCACAGCCACGCGTCTGCCTCGGGTACGGCCGGATGCGCAGAGCGGAATCGGTAGATGGGCCGATTCCCTGCGGTCCGGACGCTCCCGGGGCAGTCGGCGCGCAGTCGGGCAGGACTGCCCTGGTCGGCCGCCCCTCGAGGAGCGGATCGAACCGCCGCGCCTCCCCTCGTCAAAAGCCCGCCTCCGGCCTGGAAGCCGCGCCCGCCGCCGGTGGCCGACGCGATTCGGCCCTCGCACAGGGTGGCTTCCGGGCGACCGGTGGGTGACGTTCCAGGTTTCATGCACCCGCACGAGCTGCCCCACCCGTGGCCGAACACCTGGTCGTTGCCGATTCGACATGACTGCCGCCGGTCCGACCGGGAAATGGTTCCCGTGAACGTGTTCGAGCCAGGAGGGGAACCGACATCGGCACGCGGGCGGGGGTCATGAAAAGGCAGGCACGGGGAGGCGGTCCCATAACGGTAGGGGCCTCCTCGGCAAGGACAGTGGAGGACAGGGCCGCGAGCGCCGGGGAACAGGCGCAGACGCCTCAGCTCAGGCGCAGACTCGGGAGGGCGGACCTGCGGGCCGTACCGGAGGCACGCAGGGCTCTGCGCGAGCTGTTACGGCACTGGGGGAGGCCCGGCCGATCGGACATAGCCGAACTGCTCACCAGCGAGCTCGTCACCAACGCGCTCGTCCACACCGACCGTGAAGCGGTCCTGACGGCCACCGTCGGACCGGGCGGACTCAGAGTGGAGGTGAGGGACTTCGTGGCCCGCAGACCCAGACTGCGCGTACCGAACGCCGACGACGGTACGAACGGCAGAGGCCTGATCCTGGTCCAGTCCCTCGCGGACGCCTGGGGTGTGCGCTCACACGGCGTGGGGAAGGCGGTGTGGTTCGAACTCGACGCGGGCGCCGCGTGACCACGGCTGCCGTATGACGAGGTGTGCCTCATGACAGCGGGAAGGGGCGCGACCCGAGCTTCGGGTCGCGCCCCTTCCCGTCGATGAGTGGCGTTCTCAGCCGAACTGCTGCTCAAGGTCCTTGAGCTTGCGCTCCAGGGAGTCGAGCCGCGGCAGCGCCATTGTGTCGTCCTCCGTGGTGAGGTCGACGGTCACCGGCTCAGAACCGGTGCGGACGGGCTGCAGTGAGGGACGCGATCGTACGGGCAGTTGCTCCGGCGCGGATATGGCAGGCTCCGCGGAGACTTGGGCCGAGGCGCGCTCCAGGGCCGCCTGCGGCTCCACCTGCCGTCCGCCGCCACGCCCGATGAAGCCGCGGTGGCCCCGGCTGATGGCCTTCAGCTGGGCGCGCTCCATGCGCTGCTGGTCGCGCCTGCGCAGCCGGCTCTCGTCCTTCTGCCGCTTGTCCTCACGGACCTCGTCGACCGCCTCGTCCAGGCTGCGCACACCCTCCAGCAGCATCAACGACCAGGCCTTGTAGGTCTCGCGAGGGGCCCGCAGCCAACGCACGATCCGGATCTGCGGGAGGGGCCTCGGCACCAGACCCTGCTCGCGCAGGGCGGCCCGGCGGGTCTGCTTCAGCGCCCGGTCGAACAGCACGGCCGCGGACAGGGACATGCCGGCGAAGAAGTGCGGGGCACCGTCGTGGCCGAGGCCCCTGGGCGCGTGCACCCAGTTGAACCAGGCCGCGGCGGCCGCGAACGTCCATACGAGTATCCGGGAGCCGAGAGCCGCATCACCATGGCTGGCCTCGCGCACCGCGAGGACGGAACAGAACATCGCGGCGCCGTCCAGACCGAACGGCACGAGGTACTGCCAGCCGTTGTGCAGGCCGAGGTTCTGTTCGCCGAAGCCGACCAGGCCGTGGAAGGAGAGCGCGGCGGCCACGGCCGCACAGCAGAACAGCAGCACATAGGAGGCGGTGCCGTATATGGCCTCCTTGCGCCTACGGCGCTCCTCGCTGCGCTCCCACGAGTCGTCCGCGCTCGCGTCCTTCCCCGAGGTCTTCCCGCGCCGGAGCACCGCTATCGCCGCCAGCAGGCCCAGGAGCAGGACGGCGCCCGGAAGCAACCAGTTCAGCGATATGTCGGTCAATCTCATCTGGGGTCCCTTGCATTGGGATAGGGCGTAACGCCCGCCATAGTGGCCCAATCCCACCGGCCCTCAGGGGGTTTCGGGGCAAGAGGCCGCCAAGGAAGTGCAAGGGGATGCCCAGGGCGGCGTTCTGCTCGAACTGCCGCTTGAGGGGCGGGAGTTGAGTTCGAACAAGACTACCCGTACGGGTGGTTCCACGGAAAGTTCCTGCGCTAGGTGAGGAATTTGTGAAACGCCTGTAACCGTAACGGGTGTCGCGCTCACAGGTGATCTTACGGCACGGTGCTGTACGCCCACGCCGGAGGGGCCCATGCCTGAGGGGGTGTCAACCGGCCGCGGCCAGAAGCTTGGTGACGCGGTCGGTATCGCAGGTGCGCGGGCAGGTGGCGCAGGTGTCCTCGGGGCGCAGTGTGTAGAACATGCAGCAGCTCGCCCGGTCCCGGGTGGGCAGTGACTCGCCGTCCGGGCCGGTGAGTTCGCGGAAGGCGGCCGAGCCGACGTACGGCTGCGTCGAGCCCGGCAGCAGCAGCTCCAGCTCGCGCCGTGCGCGTCCCTGCTCGCCGCCGCCCAACAGCTGGGCGACGTACCACAGGCCTTCGACGAGTTCGTCGGTCGCCATGCCCCACAGTGCCCGTCCGCGCCGCCGCATGCGCGGTCCGAAGCCGGTGAGTACGGGTTCCAGGTGCTCGGCGACGGCGACCCGTACCTCCGCGCGCAGCGCCTCCTCGTCGGGGACGACCCGGGTGCCGGGCAGGGTGGCCGCGGGGTCACCGGGGAGGCAGGCGAAGGTGGCGGGGCGGGCGGCCAGGCGGCCCATGGCGAGGCCGGGGGCCGTGCGGTCGTACGAGACATGCGTCACGGGGAAGCGGGGGACGCGGCGGAGCAGGAACCACGGCACGGTGATCAGCAGGCAGACGGGCCAGGCGTAGCGGTGCAGGCCGAAGCTTGCGATGACGTCGGGGCGTGCGGGCTGTCCGTAGTCGCGTTGTATCTGTGCGTCGTCCCAGGCCAGGAATGCGTCGAGGCCGGTGCCGCCCGCTGCCAGGGAAGCGGCGGTGATCCAGCCGCCGTGGCCCGGGAGCTGCTCGTCGACGGACGGCTGGGTGATGTCGAGCCCCGGGAGGACCTCGGTGAGACGGGTGTAGGCGTCTGCGAGGGCTATGGGGGGCACGGACATGGGTACCGCCGATCCGTGGGACTTTAAAGGTAAGCCTTACCTTACCCAAGATCGCTGCGGTTTACCCTGCCCTATGGGGACGCCCCCATTACCCCCGTGTCGAGTTCTGCGCCTATGGTGCTTGACGGACGAGTAACAACCCGCCGTAATGACCCCAAGTACCGACACGTCCGGAGGAGGACCCGTGAAGCAGGGCGCGCATGGCTCCGCGGCAACGGGGATTCCCCAGGTCTCGCAGGCGCCGGAGGGCTCGGGAGTGCCGCGGGTGCCGTCGCAGGGCCGGGCTGCGGGCGTGGGCTTGGGCTCGGACGTGGACCGGGCGCGGGGCGCCGACGCCTCGGCGCCGACGGCTCGTGGTGAGCACACCCACAGTGAGCAGCCCATCCCGCGACCGCGTCCGGTCGTCCAGCGGGCCTCCGTGCGGGGGCAGATCCTCGACGCCCTGCGTACCGCACTCGTCGCCGGTGAGCTGACTCCCGGCGCGGTCTACTCGGCCCCCGCACTCGGCGAACGCTTCGGTGTCTCCGCCACGCCGGTCCGCGAGGCCATGCAGCAGCTCGCGCTGGAGGGTGCCGTCGAGGTCGTCCCCAACCGGGGGTTCCGGGTGGTCGAACGCGGCGCCCGGGAACTGGCCCAACTGGCCGAGGTCCGGGCGCTGATCGAGGTCCCGGTCATGCTCCGGCTCGCGCGCACCGTCCCCGCCGAACGCTGGGCGGAACTGCGCCCGTTGGCAGAGGCCACGGTCCGGGCGGCGTCGACCGGCTGCCGGGCGACGTACGCGGAATGCGACCGCACCTTCCACCGTGCCGTGCTCTCCCTCTGCGGCAACGAACAACTCGTCCAGATCGCCGACGACCTCCACCGCCGCGCCCAGTGGCCCCTGGTGAGCGCCGCCCTCCCGCCCGACCGGAGCCACGCCGACCTCATCACCGACGCGACGGAACACACGGCGCTGCTGGACGCGTTGATCGCCGGGGATCTGGATGTGGTGCGGTCGCTGGTAGGGGAGCACTTCGCGGGGTAGCGTCCGCAGCGCCCACGACGCCGGGCGCCCACTCTCAACGCCGGTCCGTGCATTTCAGCCCGTCCGGCGTTTGAGGACGAGGCCCGTTCAGGGCCGAAGCGGGGGTCCAGGGGGCGGCAGCCCCCTGGCGGGGTCG
>NZ_LLZG01000112.1 GCF_001509475.1 Streptomyces regalis
GTCCGGCGTTTGAGGACGAGGCCCGTTCAGGGCCGAAGCGGGGGTCTGGGGGCGGCAGCCCCCAGGGACGGGACGGGTAGGGGCGGCGGGGGCGAGAAAAAGCGAGGCCCGAAGTGCACGGCCATCGCCCGCTGCGCCCCCTCCACGTCCCGCGCCCGCAGGGCGGTCACGATGTCGCGGTGCCGGCGGGCGGTGAGTCCGGGTGAGGGATCGTCGGGTCGGCCCCGGGCACCGGAAACACGCCGGAACACCGTCCAGAACGCAGCCAGCAGCTGCGGCACAAGGTCGTTGCCGAGGGACGCGTACAGCAACTCATGGAACTCACGGTCCAGCTCGGGAAAGGCCCGCCCCGACCGCCCCGCCACCTCCATCCGGGACACCACCGCATCAAGCCGGTCCAACTCCCCCTCGGTGACCGTAGCCGCCACCCGCCGGATCAACCCCTCCTCCAGCACCTCCCGCACCTGGAGGATCTCGGCGAGCGCCCCCGAGTCGTCGTGATCCTGATCCTGCCGGGCAAGCGTGCGAAAGGTCAGCCCGTCGATCAGCGGAGTGAGCGAGGCCTGCCCGACATACGTCCCGTAGCCGTGCCTGATCTCCACGATGTCGAGGGCCTGGAGCGCCTTGAGCGCCTCGCGGACGGAGTTGCGGCTGACGCCGAGGTCGTCCATGAGCTCGGCCTCGGTGGGCAGGAGCGCGCCGGCCCGGAGCCTGCGGTCGATGATCAGCTGCATGACCTGCCGCTGGATCCGACTGTTCCTGGACTCCTCGGACGTACGACTGTTCCTGGGCTGCCCGGGCATGCGGCGCATGGTACGCGCACCCGGACGTCCCACGTCCCATGTCTGCGGGATACGGCCCTGACGGGGGGTCAACTCACGCCATTTCACAGCACCATTGGTCCGACCTGTGGCAGATGCGCCATTCGTGTGAGATCCCTTGACCGCCCCCATCACCCCACCTATGGTCGCGCTGACCGTCAGGACGTAGGACGTCGTATCTCCTCGCATCACCCCATCGCTCTCCTCCCATCGCTGTCCTCGCACCCCCATCGCCGGAGCACACCACCCACGCCTGGAGGAACCGTGCGCGACGTGACCCACGACGTGCCGGCGCTGCACCGCCGGTCGTTCCTGAAGTACACCGGCGCGCTGGGCGCGGCCGCTGCCGTCTCCGCGTCGCTGTCGGCCTGTTCGTCGGGGCCCGAGTCCACGAACGAGACCGGCGGGGGCGGTGGCCAGAACCGGACCCTGACCGCGGTGATCAGCTACGGCAACGACGGCAGCTGGGACCCCACCCAGACGGCGTCCGCCTTCTGCATGGCCGCCAACAACCATATCTACGAGGGGCTCCTCGACACCGACCCGATCTCCAGGGAGCCGTACGCCGCGCTCGCCACCCAGGTGCCGGCCGACCCGAACGCCACGTCCTGGAAGTTCACCCTGCGCACGGGCGCGAAGTTCCACGACGGCAAGCCGGTCACGGCCGACGACGTGGTCTTCGTCTTCGACCGGATCCTCGACCCGAAGACGCAGACCCTCGCCAAGGGGTTCTTCGCCAATTGGCTCAAGGAAGTGCGGAAGATCGACGCGCAGAAAGTCGAGCTGGTGCTCAAGTTCCCCTTCCCGGACGGGATTTCGCGGCTCACCCTCGCCAAGATCATGCCGAAGCACGTCTTCTCCCAGCCGGGTGCCTGGGAGGACGCCATCAAGGGCAAGGCGATCGGCTCGGGGCCGTACCGGCAGACCGCGCACCACCCGAAGTCCAACACCACCTTCGAGGCGTTCGCCGAGTACAACGGCCCGCGCAAGCCCGCCTTCAAGAAGATGAACTGGCTGACGATCGTGGATGCGGCGCCGCGCGTGGCCAGGATCTCGGGCGCGAGCGCCGGTGCGCAGATCTCCGACAACATTCCGTACGCCAACATCGGGCAGCTGGAGAGCGGCGGGCTGACGGTGGCGGGCGGGGCCGGGATGAACAACCTGTTCCTGATGTTCAACACCAAGCACAAGCCCTTCGACGACGTACGCGTCCGCCAGGCGCTGCACTACGCCATCGACACCGAGAAGATGATCGAGGTCGCGCTCAAGGGGCACGGCAAGCCGTCGTCGTCGTTCCTCAACGAGTCCAACCCCAGCTACCGGCGCGCGAGGACCGTCTACGACCACGACCCCGACAAGGCGAAGGCGCTGCTGAAGGAGGCCGGGGTCAGCGGGCTGGAGATCGAGATCCTGGCCGTCAACGTGAGCTGGATCGTCGACTGTCTGCCGACCGTCAAGTCCTCCTGGGACGCGATCGGCGTGCAGACCACCCTCTCCCCGCAGGAGACGACGGCCGTCTTCACCAAGATGGACCAGAAGCAGGACTACCAGGTCGTCGCCGCCGCCTCGAACCCCAACCAGTTCGGCCTCGACGCCGACCTGATCATGCATTACAACTACGGCCCCGAGAACCTGTGGATGCAGTACACGCGGTGGGCCGACAACTCCGTCGCCAAGGCGCTCTTCAAGGACATGGACCGGGCGACCCAGGAGCCGGACACCGAGAAGAAGAAGACGATGATCCAGGACTACATCGACATCGTCGCCGAACAGGCCGTGCTCTACCCGGTCGTCCACAACGAGCTGATGACGGCCTGGAACCCGAAGCAGCTCACCGGGATAAGGGCACAGCCGTATCCCGGCATCAACCTCCTCCAGGCCAAGTGGTCCTAGCCACGACGGGAGCCCGGCCGTGATCACCGTCGTCAGGATCCTGGCCCGTCGCGTCGCGCTGCTCGTGCCGCTGATGCTCGGCATCGTGCTGTTCGTGTTCCTGGTCATGCGGTTCTCGGACGTCGACCCGGCGTCCGCGTTCTTCCAGGGCGCCAACCCCACCGCCCAGCAGCTGCACGACTTCCGCGAGGAGAACGGCCTGCTGGATCCCTTCCCCGTCCGCTACGTCACCTTCATCGGCGATCTGCTCCACGGCGACATGGGCATCAGCGCCCTGACCCGGGCGCCGGTCGTCGACCAGGTCATGACCGCCCTGCCGCTCACCCTCCAGCTCACCTTCCTGGGCCTCGGCATCGCGGTCGTACTGTCGCTGCTCGGCGGCGTGACCGCGGCGATCTACCGTGACCGTCTGCCCGACCAGATCATCCGGGTCGTGTCACTGACCGGGGTGGCCGCGCCGGGCTTCTGGCTGGCGCTGCTGATGATCCAGTACCTCGCCGTCGACCTCGGCTGGTTCCCGACCGGCGGCTACATCAACCCCGCGGACTCCTTCACCGGCTGGCTGAAGACGATGACCCTGCCCGCCTTCGCCCTCTCACTCCCGGTGGCGGCGCAGCTGACGCGGATCGTGCGGACGGCGGTGGTGGAGGAGCTGGACAAGGACTACGTCCGTACGGCGATCGGGAGTGGGCTGCCGCCTCGGGTCGTCGTCGGGCGGAACGTCCTGCGCAACGCCCTCCTCAATCCGCTGACCGTCCTCGGCCTGCGCGTCGGATATCTCCTCGGCGGCGCTGTCGTCATCGAGACGATCTTCTCCCTCCCTGGGATGGGCAAGCTGATGATCGACGCCGTGAAGAACGGTGACCCGGCGGTCGTCCAGGGCGTCGTCCTCACCACGGCGACCGGTTTCGTGGTCGTCAACCTCGTCATCGACATCCTGTATCTGCTGGTCAACCCGCGACTGCGGGAGGCGACGTGACGTTCAACCGCAAGCGTCTGGCCGACGCGCTGTCCCGGCCCGGCATCCGGCTGCGCGGTTGGCGCCGACTGCCGCTGCTGTCGAAGGTGGCGGTCTGCTTCCTGGCCGTCGTGGTCCTGCTGGCGCTGTTCGCCCCGCTCCTCGCACCGCACGACCCGCTCGACCAGCAGCCGCCCGTCGACGGCACCGGACACCCGTCCGCCGACCACTGGATGGGCCAGGACAGCCTCGGCCGGGACATCCTGAGCCGGCTGATGTACGGCGCCCGCTGGTCGCTGGCGATCGGACTCGGCGCGACAGGACTCGCGCTGGTCGTCGGCGCGCTGATCGGCGCGATCGCGGCGACCTCCCGCAAGGCGGTCGACGAGACGCTGATGCGCTGCCTGGACGTGGTGATGGCGTTCCCGGGCATCGCGCTGGCCGCCGTACTCGTGGCCGTGTTCGGCGGCGGGATCACGGTCCTCATCTGCGCGATCGCCTTCCTGTTCACCCCACCCGTGGCCCGGGTGGTCCGGGCGAACGTCCTCGACCAGTACGGCGAGGACTATGTGACGGCGGAACGGGTGATCGGGGCGCGCACTCCCCACATCGTGCTCAGGCACGTGGCGATCAACTGCGCCGCGCCCGTCCTCGTCTTCTGCACGGTCCAGGTGGCGGAGGCGATCGTCTTCGAGGCGTCGCTGTCCTTCATCGGCGCGGGTGTGCGACCCCCCGACCCCTCCTGGGGCAGTGTCATCGCGGACGGCAAGAACATGGTGCTGACCGGCGGCTGGTGGGCGACTGTCTTCCCCGGCCTGCTGATGCTGGTGACGGTGCTCTCGCTGAACATCCTCTCCGAGGGCGTCTCGGACGCGTGGGCGGCACCGTCGGCGCGCGAGGTCGACGTACGGGACGACGACCGGCTGGAGGCGGCTGAGCCGGGCAGCGGTGAGGTGCTGCAACTGCCGGGGCTGACGGAGGCGGCGGCACGGCTGCGGGCCCGGGCGCGTCCGCTGCCCCAGGGGCGGCAGCCGGTGCTGGCGGTGGAGAACCTGGCGATCGGCTTCGAGGGTCGTCATGCCGGCGTGGACATCGTCGACGGCATCAGCTTCGAGGTGCAGCCCGGTGAGGTGCTGGGCCTGGTCGGCGAGTCGGGCTGCGGGAAGTCGCTCACGGCCCTCGCGGTGATGGGGCTGGAGCCGAAGGGCGCCCGGGTGCGCGGCCATGTGCGCTTCAACCAACGGCAGTTGGTGGGCGAGCCGATGCGCGTACGGCGACGGCTCCTCGGCCACGAGATGGCGATGATCTACCAGGACGCCCTCTCCTCCCTCAACCCGGCGATGACGATCCGCGCCCAGCTGGGGCAGGTCGTACGCCGCGGAGGCCGCCGTACCCCCCACGAACTCCTGACGCTCGTCGGCCTCGACCCGGAACGCACCCTGCGCAGCTACCCGCACGAACTCTCCGGCGGCCAGCGCCAGCGCGTCCTGATCTCCATGGCCCTGTCCCGCGACCCGAAACTGATCGTCGCCGACGAGCCGACGACCGCGCTGGACGTCACCGTGCAGGCGCAGATCATAGAGCTGCTGCTGAGGCTGCGGGAGGAGCTGGGCTTCGCCCTGATCCTGGTCTCGCACGACCTCGCGCTGATCGCGGACGTCACCGACCGGGTGGTCGTGATGTACGGCGGCCAGATCGTCGAGACGGGCGTCACCGCAGACCTGGTGGAGGCACCGGCGCACCACTACACACGGGGCCTGCTCGGCAGCGTGCTCTCGCTGGAGTCGGCGCAGGAGCGGATGACGCAGATCAAGGGCGTGGTCCCCTCCCCCGCCGACTTCCCGGCGGGCTGCCGCTTCGCGGACCGGTGCCCGCTGGCGAGCGAGGTGTGCCGGACGACGGCCCCGGACCTGGTCGGCACACCGACGCACACGGCGGCCTGCCATCACCCGGCGGTCCTGCCGGCGCCGACGGACCGTTCCGGCTGTGCCTTCCCGGGGGATAACCCCCGGACCCCCAGCCGAAAGGCAGGTTGGCTGGAATGACCGGCGCGAACATCACGAGCCAAGCCCAAGTGAACGCGCTCGTGGAGCTGTCCGACGCGCATGTCGTGCACAAGGCGCGCAGCGGAGGCCTCTTCACCCGGGACAAGGTGTACGCCCTGACCGGCGCCGATCTCACCATCGCGCCCGGTGAGACGGTGGGCGTGGTCGGTGAGTCGGGGTGCGGGAAGTCCACGCTGGCGAAGGTGCTGGTGGGTGTGCAGCGGCCGACGTCGGGGACGGTGTCGTTCCGGGGACGCGACCTGTGGACGATGACCCCGGCCGAGCGCAGGACGGCGGTCGGCGCCGGGACCGGGATGATCTTCCAGGACCCATCGACGGCGTTGAACCGACGCCTGCCGGTCCGGCAGATACTGCGGGACCCCCTGGACGTGCACGGCCGCGGGACCAAGCCCCAACGTGAGGAACGAGTAAGGGAGTTGATGTCCCTGGTGGGGTTGCCGCGCGCGCTCACCGACGCGCTTCCCGGCCAGCTGTCGGGCGGTCAGCGCCAACGCGTCGCGATCGCACGGGCGTTGGCCCTGGACCCCGACCTGGTGGTGGCGGACGAGCCGACGAGCGCACTGGACGTGTCGGTACGCGCCCAGATCCTGAACCTGTTGCTGGACCTGAAGGAGCGGCTTGGCCTCGCTCTGGTCTTCGTCTCGCACGACATCCAGACGGTACGGCGGATGAGTGACCGCGTAATCACGATGTACCTGGGCCGGATCGTCGAGGAGTCCCCGGCGACCGACGTCACCGACGGCTCCCGGCACCCGTACACCCGCGCCCTCTTCTCCGCGACCCCCGGACTGCTCGACCCCATCGACCCGATCCCACTGGTCGGCCCGGTCCCGTCGGCGACCCGACCGCCGAGCGGGTGCCCCTTCCGGACGCGGTGCTGGAAGGCGGACGGGGTATGCGCGGAGGTGATGCCGGGGTTCATGGCCGCGTCGGCCCCGGAACACCGTTACAGGTGTCACCATCCAGTGGAGGAGGGCGAGGCCACCCGCGACCTCGTACGCCAGAGCCACCATTCCAAGGAGCCTTGATGCCGATCCCCACCCCGCTCACCGGTGTCGTCCCGCCCGTCTGCACGCCCCTGACACCGGACCGCGAGGTGGACGTCCCGTCCCTGCTCAGGCTGGTCGACCACCTGATGGAGGGCGGGGTGCACGGCCTGTTCGTGCTCGGTTCGACGTCGGAGGCGGCGTATCTGACGGACCGGCAGCGCAGGGTTGTGGTGGAGACGGTGACGGGACACGTGGGGGGCCGGCTCCCCGTGCTGGCGGGCGTGATCGACATGACGACGCCGAGGGTGCTGGACCAGGTACGGGAGGTCACGGAGGCGGGTGCGGACGCGGTGGTGGCGACCGCGCCCTTCTACGCCCGCACCCACCCGAGCGAGATCGCCCGCCACTACCGCCTGATCGCGGCGGCATGCCCGGTCCCGGTGGTGGCCTACGACATCCCGGCCTCCGTCCACACCAAACTCCCCGCCGACGTGATCCTCGACCTCGCCGCCGAGGGCACCCTGGCGGGCCTGAAGGACTCCAGCGGCGACCTCGCCGGATTCCGCAAGGTCGTCGTCGGTGCCCGCATCCGCCCCGACATCACTGGCTTCAGCGTGCTGACCGGCTCGGAGCTCTTCGTCGACGCGGCCCTCGCGATCGGCGCGGACGGGGCGGTGCCGGGGCTCGCCAACGTCGACCCGCGGGGCTACGTCCATCTCGACCGGCTGTGCCGGTCCGGCGACTGGGAGCGGGCTCGGGTCGAGCAGGAACGCCTGTGCGCCCTCTTCGGCATGGTGACGGTCGGGGATCCCGGGCGGATGGGGGGCAGTTCGTCGGCGCTGGGCGCGTTCAAGGCGGCGCTGCATCTGCGGGGCGTCATCGACTGCCCGGCGACGGCGGAGCCTCAGGTGCCGTTGTCGGCGGAGGAGGTGGAGCGGGTGGGGAAGTTCTTGGCCGGAGCGGGGCTGCTATAGGCGGTTTTTCGCCCCCGCCGCCCCTACCCGTCCCATCCTGAAGGGGCTCCGCCCCTTCCACCCCGCCAGGGGGCTCTGCCCCCTGGACCCCCGCTCCTCAAACG
>NZ_LLZG01000113.1 GCF_001509475.1 Streptomyces regalis
GGCGTCGGCGTAGGCGGGGTCGGGGACTGCCTGGGCGGGGACGCCGACCATGGGGGCCGCCGGGACGAGGGCGGCGCCGGCCGTCGGGGCCCCCGGGACCAGGGCGCCGGAGCCAGGAGGCGCAGGCACGGGCACGCCGGGAACCGCAGGCGCCGCCTGCGCGGGCATGCCATGGGCCGACGCCGGGACGGCAGCGCCCGGGGCCGGGTTCGGTACCGGAGCGGGTGCGCCGGCTGCCGGGGCCGCGGCTGCTGACGGCACGGGCGTGTGCGCCGGTGGTGTCGGCGCCGGTACAGCCGTCCCGTGCGCGGGCGTGGTCGCCGGGTGCTGGACCGGCGGAGCGGGCGCCCAGGGGCCGGGCTCGCCGTAGGGCGGGGTGCTGTAGGGGTCGGGGTCGTGGAGGGGCTTGGGGCGTTCGTCGACGGGCTCTGCGACAGGGGCGGCGCCGTCGGCGGGCACCGCGGGGACAGCGACCGCACCCTCGACGGACTCCGCGCCGCCAGTGCCGGCGTCGGCTACGGGCCCCACGGCTGCGGCACCGGCAGCATCGGCACCCCCCGCGACCGCGTCAGCCTCACCCGCAGCCGGGACGGACGCAGGCGCCCCAACCGGCCGCGCCAGCTCAAAGTCGCCGCCAGTGGAAGCCACGTCACCACCACTGCCGCTCACCGCAGGCCGAGGCAGCTCGAAGTCACCCTCGGCCGAAGCCGCGACGTCGGACGCGCGCGGGGTGGGCAGGGCCAGCTCGAAGTCGCCGTCGGCGTTCGCGTCACCACCGCGCCCGCGCTCACCGGTGTCGTCAGCCGCCGCGCGCTCGGCCGCGTCCGATGCGCCGGGCACCGTCCCGCTCATCTCGTCCGGCGACGGCTCGGCGTCCTCCGCCCGGGCCGAAGGACCCTGCGGCCGGGGCCGGTTCCACCACTTCGCCTTCGCGGGCTTCCCCTCGTTCATGCTCTGCTTCCTGCTCGCTGCTGACCGTTGCCCGAGTAGGACGCTTCGCTCTCCGCCGCGTTCCAGGAGAAACGGTCGACCGTCATCCCGCAGCCCGCGGAGACGACTGCCTACTCAACCTGCGCTGTACCTGCGCTGTCGCGCTCAAGTCACCTCAGAAACCGGCGACTTCGTGCTACCTCCCCCATCCGGCACGCGGCGTCAACAGCGGCCGCGGTTCATCGACTCCGCGTCCGGCCCACAGCCACGGCGCGCGGCCCACCCCGGATTCAATCAGGTTCGTGGGCCGCTGCGCAGAGGCCGGGTCAGCGGCCGGTGGAGGGAGAGGTGGAGGGGGATGACGTCGCGTCGGGGACGGGTGCGGCGAGCAGGTCGGGCGTCGCTGCGGTCTCGGGGGTCGTGGACCATGCGGTCAGGGCGAGCGGCGGGGTCGCGCTGAGCGGGCGTATCAACGGGGACATGGCGGCCGCGCCGGCCACCACGGGCGCCGTCAGGGTGTGCATGTCCTGGTCGGCGGGCTGGGCCGGCATCCCGGGCAGGAGGGGGGCCGACACCTCGGTCGGGGCGGCCGGGGTGTCGAGCGTCCGCTCGCCCTGCCCCTGGGCGAGCAGCGGGCCGGATCCGCGGCGGCGCTGGTTCTCGGGTGCCGTCGCGGCGCCGGTGCCCTGCGTCCGGGCCGGTGTCACATTGCTGCCGCCCGAGCCACCGCGCGCCTCCGCGTCGGTCGGCGCACTCGACGTGACACCGCCCAGCGCGATCGCGGCCAGCGACACCGCGCCCGCCGCGACGAACGCGAACCGCATACGGGAGGACCCGGAGCGATCGGCGTCAGGACGCCCCACGGGGTGGGTGCGGAAGCCACGGTCCGAGGCGGGGAGCCCCGGGGCATGCGGACGGGAGGGGACGTACCCGAACTCGAAACGGTCGCTCCGCTTCACACCGAACACACCGGTGGCACCCGGCCGCCCGGTCAGTCCGCCGAATCCTCCCCCGCCCAGCGGCGAGCCGCCGCCGTCCAGGTCACCTCCCCCGGGGAGGCCCTGAAGGCGGGCCAGGAAACTCTCGGAGGGAGGCGGCGGGGCCGCCTCCGCGAAGACGTTCTTCAGCCGGCGCTGGGCGTCGACCTCGGCCTTGCACTTGGCGCAGGTCGCCAGGTGGGCCAGGACGCGCTCACGCGTCTCATGACCGAGCTCTCCGTCGACGAGGGCGGAGAGTCGGTCTCCCAGGTGCTGCTCGGCCAGGAGCCGTTCTGCGGGGTTGGGTCGAGAGCCACTCACGCGGTCGCGCCCCCTCCCCCCAGTGCGGCCACCCGCGGCACGAAGGAGCGGCGCTCGGCGCGCGCCTCCGGCGAACGGTGGGCAAGGGCCTTGCGCAGCTGCGAGCGGCCGCGGTGGATACGGGACCGGACGGTGCCGAGCTTGACGCCCAGGGTCGCGGCGATCTCCTCGTACGACAGTCCTTCGATGTCGCACAGGACGACCGCGGCGCGGAACTCGGGCGCGAGCGTGTCGAGGGCCTGCTGGACGTCCGCGTCGAAGTGCGCGTCGTGGAAGACCTGCTGCGGCGTGGGCTCCTTGCTGGGCAGCCGCTCGGCCGCGTCGTCGCCCAGCGCGTCGAAACGGATGCGCTGCTTGCGGCGGACCATGTCCAGGAAGAGGTTCGTGGTGATGCGGTGCAGCCAGCCCTCGAAGGTGCCCGGCGTGTACGTCGACAGGGAGCGGAAGACGCGGACGAAGACCTCCTGGGTGAGGTCCTCGGCGTCGTGCTGGTTGCCCGTCAGGCGGTAGGCCAGGCGGTAGACACGGCCGCTGTGCGTGCTGACGATCTCCTCCCACGTGGGCGGAGTCCACGCCTGCCCGTCCGCGTCGGTGGAGAAGGTCGCGGTCTGGGCGTAGTCGCCGGCGTGGCTGTGGTCAGCGTTGTCGTTCACGGATTTCGGCCTGCCCGCCGACCCGAGAAAGCGCCGCAGCACTCCTCCCCGATCCACAGGCGCAGCCGCACCTCCCCTGTCGGCTCTGGTGGTGTCCAGTGGAGCCCCTACCATAGCCACCTCGCCCGTTAGCTCCGGATAAGCGGTTTTACGAGAATTTGATCTGGGCTGACACGGCTGGTGCGCCTGCGTCAGCACTTGCTCGCGGCCCTGCTCGTCGTCGTGATCCAACTGTGTCCCCCCGCTCGTCTTCCCACCCCTCTAAACGCCTGGTCCCATCTGCGGGTTCCCGCCACCAACGGATACAGTCACGCCCAGGCAACCACGGGGACAGGAGAGGGCCATTACCGGCAACCGGCAGACGAGCTGGGCGTTCGCCGACGCCTACGTCGCCGAGGACGAAGTCCTGCGCTGGGCCCGGGACCGGGCCCGTGATGCGGGGCTGCGCTCGGTGTCGCCCGGCACGGGCGCCGCGCTGCGTTTGCTGGCCGCCTCGGTGGACGCGAAGGCGGTGGCGGAGATCGGCACCGGCACCGGCGTCTCCGGTATCCACCTCCTGCACGGCATGCGCCCCGACGGCGTCCTGACGACCGTGGACCCCGAACCGGAGCACCAGCAGTTCGCCCGCCAGGCCTTCCGCGCCTCCGGCTTCGCCAGCAACCGCGCCCGCTTCATCCCGGGCCGCGCCCTGGACGTCCTGCCCCGCCTCGCGGACGCCGGTTACGACCTCGTCTTCTGTGACGGCGACCGGCTGGAGTTCCTCGACTATCTCGCTGAATCGTTGCGCCTGCTGCGTCCGGGTGGCCTCGTCGTCTTCGAGGGCGTCTTCGCCAACGGCCGCACGGTGGACTCGGGCCCGCAGCCCACGGAAGTCATACGCATCCGGGAGCTGCTGCGCGCGGTGCGGGAGAGCCAGGAGCTGGTGCCGTCGCTGCTGCCGGTCGGGGACGGGCTGCTGTGCGCCGTCAAGCGATGACCGTTCGGCCGACCGTACGTCATGGGCTTACTGCTGAGGCGCCGTACTGAAGAAGCAGCGACCCCGGCACCATGTGCGATGCCGGGGTCGCTGAAAGGTAAGGGTCGCTGCGTCAGCCGACGACCTTCTTGAGGGCGTCGCCGAGCGCGTCGGCCTCGTCAGGGGTCAGCTCGACGACGAGCCGACCGCCGCCTTCGAGCGGAACGCGCATGACGATGCCCCGCCCCTCCTTGGTCACCTCGAGCGGGCCATCACCCGTCCGCGGCTTCATGGCCGCCATGCTCGTTCCCCTTCCTGAAACCAGCTCATAGTCAAAGCCGACGGCCCCATGGAGGGCACGCGCGTCTGGCATGAGACACGCGACACCGGCATCGAACACATTGCTTCCAAGCCATTATCCCGCATCTCAGGACCCGATGACCAACATCAGTCGGCATCGCTTGGGCAACGCGCGCGAGCAAAACCACTCAATTCGGCGATGTGACTGCGATACTGCGCCACCGCACGCGCTTCGGCCGAACGTAACCGGACACGAATTCTTTGACGCAGGTCACACGTCCGGTCAGAGCCGTTGTCGGTGATCTCCGCCATGCTGTCCTTCAGACAAGTGCGTACCGACGAGTACGCCGAGCTGCGACACCGGAGGGGATACGCCATGGCCGACACCGTGCTCTACGAGGTGAGCGACGGGCTCGCGACGATCACGCTGAACCGCCCCGAGGCGATGAACGCGTTGAACATCGAGACCAAGGTCGCCCTGCGGGACGCGGTCCAGGCTGCGGCGGGCGACGACGCCGTACGGGCCGTGCTGCTGACCGCGGCCGGGGAGCGGGCGTTCTGCGTGGGCCAGGACCTGAAGGAGCACATCGGGCTGCTGGTCTCCGACCGGGAGACCGGGTCGGGGCAGACGATGAGCACGGTGCGGGAGCATTACAACCCGATCGTCACTGCGCTTACGTCCATGTCGAAGCCGGTGGTGGCCGGGGTGAACGGGGTCGCCGCCGGGGCGGGGTTCGGGTTCGCGTTGGCCGCGGACTATCGGGTCGTGGCGGATACGGCGGCCTTCAACACGTCGTTCGCGGGGGTCGCGCTGACCGCCGACTCGGGTATCTCGTGGACGCTGCCGCGGGTCGTCGGCCCGGGGCGCGCCGCGGACCTGCTCCTCTTCCCGCGGAGCATCAAGGCGCAGGAAGCGTACGAGCTGGGGATCGCGAACCGGGTTGTGCCTGCTGGTGAGCTGCACGAAGAGGCCGCGAAGGTGGCGCGGGCGCTCGCCGAGGGGCCGACGGTGGCGTATGGGGCGATCAAGGAGGCGATGGCGTTCGGGCTGTCGCACTCCTTGGAGGAGACCTTGGAGAAGGAGGACGATCTGCAGACGCGGGCGGGGTCTTCTGAGGACCATGCGATCGCTGTGCAGGCCTTTGTGAACAAGGAGAAGCCGAAGTATTTGGGTCGATGAGCTCGGGGCGGTAGCGCCGTCGGGGGCTGCGGGTTCGTTGTGGTTGATCGCGCCCACGCGGCGGAGCCGCCTATCGATAGAGCCCCGCGCCCCTTACGCGGCGCTTCTCGCGACGCATGCTTCCAAGTGGTCGTCGACCAAGCCGCACGCCTGCATCAGGGCGTATGCCGTCGTCGGGCCTACGAAGCGCAGGCCACGCTTCTTCAGGGCTTTGGACAGGGCCGTTGACTCCGGGGTGACTGCGGGGACGTCCGCCAAGGTCTTCGGGACCGGGCGTGCGGTCGGATCCGGGGCGTGAGACCAGATCAGGGCGTCGAGCTCACCCGGGGTCCAGTCGGCCAGCACGCGTGCGTTGGCGAGGGTCGCGTCGATCTTGGCTCGGTTGCGGATGATGCCCGGGTCGGCGAGGAGGCGGTCGCGGTCGTCGTCGGTGAAGGCGGCGACCTTGGCGATCTCGAAGCCTGCGAAGGCGGCGCGGAAGCCCACGCGGCGGCGCAGGATCGTGATCCAGGACAGGCCCGACTGGAAGGCCTCGAGGCTGAGGCGTTCGTAGAGCGCGTCGTCGCCGTGGACCGGGCGGCCCCACTCCTCGTCGTGGTACGTCACGTAGTCCTCGGTGGACAGCGCCCAGGGGCAGCGCAGGGCGCCGTCCGGGCCGGCGAGGGCCGTACCGTCGCTCATCGCTGGTCCTCCTCGGCGTGCTTCTCCATCGACACATGGCCGGCCGACGCCTGCGCGCCCGCCAGCGCGGACTCCAGGTCGGCGATACGGGCGTCGCGCTCGGCGAGCTCGGCACCGAGGCGGCTGAGGGCGTCGTCGACGTCGGACATGCGGTAGCCGCGGGCGGCGAGCGGGAAGCGGAGGGTCTCGATGTCCACGCGGTCGATCGGGCGGTCCAGCGGCAGCAGGTCCTGCAGGCGCTCGGGCGCGGCCTCCGGCAACGGGCCGTCGCCCTCGCCGCCGCCCACCACGGCGAGTGTCACCGCGGCGACCACGACGGCGAGCGCGACGACCAGGAACAAGAACATAACCATCGCTGTGGCCCCCACGGTCGGTGAATGCGAGCGGTCGAGTGTGTCAGTGTCCGATCGTGCCATGCGACTCTGACAGTTAGGGTCGCAGGCGGCAGAAGGCCGGCGACTTGCCAGGACGTACTAGGAGAGGTCACAGGGGATGCTCAGGCTGGGCAGGCGTGAGTTCGACACGCATGAGCCGGTGATCATGGCGATCGTGAACCGGACCCCGGACTCCTTCTACGACCAAGGGGCGACGTTCCGCGACGAGCCCGCCCTCGCGCGCGTGGAGCAGGCCGTGGCCGAGGGGGCGGCGATCATCGACATCGGTGGCGTCAAGGCCGGGCCGGGGGAAGACGTGACCGCCGAGGAGGAGGCGCGGCGGACGGTCGGGTTCGTGGCCGAGGTGCGGCGGCGTTTTCCGGATGTCGTGATCAGTGTGGACACCTGGCGGGCCTCGGTCGGGGCGGCGGTGTGCGAGGCGGGGGCGGATCTGCTGAACGACGCGTGGGGTGGGGTGGATCCGGGGCTGGCGGAGGTCGCTGCGCGGTACGGGGTGGGGCTGGTGTGTACGCATGCGGGGGGTGCGGAGCCTCGGACTCGGCCGCATCGGGTGACGTACGACGACGTCATGGCCGACATTCTGCGGGTGACCGTGGGGTTGGCCGAGCGGGCGTTGGGGCTGGGGGTGCCTCGGGAGTCGATCCTGATCGATCCCGGGCACGACTTCGGGAAGAACACGCGGCACAGCCTTGAGGCGACTCGGCGGTTGGGGGAGATGGTGGAGACGGGGTGGCCGGTGTTGGTGTCCCTGTCGAACAAGGACTTCGTCGGGGAGACGCTGGACAAGCCTGTGAAGGAGCGGGTGGTGGGGACGTTGGCCACTACTGCGGTGTCGGCGTGGTTGGGGGCGCAGGTGTATCGGGTGCATGAGGTGGCGGAGACCCGGCAGGTTCTGGACATGGTGGCGTCCATCGCGGGGCGCCGGCCGCCGGCGGTGGCGCGGCGGGGGCTGGCCTGACAGGTTCCTCGCCCCCGCCGCCCCTACCCATTCCCGTCCCCTGGGGGCTGCCGCCCCCAGACCCCCGCTTCGGCCCTGAACGGGCCTCGTCCTCAAACGCCGGACG
>NZ_LLZG01000114.1 GCF_001509475.1 Streptomyces regalis
ACTGTGGCTGGATGGCTTGGCTTTCGCCACCCGGCCAACACTGAACCTACCAACGCCCACTGACAGCCGCTGACGAACGCCGAAACTCCCGGCAGCAGCTCTCGCCGCCGACGGCGGTGACGGCGGCGCCGGGCGCGTGCCGTGCCGCGTTGGTCAGGGCCTCGCGGACCACCCGGTACAGGATCCGCTCGGCCAGGCCGCCCGGCTTCGGCGGGGAGCGGACCGGTTCCCACCGCACCGGCAGCCCCGACTCGGCGGCGCGTGCCACGAGTTGCTCGACGGTCTCCCCCGGCGGAGTCAGCGAGAGCGGCTCGTTCTCCTCCCGCAGGACGCCGATGACGCGGTGCAGCCGGTCGGTGGCGTCGGCGGCGGCCGCGCGCAGGTCGGCGGCGGTGCGGTGGTGGTCCGGGAGGTCGGGGGCGACCTGGAGGGCGCCCGCGCGCAGGGCGATCAGGCTCAGCTCGTGGCCCAGGGAGTCGTGCATGTCCTGGGCGATCCGGGCCCGTTCGCGCAGTCGGGCCCGCTCCTCGGCGATGCGCTGCTCGCCCTCCAGCCGCGCGGCCCGCGTCCAGCCGGCCGCGGCCAGCTCGCGGCTCTGCCGCCAGTAGCGGCCACCGAGCCAGGGGAACACGCAGCCGAAGAGCAACGTGCCGGTCAGCACCACCCATTCCGGCGCCGGATCGACCCCGAGGAGCGCGATCCTCGCCGTACCGAGACAGCCGACACCCCCGAAGACGACCGCCGCCGGGCGCACCCGGTCCGCGCGCAGACCGAGCAGCAGCGCGAAGGCGCCGAGCGCCGGGCCGTAGGAGACCGTGAACAGGGCGGGAGCGGCGGCCAGGCTCACTACGGCCGTCAGCCCGAAGGCCACCAAGGGGTACCGCCGGGCCACGGCGACCGCGGCGGCGAGCACGGCCGGCCCGGCCAACTGCTGCCACAGGCCGCGCGGCTCGTTCAGCCCGAGACGGTCGGCCGTGAGCGCGGGCGACGCGAGGGCGGCCCACAGGAGGCAGGCCCGCCATGTGCGAGGACGTTCCATCCGCCCGACGCTACAAGCGGGTGGCGGGGAGCCACTGCTGCCGATCGTCAGGTGCGGTGCGCTCTTCACAGCAGGTCCGTGGGTCTGGGGACGCAGGTCCATGGGTCTGGGGACGCAGGCCCCCGGCGACCACCACCCACCCCAACCGGCAGCCACAACGCACCGGCACCCGCACCTACCCACCCGACCGCCACCGGCATGGCAGGATCGGAAGGCCATGACTGCGCCCACGAAACCCCCGCACAGCCACCCCGCCGACGCCGGCGCGGACGCCCCCCTCGCTCAGCCTCTGCAAGAAACCGTCATCGACTGGTTCGACGAGAACGCCCGCGATCTCCCCTGGCGGCGCCCCGAGGCCGGGCCCTGGGGGGTGATGGTCAGTGAGTTCATGCTGCAGCAGACGCCCGTGAACCGTGTGCTGCCCGTCTACGAACAGTGGCTCGCCCGCTGGCCCCGACCCGCCGACCTGGCCAAGGAGGCCCCCGGCGAGGCCGTGCGCGCCTGGGGCCGGCTCGGCTACCCGCGCCGCGCGCTGCGGCTGCACGGCGCCGCCGTCGCCATAGCGGAACGGCACGGCGGGGACGTACCGACCGACCACGCCCAGCTCCTCGCGCTGCCCGGCATCGGCGAGTACACGGCGGCCGCGGTGGCCTCCTTCGCGTACGGCCAGCGGCACCCCGTACTGGACACCAACGTCCGCCGGGTCTTCGCCCGCGCCGTCACCGGCGTGCAGTACCCGCCGAACGCCACCACCGCCGCCGAACGCAAGCTCGCCCGCACCCTGCTCCCCGACGACGAGCGCACCGCCGCCCGCTGGGCCGCCGCCTCCATGGAACTCGGCGCGCTGGTGTGCACCGCGAAGAACGAGTCGTGTCACCGCTGCCCGATCGCCGCTCAGTGCGCCTGGCGGCTCGCGGGCAAGCCCGAGCACGACGGTCCGCCGCGCCGCGGTCAGACGTACGCCGGCACCGACCGCCAGGTGCGCGGCAAGCTGCTCGCCGTGCTCCGCGAGGCCCACCTGCCCGTCCCGCAGGCGGCCCTCGACCGGGTGTGGCACGAGCCGGTGCAGCGCGCCCGTGCCCTGGACGGCCTTGTCGCGGACGGTCTGGTGGAGCCGCTGCCGGGCGGGATGTACCGGCTGCCGCTGACCTGATGCCCGCCCCGGCCGCCCAGGCGGCCCGGCGCACAGTCACATCACAGCCGTAGGCCTCTGCAACACACCACACACAGCAGCCGCATGGCCGCTACACGGCCATCACCCCACCAAATCACCCCATACCGACCCCAAGCGATCTAGCGTTTTACCCCTTTCCTGATTCCGTTACACAACCGACGGGCAGCCGAGCGCTAGCCGCAGGCTGCTTCGGACACCTCCGTGACAACGCCTCCGTAGCTTCATTTCCGTACCCGACAGACGGGGACGACTACGAACCACAGGCATTGAGACCCGACGGCGGACAAGCCGGCCGGCAACGGGGAATCAGGAGGCGGTCAACATGGCGCAGGGAGAGGTGCTCGAGTTCGAGGAGTACGTCCGCACCCGGCAGGACGCGCTGCTGCGCAGTGCCCGCCGACTGGTCCCGGACCCGGTGGACGCCCAGGACCTGCTGCAGACGGCGCTGGTGCGCACGTACCACCGCTGGGACGGCATAGCGGACAAGCGACTCGCGGACGCCTACCTGCGCCGCGTCATGATCAACACGCGGACCGAGTGGTGGCGGGCGCGGAAGCTGGAGGAGGTGCCGACCGAGCAGCTCCCGGACGCCTCGGTCGACGACTCCACCGAGCAGCACGCGGACCGCGCCCTGCTGATGGACATCATGAAGGTGCTGGCTCCCAAGCAGCGCAGTGTCGTGGTGCTGCGACACTGGGAGCAGATGTCCACGGAGGAGACGGCCGCCGCCCTCGGCATGTCGGCCGGAACGGTCAAGAGCACGCTGCACCGGGCGCTCGCCCGGCTCCGCGAGGAGCTGGAGAGCCGCGATCTGGACGCACGCGCGCTGGAGCGTGAGGAGCGGGAGCGTTGCGCGGCCTAGGCACGACAGCGGGCGGCACCGGGCACACGGACAGGACCGGGCACACGGACAAGGGTGACAGGGGCGCGGACGGGGATTCCGAGGACGTCGGCCCCCACCGCCCCGCGCCCGTACCGGTCCGGGGAACCTTGCAGGCGGCGTTCACGGCGGTGGCCGTGGTCGTCGCCCTCGCCCTTTTCGCCTCCGCATGCGCCACCGGCGGCACCGGCGCCCGCGACGAGGGACCGGCGCACGACGCGCCGGGCGGCTCGGCCGTCTCGGCGTCGCTCGCGGCGTCGCCCTCCGCCTCGGCCGCCCCGGACCCGAGGGAGGCCGTCCGCCTGGTCAAGAAGGACCCGGCGGTCTCGGCGCAGGTCAAGCGCGAGCTGAAGCCGTGCGTGTCCGACGACTATCCCGTCGATGTGTCCTACGGCGATCTGACCGGCGGGGCGGCGGACGACATCGTGGTCAACGTCCTGTCCTGCGGCGATCAGGTCGGCGTCGCCTCGTACGTGTACCGCGAGCAGGGCGGCGACTACCACAATGTGTTCAAGGCCGAGGAGCCGCCGGTCTACGCGGAGATCGACCGCGGCCTGCTGGTGGTGACCGAGCAGGTGTACGCCAAGGACGACGCGCTGTCGAACCCGTCCAGCGAGTACGTGATCCAATACCTGTGGACCTCCGACCGCTTCGTCCAGAAGCACCGCAACCGCACCGACTACGGCCCCCTCGGCGGCGGTGACGAGTCGGCGCCCGACAGTTGAGGGCGGCCCGCGGCAGCGGTGAACGCATCGGCCGATCCACGCGTCCCTCAAGTGGACACGCGATGCACCCCCGAAAAGACACGGCCGAAAAAATACGGTCGAGAAGACACGGCCGAGAACACACGGCACACGGCACACGAGGACTGAGAGCACCGGGATGGCAGACCAGACCCACGTTCTGTTCGTCGAGGACGACGACGTCATCCGCGAGGCCACCCAGCTCGCCCTGGAGCGGGACGGCTTCGCGGTCACCGCCATGCCCGACGGGCTGTCGGGCCTGGAGGCGTTCCGCACGAACCGGCCGGACATCGCGTTGCTGGACGTCATGGTCCCGGGCCTGGACGGCGTCAGCCTGTGCCGCCGTATCCGCGACGAGTCGACCGTGCCGGTGATCATGCTCTCGGCGCGGGCGGACTCGATCGACGTGGTGCTGGGCCTGGAAGCGGGCGCCGACGACTACGTGACCAAGCCGTTCGACGGTGCCGTGCTGGTCGCGCGGATCCGTGCCGTGCTGCGCCGCTTCGGGCACGCCGGCCGCGACGACCGGGCGGACGACGCCGGATCGGCGGCCACCGGCGGGGTGCTGGCCTTCGGCGATCTGGAGGTCGACACCGAGGGCATGGAGGTGCGCAGGTCCGGGGAGCCGGTGGCGCTCACGCCGACCGAGATGCGGCTGCTGCTGGAGTTCTCCTCCACGCCGGGCACGGTGCTGTCGCGGGACAAACTGCTGGAGCGCGTGTGGGACTACGGCTGGGGCGGGGACACGCGAGTGGTGGACGTCCATGTGCAGCGGCTGCGGCAGAAGATCGGCCAGGACCGCATCGAGACGGTCCGCGGCTTCGGCTACAAGTTGAAGGCCTGAGCGGGGCCGGCATGAGGGGGACGTTTCGACACCCGGCTCCGTCCGGCGCCGGGCACGCGGGCCTCACGGACTCGGCGGACATCGCGGGACAGGTCATGATCGGTCGTACGGGCACGCGCACGAGCAGACGCACGGGCAGCCGGGTCGCCATTCGCACCGGCCTGCGGTGGAAGCTGAGCGCGGCGATCGCGCTGGTCGGCACGCTCGTGGCGGTCGTGCTGAGCCTGGTCGTGCACAACCAGGCCCGGGTCTCGCTGCTGGACAGCGCGCGCGACCTCGCGGACGAGCGCATCCAGATCGCCCAGCGCAGCTACGAGCAGTCCAAGCGGCTGAACTTCCCCAACGCCACGATCAACGACCCGGAGCTGCCGGCGGCGCTGCGGGCCAAGGTCGAGGAGGGCCGGCGGGCGACGTATGTGACGGACACGCCGAGCGGGGCGCCCGACATCTGGGCGGCCGTACCGCTCAACAACGGGCAGGTCCTGTCGCTGCGCACCGGCTGGACCGATCGCAGTGAGCACATCCTGGACCGCCTCGACCAGGCCATGATCATCGGTTCCATCTCGGTCGTTCTCGGCGGCAGTGCGCTCGGCGTGCTCATCGGCGCGCAGTTGTCTCGCCGGTTGCGCAAGGCGGCGGCCGCGGCGAACCAGGTCGCGAGCGGCGAGCCGGACGTGCGGGTGCGGGACGCCATCGGGGGTGTCGTACAGGACGAGACCGACGATCTGGCGAGCGCCGTGGACGCCATGGCGGACGCGCTGCAGCAGCGGCTGGAGGCGGAGCGCCGGGTCACCGCGGACATCGCGCACGAGCTGCGTACGCCGGTGACGGGTCTGCTGACGGCGGCGGAACTCCTGCCGCCCGGCCGGCCCACCGAGCTGGTCCTGGACCGGGCGAAGGCCATGCGCACGCTCGTCGAGGACGTCCTGGAGGTGGCCCGCCTGGACAGTGCCTCGGAGCGGGCCGAGCTGCAGGGCATCATGCTGGGCGAGTTCGTCAGCCGGCGGGTCGCGGTGAAGGATCCCGCCATCGAGGTGCGCGTCGTCCACGAGTCGGAGGTCACGACCGACCCGAGGCGCCTGGAGCGGGTGCTGTTCAACCTGCTGGCGAACGCGGCGAGGCACGGCAGACCGCCGATCGAGGTCACGGTCGAGGGCCGGGTCATCCGGGTCCGCGACCACGGCCCCGGATTCCCCGAGGACCTGCTCGCCGACGGCCCCAGCCGCTTCCGCACGGGCAGCAGCGACCGCTCGGGCCACGGCCACGGCCTCGGTCTGACGATCGCGGCAGGTCAGGCCCGGGTCCTCGGTGCCCGCCTGACCTTCCGCAACGTACGTCCGGCGGGCGCGCCGGAGCATGTGCCGGCGGAGGGCGCGGTGGCCGTCCTCTGGCTCCCGGAGCACGCGCCGACGAACACGGGGAGCTACCCGATGCTGCCGTAGCGGCGCTTGGCGGGGCTCACCCGAACGACTTGGAGAAGTCGAGCTCCTCACTCCGCTCGGTCAGCGAGTACCAGTTGCCGTTGTCGTCGCGGAAGATCGCCTCGATGCCGTACGGCCGCTCCTGGGGTTCATGGATGAACTCCACCCCGCGCGCCTTGAAGGTCTCGTAGTCCCCCCGGCAGTCGTCGGTCCGGAACGCCCCGGCCCCGATGACCCCCTTCCCGACGAGCTTCTTCAGCGCATCGGAGGACTCGGGGTCCAGTCCCGGCCCGTCGAGACTCATCAGCGCGAGTTCGACGTCCGGCTGGTCCTTGGCGCCCACGGTGACCCACCGCATTTCGCCCATGGAAAGATCGTTGCGCACCTCGAAGCCGATCTTCTCCGTGAAGAACGCCTTGGTGCGCTGCTGGTCAAACGTCCATACGGTGGTGATGCCGAGGCCCTTGATCATGACGCTGCTCTCCCGTGCTCCGGTTTCTGCTTCCTTCCCTCACGCTAGGCAGGGGCGAGGTCAGCACGCTTCTCCAGAGTTGCTCTCCTGCGCCTGACCCTCATCCCCCCGCCGCCGAAAGCCCCCGGCCCACAACATCGCGTAGCACCCCGGTATCAACGCGGCCCCTCGCCCGACATGCTTCTCCCGGTACTCGGTCGGGGGCAGCCCGGTCCGCGCCTTGAACTTCGCCGAGAACGTGCCGAGGCTGCTGAACCCGACCAGATGGCAGATCTCCGTCACGGTCAGATTGGCCCCCCGCAGATACTCCTCGGCCCGCTCGATCCGCCGATGCGTCAGATACTGCCCCGGCGTCTCCCCGTACGCCGCCTTGAACGCCCGCACGAAGTGATACCGCGAGTACCCGGCATGCGCGGCAACAGCATCCAGATCGAGCCCGGGCTCGGCCCAGTCCCGATCCATGGCGTCCTTCGCCAGCCGCAACTGCCGCACTTTGTCCATACGCCCGATGGTGACACGCCCCACTGACAACGATCACTCTCGACGCCGACCCGCGCACTCGGCCCGCCCGGCGTCCGAGGCCGAACACCACCATCCCAATCCCCCACCCACCCGCGACGGCTCCACTCCTCCACCCCGGTCCAGGCATCCCAGCCCGCACAGCGTCCGAGGCCGAGCACGGCCATCCCGATCCGCCACCCACCCGTGGTGGCTCCGCTCCTCGACGCCGGTCCGTGCATTTCAGCCCGTCCGGCGTTTGAGGACGAGGCCCGTTCAGGGCCGAAGCGGGGGTCCAGGGGGCGGCAGCCCCCTGGCGGGGTCG
>NZ_LLZG01000115.1 GCF_001509475.1 Streptomyces regalis
CCCCCACCCCGACCTCCGCAACCGACACCATCGCCGGCACCCACCTCGCCACCTACGCCCTCGGCGCCGGACAAGGCTTCATCCTCGGCGTGGCCGCCCCGCGCCGGGACCCCGGCGACCACACCATCGCCTCCGTCGCCGCCGTACTCCTCTCCCTCCTCACCAGCGAGCACCAGAGCGGCTCGGGGGCGGCCCGGTCGTCGGCGCTCGTACGGCTGCTGCTGGGCGCCGAGCCGCAGGCGGTGGCCCCGCTGCTGGGCGGCGACCAGTGGCTCGTGGTGCACGGACGCCCCGACACCCAGCCCTGCGACCCCGTCGGGGCCTCGGCGCTGGGCGCGGCCCTCGGCTCCCCGCTGGTCGACCTGGCGGGGGACGTCGTACGCGTCCTCGTCCCGGCGGACCGCGAACCGTCCCCGCAGCCCGGCTGGACCCTGGGCGTCAGCGCCCCCGCGACCCCGCACGACTGGCCGGCGGCCGACACCCAGGCGGGCCGGGCCCTGTCCCGGGCGAGGGCCACCCGCACGCCCCTGTTCCGGCACGGCACCCACCGCCCGGCCCTCACGGACCTGCTCTCCCCCGACGAGGCGCAGACCCACGCCCGCACCCTCCTCGCGCCCCTCACCACGCCCCTCACCGAGACGCTGCGCACCTGGCTCTCCCTGCACGGCAGTTGGGACCGCACGGCCATCGCCCTGTCCGTCCACCGCAACACCGTCCGGCAACGGATCGCCCGTTGCGCGGCGCTTCTCGACACGGACCTGGACGACCCGGACGTACGGATGGAGTTGTGGTTCGCCCTGCGCCACAGCGAACGGTGATCCGAACCGAACGGTGATCCGCGCAGTGACCCGCGTCGCACGCGCACCGGACGCACGCGTTCCCACAGTTGTCTGCCTCACAATGGGGACCATGCCGATACCCGGGACACCAAGCCGCGCCGAGCTCGTCGACCACCTCGTCAGAACCCGTATCACGGGCGACGTCGCCACTCCCCGCGAGAACAACCTCTCGCACTACCGCCAGCTGGCGAACGGCAACCGCCACTACTGGCTCGGCCTGGAGCTCGGCGACCGCTGGACGGACGAGCAGGACGTGCTCGCGGTGATGGCGGAGCGCGTCGGCGTGCACGACGACCCGGAGTACCGCTACGGCCAGGACACGATCGACCCCGAGCTGACGGTGGCCGCGCTGGAGCGCATGGCGGGACGCCTGCGCAAGGCGGCGGACGGGCAGCAGCGGGTGCTGTTCGCGACCGGCCACCCGGGCGGCCTGCTGGACGTCCACCGCGCCACCGCCGCGGCCCTGCGCACGGCGGGCTGCGAGATCGTCGTGATCCCGGACGGCCTGCAGACGGACGAGGGCTACGTCATGCAGTTCGCCGACGTGGCGGTCCTGGAACATGGCGCCACCCTCTGGCACACGCACTCCGGCGAGCCGATGAAGGCCATCCTGACGGGACTTGAGCGCGAGGGCCGCCCGCTGCCGGACCTGGTCGTCGCCGACCACGGCTGGGCGGGCTACGCCGGCCAGCACGGGGTGGACTCCGTCGGATACGCGGACTGCAACGACCCGGCGCTCTTCCTCGCGGAGGCGGAGGGGACCGTGCAGGTGGTGGTGCCGTTGGACGACCATGTGGTGAGCCCGCGGTACTACGACCCGATGACGGCGTTCCTGCTGGGTGAGGCGGGCCTGGTCGAGTGAGGGGTTGTAGTCGGCCACGCTGAAATCTCGGCGAACAGTGCGGGATTTCTTCGTGGAGGTCGCATCCCTGCACACATCCCCCTGAGATACGTCCCTGTCTGTTCAACCAGGAACGGACGTGACGGAGTGTCTTCAGGGGAACGGTTGGTGCTGATGCGCGGTTTTGACGTTGGATACACAGCCCCACTGCGGGCGTCGGGCGCAGCGCGCCTGCCCGCGCAGCCACTTCCCCCGCTCGCCGAGACGGCGCCCGAACGGCCGCCGTCCCGGGCGCCCGGGGCCCGCACACCGGCGGCCGCCCATGGGCGGGAGGGGCGTCGGCTGTACGTCATCGACGGCATCCGCCTGCTCGCCGCCCTGATGGTGGCCGTGCACCACTACGCGGGCACCGACCGGCTCGACCAGCCGGGCAACCCGGTCTGGGACCGCCCGGTGTCCGAGATCATGCCCACGGTGTTCCGCTTCGCCACCTACGGCTGGATCGGCGTCGACATCTTCTTCGTCATCAGCGGCTTCGTGATCTGCATGTCGTGCTGGGGCCGCACCCCGCGGCAGTTCTTCGTCTCGCGGGTCATCCGGCTCTATCCGGCGTACTGGTTCGCCATCGCCTTCACCACGGCCGTCATCGTGGCCCTGCCGGGCATGTGGGAGCGCTTGAAACTGCGGGAGATCCTGCTCAACCTCACGATGCTGCAGTCCGGTTCGGCCTCGCCGCACGTCGACGGCGTCTACTGGACCCTGTGGACGGAACTGCGGTTCTACCTGCTGTTCCTCGTGGTCGTCGCCATGGGGCTCAGCTACCGCCGGGTCGTGGTGTTCTGCTGCGTGTGGGGCGCCGCCGCGATGCTCGCGCCGATATCCGAGCTCCGTCTGCTCATCCTGGTCGTCAACCCGGTCGCGGCCTGGTTCTTCATCGCCGGTCTTGTGCTCTACCTCATGTACCGGTTCGGTCAGGACCTGCTGCTGTGGGGCATGCTGGGCTTGGCGTGGCTGATGGGGCAGATGGAGCTGGGGCGGCGCGTCGACGCGGTCGAGCATGTCTCCGGCTGGCGGGGCAGCGCGCTGATCTTCACGGCGTTCCTGCTGTTCATGGTCGCCGTCGCGCTGGGCTACACGGACCGCATCCGCTGGAAGTGGCTGGTCACCGCGGGAGCCCTGACGTATCCGCTCTACCTGACGCACTACCTGGCCGGTACGACGCTGATCAACCGCCTGCGGGACACCATGGACCCCCGGCTGCTGATCGCCGTCGTGATCGCCGCCTTCCTGCTGCTGAGCTGGCTGATCCACCGCTACGTGGAACGCCCGGCGGCGCGGCTGCTGAAGAGAGGACTGGACACGTCCTTCGCGCGCCTACGGAACGCGGGCCCTGGGTGACCACGGCCTTCCACATGCCCTTCCTCATGCCCTTCCTCATGCCGCCTTTAGGTCAAGACTTAGTAAAGTGGCGCGCGTGATCATTGCCGCTGCGTCCGAAGCACCCGTCGGCGGAGTCGCCGGCTGGGCTGCCGACCTGATGGAGAAGCTGGGCGGGCCGGGCGCCGGGCTGGCCATCGCCCTGGAGAACCTCTTCCCGCCGCTGCCGAGCGAGGTGATCCTGCCGCTGGCGGGGTTCACGGCGAGCCAGGGCAGGATGGACGTCGCCGCCGCCGTCGCCTGGACGACGGCGGGTTCGCTGGCCGGCGCACTCGCCCTGTACCTGCTCGGCGCGCTCTTCGGCCGCGACCGGCTGATCGCGGTGGCGGCGCGGCTGCCACTGGTGAAGATCGCCGACGTGGAGCGCACCGAGGCGTGGTTCGTCCGGCACGGCGCCAAGGCCGTGTTCTTCGGCCGCTTCGTGCCCGTCTTCCGCAGCCTGATCTCGATACCGGCCGGCGTGGAACGCATGCGGCTGCCCGTGTTCCTCGCCCTCACCGCGGCGGGCAGCCTCATCTGGAACACCGCCTTCATCGCCGCCGGCTACGCCCTCGGCGCCCGCTGGCACGAGGTCACCGACCTGGTGGGCCTCTACTCCAAGGTGATCCTGGCGATCACCGGCGTGGTGGCCCTCGGGTTCCTGGGAGTACGACTGACCCGGGCCCGGCGCGGGCGGTGGAAGCACCGAGTGCGGGGAGGGACGGGAGCCGAGGTGCGCGGCGAGCCGGGGTGACGGATGAGCCGGGGTGACGGGCGAGCCGTCACCGAGGAACCCGGACCACGCCCTCCTGGATCACCGACACCGCCAGCTGCCCGTCCTGCGTGTAGATGCGGGCCTGACCGAGGCCCCGCCCGCCGTGCGCCGAGGGCGACTCCTGGTCGTACAGCAGCCACTCGTCCGCGCGGAACGGCCGGTGGAACCACATCGCGTGGTCCAGCGAGGCGCCGACCACGTCCCCGACGGCCCAGCCGCCGCGCCCGTGCGCCAGCAGCACCGAGTCGAGGAGGGTCATGTCCGAGACGTATGTGGCGAGTACGACATGCAGGAGCGGGTCGTCGGCCAGCTTGCCGTTGGTGCGGAACCACACCTGGGAGTGCGGTTCGCGGGGCTCGCCGAACTGCCCGTACGGCGGCTCGTCGACGTAGCGCAGGTCGACCGCCTGGCGTGCCTCCAGGAACCTCTCGACGACCGCCGGGTCGAGATGGCCGTATCCGCGCAGGCGCTCCGCCGAGGTGGGGAGCGTCTCCGGGTCGGGCGAGGGCGGCATCGGGGTCTGGTGGTCCAGGCCCTCCTCGTACGTCTGGAAGGACGCCGACAGGGCGAAGATCGGCTTGCCGTGCTGGACGGCGACGACGCGGCGCGTGGTGAAGGAGCGTCCGTCGCGCATGCGGTCGACGTTGTAGACGATGGGCGCGCCCGGGTCCCCCATGCGCAGGAAGTACGCATGGAGGGAGTGGGCGTGGCGGTCCCCGGGGACCGTACGCCCGGCGGCGACCAGTGCCTGGGCCGCGACCTGACCGCCGAAGACGCGCGGGACGACGGCGGAGCGGGACTGGCCGCGGAAGATGTTCTCCTCGATCTGCTCCAGGTCGAGCAGATCGAGGAGACCCTGTAGTGCCTCGTTCATGGCACCTTTTCTACTGTGCGGTAATTTCCGGGCCCTTACAGGCCCATGTCCTTCGCGATGATCGACTTCATGATCTCGCTGGTACCGCCGTAGATGCGGTTGACGCGGTTGTCCGCGTACAGGCGGGCGATCGGGTACTCGTTCATGAAGCCGTAGCCGCCGTGCAGCTGGAGGCAGCGGTCGATCACGCGGTGCGCGACCTCGGTGCAGAAGAGCTTGGCGGACGCTGCCTCGGCCGGGGTCAGCTCGCCCGCGTCGAGGGCCTCCAGCGCGCGGTCGGCAACGGCCTCGGCCGCGTCGACCTCGGCCTGGCAGGCGGCCAGCTCGAACTTGGTGTTCTGGAAGGCGGCGACCGGCTTGCCGAAGACGGTGCGGTCCTGGACGTACTCCTTGGCGAACCGCACGGCGGCCTTGGCCTGCGCGTAGGCACCGAAGGCGATGCCCCAGCGCTCGGAGGCCAGGTTGTGGCCGAGGTAGTAGAAGCCCTTGTTCTCCTCGCCGAGGAGGTCCTCGACGGGGACCTTCACGTCGACGAAGGCCAGCTCGGCGGTGTCGGAGGTCTTCAGGCCGAGCTTGTCCAGTTTGCGGCCGACGGAGTAGCCCTCGGACTTGGTGTCCACGGCGAACAGGGAGATGCCGTGACGGCGGTCCTCGGCGCTGGGCGCGTCGGTGCGGGCGCAGACGATCACGCGGTCGGCGTGCACGCCGCCGGTGATGAAGGTCTTGGCGCCGTTGAGGACGTAGTGCGTGCCGTCCTCGGAGAGCTTGGCGGTGGTCTTCATGCCCGCGAGGTCGGAGCCGGTGCCCGGCTCGGTCATCGCCAGCGCCCACATCTCCTCACCGGAGACGAACTTCGGCAGGAACCGCTTTTTCTGCTCGTCGGTGGCGAGCATCTTGATGTACGGCAGACCGAGCAGCACGTGCACGCCGGAGCCGCCGAACTGGACGCCCGCGCGAGCGGTCTCCTCGTACATGACGGCCTCGAACTTGTACGACTCGATGCCCGCGCCGCCGTACTCCTCGTCGACGCGGATGCCGAAGACGCCGAGCTCGGCGAGCTTGTAGTAGAAGTCGCGCGGCGCCTGGCCGGCCGCGAACCACTCGTCGTAGACCGGGACCACCTCGGCCTCGATGAAGGCGCGGATGGTCTCCCGGAACGCCTCATGGTCCTCGTTGAACACAGTACGGCGCACGCCGCCACCTCCACCGGTACATGTCTAAGCGCTTGCTCACTCAACCGTACCGGCGAGTACGAACAGCCGTCCAGGGGGACCGCCTCGTAACGCTCGTCACTCTCCAGCTCTGCCGTAGCGGCGGAACTCGGACGTCGCGACCGTCCAGGGGCCGAACTGCACCGAGTCGCCGTAGATGTAGGGGTCCTTGCGGGTATAGCGCCCCTTGCACGGGTCGGAATGCACTTCGATCGTGCCGGTGCGGGGGTCGACGATCATGTAGTGGGCGATACCCATGGCCGGGTAGTCGGCGAGCTTCTCGATGTAGTCGTTGTTGGGGTTGGACGGCGAGACGATCTCGACGACCGCCAGGACCTGCGTCGCATCGACGGCGAGGCCTTCCTCGTCGAGGACCGCCTCAGGGATGACGACCGCGTCAGGGAGGCGCATGCGGCCGATCGCCGGGTGCTCGATCTCAGGGCCACCAGCGCAGATGTAGCCGGGGTGCGTGCTGAGAAGCTGCTCGTCCAGCTGCCTACGGATACGGCACACCGTGCCCGCATGGCGCTTCGGCAGGCGCGTCATGGCCAGCACCGGACCGGACGGCCCGATCTCGACGCTCCAGGCCCCTTCGAGCTGCTCGGCGTAGACCTCGAGCTCCTCGGCGATCGCGCGCATCTTCGCGTAGTCCATGCCCACCGCCTCAGATTACCGAGCCGGAGGACCGTCGACGGGCTTGTCGGCGCAACTCAGCCCCCTGCCGCCCCGAACGCCCCCCGAGCCATCCGATGCAGCAGCTCCGCCGTCACCCCCCGCCCCGGCAGCGACCCCGGCCGCCCCAGATGCGGCGTCGAGTTCAGCAGCCCGAACACCGAGTGGACGGCGGACCGGGCCGTCGGCTCACTCAGCTCCGGGTACACCGTCCGCACCACCTCCACCCACAGCTCGACGTACTGCCGCTGCAGCTGCCGTACCAGCTTGCGGTCGCTGTCGCGGAGGCGGTCCAGCTCGCGGTCGTGCAGGGTGATGAGGGGACGGTCGTCGAGGGCGAAGTCGATGTGGCCCTCGATGAGGGAGTCCAGGACCGCCTCCGGCGGCACCCCGTCGGCCTCCGCGAGCCGCCGCTTCGCGCCCGTCAGCAGCTGGCCGCTGATGCCGACCAGCAGCTCGGCGAGCATCGCGTCCTTGCCGGCGAAGTGCCGGTAGAGACCGGGGCCGCTGATGCCCACGGCGGCGCCTATCTCGTCGACACCGACGCCGTGGAATCCACGCTCGGCGAAGAGCCGCGCGGCCTCCTTGAGGATCTGTTCGCGGCGGGTGGGGGCGTCGGTTCTGGTGGCCATGCAAGCAATTCTAGACAGGGAGGTTAGCGGTCGTTAACCTGAAGGAAATGCGTTAACGCTCATTAACTGGTGGACCACTGGTGAGGGGACCGCAGGATGCACGAGGCACCGGAGCTTGCGAGCGCGGCAGATCCCGCGTCTCAGGCCTGGCGGGCCAATGAGGAGGCCCATCGGGCGCTGGTGGAGGAGCTGCGTGGCAAGCTCGCCGCCGCCCGGCTGGGAGGCGGTGAGAAGGCACGCGCACGGCACACCGCGCGCGGCAAGCTGCTGCCGCGCGACCGCGTCGACACTCTCCTCGACCCCGGCTCCCCCTTCCTGGAGCTCGCTCCCCTCGCCGCCGACGGCATGTACGACGGCCAGGCCCCGGCCGCCGGTGTCATCGCCGGGATCGGGCGGGTCGGCGGGCGCGAGTGCGTGATCGTCGCCAATGACGCCACGGTCAAGGGCGGGACGTACTACCCGATGACCGTGAAGAAGCACCTGCGCGCGCAGGAGGTCGCCCTCGAGAACCGGCTGCCGTGTCTGTATCTGGTCGACTCCGGCGGTGCCTTCCTGCCCATGCAGGACGAGGTGTTCCCGGACCGGGAGCACTTCGGGCGGATCTTCTACAACCAGGCCCGCATGTCGGGCGCCGGGATCCCGCAGATCGCCGCCGTGCTCGGCTCGTGCACGGCCGGCGGCGCCTACGTCCCCGCCATGAGCGACGAGGCCGTCATCGTCCGCGACCAGGGCACGATCTTCCTCGGCGGCCCCCCGCTGGTGAAGGCCGCCACCGGTGAGGTCGTCACGGCGGAGGAGCTCGGCGGCGGCGACGTCCACGCGCGCGTGTCCGGCGTGACCGACCATCTCGCCGAGGACGACGCGCACGCGCTGCGGATCGTGCGGAACATCGTCGCCACGCTCCCCGCGCGCGGGCGCCTGCCGTGGGAGGTCCAGCCCGCCGTCGAGCCCAAGGTCGACCCCTACGGTCTCTACGGCGCCGTCCCCGTCGACTCCCGCACCCCCTACGACGTACGCGAGATCATCGCGCGCGTGGTCGACGGCTCCCGCTTCTCGGAGTTCAAGGCCGAGTTCGGCCAGACCCTCGTCACCGGCTTCGCCCGCATCCACGGCCACCCGGTCGGCATCGTCGCCAACAACGGAATCCTGTTCTCCGAATCCGCCCAGAAGGGCGCCCACTTCATCGAGCTGTGCGACCAGCGCGGGATCCCGCTGGTCTTCCTGCAGAACATCTCCGGGTTCATGGTCGGCAAGGACTACGAGGCCGGTGGCATCGCCAAGCACGGCGCCAAGATGGTGACGGCAGTGGCGTGCACGCGCGTGCCGAAGCTGACGGTCGTGGTCGGCGGGTCGTACGGCGCCGGGAACTACTCCATGTGCGGGCGCGCGTACTCGCCGCGCTTCCTGTGGATGTGGCCGGGCGCCAAGATCTCTGTCATGGGCGGCGAGCAGGCCGCCTCCGTCCTCGCGACCGTCAAGCGGGACCAGTTGGAGGCACGGGGCGAGGACTGGCCGACGGAGGCCGAGGAGTCCTTCAAGGCACCGATCCGTGAGCAGTACGAGCGCCAGGGGAACGCCTACTACGCGACGGCCCGCCTCTGGGACGACGGCGTGATCGACCCGCTGGAGACCCGTCAGGTACTGGGCCTCGCCCTGACCGCCTGTGCCAACGCGCCCCTGGGTGACCCCCAGTTCGGCGTCTTCCGGATGTGAGGGCGACTGTGACGATGACGATGACCATGTTCGACACGGTCCTCGTGGCCAACCGGGGCGAGATCGCCGTCCGCGTGATCCGTACGCTCCGCTCGCTGGGCGTGCGCTCGGTGGCCGTCTTCTCCGACGCGGACGCCGACGCGCGGCACGTCCGCGAGGCCGACACGGCGGTACGGATCGGTCCGGCGCCGGCGGCCGAGAGCTATCTGTCGGCCGAGCGCATCCTGGAGGCCGCCGCCCGCACCGGCGCCCAGGCGGTGCACCCCGGATACGGCTTCCTCGCGGAGAACGCGGCCTTCGCACGCGCGTGCGCCGACGCCGGGCTCGTCTTCATCGGGCCAACCGCCGACGCCATCACCCTGATGGGCGACAAGATCCGGGCCAAGGAGACGGTGCAGGCGGCCGGGGTGCCGGTCGTCCCCGGCTCCAGTGGCAGCGGTCTCACGGACGGCCAACTCGCCGACGCCGCCCGCGAGATCGGCATGCCCGTGCTGCTGAAGCCGTCGGCCGGCGGTGGCGGCAAGGGCATGCGCCTGGTCCGGGACCTGTCGGTGCTGGACGACGAGATCGCCGCCGCCCGCCGCGAGGCCCGCGCCTCCTTCGACGACGACACCCTTCTCGTCGAGCGGTGGATCGACCGGCCCCGGCACATCGAGATCCAGGTGCTGGCGGACGGGCACGGCAACGTCGTTCACCTCGGGGAGCGCGAGTGCTCCCTGCAGCGCCGGCACCAGAAGATCATCGAGGAGGCACCGAGTGTGCTGCTCGATGAGGAGACCCGGGCGGCGATGGGCGAGGCGGCCGTGCAGGCGGCGCGCTCGTGTGGGTACCGGGGCGCGGGCACGGTGGAGTTCATCGTGCCGGGCGGCGACCCTTCCGCGTACTACTTCATGGAGATGAACACCCGGCTCCAGGTCGAGCACCCCGTCACCGAGCTGGCTGTGTCCATTGGTGCGGCCGGCGCCGCGGGGGGCCTGGACCTGGTGGAGTGGCAGCTGCGGGTGGCTGCGGGTGAGCGGCTCGCCTTCGGGCAGGACGACGTACGGCTCACCGGTCACGCGATCGAGGCGCGCATCTGCGCGGAGACTGTATCCATCAAAGAGGGCGCGCGCGGGTTCCTGCCCTCGGGCGGCACCGTCCTCAAGCTGCACGAACCCCAGACCGACGGCATCCGCACCGACTCCGGCCTCAGCGAGGGCACGGAGGTCGGCAGCCTCTACGACCCGATGCTGTCCAAGGTGATCGCATACGGCCCCGATCGCGCCACCGCGCTCCGCAAGCTCCGGGCGGCCCTCGCGGAGACGGTCACGCTGGGCGTGCAGACCAACGCCGGGTTCCTGCGGCGGCTGCTCGCGCATCCGGCGGTCGTCGCGGGCGAGTTGGACACGGGCCTGGTCGAGCGTGTGGTGGACGACCTGGTCCGCACCGACGTACCGGACGAGGTGTACGAGGCCGCGGCGGCCGTACGCCTGGACGCGCTGCGGCCTCGCGGTGACGGGTGGACCGACCCGTTCTCCGTGCCGAGCGGGTGGCGGCTCGGCGGCGAGCCCAGGCCCGTCGGCTTCCATCTCCGGATCACCGACCCCGTGGAGTACGTCCCGCGCGGCACCCACACCGTCACGGACGACCGCGTGGCCGTCACCCTCGACGGCGTCCGCCACACCTTCCAGCGCGCCACCCTGCCGGACGGCACCTGGCTGGGCCGCGACGGCGACGCCTGGCACGTGCGCGACCACGACCCGGTGGCCGCCTCGCTCACCGGGGCCGCCCATGCGGGCGCCGACTCCCTCACCGCACCCATGCCGGGGACGGTGACGGTGGTGAAGGTAGCCGTCGGGGACGAAGTGGCCGCCGGACAGAGCCTGCTGGTCGTCGAGGCGATGAAGATGGAGCACGTCATCTCCGCCCCGCACGCCGGCACGGTCGCCGAACTGGACGTCACGCCCGGCACGACGGTCGCCATGGACCAGGTCCTGGCGGTCGTCGCACCTCATGAGGAGGCGGAGGAATGACAGTCGAGGGTCTCCCCATGGCCGTACCGGCACCGGGTCTGCCCGCCCGCGTCCGCATCCACGAGGTCGGGGCGCGCGACGGCCTGCAGAACGAGAAGTCGACCGTGCCGACCGAGGTCAAGGCGGAGTTCGTCCGCCGCCTCGCCGACGCGGGGCTGACGACCGTCGAGGCCACCAGCTTCGTGCACCCCAAGTGGGTTCCCCAGCTCGCGGACGCCGAGCAGCTGTTCCCGCTCGTCGGCGACCTGAAGGGTGTGCACCTGCCCGTCCTGGTCCCCAACGACCGCGGCCTGGACCGCGCCCTGGCCCTTGGCGCCCGGCGCATCGCCGTCTTCGCCAGTGCCACGGAGTCCTTCGCGAAGGCCAACCTCAACCGGACGCTGGACGAGTCGCTGGCGGTGTTCGAGCCGGTCGTGGCGCGCGCCAAGGACAAGAACCTGCACGTGCGCGGCTATGTCTCCATGTGCTTCGGCGACCCCTGGGAGGGCGCGGTCCCGATCCACCAGGTGGTGCGGGTCTGCAAGTCGCTGAGGGACATGGGCTGCGACGAGCTGAGCCTGGGCGACACGATCGGTGTCGCGACGCCCGGCCATGTGCTGGAGCTCCTCTCCATGCTCAACGAGAAGGGCGTGCCGACGGACGTCATCGGCGTCCACTTCCACGACACCTACGGCCAGGCACTGGCCAACACCTATGCCGCCCTGCAACACGGCGTCACCACGGTGGACGCCTCCGCGGGCGGCCTCGGCGGCTGCCCCTACGCCAAGTCCGCCACCGGCAACCTCGCCACCGAAGACCTCGTGTGGATGCTGCGGGGCCTCGGCATCGACACCGGAGTCGACCTCGACCGCCTCGTCGCCACGAGCGCGTGGATGGCCGAACAACTGGGCCGACCCAGCCCGTCCCGCACCGTACGAGCCCTCTCCCACAAGGAGCAGTGAACAGCCATGGACCACCGTCTCTCCCCCGAACTGGAGGAACTCCGCCGCACGGTTGCGGAGTTCGCCCACGACGTCGTGGCGCCCAAGATCGGCGACTTCTACGAGCGTCATGAGTTCCCGTACGAGATCGTGCGGGAGATGGGCCGCATGGGCCTGTTCGGTCTGCCGTTCCCGGAGGAGTACGGCGGCATGGGCGGCGACTATCTGGCGCTGGGCATCGCGCTGGAGGAGCTGGCCCGGGTGGACTCCTCGGTCGCCATCACCCTCGAAGCGGGCGTCTCGCTCGGCGCGATGCCGATCCATCTCTTCGGCACGCAGGAGCAGAAGCAGCAGTGGCTGCCTCGCCTGTGCTCCGGCGAGATCCTGGGCGCCTTCGGCCTCACCGAGCCGGACGGCGGCAGCGACGCGGGTGCGACCCGTACGACGGCCCGTCTCGACCCGGAGACGGACGAATGGGTGATCAACGGATCCAAGTGCTTCATCACCAACTCCGGGACGGACATCACGGGCCTGGTCACGGTCACAGCGGTCACCGGCCGCAAGCCCGACGGCAGGCCGCAGATCTCCGCGATCATCGTCCCGTCCGGCACCCCGGGCTTCACGGTCGCCGCCCCGTACTCCAAGGTCGGCTGGAACGCCTCCGACACCCGTGAGCTGTCCTTCGCGGACGTCCGCGTCCCGGCGGCCAACCTCCTGGGCGAAGAGGGCCGCGGCTACGCCCAGTTCCTGCGCATCCTGGACGAGGGCCGCATCGCCATCGCGGCACTGGCGACGGGCCTCGCGCAGGGCTGCGTCGACGAGTCGGTGAAGTACGCCAAGGAACGCCACGCCTTCGGCCGCCCCATCGGCGCCAACCAGGCCATCCAGTTCAAGATCGCCGACATGGAGATGAAGGCCCACACGGCCCGACTGGCCTGGCGCGACGCGGCGAGCCGCCTGGTCGCCGGCGAACCCTTCAAGAAGGAGGCGGCGCTGGCGAAGCTGTACTCGTCGACGATCGCGGTGGACAACGCCCGCGACGCGACGCAGATCCACGGCGGCTACGGCTTCATGAACGAGTACCCGGTCGCCCGCATGTGGCGGGACTCCAAGATCCTGGAGATCGGCGAGGGCACGAGCGAGGTGCAGCGGATGCTGATTGCGCGGGAGCTGGGGCTGGTGGGCTGATCCCGGCGCGGGGGCACCCCGGAGCGAGCAAGGCCCAACGACCCTTGATTGCAAGGTAGTTGGGCCTTGTGGGCCGGTCACATAACTCGCACAACCCGCGCACAGCTTCGATCGCAAGGGCCCCCACCCCTGGACATCAGCTGAGGTTAGGCTAACCTACCTTCGAATTGTCCGGCGGGCGATCCGCCCTGTTCGAAAGCAGCGTAGCCATGCCCAACGCCAGAGCCACCCACCTCACCCGCCGCGGCATCCTCGCCGCGGGCGGCGCCCTCGGCCTCGGGGCCGTGCTCGCGGCCTGCGGAGACGACGAGGCGAAAAGCGAGGGCTCCAGCGAGGCCACGACTGCCGCCAAGTCCGGCCCCTGGACGTTCAAGGACGACCGCGGCACCACCGTGAAGCTCGACAAGGTCCCCACGAAGATCGTCGCCTTCGTCGGTGTCGCCGCCGCCCTGTACGACTACGGCATCGAGATCAAGGGCGTCTTCGGCCCGACCAAGACGCAGGACGGCAAGGCCGACGTCCAGGCCGGTGACATGGACGTCAGCAAGCTGACCGTCTTCGGCAACGTCTGGGACCAGTTCAACGTCGAGCAGTACGCGGCGTTCGCCCCCGAGGTCCTCATCTCCACGACCTTCGACAGCGCCGGCACCCTCTGGTACGTCCCCGAGGCCTCCAAGGACAAGATCGCCAAGCTCGCTCCGAGCGCGGCCGTCTCCGTCTACGACCGCCAGCTGACCAAGCCGCTGGAGCGGATGTGGGAGCTGGCCGAGTCGCTCGGCGCGGACATGAAGGCCGACAAGGTCGCCCAGTCCAAGAAGGACTTCGAGGCCGCCGCCGAGCGGCTGCGCAAGGCCGCGAAGGCTCGTCCCGAGATCAAGGTGATGGCCGGTTCCGCCAGCCAGGACATCTTCTACGTCTCCGGCACCAACCTCTCCATCGACCTGGAGTACTTCAAGGCCCTCGGCGTGAACTTCGTCGAGCCGCCGGAGAGCGCGAAGAAGGAGGGTGGCGGCTGGTTCGAGTCGCTGAGCTGGGAGAACGTCGACAAGTACCCGGCCGACATCATCATGATGGACGACCGCTCCTCGACGATTCAGCCGGCCGACATCACCGAGGCGACCTGGAAGAAGCTGCCTGCGGTGAAGGCGGGGCAGGTCATCGCCCGCTCTCCCGAGCCGATTCTGTCGTACGACAAGTGCACGCCGCTTCTTACGAGCCTTGCCGAGGCCATTGAGAAGGCGAAGAAGGTCGCCTGAGAAAGGGCCACTTGAGGTTGCGGGGCGGCTGCGGGTCCGTTGTGGCTGGTCGCGCCCACGCGGCGGAGCCGCAAATCGATACCGCCCCGCGCCCCTAAGAGGTCGGCATACCTGACGTCGATTCAGGAGTTACCCCATGACTACGGCCATTGCCGCTCCGTTCCGCTTCTTCTCCCTTCAGGTCGTACGGACGCAGCGGCTCGGGCCGTCCATGGTCCGGGTCACCTTTGGCGGGGAGGATCTGGCGCACTTCTTCTCCGACGGGTGTGACCAGTCGCTGTCGTTGTTCCTGCCGCATCCCGGCCAGACCGAGCCGCAGGTTCCGATCGAGCTCGGCGACGGGTGGTGGCAGGGCTGGCGGGAGCTCCCCGACGATGTGCGGGCCGTGATGCGGTCGTACACGCTCCGGGCGCTCCGCCGGAATCCCGACGAGATCGACATCGACTTCGTCCTGCACACCCCGGCCGGTCCCGCCTCCCGCTGGGCCGCCCAAGCCGCCCCCGGTGACCGGGTCCTGCTGCTCGGGCCCGCTGTCGCCGACAACCGTGCCATTCGGTTCCGACCGGCCGAGGACACCGACCTCGTGGTGCTCTGGGGCGACGAGACCGCCGTACCCGCCGTGTCCGCCATCCTCGAGTCCCTGCCCGCCGGCACCCTCGCCCGGGTCTGGCTGGAAGTGCACGACGCCGGGGACATCCAGGACCTGGCGTCCGAGGCCGACGCAGAGATCACCTGGCTGGTCCAGGAGAGCGCCCTCGACGCGATCCGCGCAACTCAACTCCCGCCCGCCGAGCGCCCGTACGTCTGGATCGCGGGCGAGTCCGGGAGCGTGAAGGCGCTGCGCCGGCACTTCGTCCGAGAGCGCGGTATCGACCGTCGCCAGGTCACCTTCGTGGGCTACTGGCGGCACGGGATGACCGAGGAACAGCTGCGCGCAGCCGAGTAGTTACCACCGGGACCGAAGTGATCACGGTCACGGCCGAGGCTGCCCTTATCCAGTGTTACTTAGGTTAGGCTAACCTAAGTTGACGCTCCCCACCGGAGGACCTCCCCATGCGCTCGCACCTGCTCAATGACACGACCGCGGAGCAGTACCGCCGCTCCGTGACCGAAGGAATCGAGCGGGTGGCCGCCAAACTCGCCGCCACCGACCGTCCGTTCACCGGCGTCACGGTCGACGCCCTCGCCCCCACCATCGACGCGATCGACCTCGACAAGCCGCTGCTCGACACCGCCGCGGTCCTCGACGAGCTGGAGGACGTCTACCTCCGGGACGCGATCTACTTCCACCACCCCCGCTACCTCGCCCACCTCAACTGCCCGGTCGTCATCCCGGCCGTGCTCGGCGAGGCGGTCCTCTCCGCCGTCAACTCCTCCCTCGACACCTGGGACCAGTCGGCCGGCGGCACCCTCATCGAGCGCAAGCTCATCGACTGGACGACGGCCCGAATAGGGCTCGGCGCGAACGCAGACGGCGTGTTCACCTCCGGCGGCACCCAGTCCAACCTCCAGGCTCTGCTCCTCGCCCGCGAGGAGGCCAAGACCGACAACCTGGCCGAACTGCGCATCTTCGCCTCCGAGGTCAGTCACTTCAGCGTGAAGAAGTCCGCGAAGCTGCTCGGCCTCGGCCCCGACGCCGTGGTCTCCATCCCCGTCGGCCACGACAAGCGCATGCAGACCGTCGCCCTCGCCCGTGAGCTGGAGCGCTGCAAGCAGGACGGCCTGGTCCCCATGGCCGTCGTCGCCACCGCCGGCACCACCGACTTCGGCTCCATCGACCCGCTGCCCGAGATCGCCGAGCTGTGCGAGCAGTTCGACACCTGGCTGCACGTCGATGCCGCCTACGGCTGCGGCCTGCTCGCCTCCGTGAAGTACCGGGACCGCATCGACGGCATCGAGCGCGCCGACTCGGTCACCGTCGACTACCACAAGTCCTTCTTCCAGCCGGTGAGTTCCTCCGCCGTACTGGTCCGCGACGCCTCGACCCTGCGCCACGCCACCTACCACGCGGAGTACCTCAACCCGCGCCGCATGGTGCAGGAGCGCATCCCCAACCAGGTCGACAAGTCCCTGCAGACCACCCGCCGCTTCGACGCCCTCAAGCTGTGGATGACCCTGCGGGTGATGGGCGCCGACGGCATCGGGCAGCTCTTCGACGAGGTCTGCGACCTGGCCGTGGAGGGCTGGCAGCTGCTGGCCGCCGACCCCCGCTACGACGTCGTGGTCGAGCCGACCCTGTCCACCCTGGTCTTCCGCTACATCCCCGCGGCCGTCACCGACCCCGCCGAGATCGACCGCGCCAACCTGTACGCCCGCAAGGCCCTGTTCGCCTCCGGCGACGCGGTGGTCGCGGGCACCAAGGTGGGCGGCCGTCACTACCTGAAGTTCACCCTGCTCAACCCCGAGACGACGACCGAAGACATCGCCGCCGTCCTCGACCTGATCGCCGGCCACGCCGAGCAGTACCTGGGAGAGTCCCTTGACCGCGCGTCCTGAAAACCCGACCCGGACCCATGACTTCGTGGGCATCGGGCTCGGCCCCTTCAACCTCGGCCTGGCCTGCCTCACCGAGCCCATCGACGAGCTCGACGGTGTGTTCCTGGAGTCGAAGCCCGACTTCGAGTGGCACGCGGGAATGTTCCTGGACGGCGCCCACCTCCAGACCCCGTTCATGTCGGACCTGGTCACCCTCGCCGACCCGACCTCGCCGTACTCCTTCCTCAACTACCTGAAGGAGAAGGGCCGGCTGTACTCGTTCTACATCCGCGAGAACTTCTACCCGCTGCGGGTCGAGTACGACGACTACTGCCGCTGGGCCGCGAACAAGCTGAGCAGCATCCGCTTCAACACGACGGTGACGGAGGTGACGTACGAGGACGAGGTCTACGTCGTGAAGACCGCCGCCGGTGACACCTACCGCGCCCGCCACCTCGTCCTCGGTACCGGCACCCCGCCCTACATACCCGAGGCCTGCCAGGGCCTCGGCGGCGACTTCCTCCACAACTCCCGCTATCTGCAGCACAAGCAGGAGCTGCAGAAGAAGGACTCGATCACGCTCGTCGGCTCGGGCCAGTCGGCCGCCGAGATCTACTACGACCTGCTCAGCGAGATCGACGTCCACGGCTACCGGCTGAACTGGGTCACCCGCTCCCCGCGCTTCTTCCCGCTGGAGTACACCAAGCTCACGCTGGAGATGACGTCGCCGGAGTACATCGACTACTTCCGCGAGCTGCCGGAGGCGACCCGCTACCGCCTCACCGCCGAGCAGAAGGGCCTGTTCAAGGGCATCGACGGCGACCTGATCAACGAGATCTTCGACCTGCTCTACCAGAAGAACCTCGGCGGCCCGGTCCCCACCCGTCTGCTCACCAACTCCGCGCTGAACGGCGCGCGTTACGAGAACGGCACGTACACCCTCTCCTTCCGCCAGGAGGAGCAGCAGAAGGACTACGAGATCGACTCGCAGGGCCTGGTCCTGGCGACCGGCTACAAGTACGCCGAGCCGGAGTTCCTGGCGCCCGTCAAGGACCGCCTGGTCTACGACTCCCAGGGCAACTTCGACGTCGCCCGCAACTACGCCGTCGACGTCACCGGCCGCGGGGTCTTCCTCCAGAACGCCGGCGTCCACACGCACAGCATCACCAGCCCCGACCTGGGGATGGGCCCGTACCGGAACGCGTACATCATCCGCGAGCTGCTCGGCACCGAGTACTACCCGGTCGAGAAGACGATCGCGTTCCAGGAGTTCGCCGTATGAGCACCACAGGCATCGGCACCTTCACCTTCCACCCTCTCGACCCCCTGAAGGACGCGGAGCTGCTGCACGGCTGGGTCACCGACCCCAAGGCCGCCTTCTGGATGATGCAGGACGCCAAACTGCAGGACGTCGAGCGCGAGTACATGCGCATCGCGGCCCACGAGCACCACCACGCCTACCTGGGCCTGCACGACGGCGAACCGGCCTTCCTGATGGAGAGCTACGACCCCCGGTACGTCGAGCTGGTCGGCCTGTACGACCCCGAGCCCGGCGACGTCGGCATGCACTTCCTGGTCGCCCCCACCGACCGGCCGATCAGCGGCTTCACCAGGGCCGTCATCACCGCCGTGATGGACGAGCTGTTCGCCGACCCGCATACCCGCCGGGTCGTCGTCGAACCCGACGTGAGCAACAAGGCCGTACACGCGCTGAACGAGGCCGTCGGCTTCGTGCCCGAACGTGAGATCGACAAGCCGGAGAAGCGCGCGTTGCTGAGCTTCTGCACGCGCGAGCGCTTCTTTAATAGGCACAGCTTGGCCGCCCGAGGAGTAGCCGTATGACCCTGTCCGACGCCGTAGCGCATCTGTCCCCCCACCGCTGGGCGCGGGCCAACCGCCTCCTGATCCGCAAGGCACTCGCCGAGTTCGCGCACGAGCGCCTCATCACGCCGGAGGCCACCGGCGACGGCACGTACGTCGTCCGCAGCGACGACGGCCTGACCCGGTACACCTTCGCGGCCACGCTCCACGCCCTCGACCACTGGCAGGTCGACGCCGACTCGATCACCCGCCACCGCGACGGCGCCGAACGCCCGCTCGCCGCCCTGGACTTCTTCATCGAGCTGCAGAAGTCCCTGGGCCTGAGCGACGAGGTCCTGCCCGTCTACCTGGAGGAGATCTCCTCCACCCTCTCGGGCACCTGCTACAAGCTCACCAAGCCGCAGGTCCCGGTCGCCGAGCTGGCGAAAAGCGACTTCCAGGCCATCGAGACCGGCATGACCGAGGGCCACCCCTGCTTCGTCGCCAACAACGGGCGGCTCGGCTTCGGCATCCACGAGTACCTGTCGTACGCCCCCGAGACCGCGAACCCCGTCCGGCTGGTCTGGCTGGCGGCCCACCGCTCGCGGGCCGCGTTCACGGCCGGGGTCGGCATCGAGTACGAGACCTTCGTACGGCAGGAGCTGGGCGAGGAGACCGTCGAGCGCTTCCACGGCGTCCTGCGCGAGCAGGACCTCGCCCCCGCCGACTACCTCTTCATCCCCGTCCACCCCTGGCAGTGGTGGAACAAGCTCACCGTCACCTTCGCCGCCGAGGTTGCGAGGAAGCACCTGGTCTGCCTGGGCGAGGGCGACGACGAGTACCTGGCCCAGCAGTCCATCCGGACCTTCTTCAACCGGTCCAGCCCCGAGAAGCACTACGTGAAGACGGCCCTGTCCGTCCTCAACATGGGCTTCATGCGCGGCCTTTCGGCGGCGTACATGGAGGCGACCCCGGCCATCAACGACTGGCTGGCCCAGCTCATCGCCGGCGACCCGGTCCTGAATTCCACCGGCCTGTCGATCATCCGCGAGCGCGCCGCCGTCGGCTACCGGCACCTGGAGTACGAGGCGGCCACGGACCGCTACTCGCCGTACCGCAAGATGCTGGCCGCCCTGTGGCGCGAGAGCCCGGTGTCGTCCCTGAAGGACGGCGAGTCACTGGCCACCATGGCCTCCCTCGTCCACGTCGACCACGAGGGCGCGTCCTTCGCGGGCGCGCTGATCGAGCAGTCGGGCCTGACGCCGACGGAGTGGCTGCGCCGCTACCTGCGCGCGTACTTCACCCCCCTCCTCCACAGCTTCTACGCCTACGACCTGGTGTTCATGCCGCACGGCGAGAACGTCATCCTCGTCCTGAAGGACGGTGTCGTCGAGCGCGCGATCTACAAGGACATCGCCGAGGAGATCGCCGTCATGGACCCGGACGCGGTGCTGCCGCCGACGGTCGAGCGGCTGCGCGTGGAGGTCCCGGAGGACAAGAAGCTCCTGTCCATCTTCACGGACGTCTTCGACTGCTTCTTCCGCTTCCTCGCCGCGAACCTCGCCGCCGAGGGGATCCTGGAGGAGGACGACTTCTGGCGCACGGTCGCCGAGGTCACCCGGGACTACCAGCACTCGGTGCCCGAACTCGCCGACAAGTTCAAGCAGTACGACATGTTCGCCCCCGAGTTCGCCCTGTCCTGCCTCAACCGCCTCCAGCTGCGCAACAACAAGCAGATGGTCGACCTCGCGGACCCGGCGGGCGCGCTGCAACTGGTCGGCAACCTGAAGAACCCCATCGCAGGGCTGTAGTCCACGGCCCTCCACGGACAGGCGTGCACCCCCGGAGTACGGTCCTCCGGGGGTGCACGTCTCTACGCAGGGGCGTGCAGCGCCGTCAGGGGCGCGGGGCTGTGTCAATGTGCGGCTCCGCCGCGGGGCGCGATCAATCCCTACCGGCCCGCAGCCGAATCACCATGGAACTTGCGGCGATCGGTAGTAGTTGATCCCCAACGCCTCCCACCGCGCGCCCTGCGCAGCAAGCCGCACCTTGTAGCTCTCCCAGTCATGCGTGGAAGCCGCCGACCACCCCAGCTCAGCGACACCGGCCAGCCTCGGGAACGCCATGTACTCGATGTCGGCCGACTTGCTGATCGTCTCCGTCCACAGCGGCGCCTCCACCCCCCGAATCGCCGAAGCAGGCGCCCCGGGCAGATAGGTGCCCGGATCCCAGTCGTAGGACCGCTTCACCTCCACCAGACCGGCCCAGTCCAGCCCCAGCGGAGTATCGGCCGTGTACTTCATGTCGAGGTAGATCCGGTCGGCCGGGGACAGAATGACCCCCGTCCCATTCTGCGCGGCCTTCGCGACCTGCGCCTTCTCCTCCGCACTCGTACCGTCCAGTCCCCAGTACTGCGCGAGCGCCCCCGCCGCCGGCGTCGCTCCGGTCAGCTGATGCCAGCCGACCACCGTCTTGCCGTACTTGGCGACAAGGGGCTGCACCCGCTCCATGAACGTGACGTAGTCCTCGTGGCTGGTGGAGTGCGCCTCGTCGCCGCCGATGTGGAGGTACTTGCCCGGCGTGAGGGCGGCGAGCTCCCGGATGACGTCGTCCACGAAGTCGTACGTGATGTCCTTGCCGACACACAGCGAGCTGAAGCCGACGTCGGTGCCGGTGTAGAGCGGGGGTGCCACGCCGTCGCAGTTCAGTTCGGCGTACGAGGCCAGCGCCGCGTTCGTGTGGCCCGGCATGTCGATCTCGGGGACGACCTCCAGGTAGCGGGAGGCGGCGTACCGGACGATCTCCTTGTAGTCGGCCTTGGTGTAGTAGCCGCCGGGGCCGCCGCCGACCTGGGTCGAGCCGCCGTGGGTCGCCAGGCGCGGCCAGGAGTCGATGGCGATGCGCCAGCCCTGGTCGTCACTGAGGTGCAGATGCAGCTTGTTGATCTTGTACAGGGCGAGTTGGTCGACGTAGCGCTTGACCTGGTCGACGGTGAAGAAGTGCCGGGACACGTCGAGCATCGCGCCGCGCCAGCCGTAGCGCGGGGTGTCCGTGATCGTGCCGCCCGCGATCAGCCAGGGCCCGGGCTGGACGGAGTCTTTCTCGACGGCCGCCGGGAGCAGTTGGCGCAGGGTCTGGACGCCGTGGAACAGGCCGGCGGCCCCCGCGGCGGTGATGGTGACGCCCTTGCGGCCGCTGTCGAGGCGGTAACCCTCGGCGCCGAACGGGCCCTTGGCCAGGCGCAGGTGGATGCCGCCACCGCCGTGGGCGGTGACGGGCAGGCGGTAGCCGGTGGAGGGGCGGAGGATGTGCGCGAGGTACTCCCCCACGCGGCGTGTCTCGCGGGAGTCGTCGACGCGGATGTGCGTGCCGCGGGTGATCCGGTAGGGGGATCCGCCCGGGGCGACCGAGGCGGGCGCGGGGACCACCCGGTCGAGCGGGGTGGGCGATGCCCCCTGTGCGGGAGCCGCCCCTGCCACCGAGGCGCCCATCGCGAGCAGCAGCAGGGAACCGAGAAGGCGAAACGTTCTGTGGTGCTGTCTCACACAGCCGACTCTCACAAGCGTGTCCCTTCATGAGCCAATGCGCTCCAAGAGGTCTGGACCACTCTCTCGTGAGACTGGTGGAACAATCCACCCCATGGCGGAAATCATCCAGAAGGACGGCACGTGGGTCTTCGACGGCGACGCCCTGCGGCTGACCCCCGGAAGGGACAAGAACGTCAGCCTGTTCCGCAAGACACTCGGTGAACTCGTCCTCCCGCTGGGGGCGTTGGCAGGTGCCTCCTTCGAGCAGGGCAAGAAGGCCGGACGGCTGCGCCTGCGTCTGCGCGACGGCGCCGACCCGCTGCTGCACGCCACCGGGGGCCGCCTCACCGAGCCGAACGACCCGTACCAGCTGATCGTGGAGTCCGACCGCTACGGCGTCGCCGAGTACTTCGTGGAGGAGGTACGCAACGCCCTGCTCCTCGACCAGGTCCCGGCCGACCCGGTCGACGAGTACCTGCTGCCGGGCCCCTCCGTCCCCCTGTCGGTCTCCGCCGGGGACGGCACGGCGACCTTCGACGGCGAGCACATCCGCCTGGAGTGGAACTGGAAGACGGAGGACGCCAAGGCCGCCGCCGGCAGCCGCTCCCTCCCGGTCACCGACATCACGGCCGTGGAGTGGCATCCGGCGGCGGGCCTGGAGAACGGCTACCTCCGCTTCACCGTCCGGAACGCACCCACCAAGGCCCCGCCCAAGTACGACGCCAACTCGGTGGAACTGTGGGGCTTCAAGAAGGACCCGCTGATGGCCCTGGTCGCGGCGGCGGTCCAGGCCCGCCTCCCGCACCCGGCCGGGGCCGGCGCCACGGACGTACCGGACGCACGGCCGGAACTGCCTTCTCCCGCGGCCGCATCCGCCGAGGACGACCACGACGCCCTCCTGCGCCGCCTGCGCGAACTCGGCGAGCTGCACCGCACGGGCGTGCTGACGGACGAGGAGTTCACGATGGCCAAGCAGGCCGTCCTCAAGCGAATGTAACGCGCGTACGGTCCCCCTCGCCCCTCGGACCTACTTGGCCCGGCGGCGATGCCCTGGACCTTCAGCGTGGCGTAGCTGGACGTCCACGCACAGGAACGAGTAGTTGAGGCAGCGCACCCGGGACCAGGCGACGGTCTCGTTCCCCTCTTGTCCGGCCCGTTGCCGGGGAGAGCGAAACGGGCCTCCTCGCCGCCGTAGCCGTAGGGCGAGTACCAGGCCTCCATGTCGTGGTTTCCGTACGACTGACGCCCTGGTCGCCGAAGGCCGTGAGAGTGAAGGGCGCCATGGGGGTCCCCCCGCTCGAGCGAAGCCGAGAGTGGGGGAGGGCGGGGGCGGTGGTGAAGGTGCCCAGGTCCGGCCGGGGTGTACAGGGTGCGCACCTCGGCCTCGATCTTGCGGGAGAGGTCCCACGGGTGCGCGCCGATGCGGATGAACGGCTTCTTCGGCGGCCGGGGCGGTCCGCTGCGTCGGCACGGCGGCGGCCTGGGCGGTGGCGCCCGGCACGAACGCGCCACCCGCGACGGTGCCGGTACCCCCATGCGAGGAGCTCTTCCAAAGTCCCCTGACGCACTCATGCCCGAAATCGGGCAGGATTCTTGCGAACCAGTCTCCGATAACCCAGGATCTACCGAGTGCACGACGACCTTGTTGATCACCTGACCCGCACCACACCCCTCAACCGGGGCGAGGCGCTGCGGGTGATCCAGGATGTGCTCGCCTACTTCGACGAGACGACCGAGGAGTACGTCCGTCGCCGCCACCGCGAGCTGCAGGCCCAGGGCCTGGTGAACGCGACGATCTTCGAACAGATCGAGGCGGACCTGAAATACCGGGCAGTGGCCCCGGCGGAGCTCACGCTCCGCCAGCTGCGCCGGATCGTCTACGGCTAGGGATATATATATGTGCGGAATCGTCGGATACATCGGGAAGCGTGACGTGGCTCCCCTGCTCCTGGAGGGCCTGCAGCGCCTGGAGTACCGCGGCTACGACTCGGCGGGCATCGTCGTCACGTCCCCGAAGGCGGCGGGCCTGAAGACGGTCAAGGCCAAGGGCCGGGTCCGTGACCTGGAGGCCAAGGTCCCGGCGCGCTTCAAGGGCACGACCGGCATCGCCCACACCCGCTGGGCCACCCACGGCGCCCCGTCCGACGTGAACGCCCACCCGCACCTGGACGCCGAGGGCAAGGTCGCCGTCGTCCACAACGGCATCATCGACAACGCCTCCGACCTGCGCCGCAAGCTGGAGGCGGACGGCGTCGAGTTCCTCTCCGAGACCGACACCGAGGTCCTCGTCCACCTCATCGCCCGTTCGCAGGCGGAGAAGCTGGAGGACAAGGTCCGCGAGACGCTGCGCCTCATCGAGGGCACGTACGGCATCGCGGTGATGCACGCCGACTTCAACGACCGCATCGTCGTCGCCCGCAACGGCTCCCCGGTCGTCCTCGGCATCGGCGAGAAGGAGATGTTCGTAGCCTCGGACATCGCGGCCCTGGTCGCCCACACGCGCCAGATAGTGACGCTGGACGACGGCGAGATGGCCACCCTCAAGGCCGACGACTTCCGCACCTACACGACGGAGGGCACCCGCACCACGGCGGAGCCCACCACCGTCGAGTGGGAGGCCGCCTCCTACGACAAGGGCGGCCACGACACCTACATGCACAAGGAGATCCACGAGCAGGCCGACGCCGTGGACCGCGTCCTGCGCGGCCGCATCGACGACCGCTTCTCCACCGTGCACCTCGGCGGCCTCAACCTGGACGCCCGCGAGGCCCGCCAGATCCGCCGCGTGAAGATCCTCGGCTGCGGCACCTCGTACCACGCGGGCATGATCGGCGCCCAGATGATCGAGGAGCTGGCCCGCATCCCCGCGGACGCCGAGCCGGCCTCCGAGTTCCGCTACCGCAACGCGGTCGTGGACCCCGACACCCTCTACATCGCCGTCTCCCAGTCCGGTGAGACGTACGACGTCCTCGCGGCCGTCCAGGAGCTGAAGCGCAAGGGCGCAAGGGTCCTGGGCATCGTCAACGTCGTCGGCTCGGCGATCGCCCGAGAGGCCGACGGCGGCATCTACGTCCACGCGGGCCCCGAGGTCTGCGTGGTCTCCACGAAGTGCTTCACCAACACCACGGTCGCCTTCGCCCTCCTCGCCCTGCACCTCGGCCGCACCCGCGACCTCTCGGTCCGCGACGGCAAGCGGATCATCGAGGGCCTGCGCAAGCTGCCCGCCCAGATCGCCGAGATCATGGAGCAGGAGGCGGAGATCGAGAAGCTGGCCCAGAGTTACGCCGACGCCCGCTCGATGCTCTTCATCGGCCGCGTCCGCGGCTACCCCGTGGCCCGTGAGGCCTCCCTGAAGCTCAAGGAGGTCTCCTACATCCACGCCGAGGCCTACCCCGCCTCCGAGCTCAAGCACGGCCCCCTGGCCCTGATCGAGCCCGCCCTCCCGACGGTCGCGATCGTCCCCGACGACGACCTCCTGGAGAAGAACCGCGCCGCCATGGAGGAGATCAAGGCCCGCAGCGGCAAGATCCTCGCGGTAGCCCACCAACCCCAGGAAAAGGCCGACCAGACGATCCTGGTCCCGAAGAACGAGGACGAGTTGGACCCCATCCTCATGGGCATCCCCCTCCAACTCCTCGCCTGCCACACGGCCTTGGCCCTGGGCAGGGACATCGACAAGCCGAGGAACCTCGCCAAGTCGGTAACGGTCGAGTAGTAGGCCTGTTTTAGGGGCGCGGGGAACTGCGCGACAAGCCCCCACGCACCCGCAGAGGCCAAACAACATGGACGGGCCCCCACGTGATGCCACCAATCACGGGGGGCCCGTTCTCATCGCCGGGGAGCCGCCCAACCCCCCAGCCGGCGCAGCTAACCGGTGGCCGTCACGCCCCGGCCCGCAGCGCGTCGCGGAAGCGCGGTCGGCCAGTGGGCCAGAGCCGCAGTCGCCGCGTACCAAGCCACCGCACCCGCGGCGACGGCGAACCAGCCCCCGACCTTGGTGAGCCCGTCGTTGTCGGCGAAGTGGGCGATCGCCATGAGCAACAGGGCGACAAAGAACAGCCCGTACGCACCCTGCCCGAGTTGGTCCCCACCGGCGAGCGCGAGGGACAGCACCACGAGGGCGAACAGCAACAGGAACAACCCGGCTGCATTGGCGGAGCCCTCCGCGGAAACGGCCCAGGTGAACCACAGGGCGCCGAGCGTCACGAACGCGGTCCCGTTCGCGGAGTCGCGGTCGCGCAGGGCCATCAGCCCGGCGACGAAGAGGGCAATGCCGCCCACGTACTGGGCGATTGATACGGCGTCAGCAGCCGACACGCCGTCGATCACGTCGGTGTACCCCAGCCCGAAGGCCAACAGGGTGATCCCCAGGGCGAGTCGACCGACCACGGTGGTGATTCCGCTTCCCGCAGAGACGTCATTGTCCACGGCGGGCTCCCTTCATGCATGTGCAGTTGTGCGGTGAGCGTTATATGCCCTTCACAAGGGCACAAACACCTCTACGCGCGAGTAAATTCACACACCGCAAAAAGGAGACGAGAGGGAGAGCGGCGTCCCGAACGGCTCATCTCACCTGGGACAACGGCGAGTTACGGAATGACAACGACGGGACGCTTGGCCCGCTTGGCGAGCCGCCCCGCGACGGACCCGAAGATCCGCCCGACGATGCCGTGCGTGGAGCCCACCACGATCGCGTCCGCTTCGTACTCCCGCCCGACCTCTTCGAGCTCGTGGCAGATGTCACCGCCGCGCTCGACGAGGATCCAGGGCACCTCGGCGAGATAGTCGGCGCAGGCGAGTTCGAGGCCGAGCACCTCGGTGCGGTGGTCCGGTACGTCGACGAAGACCGGCGGCTCGCAGCCGGCCCACACCGTGGTGGGCAGCCGGTTGGCGACGTGGACGATGATCAGGCCCGACCCGGAGCGATGGGCCATGCCGACGGCGTACGCAAGGGCGCGCTCACTGGAGGTGGAGCCGTCGAAGCCGACGACGACGCCGTGCTTGAAGGCGGGATCGCAGGACTGGCGTGACTCGTCCGCCGCCAGGGGATCGGACGCCGTCGGGTCGGCGACCTGGCGCTTGCGGTCCGCGGGTTCGAAGAATTCGTGACCGGCCATGGCTGTCTCGGCGTATTGATCCTTTATGGGTGGGCCCGCGAGCGGAGCTCGTTGACGGATGCAGCGGTGTGCGGCGGAGCTGTGTCCGGGAATGGTCTTCCCAACCCCATACCCCCAAGGGTACGGCTGCACGCCTCCTTAACCCAGATCCCCACTCGTGGTCGGTGCGGGTTCCAGGGAGCATGCACGAGGGGACGCCCGTAACGCAATGGTTGCTGCGGTGTACAGGCGGTTTGCACAGGATTCACTTGCGTCCGCGGCCGGGAACGGCCCCCGCACCAGTGACCGACCGCTCGAACACGCGTTGAACCCCCATGAATCCATGAATCACTGCCCCAGGCAACCCAGGAGTACGCACCCATGCCCGGACCCCGCACGCCCTCCGACGACAGCGCCACCGATGTGGTTCGCTGGGCGGCCTTCAGCTGTGTCCTGGTCCCCGTGGTCCTCCTCTGGTACGGCACTTCCCTCGCCGGTGCCGCCGGCACGGCCCTCGGCCTCGCCGCCGTGACGGCCGTCTGCCGTCTGCTGTTGCGCCAGTCGGAACGCGGCGCGGCGCGCCTGAAGGACGAGGAGCGCACCCCTCCGGCACCCTCGCGTCGCGGACGCCACCACAGGACCGGAACCGGGGCCCACAGAGGCGGACGTCACACTGGTTGAAATACACCGGTCGGCTGACCGGTTTCCGCGCACGGGAACGCTGCTTTTCAGCCAACTTCTGGCGCGCATGCATCCCCCACTCAGGACACCCCCCAACCCCCGTTCCACCTGCACGGAAAGGGCCTCAGGGGCCCTGCGCACCCTACGTGGATTGGCCACTGCGACAAGGCGCACTTCCCTGCACGGCCCACGAGTGCAACGCTTCGTGATCGAATGCTTCACGCCAAGTTGCCAAGTCGACAATGTGCCGAGTGCCGAACCGGCCACTGCGGCGCGACGCGACACAGTAGATTCGATCTTGACTGTCTACGGCGGGGGACTCGTGCAGGACCGAGGGGAAACGTGCAGGAGCGACACAACCGAGGAGCCGCGACCACCGAGGGGGGCTTAGCAGTATGAGCCACGACTCCACTGCCGCGCCGGATGCCGCGGCCCGGAAACTTTCCGGGCGACGCCGCAAGGAGATCGTCGCGGTGCTGCTGTTCAGCGGCGGCCCCATCTTCGAGAGTTCCATACCGCTGTCGGTGTTCGGGATCGACCGCCAGGACGCCGGCGTGCCGCGCTACCGCTTGCTGGTGTGCGGCGGCGAGGAAGGCCCGCTGCGGACCACAGGGGGCCTGGAACTCACCGCGCCACATGGCCTGGAGGCGATCTCACGGGCGGGCACGGTCGTCGTGCCGGCCTGGCGTTCGATCACGTCTCCACCGCCCGAGGACGCGCTCGACGCACTGCGCCGAGCGCACGAGGAAGGCGCCCGCATCGTCGGGTTGTGCACCGGCGCCTTCGTCCTCGCCGCGGCGGGCCTGCTGGACGGCCGCCCCGCGACGACACACTGGATGTACGCACCGACGCTGGCCAAGCGCTACCCGTCGGTGCACGTCGATCCGCGAGAGCTGTTCGTCGACGACGGCGACGTCCTGACATCGGCGGGCACAGCGGCCGGAATCGATCTCTGTCTCCACATCGTGCGGACGGACCACGGCAACGAGGCGGCCGGGGCTCTGGCCCGCCGTCTGGTGGTCCCGCCGCGCCGATCCGGCGGTCAGGAGCGCTACCTCGATCGATCTTTACCGGAGGAGATCGGCGCCGACCCGCTGGCCGAGGTCGTCGCCTGGGCGCTGGAGCACCTCCACGAGCAGTTCGACGTGGAGACGCTGGCGGCCCGCGCGTACATGAGCCGCCGCACCTTCGACCGCCGCTTCCGCTCGCTGACGGGCAGCGCCCCGTTGCAGTGGCTGATCACCCAGCGGGTCCTGCAGGCACAGCGCCTGCTGGAGACGTCGGACTACTCGGTGGACGAGGTGGCGGGCCGCTGCGGCTTCCGCTCGCCGGTGGCGCTGCGCGGGCATTTCCGCCGCCAGCTCGGCTCGTCGCCGGCCGCGTACCGGGCGGCGTACCGTGCGCGGCGCCCCCAGGGCGAGAGGCCGACGGACGCGGAGCCCACGACGGGCCCCGCCGTCCAGCAGGGTCCACCGCCCACCCCGTACCCGGAGGGCGGCCCGGTCCCCCTCCAGACCCGCCGCACCCCGGCCCCCGTGGGCACGTCCGTGCCCTCGGAGAACGGGCGCGAGCTGTACGTCGGAGGTCGGGCGAGCCTGCCGGGGCAGCGCAGCGGAGCGTGACCTCGTGACGCCGGGCGGGCATCTCAGCCCGTCCGGCGTTCAAGGACGAGGAACGCGGGGCCCCCAAAAGCGGACGTCAGCTTTAGGGTGGTCGCATGAACGATCGCATGGTGTGGATCGACTGCGAGATGACCGGCCTCTCGCTGTCCGACGACGCGCTCATCGAGGTAGCCGCCCTCGTCACCGACTCCGAGCTGAACGTCCTCGGCGAGGGCGTGGACATCGTCATCCGTCCGCCGGAGGCGGCGCTGGAGACGATGCCGGAGGTGGTGCGTCAGATGCACACCGCGTCCGGGCTCCTCGACGAACTGGCCGGCGGCACGACGCTGACCGACGCCGAGGAGCAGGTGCTGGCGTACGTACGCGAGCACGTGAAGGAACCCGGCAAGGCCCCGCTGTGCGGCAACTCCGTCGGCACGGACCGCGGCTTCCTGCTGCGCGACATGCCGACGCTGGAGGACTACCTCCACTACCGGATCGTCGACGTCTCGTCGGTCAAGGAGCTGGCCCGCCGCTGGTACCCGCGTGCCTACTTCAACAGCCCCGAGAAGAACGGCAACCACCGCGCCCTCGCCGACATCCGCGAGTCCATCGCCGAACTCCGCTACTACCGCGAGGCCATCTTCGTCCCCCAGCCCGGCCCGGACTCGGACACCGCGAAGTCGATCGCGGCGAAGCACGTTCTGCCTGCTCAGTAGGCGTATGCGAGGGGTCGCCCGGGGGCGCCGCAAAAGCTGTGCGCGAGCACCCCTTCGGACCCTGTACACTTTTTCTCGGCCGGTCGGGGACTCCACAAAGTCGATCGCCGGTCATGGTGGGTGTAGCTCAGCTGGTAGAGCACCTGGTTGTGGTCCAGGATGCCGCGGGTTCGAGTCCCGTCACTCACCCCAGGCCTTCAGCCGGTGACTTCATGACGAAGTCACCGGCTGAAGCTTTTTCACGAGGTCGTCGCGCTCTCCCCTCTGGGCCATAGGCTGCGCACGATGTCCGAGCCCCGCGTACCCGCCGAGTCCATCCCCACCGCCCGCCTCGATCTCCTCCCACTGCGCGTCGAGCACGCCGAGGAGATGGCCGTCGTCCTGGCGGACCCGGCGCTGCACACCTTCATCGGCGGCATGCCCCACTCCCTGGGCGAACTGCGCGCCCGCTACGAGCGGCTCGTCGCCGGGTCTCCCGACCCGGGTGTCGCCTGGTGCAACTGGGTACTGCGGCTGCGCGCGGAGTCCTGTCTCGTGGGCACGGTCCAGGCCACGGTCACCGAGGACCGGAGCGCCGAGATCGCCTGGGTGGTCGGCACCCCGTGGCAGGGGCGCGGGTTCGCGTCCGAGGCGGCGCGGGGGCTGGTGGCCTGGCTCCGGCGACGGTCGGTCCGTACGGTCGTCGCCCACATCCATCCCGACCACCCGGCCTCGGCGGCAGTCGCCGCGGCGGCCGGACTCGCCCCGACCAAGGAGGAGCAGGACGGGGAGAGGCGGTGGCGGCTGGTGCTGCACCCCTGAGGGCTGGTGCTGCATCCCTGAGCGCCGGTGCTACTCCTCCGACGTCGCCGCCCGCCAGGCCCTCACCAACTCCCGTACACTCCCGAAGCGTTCGCCGGGGTCGGTGCGGGTGGCCCGGTCGAGCACCGCCAGCTGGGCCGCCGTCCCCCGCCAGGCCCGCTCCTCGTCGCCGGCGTCCAGGAGGAGGCGGGTGGCGCGGCCGAGGGCGTGGACCGTGGTGCGGATGTCGATCAGCGCGCCGCGGCGGAACTCCTCGGGGGCCATGTAGCGGCGTGAGCCGGGGAGCCGGTCCTCGTCCAGCGTGAACGGGCCGGGGCGGTATTCGTCCAGGTCGATCAGGTGGAGTGCGTCGCCCTCGAAGTCGTACAGGAACGTGCCGTCGTAGAGGTCGACGGCGACGTGCCCCGCGGCCTCCACCGCCAGGTGCGCGTCCAGCACGCGGTCCACGGCACGGTGGACCCGGTCGAGCGGCAGGGCGCGGAAGCGGGCCATGGGGCTGTCCGGGTGGGCGCGGCCGCCGTGGCTGCGGAGGGTGGGGTGGTACAGGACCTCGCCGGCGTGCCACGGCATCACCACCGCCGTACCGCCACTGCCCCGCACCTCGAAGCGGTGCAGCTGCGGGACGATCACCGGGTGGCGTACCGCCCGGTGGAACGCCCAGGCGCGGTCCAGGGAGCGCCGGGCCTGGTCGGTTGCCGCCTCCTTAACGAACCAGCGGTCGCCGTCCGGGAGTCGGACGCCGTACGACTCACAGCCCGAGTCCTGGTCGCGGAAGGCGCGCAGCACCTCGCCCACGGAACGCAGATACGGCTCGACCTCGCCGACCTCGGCGAGGTCCAGCAGGGCGTGGCCGCTCACGACGACGCCCGCACCACCAGTTCCGTGGCCAGCACCTCCTGCGGGCGTTCCAGTCCCCGCGACGCCGCCGGCCGGCGATCCGCTATCTCGGCGAGGAGGAGGTCCAGCATCCGGCGGCCCATGTCCTCGATCGGCTGGCGGACGCTGGTGAGGGGCGGGTCCATGTGGCGGGCGATGGCCGAGTCGTCGTAGCCGACGAGGGCCACGTCCTCGGGGATGCGCAGGCCGGTCTCGCGCAGGGCCTGGCGGGCGCCCGCCGCCATCACGTCCGACCCCGCGAAGACCGCGTCCAGGTCGGGGCAGCGCTCCAGGAGCAGCTTCATCGCCCGGGCGCCGCCCTCCTCCGTGAAGTCGCCCGCCTCGATCAGCTGCTCGTCCACCTCGTGCCCCGCGTCGCGCAGGGCGTCGCGGTAGCCGTCGACGCGGCGCTGGGCGCCGTAGACGTCGAGGCGGCCGGTGATGTGGGCGATCCGCGTGCGGCCGCGGGACAGCAGGTGCTCGACGGCGGAGCGGGCGCCGCCGTAGTTGTCCGAGTCCACCGAGGTCAGGGTCTCCGCCGCCGACCTCGGGCCGCTGATCACCGCCGGGATCTCCAGCTGGGCCAGCAGGTCCGGCAGGGGGTCGTCGGCGTGGACCGAGACCAGCAGGACGCCGTCGACGCGGTGGGCCGCCAGGTACTGGGCCAGGCGACGCCGTTCCCGGTCGCTGCCCGCGAAGATCAGCAGCAGCTGCATCTCCGTCTCGGAGAGCTCGGCGCCGACACCCTTCAGCATGTCCGAGAAGTACGGTTCCGCGAAGAATCGCGTCTCCGGTTCGGGCACGACGAGTGCGATCGCGTCCGTGCGGTTCGCCGCCAGGGCTCGGGCCGCCGTGTTGGGGACGTAGCCGAGCTCCGCCACCGCCGCTTCCACCGCCGCGCGGGTCGCGTCGCTGACCCGGGGCGAGCCGTTGATCACCCGGGAGACGGTGCCCCGGCCCACGCCGGCGCGGGCCGCCACCTCTTCGAGGGTGGGCCGACCGCCGCTTCGGCCCCGCGCTCCGTGGGTTGCCATGGGGCTCCGCCTTCCGCCGTTGTCTTCACGCTGGCCTGGAATTTAACAGTCCCGTCGGGGAGAGTGGCCGTCCCCGGGACTGCGGCCCCGGGCCCCCGCTCCGGCCTGAACCGCCTCGTTCTCAGCCGCCGGACCGGACCCGGCGGGTCCAGTTAACAGCCCGATAACTGAACGCATCTCTCCGCTCCGAGTCCCTTGACACCCCCGCCCGGACCGACGAACCTTCAACTCATCACCTGTGGGAGCGCTCCCACAGTACCTGACACATACACATCCCGCACGTTCCCCGCCCGAGCCGCAGCGAGTACCACGAACGGGCCCAACAGTGCAGTTGGCCGGGGGGTCGGCACGTCAGGCAACAGGAGGACGCAATGCGCACGAGTACCCGCGGGTCCCGCAGGCTGATGGCCCTCGCGGCCGTCGCCGCGCTGACGACAGGGCTGCTCGCCGGCTGCGCCGAGGACTCGGACGACGGCTCTTCGAACGAGGGCGGTGGCAACGGCGGCGGTGGCAAGACCACCCTCACCATCGGCACCTTCGGCACCTTCGGCTACAAGCAGGCCGGCCTCTACGACGAGTACATGAAGCTCAACCCCGACATCACCATCAAGGAGAATGTCACCACCAAGACCGACGTCTACTGGCCCAAGGTCCTCACCCGACTGCAGGCCGGCGCCGGCACCGACGACATCCAGGCGATCGAGGTCGGCAACGTCACCGAGGCCGTGCAGACGCAGGCCGACAAGTTCGTCGACCTCGGCAAGGAGGTCGACAAGTCCCAGTGGCTGGACTGGAAGAACGCCCAGGCCACCACGAAGGACGGCAAGCTGATCGGGCTCGGCACCGACATCGGCCCGATGGCCGTCTGCTACCGCAAGGACCTGTTCCAGAAGGCCGGCCTGGAGACCGACCGCACCAAGCTCGCCGAGCAGTGGAAGGGCGACTGGGGCAAGTACGTCGACCTCGGCAAGGAGTACATGAAGAAGGCGCCGAGCGGCACCAAGTTCGTGGACTCCGCCTCCTCCGTCTACAACGCGGTCCTCAACGGTGAGAGCGAGCGGTACTACGACAAGGACGGCACCGTCGTCTGGGAGAAGTCCGCGGGCGTGAAGAAGGCGTGGGACACCGCCATGGAGGTGGCGACGAGCGACATGTCGGCGAAGCTGAAGCAGTTCGAGAAGCCGTGGGACCAGGGCTACGCCAACGCGACCTTCGCCACGGTGGCCTGCCCGGCGTGGATGATCGGCTACATCCTGGAGCAGTCCGGTGACGCGGGCAAGGGCAAGTGGGACGTGGCGGCGGCGCCGACCGCGGGCAACTGGGGCGGTTCGTTCATCGGCGTGCCGACGGCGAGCAAGCACCAGAAGGAGGCCATCGCGCTGGCGAAGTGGCTGACCGCGCCCGAGCAGCAGGCGAAGGTCTTCGCCAAGCAGGCCAGCTTCCCGTCGGCCCCGTCGGCGTACCCGACCCTGAAGCCGGCGGCCGCCACCACCGAGTACTTCTCGAACGCGCCGATCACGGAGATCTTCTCCGCCTCGGCCGAGACCATCCCGACCCAGTACTTCGGCGTCAAGGACCAGCCGATCGGCACCGCGCTGACCGACATCGGCATCCTCCAGGTCGAGCAGCAGGGCAAGAGCCCTGAGGAGGGCTGGGACGCGGCCACCGAGGAGATCAAGGACGTGCTCGGCCAGTGACCAGCTCCAAGCAGGCCCTCGCGCACTCCGCGTCGAGCGCCGACGCCGCGCCCGGTGAGCAGCCGGGCGCGGCCGGCCGCGCGCACGGTCGCGGTACGCCGCCTCCGCCGGGCCCGGGTTCCTGGCGCAGCAAGCTGTACCGCTGGGACATGAAGGCGTCGCCGTACGCGTTCATCTCCCCCTTCTTCATCGTGTTCGGCGCGTTCTCGCTGGTCCCGCTGCTGTACACGGCCTGGTACTCGCTGCACAACGTGCAGTTGGCCGACCTGGATGGCCAGTCCTGGGCCGGGCTGAAGAACTACGAGAACCTGCTGTCCTCGGACTTCTTCTGGAACTCGCTGTGGGTCACCTTCGCCATCGGCGTGATCTCCACGGTGCCGCAGCTGCTGATGGCGATCGGCCTGGCGCACCTGCTCAACTACAAGCTGCGCGGCTCGACCGTGTGGCGGGTCGTGATGCTCACCCCGTACGCCACCTCGGTGGCGGCGGCGACGCTGGTGTTCGTGCTGCTGTACTCCTGGGACGGCGGCATGATCAACTGGATGCTCGGCTTCGTCGGGATCGATCCGGTCAACTGGACCGAGTCCGACTGGGGTTCAAAGTTCGCCGTGTCGACGATCGTCATCTGGCGGTGGACGGGCTACAACGCGCTGATCTACCTCGCCGCCATGCAGGCCATCCCGGCCGATCTGTACGAGTCGGCGGCGATGGACGGCGCCAACCGCTGGCAGCAGTTCATCCATGTGACGATCCCGCAGCTCCGGCCGACGATCCTGTTCACGGTGGTCGTCTCGACCATCGGCGCGACCCAGCTCTTCGGCGAGCCCCTGCTGTTCGGTGGGGTCAGCGGCTCGAAGGGCGGCTCGGGTCACCAGTTCCAGACGCTCGGCCTGTACATGTACGACCAGGGCTGGATCATCGGCAACCTCGGCAAGGCGTCCGCGATCGCCTGGTCGATGTTCCTGATCCTGCTGATCGTCGCCGCGGTCAATCTGCTGATCTCCCGACGGCTGAGGAAGTCCCAATGACAGCGACCCAACTGACTCCCCCTCAGGCCGAGAAGAAACCGCCCCGGCGGGCACGGACGCGCGTGATGGGCGCGGGCAAGCAGCTGCACGCCGGCCCGGTCACCTACATCGTGCTGACCCTGTTCGCGCTGGTCTCGCTGGCCCCGCTGGTGTGGACGGCGATCGCGGCCTCGCGCACCAACACCCGGCTGGCGCAGACCCCGCCGCCGCTGTGGTTCGGCGGGAACCTGTTCAAGAACCTTCAGACCGCGTGGGAGGAGGCCGGGCTCGGCACCGCGATGGTCAACTCGGTGATCGTCGCGGGCACGATCACGGTCGCCACGGTGCTGTTCTCCACGCTCGCCGGGTTCGCCTTCGCCAAGCTGCGGTTCAAGTTCTCGAACCTTCTGCTCCTGCTGACGATCGGCACGATGATGGTGCCGCCGCAGCTGGCCGTCGTACCGCTGTATCTGTGGATGGCGGACCTCGGCTGGTCCAACCAGTTGCAGACGGTCGTCCTGCCGACGCTGGTGACCGCCTTCGGTGTGTTCTTCATGCGGCAGTACCTGGTGCAGGCGCTGCCGACCGAGCTGATCGAGGCGGCGCGGGTGGACGGCGCGAGCAGTCTGCGGGTCGTCTGGCACGTGGTGTTCCCCGCCGCCCGGCCCGCGATGGCCGTCCTCGGCCTGCTGACCTTCGTGTTCGCCTGGAACGACTTCCTGTGGCCGATCATCGCCCTGAACCAGGAGAACCCGACCGTGCAGGTCGCGCTCAACTCGCTCGGCACCGGCTATGTCCCCGACCAGTCGGTGATCATGGCGGGCGCCCTGCTCGGCACACTGCCGCTGCTGATCGCCTTCCTTCTCTTCGGCAAGCAGATCGTGGGCGGCATCATGCAGGGCGCGATCAAGGGCTGACGCCCGGACCGGCCACTTCTCTCGTACGGCTTCCGGGGGCCGCGCCACCGTCGCCCCGGCCCCCGGCTCCTTCCCCCCTCCCCTCCTACCCGTCGGTCTCCACGACCCCCTATGGGAGCGCTTCCATGCCTGAGCCCATGTCCTCCGTGTCCTTTCCCCCCGCCTTCCTCTGGGGCGCGGCGACGTCCGCGTACCAGATCGAGGGAGCGGTGCGGGAGGACGGCCGTACCCCGTCCATCTGGGACACCTTCAGCCATACGCCGGGCCGGACGGCCGGCGGCGACCACGGTGACATCGCTGTCGACCACTACCACCGCTACCGCGATGACGTGGCGATGATGGCCGAGCTGGGGCTGTCGGCGTACCGCTTCTCGATCTCCTGGTCGCGGGTGCAGCCGACCGGCCGGGGCCCGGCGGTGCAGCGGGGCCTGGACTTCTACCGCCGCCTGGTGGACGAGCTGCTGGCGCACGGCATCAAGCCCGCCGTCACCCTCTACCACTGGGACCTCCCCCAGGAGCTGGAGGACGCGGGCGGCTGGCCGGAGCGCGACACGGCGTACCGGTTCGCCGAGTACGCGCAGATCGTCGGCGAGGCGCTCGGCGACCGAGTGGAGCAGTGGATCACGCTCAACGAGCCGTGGTGCAGCGCGTTCCTGGGCTACGGGTCGGGTGTGCACGCGCCGGGCCGCACCGAGCCGGCGGCGACGCTGCGGGCATCTCACCACCTCAACCTGGCGCACGGGCTGGGTACGTCGGCGCTGCGTTCGGTGATGCCGACCCGCAACTCGGTGGCCCTCAGCCTCAACTCCTCGGTGGTGCGGCCGGTTTCGCAGGACCCGGCGGACCTGGCGGCGGCCCGGAAGATCGACGACCTGGCCAACGGGGTCTTCCACGGCCCGATCCTGCACGGGGCGTACCCGGAGAGCCTGTACGCGGCGACGGAGCTGGTCACCGACTGGTCGTACGTCCTGGAGGGCGACCTGGCGGCGATCAACCAGCCGTTGGACGCGCTGGGGCTGAACTACTACACCCCGACACTGGTGTCGGCGGCCGAGCCCGAGGCCAACGGCCCGCGGGCGGACGGCCACGGGGCGAGCGAGCACTCGCCGTGGCCCAGCGCGGACGACGTGATGTTCCACCAGACCCCGGGTGACCGCACCGAAATGGGCTGGACGATCGACCCGACCGGCCTGCACGAGCTGATCATGCGGTACACGCGCGAGGCTCCGGGCCTGCCCCTGTACATCACCGAGAACGGCGCGGCGTACGACGACAAGCCGGACCCCGACGGCCGCGTCCACGACCCGGAGCGCATCGCCTACCTGCACGGCCATCTCTCCGAGGTCCGCCGCGCGATCGCCGACGGCGCCGATGTCCGGGGTTACTACCTGTGGTCCCTGATGGACAACTTCGAGTGGGCGTACGGCTACGAGAAGCGGTTCGGGGCGGTGTACGTCGACTACTCGACGCTGACTCGGACGCCGAAGTCGAGCGCGTACTGGTATGGGGAGGCGGCGCGGACGGGGGTGTTGCCGGCGGTGGAGTCGGAAATCTAGCGGAGGGGGCCGACCAGGGGACGGGGCGCGGCACGTGGAGGGGACGGGGCGCGGCACGTGGAGGGGACGGGGCGCGGCACGTGGAGGGGACGTGCCGCGCCCCGGCGCGGGCGGGACCCGAGGGTGTTGGCCCAGTCGACATCCGTGCCTGGCTGCCGGAATCGGCATGGACGAAATGGCAGGTCAGGCGTACGGTGCCATCGCACGCGATCTTCCGCGGGCCGTCGCAGTTCCTTTTCCTTGCCCGTGGGGGGCCTCCGTCATGTCCGAGTTCGAGAATCCACCACCGCATGCCCTGCTGCCCCGCCCGATCCCGCGCCAGTCGCGCTGGATGCTCATCACGGTGTCGGCGTTGCTCGCGGCGACGGCCCTCAGTGATGTGTTCGCCGTGTATGCGGGTGTCCGGCTGTACACCCTGGTCGAAGGGGACTTCGGCTTCGTCGCCGCCCCGCAAGGGCAACTGGACGCCGCGTATGCGCAGTACGAGACGGCCGGAAGAATCCAGATCTCCGCGTACGTTCCCTGTGCCGTCATGTTCGTCGTCTGGTTCTTCCGGATGCGGCGCAGCACCGGGCTGCTGGCACCGGACCGGTTCCGCAACGGCCCGGGATGGGCCATCGGGGCCTGGTTCATCCCGATCGCGAACCTGTGGATGCCGTATCGCATCGCCCTCGACATGTGGGGAGCCGCGTCCCCGCTGCCGGCCGACGGCGAGCCTTACCGTTCACCGGTCTGGCCGGTGAATCTGTGGTGGGGGCTGTTCGCTTCCAGCACCCTGCTCGGCCGGTACGCCGACAGGAAGTTCGGCCGAGCCGACACCCTCGTGGAAGTGCGCGACGCGGTCACGCAGTACATGGTGTCCGACGCCCTGGAGATCGCCGCGGCGGGCGCCGCGGTGTACTTCGTCGTCCGTCTGACAGCCATGCAGTGGCAGAAGACCACCGAGGGGCCGTACCTGACCGCGATGTAGCGATCGCGATCCGGAGTCGGCCTCCCCAGATCACCGCGGCCGAGGACCGGCTCGGTCTTCGCCTTCCGGCCGCACTGACGTCCTGCTACCGCCTCCTGGGACAGCGCGACGATCTCACCAGCCGCCAGGGCCGGCTGCTGAGTCCCGATCAGTTGCGGCTCGATGAGGACATGCTGGTCTTCCGCGTCGAGAATCAGCACTGCGCGTTCTGGGGCATTCGCGTCTCCCAGCTCACGCAGCCGGATCCTCCGGTGGTCTTCCGCGAGCGCACCCGCGGCGGCCGAACGCCGTGGAGGCCGTTCCTGGTGCGTCTGTCGTGGGCAACGGTGGAAATGGTCCTGTCCGAGGCCCTGCTGTCCGCAGATCCCGACGACGACATCTCAGACAACCGCGAACTGGACGACGAGACCCTCCAGGGAATCGAGGAACACTTCGAGCGCCTGCCCCTCCCCGACTACCCCTCGTGGGCGGACCCCGATGGCGCGCCCGTGCGCTGGTTCGCCGACTCCGAGCTCATCCTGCGCGACGACGCCCGGCACTGGCTGTGGGTACGCAGCCGGACTGATGCTCGGCTACTTGCCGTACGTCGCGAACGCCTTCGAGAACGCGAACTTGTCCTGGAGGATCGAGCTGCACGTCGCGTCGGCCGCCGGCTTCTCGCCGCCCGCGCACTGCTTGTCGCGGGTCGCCGACCACATCGACAGCCACCCGAGGCCCTTGGACTTGGCGAAGTTCACCAGTTGCGTGGCGTCGTCTACCTTGAAGATCTCGGTCGTGACGTCGTTGACGCCGATCATCGGGGTGACGGCGACCGTCTTCCAGGCCGCGCTCTCGGAGAGGCCGAGCACGCTCTTGATCTGGGCCTGGGTGGCGGTGGCCGCCTGTTCGGCGTAGGTGCCCATGTCGCCGCTGTACGCGGGGCCGTAGTCCATCGCCATGATGTTGACGGTGTTGATCTGCACGCCGTTCTGCTCGGCGTTGGCGAGGAGGTCGACGCCCGGCTGGGTCAGGCCCTCCGGCATGACGGGGAGGGTGAAGGAGACGTCCAGGTCGGGGTGGGCCGCTTGCAGCTTGGCTATCGCCTGGGCGCGGCGTGTGTTGGCCGTGGTGTCCGGCAGTGCGCCGCCCTCGACGTCGAAGTCGACCTTGGTCAGCTTGTACGCGTCCACGACCTTGCCGTACGCCGCCGCCAGCGCGTCCGCAGAGGAGCAGGTCGTCGCCAGCTCGCTGCCGGCCGCGCCGCCGAAGGAGACGCGGACGTCGCCGCCCTTGGCACGCAGGTCGCCGATCTGCGCGGCCACCGCGTCGCCGCCGAGGTCCGTGACGCCGCCCCACTTCGGGGTGCAGCCGCCGCCGTCGGTGATGAAGGCGAGGTTGTAGTCCTTGACGCCGGTCGCCTCCGCACTCGCCAGGAGGTCGAAGGCCGGGTAGAGGGAGGTGTCGATGTAGGGGGCGAAGCCGGCGGTGGTGCCCGTGCCGGTGCCGGGGGTCTCCGAGGGCTTGGTGGTGGGGGTCGAGGTCGGGGGCGTGCTCTGGCTGGGGGTCGCAGTCGGCTCGGGGGTCGCCGTGGGTGTCGGGGACTGCGTCGGGCGGCCGCTCGGCTCGGGTGTCGCACTGTCGTCCGTGGAGCACTTCGCGTCGTCGATCAGACAACCCGTCGGCGCGCCCGTGCCGTTGACCACGAAGCCGACCGTCACCGACTCACCGGCCGCCAGCCCGTCCGTGTCCCACTTCGGCGGCGTGACGGTGACGTGCTGCCCGCTCACGCTCGACTCGGCGTTCCACAGGGAGCTCAGCCTCGAGCCCGAGGGCAGGTCGAACTCCAGCTTCCAGGCCTTCTCCGCCTGGCCACTGTTGTTCGTGACGACGTACTGCGCGGTGTAACCCGTCGACCAGTCACTGGTCTTCGTGTACGCCGCCCCGATTCCGGCCGCCTGGGCGGTACCCGTGAACAGAATGGCGCCACCGCCGACCACGGCCGCCGCCACCAGGCCGCCGATCGCCTTGTTCCTGCCACTGACCTTGCGCCGGTGGGTGCTCATGCGCGTGCCTGCCTTCACTGTTCGGGGGGTGGGGTGCGGCAGCACGCTAGCGATCCCGATTCGGGCAAAAGGCCTGATCGGGGCGTGGGTTGAGGATCTTAGGGCGCGCTTAAGGAAGGGATCGGGAACGGTTAAAGGTAGAGACCAATCTGCCCGACCGGCGCCGTCGCACCGTCCCCCGATGTCCCCTGCGCACGGGTGCCCTCCCGGCCAGCTGGATCCAGATCCGCACCTCGGTCCCGCCCAGCACCGACGACCCGATCCGCACGTCCCCGCCCGTCGACTCCGCGAGCTGCCGCACGATGTCGAGCCCGAGCCCGGTCGACCCGGCGCTGCCCGAACCCCGCCCGCGCGCCATCGCCGCCTCGGGGTCGGATATGCCGGGCCCGGCGTCCGAGACGAGCACGATCACCGCGTCCTCGCCGTTGTGCACGTCGACCGCGAAGGCCGTGCCCTCGGGCGTGTGCCGGAAGACGTTGCCGAGCAGGGCGTCCAGCGCGGCGGCCAGATCCGCCCGGGCCACGGGTATCCGCACCGGCCGGTCCACGCCGGCCAGCCGCACCTTGCGGTCCTCGTCCTCCGCCAGCGCCGACCAGAACTCCATGCGCTCGCGCACCACCTCGGCCGCGTCGCACCCGGCGCCCGGACCGGCCGCCACCGTCTGCGGCTTGGCATCCCGGGCCGTACGGATGATGGTGTCGACCTCGCGCTCCAGCTGGGCGACGGCAGCCCGGGTCTGCTCGGCGGCCGGGCCGTCCCCGAGCGAGGCCGCGTTCAGGCGCAGCACGGTCAGCGGGGTGCGCAGGCGATGGGACAGGTCGGCCGCCAGCTCGCGCTCGTTCGCGAGGAGTTGTACGACCTGGTCGGCCATCGAGTTGAACGCGACCGCCGCCAGCCGCAGTTCGGTCGGCCCCTCCTCGGGCACCCGGGCGCCCAGCTTGCCCTCCCCCAGCTCGTGCGCACCCTCGACCAGGCGCTGCGCGGGCCGCACCATCCGTACCCCCAGCCGGTCGGCGACCGCGACCGACCCGACGATCAGCGCGACGCCGACCCCGGCCAGCACCGCCCAGGCCGTGGTGAGGCCGTTGGTGACCTCGGAGTCGGGGACGTACACCTCGACGACGGCGATCTCGCCGGAGCTCAGCGCGACCGGCTGGAGCAGCGTGGACCCGCCGGGCACCTCGCTGGTGGAGGCGCGCCCCAGCCGCCGTACGGTCGCGATGTCATCGGCGGCGGCGCGCTGCCGGCCGAGGTCGACGGCGGCCGTGTCACCGGCGGCCGGTATGTGCACGGCCATGCCCGCGTCCGACCCGGCCGAGGCGACAACCCGCTCCAGCTGGTCCCGGTCGGTGGTGATGGACAGCGCCGGGGCGACGGCCGCGGCCTCCCGCTCGGCGTTGGAGAAGGCGCGGTCGCGGGCCATCTCCCGGATGACGAGTCCGAGCGGCACGGCGAAGGCGACCACGACCATGGTGGTGACCGCCAGACAGACCTTGACCAGTGCCCACCTCACAGCGGTGGCTCCAGCTTCACGCCGACTCCCCGCAGGGTGTGCAGATAGCGCGGGCTCGCGGCCGTCTCGCCCAGTTTGCGGCGCAGCCAGGACAGATGGACGTCGATGGTCTGATCGTCGCCGTACGACTGCTGCCACACCTCGGCGAGCAGTTCCTTGCGCGGTACGACGACCCCCGGCCGTCCGGCCAGGAAGGCCAGCAGGTCGAACTCGCGGCGGGTCAGGTCCAGGCTCACGCCGTCCAACTCGGCCTGGCGGCGCAGCGGATCGACGGTCAGGCCGCCGACGCGGAGCACGCTCGACGGGGTGGCCTCCCCGCTGCCCGACCGGGCCCGGCGCAGGACGGCGGCCATCCGGGCCGACAGGTGCTCGACCGAGAACGGCTTGGTCAGATAGTCGTCCGCCCCGGCGTTCAGCAGCCGGACGATCTCCGCCTCGTCGTCCCGTGCCGTGGCGATGATCACCGGTACGTCCGTGATGCCGCGCAGCATCTTCAGGGCCTCGGAGCCGTCCAGATCGGGCAGTCCGAGGTCCAGGATCACCAGGTCGAAACGGAAATGGGCGACCTCGCGCAGCGCCTCCAGTGCCGTACCGACGCTGCGCACCGTGTGGGCGGCGTCGGTCAGGTGCCGGATGAGCGCCGAGCGTACGAACTGGTCGTCCTCGACCACGAGCACACTTGCCATGCGCCGCACCGTACGCCATGCGAGCGAGCCCGGTCCGGGCCTGTGGACAACTTGCCGCCTGTGGACAACCGCACTCCTGTGGGCACCCCTGTGGGCAACTCCACCCCGGCGCACAACCGCGCGACACGTCCGGGACGCGTGAGGCAGTATGGCCCGCGATGCGCAGAGGACTCGTACACGTACTCGCTTGGTCGCTCGCCACGGGCGCGGCGGTCACGCTGTCGTGGTGGGGTGTCCACACGGTGATGGCGGGCACGGTGTACGACCGGCCGCGCGCCCTGCCCATCACGGCGGCCGACGCTACGACCCAGGAGTCGAAGCCGCTGGCGTCGTCGACGAATCGGCCGACCCCCTCGAAGAACCCCTCGAATCCCTCGAACCCCTCGCCGAAGCCGACCGGGACGCCCCGCACGCCCACCCCCTCGAAGACACCACCGAAGAGCACCAGTCCGTCGCCCACCACGTCCGGCCAGGTCAAGAGCTACGACACCGACGGCGGCCGCGTGGTCTTCGACATCGGCGAGACCTCCGCGACCCTCGTCTCCGCCACCCCGGGCGCGGGCTGGTCGATGCAGGTGTGGAAGACGGAGACGTGGATCCGGGTGGAGTTCGGCTCGGGCGCGGACCGGGTGTCGGTGTTCTGCACGTGGCACGACGGGCCGCCACGGGTGGAGATCGGGAACTACTAGGCCGCGGGCGGCCGGGCTCAGCGGAACACAGATGCCGGTGGCGCCGGTGACGCGACCGCCGCCGCGTCCGTGACCGGTACGGCACCACCCGTGAAGTCGGTGAGGGACCTGCCGTGTTCGACCCGGCCCGGGTGCGGGTCGGACGCGGCGCGGCGGGTCAGTTCGGCGACCGGGAGCGGCAGGTCGGCGGCGAGAAGGACGGCGTTGCCGAAGCGTTTGCCGCGCAGCACGGTCGGGTCGGCGACCAGCGCCAGCTCGGCGAACCGGGCGGCGGCGGTGGCGATCTGGCCGCGCAGATGCGTGAGCGGCGGCCCGTCGGCGAGGTTGGCGGCGTACCAGCCACCGGGTTTCAGCGCCCGGCGGACCTCGTCGAGGAACTCGGTCGAAGTGAGGTGGGCCGGGGTGCGGGCCCCGCTGAAGACGTCGGCGATGACGAGGTCGGCCCATCCGTCGGGCACCTTGGCGAGCCCTTCGCGCGCGTCGACGGACCGCACCCGGATGCGGGCGCCTCGGTCCAACGGCAGCTGACGGCGGATCAGTTGGACGAGGGTCGCGTCGCGCTCGACGACCTGCTGGGTGGAGCGGGGGCGGGTGGCGGCGACGTAACGGGCGAGGGTGAGGGCGCCACCGCCGAGGTGCACGGCCTGGACGGGTTTGCCGGGCGGGGCGGCGAGGTCGATGACGTGCCCGAGGCGGCGCTGGTACTCGAAGGAGAGGTAGGCGGGGTCGTCGAGATCCACGTGCGACTGCGGGGCCCCGTCGATCAGCAGCGTCCAGGCCCGCGCCCGGTCCCGGTCGGGTATGAGCTCGGCGAGGCCGCCGTCGACGGCCTCGACGACGGAGGGGACGGCTGCGCCGGAGCGCCGGGGGTTCCTGGACTTTCCCACGCAGCCATTATCAGGGGGTACGGGCACTCCCACCCGCCGTCGGTCCGTACCTCACCGGCGACCACGCGTCACCGACAGTTGTCGGCCGCCTCGATCAACCGCGCCGCCTCCCCCAGCGCCGCCCGCAGGACCGCGGGATCGGTCGCCAGGTCCGCCTCCCCGGGCGGCAGAAGCCAGTCCGAGCCCTCGACCGGCGGCTCGGGGTGCGGGTCCAGACTGAGCCCCCGACCGTCGGTCTCCGTACAGGTGCTGCCCGGGACGTCCCAGGCAGCCGCCGTGCCCGGCGGGACCACGAAACCCAGGGTGTCGCCACCGTCGTCGTGCAGCACGGGTCCCACCCCGTCCCCGGCGCCCCGCCGCAGGATGTCGACCGCCTCCAGGCCCTGCCGCGCCGGGACTGTGACCACGTCGCAGCCCACCTCCGGCGGCTCGCTGAACTCTGCTGTCGGCGCATGCCCCGCCGTCGTCGATGGCGTACGAGGAACGACGCTCTGGCTGGCCTTCATCACGACCTCCACCACGGAACCCCTTTTGCAGTCCGAAGAGTTCAACGCCTCGCGACGTCAACGGCTACGGCGGAAGTCAGCCGCAAAGGATGGCAGTTCATGGCAGATCACGTATGAGATATCCGGTTTTGTAGCCAAACACAGCGTGGCGGCTCCGCTACAGCAGGTACGTTCTTGCCCGCCGGAGACAAGGGCACCACACGGATATTCGGTTCAACTCGTCCTCGCTCCGGCATGGTTCGACGGTTCGCACGAGAGGACCCGGCCATGGCGTCGTCAGAGCTGACCTCGTCCCAGCACCCCAGGCCACCGCGGCCGAATCTCGCGTTCCGGCAGCTGCGCGGACAGCGCTCGCCGGCCGAGTTCGCCGCGGCGGTACGACGGGCCGCCCGCGAGATCGGCGAGCGGGTCAGCTGTGACGCGCGTTACGTCGGACGAGTCGAGGCCGGCGAGATTCGCTGCCCCAACTATGCGTACGAACGGGTGTTCCTGCACATGTTCCCCGGTCGCACGCTCACCGACCTCGGCTTCGCGCCCCGCTCGTCCGTACGCGGACGCCGGGCGCGCACCGACGAGGACGCGCCCCTCGTGCACACCACGAGCTCGGCGCACGCCACAAGTGAGACGTGTGGGGCCGACGAGCCGTATGTCCCACAAGAACCGCAGGACCCGCAGGACCCGCACGAGCTGTACGAACTGTACGAACTGTACGGCGCACAGCAGAACCACGAGAACGACGAGATCCACGAGGAGAGCGACGTGCTGCGTCGCGCATTCATGACCGGCGGGGGCGCCACGGTGGCCGCCGCCTCGCTGGGCCCCCTGGGGCTCACCTTCGACGCCGCGGCCGCGGAGCGTCCCGTCAGACGTGTCGGGGGGCGCGAGGCGGACGCGCTCGAGGAAGCCGTACGCCGCATCCGGCTGCTCGACGACCGGCACGGCGCCGACGGCCTCTACCGGAGGGCCGCCGCCCCGCTGCGCGCCGCCTACGCGCTGCTCGACGCCGGTACGACCCGGCAGGCAACCGGCGACCGGCTCCACTCGGGCGCGGGTGAACTGGCCATCTCGGTGGGGTGGCTGGCGCACGACTCGGGGCGGTTCGACGACGCACGCTCGCACTACGCGGAGGCGTTGGCGACGGCCCGTATGGCGGGCGACCCGGCGCTGGAGGCGCACGCCTTCTGCAACACGTCGTTCCTCGCGCGCGACGCGGGCCGGCCGCGCGAGGCGGTCCGGGCGGCGCAGGCCGCGCAACGCGTCGCGCGGCCCCTGGGCTCCCCCCGGCTGATGTCCCTGCTCGCGCTGCGCGAGGCGGGCGGCTGGGCGGGACTCGCCGACCGCACCGGCTGCGAACAGGCCCTCGCGCGCGCGGTGGCCTTCTTCGGGCGGGGCCACTCCGACGCCGACCCCGAGTGGATGAGCTTCTACGGAGAGGCCGAGCTGGAGGCCCTGGAGGCGCAGTGCTGGTCGACGCTGGGCAACTGGCGGCGGGCGGCGCGGCACGCCGGGCGGGCGGCGCAACTCCAGGACCCGCACTTCACGCGCAACATCGCGCTGTACACGGCGGAACTGGCGGACGACCTGGCCCGCGGGGGACTTCCCGACGAGGCCGCAGCGGCCGGGATGCGGGTGCTGGACCTGCTGGACCTGGTGCAGTCGTCGCGGGTGAAGACGATGCTGGCGGGGACGGCACGGGTCCTGCTGCCGCACCGGCGGGCGAGCGGGGTGTCGGCGTTCCTGGAGAGGCACGCGAGCGTGCCCCGCATGGCGTAGCCGACGGCACCCTGCCGGCGCCGGGCCGCCCTTACGCCACCAAGTGCCCCAGGTCGTTCCAGCTCTCGATCGCGGGCTCCCCGTACGCCCATCCCAGCACCGACAGCGACGTGGGATTGAGCCGGATCCGTGCGGCGAAGTCGAGCGGCAGCCCCAGCCAGCGCGCGCCTATGGAGCGGAGTATGTGGCCGTGCGCGAACACCAGCACGTCCCGGTCCGCCTCGCGCGCCCACGCCACCACCTCGTCGGCCCGGGCGGTCACCTCGGCGAGGCTCTCGCCCTCGGGCACGCCGTCACGCCAGATGAGCCAGCCGGGCCGTACGGCCTGGATGTCCGCCGGTGTCATGCCCTCGTAGGCGCCGTAGTCCCACTCCATGAGCGTGTCCCAGGTATGCGCGCGTTCGCCGAAGCCGGCGAGTTCGCATGTCTCACGCGCGCGTGACAGGGGGCTGGTGCGGACCTCGACCCCTGCCCCCGCCGGCCCGTCGAACGGCGGCCGGTGCAGGCGCTCACCCAGCAGCTTCGCGCCCCTGCGGCCCTCCTCCAGCAGCGGCACGTCGGTCCGGCCCGTGTGCTTGCCGGCCAGCGACCATGCCGTCTGTCCGTGCCGGGCCAGCAGGATGCGCGGTGCCATGGAGCGACCTTCCGGGAGAAATGAGAGGCGGAACCCGTCCATCATCGCGCACGCTGTGCGCGGGCAACCCGGGGGGCGATCTCTGCGTCTTGAGGGCCGGGGCGCCCGAAGGGGGCGCACGCGTACACCGTAAAGTGGTTCGACCCGTCCACCGGGCGCCGCGACAAGAAGGGGGAGGCGATCGGATGCCACACGCCGAGACAGCTGGCGTGGAGGCGACGCCGCGGACCCGCCTGCGCTGGTGGACCGAGCTGCCGCTGATCCTGCTGGTCTACGCCTGCTATTCGGCCGGCCGGCTCCTCGCCCGGGGCGATGTCAGCAGCGCCGTCGACCACGGCCTCGCGATCCTGGACATCGAGAAGGCCCTGCACCTCAACGCGGAGCACCCCCTCAACCGCCTCTTCACCCGCGAGCCCTGGATCGGCGTCCCGGCCGACTTCTGGTACGCGTCGCTGCACTACCTGGTCACGCCCGTGCTCCTGGTCTGGATCTTCAGGTCCCGCACCGTGCACTACCGCGCGGCCCGCACCTGGCTGATGACGTCGACCTTCATCGGCCTGATCGGCTTCACCCTGCTGCCCACCTGCCCGCCCCGGCTGCTCGCCGAGAGCTACGGCTTCGTGGACACGATGGCCCAGTACAGCTCGTACGGCTGGTGGGGCGGTGAGGCGAGCGCGCCCAGGGGTCTCGGCGGCATGACGAACCAGTACGCGGCCATGCCGAGCCTGCACGTCGGCTGGGCGCTGTGGTGCGGCGTGATGCTGTGGCGGTACGGCGGGACGCGTCTCACGAAGGCGGCGGCCGTCGCCTACCCCCTGATCACCACGATCGTCGTGATGGGCACCGCCAACCACTACTTCCTCGACGCGGCCGCGGGCGCCGCCGTGATGGGCGTCGGACTGCTGCTGACGCCGTACGTCCTGCGGACGGCGGACCGGGTCCGGTCGCGGTTCGGGGCGGAGGTGGCGCCGGTTGCGACGGCGTCCGGCGACGCGGTCGCGACGGGCTCCGGCGAGGGCGTCCCGGTGGGCTCTGGCGTCGCATCTTCCTCAATTGTCAGTGCCGGATGCCAGACTTCCGCGGGTGAGCGAATTCCACGGCAGCGCGAGTCCCGCCTCGGATCCGGAGCCGAGCCGAGTGCCTCTCCCCAGGACGCGGGGGACGGCGCTCCGGCACCGGCTCGCTGAGCTGCGCGGTCCCGACATAGCGGCCAAGGCGCTGGATGCACGCGCCCTGGCCGCCCTCGCCGCCAACCCCGGCTGCAAGCGGCGCGCGATCCTGGACGGCGCCGGGGTGAACAAGGCGGCGCTGGCGAGCGCGCTGGGCTCGCCGTCGGTGTTCGGGCAGTCCCAGTTCGCCTTCACGCGCGGGAACGCCTTCGAGGCCAAGGTCAAGGCGGACGGCGGCGCGGAGCTGCTGCGCCTGGTGCACGAGAAGCTGGACCGCTCGGCCGAACCGCCCGCCCACGCGCGCGTGCCCGAGCTCACCGCGACCGGCCCCGAGGGCCGCACGGCCCGTACGGCACTGGCGCTGCGGGAGGCCACCGAGACACGCGGCGAGTGGACCCTGCTCGACCACCCGATGCTCGCGCTGGACGTCGCCGGCTCGCCCGCCTTCCTGGAGCCGGACGCGGTCGTCGTGCACCCGGACGGCAGCTGGACGGTCGTGGAGATCAAGTCGTTCCCGATGCTGGACGGCTCGGCGGACCCCGCCAAGGTGGGCGCGGCGGCACGGCAGGCGGCGGTGTACGTGCTGGCGCTGGAGCAGATCGCCGCCCGCCTCGGCGACAGCGACCCCGCTCCGCGCGTGCGCCATCGCGTCCTCCTGGTCTGCCCCAAGGACTTCTCCAACCTGCCCACCGCCTCCGCCGTCGACGTCCGCAAGCAGCGCGCGGTGACCGCCCGCCAGCTGGCCCGCCTCACCCGCATCGAGGACATCGCCGACACGCTCCCCGCCGGCACCTGCTTCTCCCCCGAGCTGCCCGCCGCCGACCTGACGGCCGCCGTCGAGGCGGTCCCGGCGACGTATGCGCCCGAATGTCTGTCCGCCTGCGAGCTGGCCTTCCACTGCCGCGCCCGTGCCCGTGCGTCCGGCGCGGTGACGTCGCTGGGCCGTTCGGTGCGGGCCGAGCTGGGCGGCCTGACGACGGTCGAGGGGGTCCTGTCGGCGGCCCGCGGCGAGTCCGGCGACCCGGACGACCCGGCGGTGGCGGCCCTGCGCAGGGCGGCGCGGCTGCGTGCCGAGGCCCTCGGCCGGGAAGCCGAGACCCTCGGCAATGAGGCGGAAGCCCTCGGCCATGAGGCGGAAGCCCTCGGCACGGAGGCGGTGGCCCCGTGTCACTGATCGCCACCCTCGCCCGCATGGAAGCCGTCAGCACCGGCCGCGCCCAGCCCGCCGCCACCGTCCGCCACCGGCGCCTGTCCGACCGGCCCCTGGTCTTCGTGCCCCTCACCACCGCCGGTGAGGCCGGCGCCCCGCTCGGCGCGCTGGTCGGCACCGACCGGGACGCCCCGCACCTGCTGGTCGTGCCGCAGCCGCGCGACCGGGAGCTCAGGTTCGCGTTCCTGTCCGAGCTGGCGGACGTCGTCCTGCCGTACATCGACACCTACGCCGACGACGTCGAGGCGGCCGAGCGGGGCGAGACCGACCCGGAGACCGGCAAGCGGGTCAAGGTCGAGGTCGAACTGTGCGCGGACGCCCCGCAGTTGATCGTGCCGAGCCGCGCGGGCGTCGACTTCGTACGGCTCCTGGGCCGCTCCATGCGTTTCCGGCGTACGGCGGAGCAGGACCCGGAGACCCCCTACCCCGCGCCCCCGCGTGTGCCGCTGCTCGGCCGCTGGCTGACTCACTTCGGCGAGCGCGCCCGCGTACCGGGCTCCTCACTGCTGCTGGCCATGACCGACGTACTGGCCCGGCACTGGGCGACCGGCCAGTCCACCCTGGAGGACCAGCACCTGGGCGCGCTGCTCGCCTGGATCGACCCTCCCCCACTCTCGACTTCGCTCGAGCGGGGGGACCCCCAGTCCGCTTCGACGGGCGCCGAAGCAGCACTGCGGGCGGAACTCGCGCGCGACCGGGACGGCCAGCTGCTGTGCCCGCCCGCGGGCCCCGCCACCGACCCGGCGTTCGACAACAAGCTCCTCGCCCCCGCCATCGAGCGCTACGACCGCGCCCGTACGGCTCTCGCCGCCGCCGAGGACGGCCTGGAGGCCGACGACCGCCTCGGTGACCTCACCGCGGCCGAGCGTGAGATCCGCGCCCTGGTCGAGAGCCGGACCCGGCCCACCTGGGACGCGGTGTGGCGGGGCCTGGACCTGCTGCGTTCCCGCCTGCCCGAGGCCGGTCAGCACGTCGAGGAGCGGTGGACCCGCGACCGCTGGTCCTTCACGGGCCACCGTGACCGTGTCCTGGCCGGCGAACCCCCGCAGCCGCGCCGCGACGACGCGGTCACCGCCGCCAACAAGCTTGCCGCACGCGAGCGCGAACAGGCCCGGCTGGAGGCGCAGGAGGCGCTCGACGACCCGCTGGTGATGGCGGGGCGGCGGCTGGCCGGGGAGGCGTTCGCGGGCGAGGTCACCGAGGTAGTGATGGCGTACAGCGAGGGCAAGCGGCCGAGCCCGCGCCCGCTGGTCACCGTCCGCACGGACGACCGGCCGCATCTGGGCGAGCGCGCCAAGGTGTTCCGGTCGCTGGGCGGGAAGCCGCAGGCGGCTGAGTTCGTCGGCTACGAGAAGGCCCCGGAGGACGCCCCGGACGACGGGAGCGCCCTGGTCGTGCTGCGGGTGCTCGACAAGATGGGCCGCGGCAAGGAGCCGGAGGAGGGCTCCGTGCCGGAGAAGGACGACCTGATCTGCTTCACGCTGTTCGAGCACGAGCAGCGGGGCGGCGCAAAGCTGCCCGACCCGGAGCAGACGCCGTGGACGCACGGCGGGCCGCCCGGCGAGCAGGTGCCCGAGGCCGCCGATGCCCTGACCCAGGAGGACGTGCTGTGACCGCCGTGTTCGACCCCGGTGCCGCGGCGACAAGGGCCACCGACGCGATCCTCCACGACACCCTGCACGGCACCGCGCGCGGTGTCGTCGTCGACTCCCCGCCCGGCGCCGGCAAGTCCACGCTCGTAGTCCGCGCGGCCCTCGAACTCGCCGAGGCGGGGCGCCCGCTGATGGTCGTCGCGCAGACCAACGCCCAGGTCGACGACCTGGTGCTGAGGCTCGCCGAGAAGAACCCCGAGCTGCCGGTGGGCCGGCTGCACAGCAGCGACGCCGACCCGTACGACAAGGCGCTGGACGACCTGCCGAACGTACGCAAGTCGGCAAAGGCGGGCGACCTGACCGGCCTCTCGGTCGTCATCTCCACGGCGGCCAAGTGGGGGCACGTCAAGGTCGACGAGCCCTGGCGGCATGCGATCGTCGACGAGGCGTACCAGATGCGCTCGGACTCGCTGCTCGCCGTGGCCGGGCTGTTCGAGCGGGCGCTGTTCGTGGGCGACCCGGGTCAGCTGGACCCGTTCGCGATCGTGGGCAGCGAGCAGTGGGCGGGCCTGTCGTACGACCCGTCGGCGTCCGCCGTCACCACCCTCCTGGCCCACAACCCCGAGCTGCCGCAACACCGCCTGCCGGTGTCCTGGCGGCTCCCGGCGTCCGCCGCGCCCCTCGTCTCCGACGCCTTCTACCCGTACACGCCGTTCCGCAGCGGCACCGGCCACGACGACCGGCGGCTCGCCTTCGCGGTCCCGTCGGACGGCTCGGGCCCCGACCGGGTGATCGACGAGGCGGCGGAGGCGGGCTGGGGCCTGCTGGAACTGCCCGCCCGGCACACGCCGCGCACGGACCCCGAGGCGGTACGGGCGGTGGCGACGGTCGTACGGCGCTTCCTGGACCGGGGCGGCGCGGCAACCTCCGAGCGCTCGCCCGATCCCGCGCCCCTGACCGCCGACCGGATCGCGGTCGGCACGGCACACCGGGACCAGGCGGCGGCGGTCCGGGCGGCACTGGCCGAGCTGGGCGTGACGGACGTCACCGTCGACACAGCGAATCGCCTCCAGGGCCGCGAGTACGACGTCACGGTCGTCCTCCACCCCCTCTCCGGCCGCCCCGACGCCACCGCCTTCCACCTGGAGACGGGCCGCCTGTGCGTCCTCGCCTCCCGCCACCGGCACGCGTGCATCGTGGTGTGCCGGGCCGGGGTGAGCGAGCTGCTGGACGACTATCCGTCGACGGAGCCGGTGCAGCTGGGGACGGTGGTGAAGTTTCCTGACGGTTGGGAGGCGAATCACGCCGTGTTGGCACGGCTGGCGGAACACCGGGTGACGTGGCGGCCCTGAACGCAGACAGCACACACGCGAACGGCGCGGACCGCGACGCCCCACATCTGCCGGACGGAGTCCGGCACGCCGCCGGAGGCGGCCAACGAACACAGCCCGGATGGTTGGGAGGCGAATCACGCCGTGTTGGCACGGCTGGCGGAACATCGGGTGGCGTGGCGGCCCTGAACGAAGGCAGCACGCACGCGGCAGCCCGTTTGACCTGTTCCGACGCCCACTTGCGTGGGCGCGGGACAATGGACGGTGGACCGGTGCACTGGGGGGTGCCGGTTGCGGGGGTTGGTCGCCGGGGAGCAATCAGATCGGTGACGTACTACTCGGTGACGTACTAGATCGGTGACGTAAGAGAAGGAGAAGACATGGCGGAGCCCACGCCGCGTCGGAACGAACCGCGGCTACGCCCCGCGCCCCTGCTCTTCGAGCCCGCGCAGGTGGCCGCCGACCCGGAGCACTTCTTCGACCTGGAGTCGATCGACGACCCGCGGGCGCTGCTGGCGCGGGCGACCGAGTTGACGCAGGCGTTCCAGGCGGCGGCGGACCGTGCGGTGGAGTTCCAGGCCCTCGCGGCCGCCCAACTTGCGGACCCCCGGCGGTTCGACCGGCTGACGCCCGCCGACATCGCAGCGCAGGCCGAATGGACCGAGGACTACGCCAAGAAGATGGTGGAGTTCGGCAGGGATCTCATGCGGGGGGTCGAGGGGCCCGGCCACGTCGACCCGGTGTGACTGACGCGGATCGACACGAGTGCCCCATGGGCATATGCCAGGCGGGCAAGATACGCCCTCCCGCCCCACCGCGTCCCGACTTTCGGGAACTCTCGGGAACCGAGCGCTCACCGTCGGTAGATGTATCTGCCATGAGCAGCAGTCGCAACGCCCCGTTCTCGCCCGCCTCCCTCACCGCGGACGGCGCCGCCTGGCTCGCCTCCGCAGAACCGTATCCGCGCAGCACCCGGGCGCTCTGGGACGAGCGGCCGGAGGCCCCCGTGGTCCTGGCCTGCGGCTCCGTCTTCGACATCGTGAGCGCGCCCGCGATCTTCGGGCGCCGGATGGTCGACCAGCTGTGGGAGGAAGGGCCCGGATCGGGACCGGTGGCGATGTTCCGGGGCCGGATGCTGCTGTTCGCCGCGCCCGGCACGGCCCAGCGGCTGCCGTCGCTGCTGCGGTGGGAGGAGTTCGGCCGCGCGGGCGACGTCCCACCGCTCCTGTGCCACGGCACGGGAGACGCGGTGACCGTCCCGGCCCGGTCCGGCACCGCCGCCCGCTCCGGCTCCCGCTGGCTGGTCGCCCCCGACACCCGTAGCCCCTGGCTGCCGGGCCCCGAGGTGCTGCTCTGGGCGGCCGTCCGGGCGGCTCGCGCGGCCGTTCGGATATCGATTTTTCCCCACGCCGACCAGGATGCTAAGGTCTACGACGTCAGCAGGCGCCGCTAGCTCAGTTGGTTAGAGCAGCTGACTCTTAATCAGCGGGTCCGGGGTTCGAGTCCCTGGCGGCGCACAGACACAGTGAAGGCTCCTCGCAACTGCGAGGGGCTTTCGCTTTTGAGATGGGCTCTCCCAGTCCCGCAGGGGCGGCTGGGGGCCCGGGGCCTGCGGCGAAGCCGCTGATGTCACAACCCCCGGGGAATGCAGCATCAGCGGGTCCAGGGTTCGGGTCCCTGGCGCGCACAGACAGTGAAAGCCCCTCGCGGAAGCGAGGGGCTTTTCGCATGCGCCCCGGCGTACCGTTTCGCCCCGGCGCACCGCCCGGCCGGCACGCACCCCTACCCCCGGCGCGAGCGTTACCCGAACCCGGCGCAGGCGCTACCCGGCCGCCGTGATCTTCACCGTCCACGCCCCCGAAGCCGTACGCCCCTCCACGTCCACCCGCACTCCGTCCCCCGGCACCGTGAAGCTCTCACCGAGACCGACCGGCGCGTCCGCGAGCGGCGGATACACGGACTCCTCCCAGCAGGCCTCGCTGCGCGGGTGGGCGTCGATCACCTCGACCGGTCCGCCCCCGGAGTCGGCCTGGCTGCGCACCCGGTACACCAGCACCCCCTGCCGGCAGGTCTGGACGTCGTTGCCGACCGGCCCGCGAACCTCGAAGGCGAGGGCGCTTTCGGGGCCGGTGCGGACGACCGCGAGCTTGGCGCCGCTGCCCAGCCCGAAGCCCGGCATCGCGCCGAGGGCGCCGTACGCACCGACCGCGCCGAACGCCCCGGGCGGCCAGAGCGCCCCGGCCGCACCCGTCTGCACAGGGACGGCACCCGGCCCCACCGACAGCGGCTCCAGCGTCAGCCGCGTGGCCCCGGACCCCCTGGCCCGCACGCACACGACCTGCCGCGGCTCCAGCCACCCCAGCTTCCACTTGTGCCAGCCGAACAGGTCCGGTGCCATCCCGAACTGGCTGCCCATCAGGTCCCAGTCGCCGACGTAGGTGTCCCAGTCGCCCTTGCCGTCCGCCGGGCGGTGGTACAGGTCCGGCAGGTCGAAGACGTGGCCGGTCTCGTGCGCGAGGACCAGGCGGTCCGGCGGATGGTTCTCGAACACCGTGACGATGCGCCGGATGTCCGTGCCGTCGGCCCGCAGCGGGGTGTCCAGGTTGACGACCTTCGTCGCGTCGGAGTCGACGCCGGGGGCGTCCGGGTCGGCGACGAAGTAGACGACGTCGTAGCGGGAGAAGTCCACCTCCCGGTCCGCCGCGGCGAGCGCGTCGCGCAGATAGGCGGCCCGGTCGGTGACGCGCCAGTCGCGCTGTATGGCGTACGCCGTGGACGGTTTCGGCATCCGGATCCAGTGCCGGAGCGGATGCGGGCGCAGGGTGAATCTGCCGTAGGAGGCACGTTCGAAGAAGTGGGTGGTGGCCGGGAAGTGGTCGGCCGTCAGTTCGGCGGGTGTCGCCCGGGGTGCCGAGTCGGGGAAGGAGAGGAACACCATGACCGCGTCGAGTTTGCGGGTCGGGCGCGGATAGGCGGCGTTCCAGGTGTCCAGGCCCTCGGAGTGGTGGGCCTGCGTGCGCTGGAGGGCGCAGGGTGCCGTGTCGAACGGTTCGGCGACCGAGGGGCCGGCGACCAGGGAGGTCGCAGCGAGTGCCGACATCGTGGTGAACAGTGCGGCGGTGCTGCGCAGTCGGGGCCACTCCCACAACCGACCCATCCCTGGGAGCAGGGGGAACTGACGCGGCACGTGGACCTCCGGGAGCGGTTCGCGGGACACCGCACCCAGCCTCAGTCAGATTGTCGTACTACGCCCTGTTTGCCTGCACCGGATGGGTGAGAGGGCCGAGGGATCGTCAGAATCGACACCCCCGAATCGCTCACGGAACGTCACAATCGGTCGGGGGCCCGAAGAAGCCGTCCAGGTGCGGGCAGAAACGATCTGTCAGAGGGTCGGGTCACATGGGAACACTGAACAGTGGCTGGAAGGGCCCGGGGCCAGCCTCTATGATCGGCACACTTTCCTGCACGGACACGGCCTGGCGGCCGACCGCCCCCCGGCCGGCCATTCCGATGAGACCCATCCGAGATCGAGTGCACTGCGGGAGCGAGCGGTGAGCGGAACGTCCGAAGGGCCGACGCCTACGGCAGACCTCATCCGGCCGGCCGTCACAGACAGTAACCTACAGCCATCCCCCCGTACCGGGGCGCCGCCTCTGACACCCCCCTACTCCTCCGCCTTCTCCGCCGCCCCACTGGCGATGGCCGTGGTCGACCGCGAGGGCCTGGTGACCGGCTCCAACCCCGCCTTCGCCGACCTGCTCGGCACCGCGCCCGCGGAGCTGCCCGGTTGTGTCGCCGCCGATCTGGTGGACCTCACCTCCGACGCCCGCGCCTGGCACGCGTACCGCGAGGTGCTGCGCGGCCGCCAGGCCCAACTGCGCTGCACACGCCGCCTCAAGCACCCGGACGGACACTCCCTGTGGGTCCAGGTCACGGTCGCGCCCCTGCCCGCCGAGGAGCCGGGCGGCGCCCTGCTCTCCGTCGTCGACATCAGCGCCCACCGCGAACTCCAGGCAAAGTTGCGGCACTTGCAGATGCACGACGGGGTGACCCGGCTGCCCAACCGCACGCTGTTCTTCGAGCGGCTGTCGGCGGCGCTGGAGGCGGAGTCGTACGAGGAGAACGGCACGACCGGCCGAATCGGCCTGTGCTACCTGGACCTTGACGGCTTCAAGGCGATCAACGACACCCTCGGCCACCGGGTCGGCGACAGCCTACTGGCCGCCGTGGCCGAACGCCTCACGCGCTGCGCCGAGGAGGCGGGGTACGCCAGGTCGATCCCGCCCCTGGTGGCCCGGCTCGGCGGTGACGAGTTCGCCCTGCTCGTCGAGGACTCGACAGGCACCGAGCAACTGGCCGACCTCGCCGAGTCGGTGCTGGAGTCCCTGCGGGCACCCTTCGACCTCTCCGGCCGGCGCCTGTCGGTGTCGGCCTCGATCGGCGTCGTGGAGCGCCAGGCGGCCGGCACCAGCCCGACCGCCCTGATGCAGGCCGCCGACACGACGCTGTACTGGGCGAAGGCCGACGGCAAGGATCGCTGGACGCTCTTCGACCCCGAGCGCAATGCCCACCGCATGACCCGCCAGGCCCTCGCCTCCACCCTGCGCCCGGCCATCGACCGCGGTGAATTCGCCCTGGAGTACCAGCCGTTGGTGAGCATGGAGGACGGCAGGCTGCGCGGCGTCGAGGCGCTCATCCGCTGGAAACATCCTCAGTTCGGCGTACTGGCGCCGAATCGGTTCATCGGATTGGCGGAGGAGGACGGTTCGATCGTGCCGCTCGGCCGCTGGATCCTGGCGACCGCCTGCCGCCAGGCGCGTGCCTGGCAGGTGACGCACCCCGACGAGCCGCCGATCTTCGTCAGCGTGAACGTGGCCGTACGCCAGGTCTGGGACTCCGACCTGGTCGCGGACGTGGCGCGGATCCTGAAGGAGACCGAACTCGCCCCGCACCTGCTCCAGTTGGAGCTCACCGAATCGGCCGTGATGGGTTCGGCGGGACGGCCGCTCCAGGCCCTCCAGGCGCTCAGCGACATGGGCGTACGCATCGCGATCGACGACTTCGGCACGGGCTACTCGAACCTGGCCTACCTCAGCCGCCTGCCGGTCTCGGTCCTGAAACTGGACGGCTCCTTCGTACGGGGCTTCCAGTACGAGAGCGACAACAGCACCGCCGTCCCACCCAACCCCGCCGACGAGGTCGTGGTCGAGGCGATGATCCAGCTCGCCCACCGGCTGGGCCTGACGGTCACCGCGGAGTGCGTGGAGACGCTGTCGCAGGCCTCGCGGCTGCGCCGGATCGGCTGCGACACCGGCCAGGGGTGGCTGTACTCACGGCCGGTGCCGCCGGATCGTATCTCCGAGTTGCTGAGTGTGCGGGTGTGAGGGCCTTTCAGGCCCTGGTCAGGCCGTGGGCAACCCATAGGCGTCCGCGAGGAGTTCGTACGAGCGCAGGCGTACGTCCATGCCGGGGGCGTTGCTCGTGATCATCAACTCGTCGGCGCCCGTGCGCTTCTGGAGGTCGTCGAGGCCGGCGCGGACCTCGTCGGGGGTGCCGTGGATGACGTTGGCGTTCCAGGAGTCGGCGAACTCGCGCTCCAGCGGGGTGAATTCGTAGGCCTCGGCCTCCTCGGGGGTGGGGATGAGGCCGGGGCGGCCGGTGCGCAGGCGGATCATGCTGAGGGCGGCGGCCCCGACCTGGCGGCGGGCCTCCTTCTCGTCGTCGGTGGCGAGGGCGGAGACGCCGATGAGGGCGTAGGGCTCGTCGAGGACGGCGGAGGGCTGGAAGGACTCCCGGTACAGGTCCAGGGCCGGGATGGTGTTCTGCGCCGAGAAGTGGTGCGCGAAGGCGAAGGGCAGACCGAGGACGGCGGCGAGGCGCGCGCTGAAGCCGGAGGAGCCGAGCAGCCAGATCGGGGGGCGGTGCGGGGACTGGACGCCGCCGGGTGACGTCGCCTGGACGGGGCCGGGGACGGCGTGGATACGGCGGTAGGGGTGGCCGTCCGGGAAGTCGTTGTCGAGGAAGCGGGTGAGTTCGGCGAGCTGCTCGGGGAAGTCGTCGGCGCCCTCGTTGAGGTCGGTGCGGCGCAGGGCGGCTGCGGTGGCGCCGTCGGTGCCGGGGGCGCGGCCGAGGCCGAGGTCGATGCGGCCGGGGGCCAGGGCCTCCAAGGTGCCGAACTGCTCCGCGATGACGAGCGGGGCGTGGTTCGGCAGCATCACGCCGCCCGAGCCGAGGCGGATGCGGTCGGTGTGGGCGGCGATGTGGGCGAGGATCACGGCCGGGGACGAGGACGCCACGCCCGGCATGGAGTGGTGCTCGGCGACCCAGTAGCGGTGGAAGCCGCGGGACTCTGCGAGGCGGGAGAGGGCGACGCTGGTGCGCAGGGCGTCGGTGGCGGTGCGGCCGGAGCTGACCGTGACCAGGTCCAGTACGGAGAGGGGGACGGGGGCGGTGCCGTGGGTGGTGCCCCGGATCTCGTCGGGCTGCGTTTCCTCGCTTCGTGCCGAGTCGCCCCTGGTCTCGTCTGCCGCCACGTGTGCCTCCTGCGGTTTGCCGTGCGGTGTGCGTTCGGCGTTAACAGGAGGGGGGCTCCGGTTTATTCCCTCGCCCCCGCCGCCCCTACCCGTCCCATCCCCAGGGGCGCTGCCCCTTCGACCCCGCTCCCTGGGGGCTGCCGCCCCCCAGACCCCCGCTTCGGCCCTGAACGGGCCTCGTCCTCAAACTCCCCCAGAGGGGGCACCCCCAGACGGGCTGAGACTGGCGGTGCTCGTCCTCAAGCTCCCCGAAAAGTGACCCCACGCCCTACACCTGCACGATCGGCTCCCGCGTGAACAGCGCCCCCAGCGCCGGTGCGTTCACCCGGCGGTCCGTCAGGCGCAGGGCCTCCCACACCGTGACCTGGTTCGCCGTGAGGACGGGCTTGCCGAGTTCGGCCTCCAGGGCCGGGATGTGGGCCGCCGTGTGCAGGGCCGTGTCCGGGAGGAGCACGGCCTCCGCGTCCCCGGTGTCCGCCTCCTTGGCCAGCGCGAACACCTCGGCCTCGCCCCAGGTCCCGACCTCCGCCGCGGTGATGATGCCCGAGTCGCGCACCGCGGCCACCTCGGCGCCCCCGGCCCTCAGGAACTCGGCGAAGAGGCCGGCCACGTCGTCCGGGTACGTCGCCCCGACGGCCACCCGCCGCACCCCGAGCTCCCGCACCGCGTGCACGAAGGCGAAGGACGTCGACGACGCCGGCATCCCGGCCGTGCGGGCGAGGGAGCGCACCTGTTCGTGGGCGCCCTCCCAGCCGTAGACGAAACTGCCGGACGTGCACGCCCACACCACCGCCTCGGCGCCCGTCAGCCGCAGCGCCTCCACGCCCTCGGCGAGGCGCTCGGCCGCGCCCATCCGCCGCAGTGCGTCCACCCGGTGCGCGTCCTCGCCGATGTCGGTGTGCACCAGGTCGAGGCGGATGTCGCTGGCGAGCAGCTGCTCGATGCGTGGATAGTCGTCCTCGGCGGAGTGGCCCGGGTAGAGGAATCCGAGTGCGGTCATGTCAGCCCTTCAGCCTTTCTACTGCTGTTCCTGCTCGGGAACATCCGGCACGTCCGGAAGCACGGGCCCGCTCGGCGTCGCCGGGTCGATCCGCGCCGCCGGATCGATCAGCGCCTGATAAGGCCCCACCGCGCGGGTACCCAGCTTGCGCAGCGCAGCCCACATCGTCACCTGGTTGGCCGAGAGAACCGGGATGCGCAGTTCCGCCTCCAGTTGGGGGATCACGTCGTAGGTGGGGAGGTTGGTGCAGCTGATGAACAGGGCGTCGGCCCGGCGGCGTACGGCCCTGCGTGCCATGTCCGCCACATCGCGGTACGGCACCTTCCAGATGTGCCGTGTCAGCCCCATGAACGCGCACCCCGTGACCGCGACCCCCGCCTCCGCCACGTAGTGCTCGAGGGCTCGCGTCACCGACACGGTGTACGGCGTCACCAGCGCCACCCGCCGTACGCCGAGCTCGGCCAGCGCCTCCAGCAGCGCCCCGGACGTGGTGACCGCGGGTACCGCACCCGCCCGGGTCATCGCCTCGCACATCGCCCGCTCGCCCGCGATGCCGCCGACGAAGCTGCCGGAGGTGCAGGCGTAGGCGACGACCTCGGGCGCGATCGCGGTCAGGGTGCGGACGCCGTCGCCGAGCGTCTCGTGTTCGCTGACCAGGCGGGCGAGGTCCAGGCTGACCTCGACCGGGACGAACGGCGTCCGGGTCAGGTGCAGCGAGACCTCGTCCGGCACCCAGCGCCACAGTTCCCGGTCCAGCGCGAAGTCGAAGGGGGCGATGACTCCGACGCCGCGCTGCGGGCCGGGTCCGCCGAGGAAGGAGATGTCCATGGCGCTCATGGCAGGCACCGTCCTCACTACGAGAAACAGGTGAGCAACGGACCGTATGTTCGCCCGTGTTGACGAAGGTAGGTTCGGGTGCGAGCGTGGTCAAACCTCGCATGTCAGACGGCCAACACTTCCAGTAAAACCCCGACAGACCACCCCCCGCACCCCCCGGAGAGACGACCCCGCATGACCGCTCCCACCACCGGTCCGCCGCCCGCCTCCGACCCGCCCACGCTCCTGGTCCTGGACGCCGACCCCCTCCCCCGCCTCGGCCGCCTCACCGGCCGCGCCCGTGTCGAGCACGCGGACGAGGCGACCCTCGCCGAGCGCCTGCCGCACGCCGACGTCCTCCTGGTCTGGGACTTCACCTCGCACGCCGTACGCCACGCCTGGCCCGGCGAGGGCCCGCGGCCGCGCTGGGTGCACACGGCGAGCGCGGGCGTGGACCATCTGATGTGCCCGGAGCTGACCGCGTCCGACACGGTGGTCACCAACGCGCGCGGAGTCTTCGACCAGCCGATCGCCGAGTACGTCGCCGCGCTGGTGCTGGCCATGGCGAAGGACCTGCCGAGGACGCTTGAGTTGCAGCGCTCCCGGGAGTGGCGGCACCGCGAGGGACAGCGGGTGGCCGGTACGCGCGCGTGCGTGGTCGGGTCCGGGCCCATCGGCCGTACGATCGTCCGCACGCTCAAGGCCCTCGACATCACCACCGCGCTGGTCGGCCGCACCCCGCGCACCGGTATCCACGGCCCCGACGACCTCGACCGGCTGATCGCCCGCGCCGACTGGGTGATCGCGGCCGCGCCGCTCACCGAGCAGACGTACGGCATGTTCGACACCCGCCGCTTCGGCGTCATGCAGCCGTCCGCCCGGTTCATCAACGTCGGGCGCGGGCAGCTTGTCGTCGAGGACGCCCTGGCCGAGGCCCTTACCAAGCGTTGGATCGCGGGGGCGGCGCTCGATGTCTTCGAGCACGAACCCCTCACTGCCGACAGCCCGTTGTGGGGGCTGCCGGGTCTGATCGTCTCGCCGCACATGAGCGGGGACACGATCGGCTGGAGGGATGAGCTCGGCACGCAGTTCGTGGAGTTGTACGAGCGATGGGAGGCGGGCAGGCCGCTGCTGAACGTGGTCGACAAGCAACGTGGGTACGTACCGGGACGCTGACGTCTACGGCTGGAGGGCGACGCATGACGGATCTCACCGAACTGACCGCCGTACAACTCCTCGACGGCTACCGCAAAGGAGAGTTCAGCCCCGTCGACGCCACCCGCGCGACCCTGGAGCGGGCCGAGCGGATCCAGCCGGAGGTCAACGCCTTCGTCCGCCTCACCGCCGACGAGGCCCTCGCGCGGGCCGGTGAGTCGGCCGAGCGCTGGCGGCGCGGCGAACCGGCGGGCCTGCTCGACGGCGTCCCGGTCACGGTGAAGGACATCCTGCTGATGCGCGGCGCCCCGACGCTCAAGGGCTCGAAAACCATTTCGGAGAAGGGCAGTTGGGACGAGGACGCCCCCTCGGTGGCCCGGCTGCGCGCACACGGCGCGGTCTTCCTCGGCAAGACGACCACCCCCGAATTCGGCTGGAAGGGCGTCACCGACTCGCCCCTGTCCGGCGTGACCCGCAACCCGTACGACCCGACCCGCACCGCGGGCGGCTCCAGCGGCGGCGCCGCGGCGGCCGTGGCGCTCGGCGCGGGACCGCTCGCCCTCGGCACGGACGGCGGCGGCAGTGTCCGTATCCCGGCGGCGTTCTGCGGCATCTTCGGCCTGAAACCGACGTACGGCCGCGTCCCCCTGTACCCCGCGAGCGCCTTCGGCACCCTGGCGCACGTCGGCCCGATGACCCGCGACGCGGCCGACGCGGCCCTGCTCCTGGACGTCATCGGCACCCCCGACTCCCGCGACTGGTCGGCGCTCCCACCGGCACCCGGTTCCTACGCGACGGGCCTGACCGGCGGCGTGCACGGCCTGCGCGTGGCCTACTCCCCCTCCCTCGGCGGCCAGGTGGCGGTGCGTCCGGCGGTCGCGGCGGCGGTACGGCAGGCGGTGGAGCGGCTGGCCGGGCTGGGCGCGTACGTGGAGGAGACCGACCCCGACTTCACCGAGCCGGTGGACGCCTTCCACACTCTGTGGTTCACCGGCGCGGCCCGGGTGACCCAGCATCTCGGTCCGCACCAGCGGGAGTTGCTCGACCCGGGCCTCCGGGAGATCTGCGACGCCGGTGCCCGCCTCACCGCGCTCGACTACCTGGCCGCGGTCGACGTCCGCATGGAACTCGGCCGCCGCATGGGCCGTTTCCACGACACCTACGACCTCCTCGTCACCCCGACCCTCCCGCTCACCGCCTTCGAGGCGGGGGTGGAGGTCCCCGAGGGTTCGGGCCACCGCCGCTGGACGGGCTGGACGCCGTTCACGTACCCCTTCAACCTGACTCAGCAGCCGGCGGCCACCGTCCCCGTCGGTGTCGACGGGGACGGCCTGCCGATCGGCCTCCAACTCGTGGCCGCTCGGCACCGGGACGATCTGGTGCTGCGGGCAGCACACGCGCTCTACGAGGCCAGAATCGCCGGGCTCACACCCTCCGGAAGCTGAGCGACTCGCCCAGCGCCCCCGACCGCCACAGGTCGTTGCAGGCCGCGGCCATCTCGTCGAGGCCTTCGACGATCTGGCCCCAGACGGTGCCGGGGACCCAGCCGACGTCACCGTTGAGGAGGATGTTGTTCCGTTCGTAGAACAGCGCGAGGTCCACGAGCGTCGTCCCGGCCTGGACCTCGCGGTCGTAGCCGTACGCGCGCGTGCCCAGCTCTGCACCTGCGAACGCGAAATAGCAGAGGTCGCCGGGGATCGGGGTGACGGTTGGATTCTCCAACGGCGGTTCGGTTGTCGCGAAGGGCGGGAAGAGGGCGTAGATCTCGTTTCGTGCGTATTTCGCGTGGTAGACGTCGCTTCCCAGAGGGAGCGCGTCCCACACGGCGGCGCAGGTGAGCGGCGCGCGGTCGTCGAGGAGCCTTGCCTTGCAGTGGATGTCCCGCTTGACCAGCGAGACGTCGATGAACCGGTCTGCCATGCGTCCATGGTGCATAACTCGCGTGGACTCGGGTAGCCGCGCGGCCATGGCTCGACCACATGGGAACGGCGTACAGGAATACGACAAAGGCATACCCGGCACGACTCGCCGGTCGCTGCTCGCGGGGTTGGCAGCGGTCGGAGTGCTGGGAGCCTCCGGTTGCACTCGCGTGGCCACGGCGTCGGACGTCGAGGGCGGCGAACTGCTGGACCGACTGAGGGCACAGGGGGTCGCGCGGCTGGGGATCGCCGGCGAACCACCCTTCGGATACATCGACAAGAACGGGAAGTTGACGGGCGAGGAGCCCAAGCTCGCCGAGGTGATCTTCAAGCGGCTCGGAGTGGACCGCGTCCAGCCCGTACCCACCGAGTTCGGCTCCCTGATCCCGGGGCTGAACTCGCAGCAGTTCGACGTCGTGGCGGCCGGGATGTACGTCAATCCCGAGCGCTGCGAGCAGGTCATCTTCTCCGACCCCGACTACCAGATGCTCGACGCGTTCATCGTGGCCAAGGGCAACCCCAAGGGGCTGCACAACTACCAGGACGTCGTCGCGAAGAAGGCGAGGTTCTCGACCGGCACGGGATACGCCGACATCCAGTACGCGGTCGAGGCCGGGTACAAGCGGAGCGACATCCTCATCGTGCCGGACCAGGTGGCCGGGCTGAACGCCGTCGAGGCCGGACGCGCCGACGTGTTCGCCGGTACGGCGATCGCCTGTCGCCTGGTGGCGGAGAACTCGCGCAAGGTCGAGGTCACCAAGCCCTTCGCGCCGCTCGTCGGCGGCGAACCGCACGTGGACGGGGGCGCGTTCGCGTTCCGGCCCACCGAGACGAAGCTGCGGGACGCCTTCAACGTCGAGCTGCACAAGCTGAAGAAGAGCGGGGAACTGGCCCGGATCCTCAGGAGTTTCGGCTTCACCGAGGCCGAGATGACCGACCTCACCGCGAAGGAACTGTGCGGCGGAGGTGCGGGCTGATGACCACGGGACTGTGGGAACTCGTCCTCAAGGGCATCTGGGTCACCGTCCAGCTGCTCGTCCTCAGCGGACTGCTGGCGGCGGCGGTCGCCTTCGTCGTCGGCATGGCCCGCACGCACCGGCTGTGGATCGTCCGCTTCCTCGCGGGCTTCTACACCGAGGTGTTCCGCGGGACCTCCGCCCTGATCATGATCTTCTGGGTGTTCTTCGTGCTGCCGGTCGCGTTCGGCTGGCAACTGGTCCCGTTGTGGGCCGGCACCCTCGCGCTCGGGCTGACCTACGGGGCGTACGGCGCCGAGATCGTGCGCGGCGCGCTGAACTCCGTCGACCCGGCGCAGCGCGAGGGCGGGATCGCGCTCAGCTTCACGCCCTGGCAGCGGATGCGGCTGGTCCTGCTGCCGCAGGCGGTGCCGGAGATGATCCCGCCGTTCTCCAACCTGCTGATCGAGCTGCTGAAGGGCACCGCGCTGGTGTCCGTCATGGGCATGGGCGACCTGGCCTTCAGCGCCAACCTGGTGCGGCTCGCGCTGCAGGAGAGCGCGGAGATCTACACGTACATCCTGCTGATCTACTTCGTCATCGCCTTCCTGCTCACGCGGGGGATGCGCGGACTGGAACGCAAGCTCAAGGCCGGTCTCGGCAAGCCCGTCGGGCGCACGCCCGAGCAGGAGCTGCGCCGACCTGAGACGACCGCCGTGGGCGCGGGAGGTGCCTCATGACCTGGGACTGGGGCGCTGTCGCCGACTTCATGCCGCGCTTCTGGGACGGTCTGCTGGTCACCCTGCAGATCCTCGTCCTCGGTTCGCTGATCTCGTTCGCGTTGGGTCTGGTGTGGGCGCTGCTGATGCGCACGCCGACGCGCTGGGTGCGCTGGCCGGTCGGGGTGGTCACGGAGTTCATCCGCAACACCCCGCTGCTGGTGCAGCTTTTCTTCTTCTTCTACGTGCTGCCCGAGTGGGGGCTCACGTGGTCGGCGCTGACCACGGGCGTCTGCGCGATCGGCCTGCACTACTCGACGTACACGATGCAGGTCTACCGCGCCGGTATCGAGGCGGTCCCCGCCGGCCAGTGGGAGGCGGCGACCGCGCTGAACCTGCCGGTCAGGCACACCTGGACCGCGGTGATCCTGCCGCAGGCGATCCGCCGTGTCGTGCCGGCCCTCGGCAACTACGTCATCGCGATGCTCAAGGACACCCCGATCCTGATGAGCATCACCGTCCTGGAGCTGCTCGGCGAGGCACGCCTGTTCTCACAGCAGAACTTCCAGTTCACCGAGCCCCTGACGGTCATCGGTGTGGCCTTCATCCTCATCGCCTACCCGGCCTCCCTTCTCGTACGAGCCCTGGAGCGACGCCTTGTCCGCTGACACGCCTTTGATGAAAGATCCCGACGCGAGCGCCAACCCGCCGGTGGACGGCAGCGAACTGATCCGCTTCGACCACGTCACCAAGCGCTTCGGGTCCAACACGGTGCTCGACGAGCTCGACTTCTCCGTCGAGTCCGGCAAGCACGTCACCCTGATCGGCCCGTCCGGCTCCGGCAAGACGACGATCCTGCGGCTGCTGATGACCCTGGCCAAGCCGGACGAGGGCACGATCACGGTCGCCGGGGACAAACTCTTCCCGGCCCCGGAGAAGCAGGTCCGCGAGGTCCGCAAGAAGATCGGCATGGTCTTCCAGCAGTTCAACCTGTTCCCGAACATGTCGGTGCTGCGCAACATCACCGAGGCCCCGGTCACCGTCCTCGGCATGTCCAAGGACGAGGCGGAGGCGCGCGCCCGTGAGCTGCTGGACATGGTGGGCCTCGCCGACAAGTGCGACGCCCGCCCGACCCAGCTGTCCGGCGGCCAGCAGCAGCGGGTGGCGATCGCCCGCGCGCTGGCCATGCGGCCGCAGGTGCTGCTGCTGGACGAGGTGACCTCGGCGCTGGACCCGGAGCTGGTCGCGGGCGTCCTCGACGTGCTGCGGGACATCGCCCGCACCACCGACATCACCATGCTCTGTGTGACCCACGAGATGAATTTCGCCCGGGACATCTCGGACCAGGTCCTGATGTTCGACTCCGGCCGGGTCATCGAATCCGGCGTGCCCGAGAAGATTTTCAACGACCCCGAGAAGGACCGCACACGGGAGTTTCTCAGCGCTGTGCTGTGACTCTTCGCGGGGCTCATGACCTCGGCATATGCCAGAGTGCTAGCCCCGCAGTTGAGGGCGTCGCAATCTCGTCAACAAGCGCTCACTACAAGCCTCTTGCCCGTTATCGTGAAGGAGATTGGCTGACTCGAACCCGGCCCAGTCGACGAGGGAACGAGAAGCGACGTGCGACCGCAGGGGGAACCGTGGCGCTGCAGCACGAGCCGACGACGCCGTACCACTCGGCCCAGGACGCCCTGCGCGTCCTGGAGACCGTGGCGCGGCACAGCACCGGAGTCACCGACGCCGAGCTCACCCGGCACACCGGCATCACCTCGGAGCGCCTGACCAGCCTCCTGCTGATGCTGCGCCGCGAGGGCTACGTCGAGCAGATCGCCGACGGGGCGTACGTCACGGGCGAGGCCCTGGCCCGCCTCGGTTCCGCGCAGGGCCGCGAGCAGGCCCTGCGCGAGACCCTCCAGCGCACCCTCGACCGGCTGCGCGACTCGGTCGGTGCCGCCGTCTACATCAGCCGGTACGTCGACGGAGAGGTCAAGATCGACCAGTACGCCGCCGGCCCGGCCACGCCCGTGGTCAACGAGTGGGTCGACTTCCGCTTCTCCGCCCACGCCACCGCGATCGGCAAGAGCCTGCTCGGGCAGCTCGACCACAACGGCCGACGCGACCATCTCTCCCGCCACAAGATGGCCCGCCTCACCTCACGCACGATCACCAGCGACAAGGTCCTGCTCTCCCGCCTGGAGTCCCAGCCGCCGACCGTCCCCCACCTCGACCTCCAGGAGTACGCGGTGGGCACGGTGTGCGCGGCGGTCCCGATCACCGCCGGATCCTCGGTGGGCTGCCTGGCCCTGTCACTCCCGGTCGAGCACGCACACCGGCTGCGCCAGGCGGCGGACACCCTGAACCGGAACGCGGCGCCGGTGCTGCTGTCGCTGGCGATCTAGGACTGTCCCCGGTGTTTCCACACCTGGTCCGGGGTGGTCAGAAGCACGCCCGCGGACCAGGTAGTATTTTCTTCGTCGCCAGCCGCGAACCCACTCGGAACGCGGTCGGCGAGGGTCATGCGCCGCTAGCTCAGTTGGTTAGAGCAGCTGACTCTTAATCAGCGGGTCCGGGGTTCGAGTCCCTGGCGGCGCACCTCCGAAGGGCCTCTCGTGGGAGCGAGGGGCCCTTCGACGTGTGCCAGGACATCCGCCTCGGTCAGCCGCCGGTACGTCCGCTCCACGGCCGGCCGCCACCACACCGGATCGGCACACCGCAGCCCCTCGCGCCTCAGCCCCGCCCGCTGGATCTTGTTCGTGGCGGTCACCGGCATCCGCTCCACCACCCGCACGAACCGGGGCGCCATCTTCGTCCCCAGATCGGGCTGGGCGAGCAGGAACGTGGCGAAGCCCTCCGGCTCGAACTCCCCCGCGATCGTCGCCATGACCTGGTCCCCGGTCACCGGATCCGGCACCGCGTACACGGCGACGGCGAGCGCACCCTCGTACCGGGCGAGGATGTTCTCGATCATCGCGGCGGACAGGTTCTCCCCGTCGACCCGGAGCCGGTCGTCGCCGCGCCCCGCGAAGTACAGATAGCCGTCGGCGTCCCGGCAGAACAGATCCCCCGTCCAGTACCAGCCCTCCCGCCGCCGCTCCGCCTCCGCCTCGGCATTGCGCCAGTACCCCTCGAAGGGGTTCGGCCCCCGGTTGACCAGCTCCCCGATGGCCTCGTCCCCGTTGACCAGCCGCCCGCCCGCATCGAAGACAGCGGGCGGGCACTCCACACAGGTCTCCGGATCGAGTACGACGAGCCCCGGCGCCGCCCGCCCCACGGCCCCCGGCGGCGTCCCCGGCGACCACTGCACGGCGGCCCCGCCCTCCGACGAGCCGTACCCCTCCACCAGCCGCGCCCCGAACCGCCGCTCGAAGGCGGCGGCGTCCACGGCGCCCGCCTCCGTGCCGAAGCCGAGCCGCAGCGCATGGTCCCGGTCGTCGGGGCGCGGCTCGGTGGCGAGGAGGTACTGGATCGCCCGGCCCACGTAGGTGAAGTACGTCGCCCCGTACGCCCGCACGTCGTCCAGGAACCCCGACGCCGAGAACCGCCGCCGCAGCGCCACGCCCGCGCCGGCCGCGAGGGCGGGCGCCCAGTCGGCGATCACCGCGTTGCCGTGGAACATCGGCATGCAGATGTAGTGCACGTCGTCGGGGCGCACCCGGAACTGGTCGGCCAGGGAGCGCCCGGCGGCCGCCAGCCGCCCCTGGGTGCAGATCGCGGCCTTGGGGGCGCCGGTCGAGCCGGAGGTGAAGTACAGCAGGAGCCGGTCGTGCGGGGTGGCGCGGGAGGCGTCGGGCCGGGCGTCGGCGTACGGCGCGAGCAGGGCGTCGTACTCCTCCCCGCCGGTCAGCAGCAGACGCACTCCCCCACGCTCGAATTCGCTCGCGCGGGGGGACCCCCATGGCAGGTCGAGGCCGGCGAGCAGCGGCAGGTGGGCCTGTTCGGTGACCAGGACCCGGCACTCGGTGTGCAGGATGTCGCGGGCGAGTTCGGGGCCGCGGCGGGTGGCGTTGATGCCGGCGACGGCGGCGCGGGCGAGGGCCGCCGCGCTCAACCACAGGGGGTATTCAGGGGTGTTGTCGAGCAGCACCCCGACGTGCGAGCGGGGCGGCACCAGGTCGGCCAGCAGGGCTGCCCGGGCCGCGGCGCCCGCCGCCACCTGGTGATGGGTAAGCGCCCGCCCTTCGCACCACAGCCCCGGACGGTGGTCGCCCCATCCGCGGGCGACGAGTTCCGCGACCGTACGCCTGTTGGACTCCATGGCGGCGCACGGTAGTTGATGGAGCGTCAGATGTGGAGGGTCATGGGGTTACGGGTCACGGGGTCATCGTGACGCCGTCGATGACGACGGTGTCGGGGGTGTCGGGGGTGTCGTCGGCGCCTTCGCCGAATTCGAAGCCGAAGCCGTCGAACACCTGGCTGTACGTGACCATGAAGCCGATGCAGAACACCGCGAACACCCCGAGGAACGCCAGGATGGCGATGGTGGACGCCGCCAGCTTGGCGCGGCCCGGGGCCTTGGCCGTGGCGACCACCTCGTGACCCTCGGCGTAGTAGACGGTGACGAAGTCGCCCTCCACCGTCGTCGCCGGGCCGTTCTCCTCCTCGAAGCGGACGACTCGGCCGTCACGTGCGGTGAACTCGTAGACGTGGTGCAGCGTGGTGTGCACGGACGAGTCATTGCTGCCCCCGTGCGTCGTCGTGAACATCCGCAGACAGCGCCCCTCCGCCGTCAGCCCGCTGTTCCAGGCACTGCGGATCTGCAGCGAGCGGCGCATCACGCGGTACGCGCCGAAGAGGACGAAGGCCAGCATGAGGCTGGGCACGGCGTAGAAAAAGAGGTCCATGGCGCTTCCCCCGAGGTCAGATACTGCTGGTCGTGGGGAACCTACCCCCGGGGGAAGCACACTTGTCTCAAGTAACGCTCAGAGATCCACAGCCGGATCAGAGCGCTCAGAACGTGACGTCCGAGCACGCGTAGAAGGCGTTGCCCGTGTCGGCGATCGTCCACACCGCGAGGATCACGTGCCGGCCGCTCAGCCCGGACGGCAGCGTGCCGCTGTGGGAGAGCGTCGCCGGCGGCCGCTGACCGTTGTACGGCACCGTCAGGAACGGGGTGAGGTTGAGGTCGGAGCGGGCCAGGTTGTGGTTCTGGTTCCAGCCCGGCTTGGTGACGTAGTACTTGAAGTCGGTCGTGGCGTGCATGGCGGTGAACTGCCAGCGGAACGTGTAGCTCTGGCCGCCCGTCACCTTGGTGGCCGGCCATGCGCCGCCGGACGGTGTCCGTGGCGCGCTGAGCTGGCTGAACTGGCCCAGCCCGGCGTTGCATATCTGACCGTCGGCCGGCCCTGAGCCGGGGAAGCCCTTCGGGCCCTCGACGCTCTGCGGCTCCCACTGGATCGAGCCACAGTTGGTGACGGTGCCGTTCTGGCAGAGCTTCTGCCGGCTGATGGGGAGGTCGGTGTAGCCGTGGCCGCTGGCGCCTCCGGTGGAGAGCACGAGGGCCCCGGCCGTGGTGAGTCCGAGTGCGGCGGCGTACCACTTGGTCCTTCTGCGCATGCTGCTGCTCCTGGGAACGTGGGGGAAGTTCGGTGAGCTTGCAGGTCTAGACCAAGTCCCAGATTATTGCTGATCCTTGAACATGTCCATACCAATCGGGGGAGATGTTCGACGGGCCGTCAGGCGAATGTCGCCATCAGGTGAAATGTCGCCGCCAGGTGAATGTCTAGGTGGCCGCCTCCCCCCGCCCCGCGCAGAACGCCACCGTCAAGTCCTTGACCAGCGCCTTGCGTTCGTAATCGTCGAGCTCGACCAGGCCCCGCACGGTCAGCCGGGTCACCGTGTCCTCCACCGAGTCGACGACCGAGGTGAGCATGGTCGCCCGGTGCTGCGCGTCCAGCGCGGCGATACTGCGGCGGTGCATGGCGGCGGCGACCTCGGGGGCGTACTCCACCCGCACCGGCCGCACCGAGAACACCTCGAGCCCGACCGCCCCCGCGTCCCGCACCACCAACCGCGTCAACGCGTCCCCGGCCAACTCGACGGACACCCGCGAGGCGCCCGGCATCTCCACCGGCACCCGGGCCAGCGCCGCCTCGACGCACTCGCGCAGATACGTCTCATGGTCCTCCACCCCGAGCGTGGCCCGCGCGGTGTCCCGCACCCGCCACACCACCAGCACGACCACGCGCAGCGCGACCCCGTTGCCGTCGGCCGCCTGCATCGGCTCGCTCCGCCAGTGCCGCAGCCGTACGTCGACCCGGCGGCGCAGCAGCAGCGGGTTGACCCACAGCAGACCGGTGCGCCGGACCGTCCCCCGGTAGCCGCCGAACAGCCCGAGCACCCAGGCCCGCCCGGTCCGCCCCCGCGCCAGCCCGCCGAGGCCGACGAGCCCGAGGGCCCCGGCTCCTGTGTACGCCGCCCACTGCGCAGGCCCCAGCCCCGCCGCGGACGCCGGCAGTCGCAGCGCCTCCACCACCAGCGGCGGCAGCACCCCCGCCCACCACGAGGTGGCCAGGCATCCGGCCGCCCCGCACGCCCCGGCGAACACCCCCGCCGATCCGGGCAGCACCCGCGCGGGCCGCTCCACCAGCTCGGGGTCGACCTCCGGCTCGGGAGGCGGCTTCGGCTGCACCGGGCGGCGCAGGCGCGGCTGCTCCCCCGTGCCCTGCCGGCGCGCCACGACCGTCGGCCTGAGCGGGACGGACACCGGGTCGGAGTCGTCACGGAACAGCAGATGGACGGGGATCTCGGTGGTCCCCTCGTTCTGGATCAGCCGGGTGGACCGGGCAGGCCCCTCGGCCGACCCGGCGGGCCCCTCGGGCTCGGGCGTGGGTGAAGTGGTCGTGGTCATGCGTGCCTCCAGCCTCCGCGCCAGATGCGTCACAACAGTGGTGGTCGCGATGTCGGGTCACGAGAAGAGCCGCCGCCAGGTCTCCGGCCCCGGATAGCCGTCCGCCGCGCCGCCCCGCCAGCCCTGGGCGCGCTGGAACGCCTCGACGCCGCGCCGGTCCGCCTCGCCCCAGCGCGGCCCCGGCCCGGTCTTGTAGTGCTTGCCGAACCCCTTCTTCACCAGCTGCTTGCCGAGCTGGGTGACGTACTTGTTGCTGACGCCCGGCCGGAACTTCGCCCGCCCCGGATAACCCGGCACCCCGTGCGACGCCGGAGACACGGGCGACGCGGGTGATGCGGGGGCACCGTGCCCGCCCAGCCACGTCGCCTGGATGCTCCTGCCCTTGCCCGTCACCAGCAGCGCCCACGTCTGCGGCCCCGGAAACCCGTCCGCGTCCCGGCCCCGCCAGCCCTGCGCCAGCTGGAAGGCCCGCGTGGCCCTGCGATCCGTCTCCGACCAACGCGGGCCCGGCCCCACCGTGTAGTACCGGCCGGCGCCGCGCGCGACGAGCATGCGGCCCAACTGGGTGACGTACTTGTTGTTGGCCCCGGGACCGAAATGCGCCCGTCCCGGGTAGGGCGCCTCGCGCTTGGGATCCTCCGGCTTGGCGGTGTCCGGCTGCCCGGTGTCCGACTCTCCGGTGTCCGAGTGTCCGGAGTCCGGTTTTCCACCTGTCGCGCCGCCCACGAGGCCCTTGTATCGGTAGGCCAGATAGCGGCCGGAGTGGCTCCAGTAGGCGTATGGGGTGGCCTGCCGGCGGGCATGCGGGCGGGTCGACTCGTAGGCGATGTAGTAGGTGTGCGTGTAGTCCGTCCAGCCGCCGAAAATGACGACGTGCGAGCCTTTCTCGGGGTCCGCAGGATTGTGGAACAGCAGAATGTCACCGGGCTGCAGGTCCTCCTTGGAGATGCGTACGCCGTACTGATCGAGGCTGCCGGTCCATTCGTTCCCGGGCAGCTTCCAGGCCATCGAGACGAAGCCGGAACAGTCCTGCCGGTATCCGTCCGACCAGTACTTGGACATGCTGTACGGCACCCTCGCGGCGACCCATTTCTTGGCCCGCCTGATGATCTCCGCGCGGGTGACCGCGGGCGCCTCGGCCACGCCGCCCGGCTTGACCGGCCTCCCGCCCGGGCCGTGCAGCGGAGCCTTGCCGCCCTGGGGCGTCTCGGGCTCGTCACCTGCGGGAACGCCCGGCCGGTCGGGGGCGTGGGAGGCGGCGAGGGCCGGGGCCGTGTGACCGACGGCGAGGGTGGTGGAGGCGGCTGCGGCGAGGATCAGCGCCCGGTGCGCCGCCGGGTGGCGGCCGGTCGTGGAATGCGGCAGAACGCGTCGCCAGTGAACGCATCCGGGGCAGTCGCAGTCACTCGCCGGATCGAATTCCTCGAATACCGGAGCCCGAGCCTCCATGCGATTCCCCTCACACTCCAGTTGCACATGTCCGCGGCTGCACACTCCGTCAGTTTCACAACTGTCTTCCGGACTCGCATGTTGACGGTCCGAATGGTTTACGGCCGCCCCCGCCTCCCCCGGCCACCCCGCGCCCGCGGTCAGGACCACCCCTGGAGGTCATGTAGAGTTAACGACGTCAGCACGCGCCGCTAGCTCAGTTGGTTAGAGCAGCTGACTCTTAATCAGCGGGTCCGGGGTTCGAGTCCCTGGCGGCGCACAGACAGCAAGGCCCCTCGCAGACCGCGGGGGGCCCTCGCTTTTCGGGCGAGCCCTCCCCGGCACCGCAGAACGGCTGGGGGTCCGGGGGTTAACCCCCGGGAAATGCAGCATCAGCGGGTCCGGGGTTCGAGTCCCTGGCGGCGCACAGACAGCAAGGCCCCTCGCAGACCGCGGGGGCCTTCGCTTTTCGGGCTCTGCCGCCCGCACCCCCGCCAGTCCGGAAGCCCCTCGTGCAAGCGAGGGGCTTCCGGTGTGTTTGGCCGGATACCCTCTGGCCATGGCAGCGCGAGATCTCCAGGAGCGGATCAAGAAGCTCATCATCGACCGCAGGCTGCCCTCCGGGGCCCCGCTGCCGACGGAGCCGGAGCTGATGGCGCATCTCGGTGCCAGCCGGAACTCCGTGCGCGAGGCGCTCAAGGGGCTGCAGGCGATAGGCATCGTCGAGATCCGGCACGGGTTCGGGACGTACGTCGGCACGATGTCCCTGGCTCCGATGATCGAGGGCCTCACCTTCCGCACCGTCGCCGGGCACTACCGGGGCGAGGACACCCTGCTCCAGCTGGTGCAGTTGCGGGAGGCCGTGGAGACGGGGCTGGTGGCCCGGCTCGCGGGACGGATCCCGGACGCCGACCTCGTTGAACTGGACGCGCTCGTCGACCGTATGGAAGAGCAGGCAGCGCACGGCGGCGACGGCATCGCCGAGACCGACCGGGCGTTTCACGCCACTCTCTACCGAGGGCTGGACAACGCGCTGCTGGGCGAGGTCATGGAGGCGTTCTGGGACGCCTTCCACCGCGTCCACACCGACCTCGGGGGCGCGCCGCAGGATCCGCTGGTCACCTGCCGGCAGCACCGGGAGATCGTGGACGCGGTGCGGTCGGACGATGCGATACGGGCAGAGGAGGCCATAAGAGAGCACTTCGGCAACATCCGCGCCCGCGTATCCACAACGGGTACACAACACCCCCACAGGTGCCACAATGAGCGCGTATGACCGGTAAACACCTCGTTTCGCATCTTGCGATCATGTGGAACGACGTAGAACCTGGTGGTTGGTTTTTCAAGATGCCGCCGATACGCGGTAGTTGGGGGGCAAGGAGCCGGTTGCCGGTTTTCGCCGGGGCATAGGGGGCCCCGTTCATGACCGCATGCCGAGGGGGGCATGATGCAACCGGAAGGTCGCTGTTCCATGTCTATGGTGGAGAAGATGTGGTGACTGCGGCCCACCACTGATACGCCTGTGGAAGGTCGAGGGGGACCGGAGCAGTCGTAAAGGAACCGACAGACACGCGGTGACCTGCGTGTGGGGGGATGACTCATGACGTCGACGCCGACGGGCGCCCGGCAGAACTACGACCCGTCTCAGACAACTCAGCTCAGGGTGCCTTCGCAGACTCGGACCGGCGCGTTCCGCCGGATCAAGAAGACGCTGCCGAAGTACGACTACGAGCACTACAGCCGGTTGGCCGGCCCCCTCACGCAGCCCGACCCGAACAAGCCGTACCGGGTCCAGTACCGCTCTTTGATCTCGCAGGAGCCGCACCGGATCAGGGTCGCCCTGATGCTGGCGGCCGCTCCGCTGCTGTCGCTGGTCCTGCTGTTCTGGCTGCTGCAGCCCGAGCACTGGACCGAACGGGACTATCCCGCCTTCGACTTCCTGCCGGCGCTCGACATGGTCATGCTGGTCTCGATCGGTCTGATCGAGTTCTTCCGCTGCATGAACGTGCTGTCGAACGCGCACGCCACGCTGGTCGCCCGCGACCCGATCCCGGTGGTGCCGGAGACCGGCACGAGAGTGGCCTTCCTCACCTCCTTCGTGCCCGGCAAGGAACCGCTGGAGATGGTGACGAAGACCCTGGAGGCGGCCGTCAAGCTGCGCCACCGGGGTCTGATGCACGTCTGGCTGCTCGACGAGGGCGACGACCCGGAGGTCAAGGAGGTCTGCGCCCGGCTCGGCGTGCACCACTTCTCCCGCAAGGGCATCGCCAAGTGGAACCAGGCCAAGGGCCCGCACCGCGCCAAGACCAAGCACGGCAACTACAACGCCTGGCTCGACGCGCACGGCGACGACTACGACTTCTTCGCCTCGGTCGACACCGACCACGTGCCGCTGCCCAACTACCTGGAGCGGATGCTCGGCTTCTTCCGCGACCCGAACGTCGGCTTCGTCATCGGCCCCCAGGTCTACGGCAACTACGACAACTTCGTCACCAAGGCCGCCGAGTCGCAGCAGTTCCTCTTCCACGCCCTCATCCAGCGCGCCGGCAACCGCTACGGCGCCCCGATGTTCGTGGGTACGTCGAATGCCGTACGCATCAAGGCACTCAAGCAGATCGGCGGCCTGTACGACTCGATCACCGAGGACATGGCGACCGGCTTCGAGATCCACCGCCACAAGAACCCGGCCACGGGCAAGAAGTGGCGGTCCGTGTACACGCCGGACGTGCTCGCCGTCGGTGAGGGCCCGAGCGCCTGGACGGACTTCTTCACCCAGCAGATGCGCTGGTCGCGAGGGACGTACGAGACGATCCTCAAGCAGTACTGGAAGGGCTGGTACTCGCTGCCGCCGAGCAAGCTCTTCAACTACACGATGATGATCATCTTCTACCCGATGTCGGCCCTCAACTGGATCCTGGCGGCGCTGAGTTGTGCGCTGTTCCTGGGCCTGGGCGCCTCGGGTGTGAACATCGACCCGACGATCTGGCTGATGCTCTACGGCAACGCCTCCGCGCTGCAGATCGGCCTCTACGTCTGGAACCGCCGGCACAACGTCTCGCCGCACGAGCCGGAGGGCTCCGGCGGTGTGGCCGGCATGGTGATGTCCGCGCTGTCGGCGCCGCTGTACGCGAAGGCGTTCTTCGACTCCGTGCTGCGTCGCAAGAGCAAGTTCGTCGTCACGCCCAAGGGCGATTCCGCCAGCCCCGACAGGTGGTTCGCGACCTTCCGGTACCACTGGTACTTCATCGTGATCTTCGGCGCGTCCATCGCCGCCGGGTTCGTGTACGGGCACTCGCACCCCGCGATGATCACCTGGGCGACGTTCGCCATGCTGATCACCGCGACGCCGATCTTCGCCTGGCGCTACATGCTGCGGCAGGAGAAGAAGAGGCCCGCGGCGACCGTCCCGGCCCAGCCGGCGCCGGCTCAGCCCGCGGCGTATCAGCCCGCGTCGTACCAGCCGGAGCCACATCCGCAACCGCTGTCCGGGCAGCACACGCCGCACGCCGGGCACACCCCGCATGCGCCGCACGCCCCGCATGCCCCGCAGCACAAACCGAGTTGGGCCGCTTCTTCCGGCAGCGGCACCGACCAGACCATGCAGATCGCCCTTGGTGGACTTGGGGGACGTAAGGAATGAACGACCGTGCAGGCCGCCGCCGCGCCCGTCGACTCGCGATAGGTACGGCGGTGGTACTCGCGCTGGCCGGAATGAACGGGCCGTGGCTGTACCGCGTCGGCACCGAGAAATACCACCAGTACCAAATCAACAAGCCCGAGTACAAAGCCGAGAACGGCAAGTGGGAGATCGTCGACTTCCCTGAGGAGTACCGCCAGAACACCATCCATGCGGCGCTCCTGCACACCGGCAAGGTGCTGCTGATCGCGGGCTCGGGCAACAACCAGGACAACTTCGACGCGAAGAAGTACGACACCCGGATCTGGGACCCGGTCAAGGGCACGATCAAGAAGGTGCCGACGCCGAACGACCTGTTCTGCACGGGCCACACCCAGCTGTCCAACGGCAACCTGCTGATCGCGGGCGGCACGAAGCGGTACGAGAAACTCAAGGGTGACGTCACCAAGGCCGGCGGCCTGATGATCGTCCATAACGAGAACCCGGACCGGCCGATCACGCTGCCCGCAGGCACCAAGTTCACCGGCAAGGAGAACGGCAAGACCTTCGTCTCCAAGGACCCGGTGCTGGTGCCGCGCGCGAAGAAGGTCTTCGACAAGGCGACCGGCAAGTTCCTGCGCAACGACCCCGGTCTCGGCCGGATCTACGTCGAGGCGCAGAAGAAGGGCGCCAAGTACGAGACCGGCACCCAGGACAACTACCGCATCCAGGGCCTGAGCGGCACCGACGCGCGCAACACGTACGGCATCGCGCAGAAGCTCGCCCTCGACAAGAAGGACTTCCAGGGCATCCGGGACGCCTACGAGTTCGACCCGGTCGCCGAGAAGTACATCAAGGTCGACCCGATGCACGAGGCCCGCTGGTACCCGACGCTCACCACCCTGAGCGACGGCAAGATCCTCAGCGTCTCCGGCCTCGACGACATCGGCCAGCTGGTGCCGGGCAAGAACGAGGTGTACGACCCGAAGACCAAGAAGTGGACGTACCTGCAGAAGGTCCGGCAGTTCCCGACGTATCCGGCGCTGTTCCCGCTGGAGAACGGCAAGATCTTCTACTCGGGTTCCAACGCGGGCTACGGTCCTGACGACGTGGGCCGCGACCCGGGCATCTGGGACGTCGACACCAACAAGTTCAGCAAGCTGCCCGGGCTGAGCGACTCCAAGCTGATGGAGACCTCGGGCACGGTGCTGCTGCCGCCGGCGCAGGACGAGAAGTACATGGTGATCGGCGGCGGTGGCGTCGGCGAGTCCAAGGACTCCAGCAACAAGACGCGGATCATCGACCTCAAGGCGAACGACCCGAAGTTCGTGGACGGGCCGTCGCTGGAGAAGGGCACGCGGTATCCGCAGGCGTCGGTGCTGCCCGACGACACCGTGCTGGTGTCGGGCGGTTCCGAGGACTACCGGGGCCGCGGCGACTCCAACATCCTCCAGGCGCGGATCTACCACCCGGACACGGGCAGCCTTGAGAAGGTCGCCGACCCTCTGGTGGGCCGCAACTACCACTCGGGGTCGATCCTGCTGCCGGACGGCCGCGTGATGTTCTTCGGCTCGGACTCGCTGTACGCCGACGCGGCCAACACCAAGCCGGGCAAGTTCGAGCAGCGGATCGAGATCTACACGCCGCCGTATCTGTACCGGGACGCGCAGCCGTCGTTGTCGGGCGGACCGCAGACCATCAAGCGCGGCGGGACGGGCACGTTCACCTCGCAGCACGCCTCGTCCATCGAGAACGTGCGGCTGATCCGGCCGAGCGCGTCGACGCACGTCACGGACGTGGATCAGCGGTCGGTCGCGCTGGACTTCAAGAAGTCCGGCGACAAGCTCACGGTGAGTGTGCCGACGAACCGGAATCTGGTGCCGTCGGGGTGGTACATGCTGTTCGTGACGGATGATCAGGGGACGCCGTCGAAGGCGCAGTGGGTGAGAGTCCCCTAGCGAGCCGGCAAGCACTTGGGGGCGCCCTCCGTCACGGAGGGCGCCCCCAAGGCGTGTACGGGCTGTGCAGGGCCTACTTACTGGCCTTCGCCAAGTTCAGGGCGTACTGCGCCCACCACTCCCCCGCCTTCGGCCCGCCCTTGCACTCGCCGTCCGACTCGCCCGGGCGCTTGACCCAGACGTAGGCGTCGACCAGCGGGTCCGCCGTCTTGGTCGTCGGGGTCTCGCCCAGCGCGCGGCCCGGCGGGTTGCACCAGCGTTCGTCCGGGTTGCCCTCGGTGTAGGGGCCGTTGCCGTTGCGGCTGGTGTCGATGACGAAGGGCTTGTCGCCCACCTTGGCGGAGAGCTCCTTGCCGTACGCGATCGAGTCCTGGGTCGTGTAGAAGTTGGACACGTTGACCGAGAAGCCGTCGGCCTGGTCGATGCCCGCCCGCTTCAGGGGCTCGAAGATCTGGTCGGGGTGGCCCCAGCCGGCGTTGCCCGCGTCCAGGTAGACCTTGGTGTTCTTCAGGGACTTGAGCTTGGCGACGGCACCGCTCAGGAGGTCGTAGCGCTCCTCGTGGTACTCCTGCGCCGTGCAGTTGTCCACCATGTGCAGCACCGCGTCCGGCTCCAGGATCACCGTCGCATCGCGGTCGCCGATGCCCTTGGCGACGCTGTCGACGAACGCCCGGTAGGCGTTGCCGTCGGCGGCGCCGCCCTCCGAGAACTGGCCGCAGTCGCGGTGCGGGATGTTGTAGAGGACGAGCAGCGCCGTACGGCCCGCCTTGTCGGCGGCCTCGGTGAAGCCGCGTGCCTGCTCTTCCGGGCTCTCCGGGCTGATCCACTCGCCCGTCGGCTGTTCCGCTATCTTGCGGATCTGCTCGGCGTCCTCCTTCTTGCCGGCCTTCACGAAGGCCGCCAGCTGCTCTGCCGCGTTGCCGTCCGGGTTCACCCAGAACGGATCGGTTGCCTTGGGCTGTTGGCTGATCCCGGCGCCGGCGTTGTCCGCCGGTTCTTCGCCGTCCCCGGAGGATGAACAGCCCGCGATCAGCAGTGCCGCCCCCAACACCACCGCGGACGTCCGCGCGCGAGCGCCCCTCCAGGCCCCCCTCTTCAGGTACATCCAGCTCCCCCTCGGGTGCACTGTTCCAAGGGTCAATCCTGACATACGTGTCGTGGGGCATACGAGGTCGCCGAGCCTTGTCGGAGAGCTGTTACAGCCACTATGACGGCTCCTACGAGCGGGGTGGGGGGCACGCCCGCAGGGGGCGGCATCCCCAGGGAACAGGGGAACGCGGGAACAGGGGAAGGGGAGTGTGCGGTCATGCACCAGTACACCCGGGAGATCCGGCTGGCACAGGCGTTGGTGGAGTCGGCGGACACCCTCGTCGACGACTTCGAGGCCGTGCGTTACTTACAACGCGTCGCCGACCACTGTGTGCGGTTACTGTCCGCACAGGCCGCCGGGTTCATGCTGATCGACGAGGGCCGGACGGTGTCGCTGGCGGCGAGCGGCGCGCATCGGCAGGCCGCGACGGAACTGCTGGAGGTCCAGCGCGACGGCGGGCCCTGCCTGGACAGCTACAGCTCCGGCCGGCCGGTGCCGCCGGTCTCGATCACGGCGGCCCGGTCGGCCGCCCGCTGGCCGGAGTTCACCGAGCGAGCGCTCGTCCACGACATCGCCGCCACCTACGCGGTGCCCGTGCGCCGCCGGCAGCAACTGCTCGGCGCCCTCAACGTCTTCGTCCCCGGCGTCCCCGCCGAGCGCGACACCGGTACGGCGCTGCGCCTGGCCCAGGTCATCGCCGACTGCGCGGCCCTCGGACTGCAGAACAACACGACGTACGTCCAATGCCGCACCCTCTCCGGTCAGTTGCAGCAGGCGCTGTCCAGCAGGGTGCGCATCGAGCAGGCCAAGGGCATGCTCGCCGAACGCTGGAACACCGCGGCCGACCACGCCTTTGTGGCGATGCGGCAGTACGCGCGCCGCCACCGGCTGCCCCTGGACCGGGTCGCGCAGGCGGTCATCGACCGGGTCGCGGACGACGCCGCGCTGCGCCGGGAGGCGGGGCGGGCCGGCGGCGAGGGACGCGCGTAGCCCCCCCTCGACCTTCCTCTAGGCCCCGGCCGTCATCCGTTCTACAGTTCTAAAGTTCTACAGTCTTCTCCGGACGACCCCAGCCCCCGGTCGGACGAGCCCCCTCTGGTCACACAAGGCCTCCCGCGCCGGTCGCCGGGTTACTCCCGCAGCCCGTGCGTGCGCGGTCGAGGACCGGCCCGGTCGGCGGCTTCGGGGGGAGCGGGTCGTCGACCGGGCCAGGTACGCCTCGGGTCCCTCACAGCCCCGTGCCGGTGAGGTACGCCGAGACGATCACGTTCGCCGTGTAGCTGCGGGTCGCCCGGTCGAAGGTGCCGCCGCAGGTGATCAGGCGCAGTTCGGCCCGTCCGGAGCGGTGGGCGCCGTAGGCCTGCCGGGCGTCGAAGCGGTCGCGGGCGACGACCTGGACGTCGTCCACGGTGAACTCGGCGAGCCTGCCGTCGTCGCGGAGCACCCGCACCGTCGCGCCCGGCTTGAGCGCGCTGATCCGGTGGAAGACGGCGGGCCGGGTCTCGGTGTCGGCATGCCCCACCATCAGCGCGGCCCCGGCGGCCCCCGGCTTCACCCCGGCCGCGTACCACCCCACGGCGCCGGCCTGGTCGTAGGGCGGCGGATCGATCGCCCCCTGCGGATCGAGTCCCCGGGCGACCACCGGTGCCTGCACCTCGAGGCCCGGGATGTCGAGGCGCTGCGGCAGCGCGTCCCCCAACGGCCGTGCCGCGGGCGGCAGTTCCACCTCCGGCGGCCGTCCGACCGCCGCGACGTCACCCGACACGGGCGCGGATATGCCCTGCTGTACGTCGCTGATCTCCCGCCCCCACAGCCACAGCCCGAGCAGCAGCACGACCCAGGCCACGCCCATGAGGAGGCGGCCGCCGTACGCGGGGCGTTCGTGCTCGGCCATGGTCAGCGGGGCTCGCGTCTGCGGCGGGCGCTGCGCAGCGCCACGGCGGTGGCGGCGACGCCCGCGAGAACCAGCCCGATCACGGTGTGCGCCGTGCCGGGACCGGCCGCGCGGGCGTCCGCGACGGCGGCGTGTGCGGTGCCACCGCCGCCGGCGGGGACCGGGGCGACGGGAGAGGCGGGGGCGGACGGCTGCGCCCCCTGCCGTACGACGGTGACGGCGCCGGTGCGGGACGCGTCCCCGCAGGTGACCTTCACGTCGTACGTGCCCGGCATGAGCGTGGAACGGATGCGGCTCTCGCCGACGAGGGTGCCGTCGGCGCCGGCGGCGAGGCGCGCGTCGGCGACGAACGCCGCGGAGACGGCCATGGCGGTCCTGTCCGGGCAGCCGCTCATCCGCAGCGCGATGTCGCCGCCGGGGCGGGGGGACGCGGGACTGACCGAGACACCCCCGTCCCCGTCCGCCGCGTATGCCGCCGGAGTGGCGGCGACCGCACCCAGGGCGGCGATCGTACAGAGAGTGACCCGCAGTGATCCCATCGTGAACCTCCAGATATCTGGAGACTCCCCCCGGGGCACCTGCCCCGCATCCTCAGCGGGGCAAGACTGCTCCGTACGGGTCGTGTTCCGGGCCGACCGGGTTTGAGTCTCAGATCCGGTCGACGAGGTCCGCGATCGAGTCCACGACCTTGGACGGCCGGTAGGGGAAGTTCTCGATCTGTGCGGGCCGGGTCAGGCCGGTGAGCACCAGGAACGTCTGCATCCCGGCCTCCATGCCGGCCAGCACGTCGGTGTCCATACGGTCGCCGATCATGGCGCTGGTCTCGGAGTGGGCGCCGATGGCGTTCAGGCCGGTCCGCATCATCAGCGGGTTCGGCTTGCCCGCGAAGTAGGGCTGCTTGCCGGTCGCCTTGGTGATCAGCGCGGCCACCGCGCCGGTCGCGGGCAGCGGCCCCTCGGTCGACGGCCCCGTCTCGTCGGGGTTGGTACAGATGAAGCGGGCGCCGTCGTTGATGAGGCGGACCGCCTTGGTCATGGCCTCGAAGGAGTAGGTGCGGGTCTCGCCGAGGACGACGTAGTCCGGCTCGTGGTCGGTGAGGATGTAGCCGATGTCGTGCAGCGCGGTGGTCAGGCCCGCCTCGCCGAGGACGTACGCCGAGCCGCCGGGGCGCTGGTCGTCGAGGAACTGGGCGGTGGCCAGCGCCGAGGTCCAGATGTTCTCGATCGGCACTTCCAGGCCCATGCGGTTCAGCCGGGCGTGCAGGTCGCGCGGGGTGTAGATCGAGTTGTTGGTGAGGACGAGGAAGGGCTTGCCGGACTCACGCAGCTTCTTGATGAAGGCGTCGGCGCCGGGGATCGGTACGCCCTCGTGGATGAGTACACCGTCCATGTCGGTGAGCCATGACTCGATGGGCTTGCGGTCTGGCATGGTGCTGTGCTCCTGGCCTGCGTGCGGGATGAGCGGGGGCGCCGGAACCACGGCGTACCGACGCCCCCAGGGTAATCAGGAGTGGCTGATCCTGACCCCGTCGATCACCCAGTACCAGTTGTTGGATCCGGTGTAGCGGAACCGGAAGTGAACGCCGGCGGCCCCGGCGGGAACGTCGAGGGTCAGCGACTGGGGCTGCGAGACGACGTCGGAGGTGTAGCTCTTGACGACGGTGGGCGCGGATCCGTTGAAGGAGACGAGGACCTGGGCCGTCTGCGAGCCCTCCTGCCGGTAGAAGGTGGTGAAGTCCAGCCGCACCCTGGTCTTCCCGGTGACGTCGTACGCAGGGGTCACCAGGGTCGAGTCGTATGTTCCGGAGAAGTTCTTGTCCGCCCACTCGTCGGAGTCGGCGACCGCGAACACCCCGCGCGCCCGGACGTTGAGCTCACGCCACTGGTCGCGCTGGGTGCGGGACCAGAACTCGTCGGTGGCGAAGGCCCAGCCGCGCCACTCGGTCACCCCGCCGGTGCCCATGGCGTTGTTGATGACGGACCAGCCGCTGGGCGGGGTGTGCGTGAAGCCGAGCACGCCGGCCGGGACGCCGGTCTCGTCGACCCGCCCGGTCAGGGAGGGCTGGAGGGCGTCGAAGGGGTCGGTGGACCGCTCCTGGACCGGCTTGCCGTCCAGGCCCCAGGCGGGGTCGACGGTGATGCCGAGCTGCTTGAACACGGTGGGTACGACGTCCACGAGCCGGGTGTCGACGGGGCGGGCGCCCGCGGCGATACCGGGCCCGGTGGCGAGGACGAAAGTGCGCCGCTCCTCGATCGAGGACCCGCCGTGGCCGCCCGCGTCGAGGTGGCCGTGGTCGGTGGCGACGAGGACGGTCCAGCGCTCGGAGGCGTAGGTGGGCCGGGCCTTGATGGCGGCACGCAGCCGGCCGAGGTAGGCGTCCTGGACGGCGATCTGGTCGAGATAGGCCTGGCTGCCCGCGCCCTGGTTGTGGCCGACGATGTCGGACTGGCCGAAGTAGACGAAGAGGACGTCCGGGTTCTGGTCGCGGATGATGGCCTCGGCCTCGCCGGCGATGGTGGCGTCGTGGCCGGTGTAGCCGTCGGCGTCGCCGTCGAGGACCAGCTTGGCGTCCGCGCCGGGGGTGACGGTGCCCTGGGTGTCCAGGGGCTTCCAGTCGACGGCCGCGTAGGTGGACAGCTCGGGCCGGACCTGGGCGAGGCGGGCGAGGAACCCGGGGTACCGGTCGTACTTCCTGCCCGCGAAGGTGTTGTCCTTGACGCCGTGCTTGTCGGGCCACACGCCGGTGGAGACGGTCGACCAGCCGGGGCCCGAGGACGTGGCGGCCATCGGGTTCGCGTACAGCAGCGAGGTGCCGTACGTGCCCTCGCTCATCATCGCCTTCAGGTGCGGGGCGTTCGCCGCGTCGATGCGGTCGTGGCGCAGCCCGTCCATGCCGATGACGAGCACCTTGTCCTTGCTGGTGCCGGCCGGGAGCGTGGGGACGGCGTGGGTCTGGGAGGCGCCGGCGGTGCCGAGTGCGAGGGTCGCGGCCGTGGCCGCGGTGGTGGTGAGGACGGTGCGGCGGGACAGATGTGACGTCACGTGATCCTCCTGGACGGGTGGGCGCGGGCCCTGGTGATATGGCCCTTGGTGATATGGCCTTGGTGCGTGGCTGCGAGGAGGCGGGTCAGCTGCCGGTGGCCGACTTCCAGGTGTCGACGTACGTCGTGAGGTTCTCGTCGATGTCGCCCCAGTCGGGCTCGAAGACCTCGACGCCGTCCATGAGTTCGGCGAGGGCGACGGCGTTGGCGTCGGTGGCCTTGACGTCCCGGCGGGCGCTGAAGCCGCCGCCGATCTCGCTGACCTGCCGCTGGGCGTGCCGGCTCAGCATGAAGTCCAGGAGCTGCTTGCCGTTCTCGGTGTGCGGGGCGCCGGTGACGAGGCCGGCGGCGTAGGGCAGGGCGAAGGTGGTGGGCTTGCCGCCTTCCCTCGCCGGGAACCAGATGCCGAGGTTCGGCATGGTCTTGGACTGGGCGAAGTTCATCTGGACGTCACCGTTGGCGACGAGGAGTTCGCCCTTGTCGACCTTGGGGGCGAGCTTGCCGGTGGAGGCGGAGGGGCCGACGTTGTTGGCCTGGAGCTTGCCGAGGTAGTCCATGGCGGACCGCTCGCCGTCAAAGTCGTGCATGGCCTTGATGAGGACGGCGGTTCCGTCGCCGGCGACACCGGGCGTGGAGTACTGGAGCTTGTTCTTGTACGTGCCGTCCAGCAGCTCCTCCCAGGTCGTGGGCGGCTGCTTCAGCTCCTTCTTGTTGTAGACGAACCCGAAGTAGTTGTTGACGACGGACGTCCACGTACCGTCGGCACCCTTGTCGGCACCGCTGACCTGGTCGGATCCGTTCGGGGCGTACTTCTGCAGCAGGCCCTTGCCGTCGGCCTGCTGGATGAACGGCGGGAGCGTGACGAGGACGTCGGCCTGCGGGTTGGGCTTCTCGCGGGCGGCGCGCTGCACCATCTCGCCCGAGCCGCCCTCGACGTACTCGACCTTGATGCCGGTCTCGTTCTCGAAGTCCTTGAAGACCCGGCCGTACCAGCCGTCGCCGTTCTCGCCCTTGAGGCCGTCGGCGCTGTAGACGGTGACGACCTTCTCGTCGGATGCGGCGGAGTTGCCGCCGCAGGCGGACAGGAGCGGGGTGGCGAGGAGGCAGAGGGCGACCGCGAGCGTGAGGCTGTTTCTGGGCATGGCGGGGTGAACTCCTTGCGTCATCGAGGACTTTTGCGAGGGGGCGTCGGGCTTGAGGGGTGGGTCAGCGGTACGAGGCTCTGGTGCGCACGCGGGAGACGGCGAACAGCGCGAGCAGGGTCGCCGCCATCAGGACGACCGCGAGGGCGGAACCGGCGAAGAGGGCGCCGCGGTCGGTGGCCGCGAAGATCAGGACGGGCAGCGGGGTCCAGTCGGGCGGGTAGAGCATCATCGTGGCGCTCAACTCGCCCATGGACAGGGCGAAGCACAAGCCCGCGGCGGCGGTGAGCGACGGCAGGAGGAGGGGGAGCCTGACCCGCCACAGGACGTGGGCGGGCCGGGCGCCGAGGGAGGCGGCGGCCTGCTCGTACGCCGGGTCGAGGCGGGCGAGGGCGGCGGACACGGACTGGTGGGCGAAGGCGGTGACCAGGACGGTGTGGGCGAGGATCACGATCTCCCGGGTGCCGTTGAGCAGGAACGGCGGCTTGGAGAAGGCGACCAGGATCGCGAGGCCCACGACCACCGACGGGACGGCGACCGGGAGGACGAACAGCGCGTCCAGGACCCTGCGGTACCGCCCCTTCAGCCCGGCCGCGGCGAGCGCGGCCCACGTGCCGGCGGTCAGGGCGAGCAGGCTCGCGGCGGCGGCCGTGAGGAGGCTGGTGGTGAGGGCCTGGAGGGCCTCGCCTCGGGTGGCGGCGCTGTAGTGGCCGGTCGTGAAACCGGACGGCAGCACGCTCGACCAGTTGGTGGCGAAGGAGGCGCCGAGGACGACGAGCAGCGGCAGGGCGAACAGGGGCAGGAAGAGGACGAGGAACAGGGCCCATACGGCCCACTTCGCCCCGCGGCTATGCACGAGCACGGCGGCTCACCACCCGGTAGAGGCCGTAGAGGCCCACGGAGATCAGGACGTTGACGACGGCGACCACGCACGCGCCCGGGTAGTCGGACTCCAGGATCGCCTTGCTGTGGACGAGCATCGGCAGGGTGGTGACGCCTTTCGCGCCGGTGAACAGGACGATCCCGAACTCGTTGAGGCACAGGACCAGCACGAGGCTGCCGCCCGCGGCGAGGGCGGGCAGGGCCTCGGGGAGGATCACGCGGCGGACGATGCGCACAGGGCGGGCGCCGAGCGAACCGGCCGCCTCCAGCTGGGCGGTGTCGAGCTGGGAGAAGGCCGCGAGCAGCGGTCGTACGACGAAGGGCGTGAAGTAGGTGATCTCGGCGAGGAGGACGCCCCAGGGCGTGGTGAGGAACTGGAAGGGGCCGTCAGCGGCGCCGGTGAGGTCGGTCCACAGGCCGTTGGCCATGCCGACCGTGCCGTAGACGAAGAGCAGGGCCAGCGTGATCAGGAAGGTGGGGAAGGACAGGAAGACGTCGATGAACCTGGCGACCGCCCGCGCGCCGGGGAAGGGCACGAAGGCGATGACCAGCGCGAGCACGAACCCGAGGACCAGGCATCCGACGGTCGAGCCGGCCGCCAGCCAGACGGTGGTCCACAGGGCCTCGCGGAAGGCGTCGGAGGCGAAGACGTCGGCGTACGGCTGGAAGGACGTACCGCCGGTGTCGGGCTGGAGGGACTGCTGGACGACGAGGGCGAGGGGGTAGAGGAACAGGACGGCGAGCAAGGCGACAGGCGGGACTGCAGCCAACCAGGGGCGCGAGGCCGTGTTGGATGTGCGGCTACCGCCGCGCGGGCGCGACCAGCCACGACGCACCCGCAGCCGACGAACGACCTCAGCCATGGCCCACTCCTGCGGCCAGCAGCGTCGCGTCGTCCGGGGAGAAGTGCAGGGTCACCTCGTCGCCGTGGGCCGGCGGAGCCTTGAGTTCCCGCAGGTCGGCGATGACCCGGCGGCCGTCGACCTCGACGTACAGCCGATGGGTGGACCCGCGCCACTGGATCTCCGTCACGGTCCCGGAGAGCCGGTTGGGCCCGTCACCGAGGCCGACCAGGTGGGGCCGTACGCACAACGTGGCCTTCGCTCCCGGCGCCACCCCCGCCGTCCCGACCTCGATCTCGCCGCCCCCGAAGACCACCCCGCCTCCCGAACCGACCGTCACCGGCAGCAGGTTGGCGTTGCCGACGAAGGAGGCGGTGAACTCGTTCGCCGGCGCCCGGTACAGCTCCCGCGGGGTTCCGCAGGCCTGGAGCCGGGCCCGGTCCATCACCGCGATCCGGTCGGCGAGGGTCAGCGCCTCGACCTGGTCGTGGGTGACATACAGGATCGACACATCCGGCAACTCGCGGTGGAGTCGGGCCAGTTCGGCGAGCATGTCCGAGCGGAGCCGGGCGTCGAGGGCGGAGAGCGGTTCGTCGAGGAGGAGGACGCCCGGGCGGATCGCGAGCGCGCGGGCGATGGCGACACGCTGCTGCTGGCCGCCGGACAGCTCGCGCGGGTAGCGGCGGGCGTAGGCGGCCATGCCGGTCATCTCCAGGGCCTCGGCGACCCGGGTGCGGATCTCGGCCTTGGGGACCTTGGTCCGCCCCCGCTGCGCCTTCAGTCCGAAGGCGACGTTCTCCTCGACCCTCATGTGCGGGAACAGGGCGTACTGCTGGACGACCATCCCGATGCCCCGCCGGTACGGCGGCAGGTCCGTCACATCCTGTCCGCCGAGGAACACCCGCCCGGAGGCCGGTCGCACGAACCCGGCAACCGCCCGCAGCGCGGTGGTCTTGCCGGACCCGGACGGCCCGAGCAGCGCCATCACCTCACCGGGTTCGACGGTGAGGTCGAGGGCGTCGAGGACGACATTGCCGTCGTAGGCCACCGTCACCGAGTCGAAGCGGATGCCGCCGATCATGTGAGCATTCCCGGCAACTCCGCCACGCCGCCCAGCACATGGGTCGCCCCGGCCGCCCGCAGCGCGTCCGTGTCGTGCGCGCCGGTCAGGACGCCGGCGACGACGCCCGCTCCCGCGCGGACCCCGCTGAGCATGTCGTACGAGGTGTCACCGACGACCGCGACCTGCCGGACGTCCTCGGCGGCCGCCGTCCGCAGGAACGCGGTGAGGACCATGTCCGGATACGGCCGTCCCCGGCCCCCGGCGTCGGCGGGGCACAGGGTGAGGGGGACCAGGTCGCGCCAGCCCAGCGCGGTCAGGATCGCGTCCTGCGTGGGGCGGGCGAAGCCGGTGGTCAGCACGACCGTGCGGCCCTGGGCCGTGAGCGCCTCGATGGCCTCGCGCGCACCGGGCAGGGCCGCGACCCGGCCGCCGTCGACGAGTTCGGCGTACGCCGCCTCGAAAGCCCTGTTGGCCTCCTGGGCCTTCGGCTCCTCCCCGAACAGGTGCCGGAAGACGGAGATCTTGGACTCGCCCATGGTGGCGCGGACGTGGTCCAGCATCGAGTCGGGATCCGCGCCGAGGTGGCGTGCGGCCGCCGCGAAGGCCTGCTCGACGAGGCCGCCGTCGGCGACGGTCGTACCGGCCATGTCGAGGACGACGAGCCGGATGTCTCGGATCTCTCGGGTGTGATCTGCCATGTATGTCACCAACCCAGTTCGTTCGCGGTCGTCTCGGCGATGGCCGGCGAGCAGGTCATCCCGCGCCCGCCGGGCCCGGTGACCAGCCACACCCCGTCGCGCACCTGCTGCCGGTGCACGACCCGGCCCGGGTCGGTGCACTGCGCGTACACCCCCGCCCAGCGGCGCCGGACCTTCGGCAGCGGGCGGCCGAGGAGGGACTCGACGACCTCGGTGAGGTGGTCGTAGGGGTCCTCGAGGGTGTCGAAGGCGAAGGGGTGCTCGTACTCGTGGGTGTCGCCGATGGTCAGCCCGCCGTCGGCGCGCTGCACCATGAGCAGCTGCATCCGGTGGGCCGCGGCGGTCTCGGCCTGCGGCTGACCGGCGTTGAGCGCGTCCAGCTCGGCGCAGGCGTAGGCCGGGTAGTAGCGGAAGCTGTCCGCGTCGGCGACCGACGTGGTGAGGGGCTCGCCCAGCGGGTCGGTCTGCATCATCTGCAGGCGTACGCGGCGCACCGGGAGGTCGGGGCCGACCAGCTCGCGGACCAGCCCGCCGAGCCAGGCACCGGTGCACAGGACGACGACGTCGCCGCTGTGCACGTCCCCGTGGTCGTCGCGGACGGCGCCCCGGCCGATGACCTCGCGGACCTCCCTGCCGGGCCGGAAGGTGTAGTGCGGCGACTTCAACAGCTCGGCACGCAGGGCGAGTTGGGCGGTGCGCGGCTCGACGGCGGCGTCCCGCTCGCAGTACAGGGCGGCGGTGAAGTCGCCGCGCAGGGCGGGGTTCAGGGTGCGCGCCTCGTCGGGGGCCAGCAGCTTGTGGCCGCGGGCGGCGGCGTCCTCGCTCGCTACGGCGACCTCGGCGACGGCGAGTTCGAGGGCGCCGCGGACGGGGGTGAGGGAGCCGTTCGGCCGGAAGCCGAGCCCCGGCACGCGGGCCCCGATCTCCTCCCACAGCTCCCTTGCCCGCAGGGCGGTCGCAAGTTCCTCGCCGCCCGCGCGGCCGCTCACCCAGATCTGGCCGAAGTTGCGCAGCGAGGCGCCGCGAGCCTCCGCCTCGCGCTCGATCTGTACGACCTCGTGGCCGCGTTCCACTGCCTGCCAGGCGTGCAGGGTGCCCACCACGCCGGCTCCGACGACTATCACTCTCACGACGGCCACGCTCCTCGGGATCGGGGAACCGGAAGGATCCGGCTGACAACGAGAGCGTGAACTGGCCATCACGTTTGGGCTAGACCCGTTATGCGTTCGTGACATTAATGACGGTGGCAAAGTGTGCGTATTTTCGGACTTTTCAGCCGTGCAGGTGCGTGGTGAAGGAGAACCGGTCGCCGCGGTAAAGGGACCGCACCCGCTCCAGCGGCCTTCCCTCCGAGTCCCTCGACACCCGGTGGATCAGCAGCATCGGGAGCGCGGGCGGAGTGCCGATGAGCAGCGCCTCGCGCGGGGTGGCCAGCACGGTCTCGATGCGCTCGTCGGCGTCACCGAAGGCGATGCCCTGCCGGTGCAGGAAGGCGTAGAAGGAGGAGTCGGGCTCGAAGTCGGCGTCGAGACGGGGCACCCGGGCCACGGCGACGTAGGTGCTCTCCAGGCCGACCCGCTCGTCATCGGCGAGCAGGACGCGCTCCAGGTGCCAGACGGGTTCGCCGCGTTCGAGGCCGGTCTCGGCGGCGAGGGCGGCGGGGCAGGGGAAGCGGTCGAGGGTGACGAGGGCACGGCCCGGGGTGCGTCCCTGCCGCCGTACGCCCTCGGTGTAGCTGGCGAGGGAGAGGGGCTGTTCGAGCTTGGGTCCGGCGACGACCGTGCCGCGCCCCTGCCGCCGCAGCTTCCCCTCCAGTACGAGCTCGCGGATCGCTTGCCGGACGGTCTCGCGAGCGACCTCGTAACTCTCGGAGAGGTCGCGCTCGGTGGGGAGCGGGTCGCCCTCGCCGAGTTCTGCGATGAGGTGGTCGAGCCGGGCCTTCACCGCGTAGTACTTCGGGATCCGGCCGTGCTCCGGGATGCCGTCGCGGACGGGGGCGCCGGGGGCCTGGTCGTTCGGGTAGTCCACGCAGGGATCGTCGCAGACGGGGAGGACCGGCTCAGCGGCGCCTGCGGGCGACCAGCAGCGCGGCGCCGGCCAGGAGCATGGCCACGGTGGCGGTGAGGGAGGCGCCGTGGGGTGTGGTGAGGCCGGTGCGGGCGAGTTCGTCGGCGAGGGTGAACTGGTTGCGGGCGGTGCCGGGGCTCGCCGAGGCGTTCGGGGCGGCGGAGCCGTCACGGTCGGCCGCATCGGGCGAGGCAGCCGGGTCGGCCGGGTCGGATTCGATCGTGAAGCGGTAATCGTTGGACTGGCCGACCCAGTCGCCGTCGCGGTCGTGGCGCTGCACGACGGCCGCGTTGGCGGTGACCTCGTTCGGTACGGCGTCCGAGGTGACGGCGAGCCGGACCTTCACGGTGACGGTCTTGCCGGGACCGACGGTGAAGCCGGGGAAGCCGCCGAAGGCGCCGACGAGTTCGTCCTCGTCGGTGGTCTCGAAGCGGACGGGGTGCGGGCGGGCACCGTCCGGGCTGCCGTTCCGGCCGCCTTCCGGGACGCCGTAGAACTCCAGGCGGGGCTGGGACGGCTTGAGGGCGCGCTTGCCGTCGACGAGGACGACGACGGGGTGGATGCGGGTGCAGGTCCGGTCGGTGGTGTTGGTGAGGTCCAGGTGCCAGGTGCCGAATCCGCCACCGGCCGCGTAGGAGTCGGGGCCGCCGTGGAGGCGCGTGGTGAGGGGGAAGGTCCCGTCGTCGGTGACGCAGCTGGGGAGCGCGGCGGGAGGTTCCGCGCGCACCGGAGGCGCTGCGGCGAGGAGGGCGGCTGCTGCGAGGCAGAGGGGAGCGGGTGAGTGCAGTCGCATAAACACATGACCATGCCGGGCGGGGGCGGCTTCCGGGCGGCGCCATTCCGTACGGGCCCGCAAGTCCCCTCGATCAGCGGATGGCCGCCGGTGCAGGGCCGCCGATGCACGACCACCGGTGCAGGGCCGCCAATGCACGGCCGCCAATGCACGGCCGCCGATGCACGACCACCGGTGCAGGGCCGCCGGTGCACGACCATCGGTGCAGGGCCGCCGGTGCACGACCACCGGTGCACGACCACCGGTGCACGGCCGCCGATGCACGACGACCGGTGCACGGCCATCGATGCACGGCGCTCAGTGCGTGGCCATCAGCCAGCGCACGGCCATCAGCGCACGCCGATCAGCCCCGGCACACCGCCCTCACCCCTCCCCCCGCCCGAACAACGGCGCCAGCAGCAGCTGAGCCGCCCCCTCGGCGACCCCGCGCTCCCCGCCGGAGGCGACCCGCACCGGCACCGCGTCCCCGCCCGCGCGCCGGGCGCGTTCGTCGAGGACGGCGGCGACCCCGCGTTCGAAGGTGTCGGGCGCGGCGGCGATCGTGCGGCCGCCCAGCAGGACCAGGTCGACGTCGAGCAGGGCGACCAGGTTGCCGGCCGCGGTGCCGAGCACGCGGGCCGCCTCCGCGGTCTCGCCCCGCGCCACGGCGGCCAGGCACAGTGCCTCGACGCAGCCGCGGTTGCCGCACCCGCAGGGTGGGCCGTCCAACTGGACGACCTGGTGCCCGAACTCCCCGGCTCCCGTACGGGTGCCCCGGTGCACCGCTCCCCCGATCACGAGCCCGCCGCCGAGCCCCGCGCCGAAGTGCAGATAGGCGAAGGACGTGACGGCCCCGGCCGCTCCCTGGACCGCGAGCCCGAGGGCAGCGGCGTTGGTGTCCTTGTCGACGACGACCGGCAGTGAGAGGCGCCGCGCGAGCACGTCCCGCAGCGGGAAGCCGTTCCACTCCGGGAACCCGGTGACCCGGTGCAGCACACCGCGCCGATGGTCGAGCGGCCCGGGCAGCGCCACCCCGACACCGAGCACGGCACCCGGCCCACGGCCGCCCCCGGGCGCCAGCTCCCTCACCTCGCGCACAGCCCGCTCGACAACCGTCTGCGCACCGGCCCCCAGGTCCAGCGGGGTCCTGCGCCGCGCGACCACGGCTCCCGTGAGGTCACAGAGCACGGCCGTCAGCTCGTCCCGGTCCAGATGCACCCCCACCGCATGCCCGGCCTCCGGCACCAGCCGCAGCACTGTGCGCGGCTTGCCGCCTGTCGATGCCCGGCGCCCCGCCTCCGTCGCGAGCCCGTCCTCCCGCAGCCGGGCGGTGATCTTGCTGACCGCCTGCGGGGTGAGGCCGGTGCGCTCGGCGAGTTCGAGCCGGCTGATGCCCTCGGGTCCAGCCGTGCGCAGCAGGTCGAGCACGAGCGCGGCGTTGTGACTGCGCAGGGCGCCCAGCTGCATCGAATTGCGGCTCCGCCGCGCGGCACCACCGACCGTGCCGGCCTCCGTGCCACCCTCCGCGCCACCATCCGTGCCGCCGACCGCGCCGCCCATCATGGTGCCCGCCACTCCACCGTCGGCACGGCCGTCGGCACCGCCCTTCGTCCTGTTCACGCCGCCCATTGTCCCTGGCGCTTGCACTTTGGCAACAGCGTTGCGAAAGTAGGCTTCATGAGTGCTACTCCCCTCCGCGTCGGCCTGGTCGGCTACGGCCTCGCAGGCTCCGTCTTCCACGCCCCGCTGATCGCCACCACCGAGGGGCTCGCCCTGGACACGGTGGTCACGTCGAACCCCGAGCGGCAGGAGCAGGCCCGCGCCGAGCACCCGGACGTACGGCTCGCCGCCACCCCCGACGAGCTGCTCGCCCGCGCCGCCGACCTCGACCTGGTCGTCCTCGCGTCCCCGAACAAGACGCACGTCCCGCTCGCGACCGCCGCCCTGAAGGCCGGCCTCCCGGTCGTCGTGGACAAGCCGATCGCCGGCACGGCAGCCGAGGCACGCGAACTGGCGGCGCTGGCCGAGGAGCGCGGCCTGCTGCTCTCCGTCTTCCAGAACCGCCGCTGGGACAATGACTTCCTGACCCTGCGCCGGCTCCTGGCCGAGGGCGAGCTGGGCGACGTATGGCGCTTCGAGTCCCGCTTCGAGCGCTGGCGGCCCCAACTCAAGGGCGGCTGGCGGGAGTCCGGCGACCCGGCAGAGATCGGAGGTCTGCTCTACGACCTCGGCAGCCATCTCGTCGACCAGGCACTGGTCCTGTTCGGCCCCGTCACGCAGGTGTACGCCGAGTCCGACGTCCGCCGCTCCGGCGCCGAGACGGACGACGACACGTTCATCGCCCTCACGCACGCCGGCGGCGTCCGCTCCCACCTGTACGCCTCCGCGACGACCGCCCAGCTCGGCCCTCGTTTCCGGGTGCTGGGCTCGAAGGCGGGCTATGTGAAGTACGGCCTGGACCCGCAGGAGGCGGCACTGCGGGAGGGGCAGCGCCCGGACACCGCTGCCGCGTGGGGCACGGAACCCGAGTCGTTGTGGGGCCGGGTGGGTTCCGGAGAGTCCCCCCAGACGGGCGGCGGCCGCGTCGAACCCACCGTCCCCGGCGACTACCCCGCTTACTATGCGGCCGTGGCAAAGGCTCTGCTGGACGGCGGCCCCAACCCGGTGACGGCGCTGGAGGCGGCATCCGCCCTCGACGTACTGGAGGCGGCGCGTCGTTCGGCCCGTGACCAAGTGGCGGTGAAGCTGTGACGCACAAGCAGTCGCACCAGACGCACAACCCGGAACTCACCCCGAGGTTCCACCCGGAGATCACCCCGCCCCTGGAGGAGCTGGAGGCCCAGGAACGCCGTCTGGTCTTCCGCCGGTTCACCTACGACGACGCCTGGGCCCTCGGCTCCCTCCTGGTCGAGATGGCCCGCGAGCGCCAGGCCCCGGTCGCCATCGACATCCACCGCGCGGGCCAGCAGCTCTTCCACGCGGCCCTCCCCGGCTCCACCCCCGACAACGACGCCTGGATCGCCCGCAAACGCCGGGTGGTGGAGCGCTACGGCGCCTCGTCGTACGTCGTCGGCGCCCGCTTCCGGGCCAAGGGCACGACGTTCGAGGACTCGTCCCGCCTGGACCCGGACACGTACGCGGCCCATGGGGGCTCGTTCCCGATCAACGTCGAGGGCGTCGGCGTGATCGGGTCGGTGACGGTGAGCGGGTTGCCGCAGCTGGAGGACCACAGGTTCGTGGTGGAGGCGCTGGAGGAGTTCCTGAGCAAGCGGTAAGGGCAACGCCCACGTCTTCAGGGGCGCGGGGCTGTATCGATATGCGGCTCCGCCGCGTGGGCGCGAGCAACCACGAAACCACCCGCAGTCGCCGAACAAGCGCAGTCCCCCACCCCTTAGGCGTCCTTGAACTCCTGCCGCTGACGACCAAGCCCCTCGATCTCCAGCTCAACAACATCCCCGGCCCGCAAGAACGGCTTCGGCTCAGGCTCCCCCAGAGCCACCCCCGCCGGCGTACCCGTGTTGATGACGTCACCGGGATACAGCGTCATGAACTGACTGACGTACCGCACGACTTCCGCCACCGGGAAGATCTGCTCCGCCGTGGTCCCGTCCTGCTTCAGCTCACCGTTGACCCACAGTTTCAGCGACAGATTCTGCGGATCCGGCACCTCGTCCGAGGTCACCAGCCACGGCCCCAGCGGGTTGAACGTCTCGCAGTTCTTCCCCTTGTCCCAGGTCCCGCCCCGCTCGATCTGGAACTCCCGCTCGGACACGTCGTGCGCCACCGCGTACCCCGCGACATGCGCGAGCGCCTCCTCGGCCGACTCCAGATACCGGGCCGTACGTCCGATGACGACCGCGAGCTCGACCTCCCAGTCCGTCTTCGTCGACCGCCTCGGCACGAGCACCGTGTCATGGGGGCCCACGACGGTGTCCGCGGCCTTGAAGAAGATGACCGGCTCGGCGGGCGGCTCGGCGCCGGTCTCGCGGGCGTGGTCGTGGTAGTTCAGCCCGATGCACACGATCTTGCCGATACGTGCCAGCGGCGGCCCGACCCGCAGCCCGGTCGCGTCCAGTGCGGGCAGCTCACCGGCGTCCGCGGCGGCGCGGATCCGGCCGAGCGCGGCGTCGTCGGCGAGCAGCGGTCCGTCGATGTCCGGCACGACGCCCGACAGGTCCCGCAGGGCCCCCTCGGCGTCCAGCAGCGCGGGACGCTCCGCTCCAGCCGTACCGACTCGCAGCAGCTTCATGATCACAATCTCCCTCGATCGCGGGCGCCCGCCGATGGGTGCAGCCATCGGAGGACTGGTCGATCCTCCAAGGTCGACGGCCATCCCGCAATAGCTGGTTCACGTACTGGACCGTAGGGCCCGCGGGCGCCACCCTTGTGATCAGCAACGTGCTCAGCGATGTGGTCAGCAATGTGGTCAGCGATAAAGCGCGGCCCGCTCCACCGCGCTCCACGTCGTGCTGGTCACCACGTACAGCGCGGCCGCCAGCGGCACCACCGCCACCGTGAAGAGCGTGAAGAAGGACATGAACGGCATCACCTTGCTCACGGCCCCCATCCCCGGCACCGGCTCACCGTCGACCACCGGCACCGCCGGATTCGTGGCCATCATCCGCTTCGTACGGCCGTAGTTGAACGCGGCGACGCAGGCGACGACCACGAACAACCCGAGATACACGAGCCCCGCACCCCCGAACACCCCACCGTCGCCGAGCGCGTCCTTCCAGTGGTCGCCGAGGGGCGCGGCGAACAGCTGGTGCGTGAGCAGTTCGTTCGTCTGCCCGCCGATCGTCGTGTTCGAGAACAGGTGGTAGAGCAGGAAGAACGCGGGCAGCTGGAACAGGCTCGGCAGGCAGCCGGACAGCGGCGACACCTTTTCCTCGGCGTGCAGTGCGAGTACGGCCTTCTGCAGTTTCTCGGGGTCCTTCGCGTGCTTCTTCCGCAGCTCGGCGATCTTCGGCTGCAGTTCGGTACGGGCCTTCTGCCCGCGCGCCGCCGCCCGGGACAAGGGGTGGACGAGGAGTCGTACGAACGCGGTGAACAGGACGATCGCCGCGGCGGCCGCGGACGCGCCGAACAGGGGGTTGAGCAGGTCGGCGAGTTGCTGAACAAGATCGGCGAAAACAGACATGGGTGAGCCCTCCGAGGGTCTCGTCGTGCCGGAACAGGACATGTCGGAACAGACATGGCGGCATGACGAACCGGGCGAGGGCAGACCCCTGGTGCGGTGCGGGTGCCCTACGCGACGGTCGCCGGGAGGGCGTGCCCGGGTGCCCTGGGCCGCGGCCGGCCCGAGGCGTCGGGGTCGCGTTGCGGCAGGAAGGCCGTACGGCGGGCACGGTCGCGGATGGCCGTACGCACCCGGGTGGGCGGCATGGCGGGCGCGGCGCGCGAGGCGAGGAGGGAGCAGACCGCGAACGCGGAACCGGCGGCGGCGGTCGCGGCGAGCGCGACGGTCGCGGAGAGGCTGCCGGTGTCGAGCAGGACGATCTCGAGGAAGAGGAGCAGCAACACGGCAGCGGGACGCAGATTCGCCGACTTCCGCATCATCGGCGCCCCTCCCCTCGTACGGCTCGCTTCGTCGACCAGGCATTTCGCCGGGCGCTCGTCCTGATGTTACCGGGGCCGCATGGAGACGAGCTTGCCCCATACCACCAGCCGGTATTTCGACGTGTACTCCGGCGTGCAGGTGGTGAGGGTGAGGTAGTAGCCGGGGTCGTCGTAGCCGTAGCCGGGCCTGACGGTGGAGCGCGGGACCGGGCGGATCACGCTCCCGTCACGGGCGGCGGTCCGCGGCAACGTCGCGTCGACGGCGTACGTATACGTCGCGCTCCTCGTCTCGACCCGCACGGTGTCCTGGGGCGCGAGCCGGTCGATGTACCGGAAGGGCTCGCCGTGGGTGTTGCGGTGCCCGGCGAGGGCGAAGTTGCCGGCCTGGCCCGGCTGTTGGGTGCCGGGGTAGTGGCCGACGTAGCCCTTGTCGAGGACCCCGCTCTTGCTGATGCCCTCGGCGACGGGGACGCGGAGGTGGAGGCGGGGGATGGTGAGGATGGCGTAGGCCTGGGACCAGTCGGGTTCCGGGGCGGTGGCGGCGGACCTTCGCCGGTCGCCGGCGGACTGCTCGGGCGAGCCGGTGGACGCGGGCGCGGGCGGAGTCGTCGCCGCCGGTGGGGCCGTACGGGGGTCGCCGCCTCCCCCGTCCCAGGCCCGCTCCAGCGCCCTGACCTCCCGCTCGGCGCCCGCCCTGGCCTCCCGGTTGGTCCACCACACCTGATGCACGACCAGCAGCACGAGCACCACCCCGACGGTGACGAGAACCTCCCCACCACCCCACAGCACCCGCCGCCGCAGGGCACGCCGCCGAAGACCGCTGTGCTGCACGACGCGAACCCGCACCATCCGAGAGCCTCCTCCACCGGGGCCGCCCGCACGACAAAGGGGCGGGGCGCACGATAAGGGGCGGGGCGCGAGGTCTCCAGAGCCGTACGCGACCGAGGTCTCCATCGCCGTACGCGACCGGGGTCTCCAGAGCCGTACGCAACCCAGTCCCGATACCCCTACGCACCCAGCCACGTCCGGCCCCCCGAACACTCCCCTCAAACTTCCTCCACAGGTTTGAGAAAGGGCTGTCGGAACTCTCGACAACCTCATACGCCACACCCGATGCTTCCTGTCGGCATCAGCGGGACAGGCCACGACGCCGGTTCGACGACGACCGGCCGTTGAACGAAGCGGAGAAGTCATGATCCGGCGCAGAACTCTGCTGGCGGCGACAGGCGGCGCATTCCTCGGCAGCGCCCTGGCGACAGGCACCGCACACGCGGACGCGACCATCGCCGTCAACCCCGGCACGTCGTACGGCACCTGGGAGGGCTGGGGCACGTCCCTGGCCTGGTGGGCCAACGTCTTCGGCAACCGGAACGACTTCGCCGACCTCTTCTTCACCACCAACTCGGTGACCTACAACGGCACGACACTGCCCGGCCTCGGCCTCAACATCGCCCGCTACAACCTCGGCGCGTGCAGCTGGAACACCGTGAACGGCGAGTCGATGGTCAAGTCGGCGAACATCCCCGGCTTCAAGCAGATCGAGGGCTTCTGGCAGGACTGGAACAACGAGGACCCCGCCTCCTCGGCCTGGGACTGGACGGCGGACGCCACTCAGCGCGCGATGCTGCAGAAGGCGACGCAGCGAGGCGCGACGACGGAGCTGTTCGCGAACTCCCCCATGTGGTGGATGTGCAAGAACCACAACCCGTCGGGCGCCGCGGACGGCGGCAACAACCTCCAGACCTGGAACTACCGCCAGCACGCGTCCCACCTGGCGGCCACAGCCCTGTACGCCCGGAACAACTGGGGCGTGAACTTCGCGACGGTCGACCCCTTCAACGAACCGGCCTCCACCTGGTGGACCGCCACCGGAACCCAGGAGGGCTGCCACATGGACCCGGCGGTCCAGGCGGCCGTACTCCCGTACATGCGCAGCGAGTTGGACAAGCGAGGCCTGACCGGCGTACGGGTCTCGGCATCGGACGAGACGAACTACGACACGGCCCGCTCCACCTGGGCGTCCTTCGGCTCCTCCACCAAGGCCCTGGTCAACCAGGTCAACGTGCACGGCTACCAGGGCTCCGGCGGCCGCAGAGACCTCCTCTACACGGACGTGGTCACCACATCCGGCAAGAAACTCTGGAACTCGGAAACGGGCGACAGCGACGGCACGGGCCTGACCATGGCGTCGAACCTCTGCTACGACTTCCGCTGGCTGCACCCCACCGCCTGGTGCTACTGGCAGGTCATGGACCCGTCGACGGGCTGGGCGATGATCGCGTACGACGCGAACACCTTGCAGCCGACGACGATCCAGCCGAAGTACTACGTGATGGCCCAGTTCAGCCGCCACATCCGCCCGGGGATGCGGATCCTCGACACGGGCGTGAGCTACGCGGCAGCGGCCTACGACGCGTCGGCGCGCCGCCTGGTGATCGTCGCGGTGAACACGTCGACGTCGGCCCAGACCCTCACCTTCGACCTTTCCCGCTTCACGACGGTCTCCGGCGGCTCGGGCGGCCTGGTCCCGCGCTGGAACACGGTGACGACGGGCGGGGACCAGTACCGGGCGTACTCGAACACCTTCCTGAGCGGGAAGTCGGTGGCGGTGCCGTTCTCGGCGAAGTCGGTGCAGACGTTGCAGATCGACGGGGTGGTGATCTGATCCGACGCGGCGGATGTGACCCGGTAGGCGAACCGGGGTCCGGCCGGTCCCCTACCGGTCAGACCCCGGTTCGGTCCCGGTCCCGGTCCCGCTCTCTGTCCCGGTCCCTGTAGCCCCCGCCGTCAACCACGTCGTTCGCGAAGATCTGGGCCTTCGCCAGCGCCTCGTCGACCGACTGCCGGCCGGCGATCGCCGCGGAGATCTCCGCGGCCACCCGGCCCCCGAGGCCCGCGTACTCCGGGATACCGACGTACGACGTTCCCGTCCACGGCTGCCGGTGCAGGCCGGGCCGGGTGAGATTCACGGCGTTGAGTGCGTTCAGCGTCGGTTGGAGAAACGCCCGGGCGGCGTTCCTGTACGGAGGAAGCCGGTACGTGGACAGCCGGCTGCCGGGCGGCACTCCGACCCAGCCGAGCCTTTCGCCGTAGAGCTTCAGGTACCGCTTCGATGTGGCCCAGGAGGCGAAATCCCAGGCGGCCTGCGGGTGCTTGGACGTGACCGGGATCGCCAGGGCCCATGTCCACAGCCATCCCGAACTGTCCGTACGCACCACCGGCGCCGGAGCGTAGCCGAGCTTGCCGGCGACCTTGCTGGTCTTGGGATCCTCAAGACGGCCGGCAAAGGAGGTGGTGTCGTACATCATGGCCGCCTTGCCCTGCTGCATCGCCGCCTGGCACCGGGCGGGCCCGGCTTCAAAGGCCCGGGACTCGCCGGAGCTGCGAACCAGGTCCACGTAGAACTGCACCGCCCGCCTGGTTTCGGGGGAGGTGAGTTGAGGGTTCCACTTCTCGTCGAACCAACGGCCTCCGAAGGTCAGGATCACTGTGTTGAGCGGCAACAGGTCCAGCCAGACGGGGCCTCCACGCAGGCAGATTCCCGCGATGCCGTGTCCGGGATCGTCGAGCCTGGCCGCAAGCTCGGCGACCTGCTGCCAGGTCGGGCGTTCCGGCATGGTCAACCCGGCCTCGGCGAACACGTCCTTGCGGTACATCAGGAAGGACGACTCCCCGTAGTACGGCACCGCATACAGGCCGCCCCGGTACGACAGCGCCGTGCGCACCACAGGAATGAAGTCCTGCACGTCGTAGTCGCCCTGGCTTGCCAGGACGTCGAGTCGAGTGAGCCAACCTCGCGAGGCCCAGATCGGCGCCTCCCACGGGCCGATGGAAACAACGTCGTAGCGGCCGTCCTCGTCGGCGATGTCCTTGGGCAGCCGGTTCCGCAGCACACTCTCGGGGAGGAAATCGAACTTCACACGAATATGGGGATGGGTGCGCTGGAAGTCGCCGACGAGCCTCTCCATGTCCCGCGTGAAGTCGACGGACGCCACCGTGATCGTCGTGTCCTGCTCGTTCCTGTCGCAGGCGGCAGCGCCCAGCGCGCATGAGGCGAGCAAGGCTCCCACGACAGGGATACGTATGAGCTGCCCGATTCGCCTGTACGACATCGGTTCCTCTCTGTGCTGTTCACTGCGGGAGCTGCTCCGAGCTCGCGAACGAAACGTAGTCAGGCACGTTCAGGAGGCAGCCCGGCACCCGGTCCGCACTCGACACCCCGAAATACGTGGTGATCTGCCGTTCCCCCTCGGGGGGAACTCCCATTCCCTGCGTCAGTGCGACCTTCCAGTGCGTCAGTCCGATCGCGTTGCTGTCCTGAAGGGGGTGATCCAGGGCGATGATCAAGGTGATGAACAGGCCGATGAAGAGCGACAGGAAGCCGGTCAGTGCCACGTGGTCGATCAGTCTGACGCCGACAAGCGCCCAGGTCGCCCCAATGGTCACGAGCGCACCGCCGAAGAGGACGAGATACAGCACAGGCAGCAGCCCGATGCTCACCTCCCCCTGCCGTTCGCGGCGAAGGTTGTTGTATTCGTTGAAGGCCTGGAGTGTGACGGACTGGGCATTCGATTCCTGCTCATTCCGCGGCTCGTAGAACATCAGAGATTCAAAAACGGCATCCAGTCGCCCCTGGTCCTCAACGATTTCGCCCCGCTGTTGCTGCGGCCAGACCTCATTGATCACATTCTCGGCGTAGTTCCGCACCTGCGATTGCAGCCGGCATCTGCGACTGTTGGGAAACGCCTGACCGGCGCGATAGACGGTGGTGAGTTGTGAAGCTTCCTCATTGACCAGCTTCTTCACCTCCACATGGTGCTCGTACGCCCCCACGGCAACGAGCCCGACCAGCAAGGCGTAAAAGGCGCCGACGACTTCGACGAGGAACTTGACGCGTTCGTTGTGCTCGGGATCCTCACCGAACCATCGGCGGACCCGGGAACGCGCGAGCAGGCCGCTCAGGCCGAAAACGATGAAGCCCCCGACCAGAAGCACAGCCTGGGACCAGAGCGTCAAATGCGCGAACCAACCAGGCATACGCTGAACTCGCCCCCTGTTCATGACGACGGCGGCATCTATGTGAAGACCGGTGGGGCGCTTGCTCGACAAGATGGCCCGACGAGACGGCTCGACGAGATGGCCACGGAAGACATGAAGACATAACGGACCTTGGGGCGAAGCCGGCACACACTGAGAACTCATGGTGTGTCCCACCGACCAGGACACGACGAGGCGCCGCAGCCGCGACCTACCGCCATCACAACCTCAGCACGATGATCCGGACACGACCGCTCTCATCACAAGAGCGCACGAAGGCAACAAGAAGCAGTCACCACCACACGGCACGAAGAGATCTCGCATGCGTACGCCGTCCAGCGCGACCTGGCACGAAAGCGCCCCGAGGAGAGGTTCCACGGCCGGGGAATCTGTCCTTGGGGCGCGCGCAGCGAAACCGAAGGCGTCCGGCGGATCGTCGTGTGTCACGTGACCGAACCAGACGTAGAAGCGGTGGACGCGAAGAAAGAGGATGAGCGCGCCCGCCGGACCGAGCACCGACCCGGCGGCCGCCGACGCGGCCTGCTGGCACCCGCCCTGGCGAACCTGGCCATCGGGCTGCCCGCGATCATCCCGCTCTACCTGACGTACTGGCTGCTGACCGACTACCTGCCCTCGAACTGCGACGCCTTCGCAGCCGACCCGGCGCTCTCGAACTGCGACTACCACACGCTCGAAGACGCGCCCCTGCTGATGTTCCTACTGGCGGTGACCGGAGCGCTGCTGCTGATGGTGCTGGTGATGGTGAACGTCCTGGCCCCACGCAGCCGCGAAGACGACAACCCGCGCAGATGGCTGGCGATGACAACGCTCATCCCGGTCCCGTTCTTGGTGCTGCTGTGCCTGGCGAAGGCGTGACAGCCACCACGGCGGCACACCCCGGCAACGGCCTCGACCAGGCAATATCTGCACCCTGTTCTCCCCTCCACCCTCTCCCCCGTCAGCCGTGGGCAGTACGGTGTCCCCCATGCGCCCCGACACGCCTGCCGAAAACGTCGACCACACCGCCGAAGCAGCACGCCTGGAGCGAACCGCCGGCCTCTACCCCGAGGACGCCGAGGCCCTGCTCCTCCAGGCCGCGGCCCACCTGGAACTCTCCGGCGACCGCCCTGCCGCGACCGCGCTCTACGACCGCCTGCTGTCATCGTCAGCCGACCTGGAGAACCCCTACCTGGTACGCGCCCTCAAGGCATCGAACCTCTGGGAGTACGGCCACGAGGCGGAGGCCAGGGCGATCATCGAAGGCGTCCGAGCGGCCTCCCCCCGGGACCCGGCACCGTGGGTGATCGTCGCGGAGGCCCTGGAGTCGCACGACGAACTGGAGCAGGCGCAGGAGACCTTCACGGAGGGCGCCCGCCTCCTCCTGACGGACGTACCGGAGCCCCCGTACTCCACGCATCCCCTCCTCTTCGGTCGCCATCGCGTACGGCGAATGCTGGGCGTGGCCCACGACGAGTGGGACATCCTGGCGGACACCCTCCACTCGATGCCGATCTCCCTGGACGAACTCCACGACCCGAAGCGCGTCTGGTCCCTCGGTTCGGAAAACCCGGCAGAACTGGAGGCGGAGATCTCCCGCCTGCGGGCAGAACTGGGCGCGTACCGGGAGGCCCTGTCCCGCCCCTTCCCGGTGGCGGTCCTGCACTGGACAGGGGACGAGCTGGCGGAGCTGACGACCGCGTATCCGTCCCTGTCCGCCGAGTACCCCTCTCATGAGGAGCACCTGACGACGATAGAGGCCTCACTACGGGAGCTGTCGTCCTCCGGCACCCCGAACCTGGGGATCGTGACAGGGACGGTGCCTTCGTACGAGGCCTTCGCGGCATCGGAGGGGGCGTCTCCGGAGGACGCGACCCTGCTGCCGCAGTATGCGACGACACTGGCGGCGCGCGGGCGGGCTGTGGCTTGGCCGCCGCAGCGGGGGGCTGGGTGCTGGTGCGGGTCAGGGGCGGTTTACGGGGACTGTCACGGGATTGAGTCGCAGGCCTGATGGCTCAACGACCCGCCGGACAACTCAACGTTCCACGGCCTGGACGCGCACACCCCCCCAGAACCACCCCTGGCTCATGCTTTTGAACGGAGGCGGCTCGATGCCGCCCCCGGATCCACGCGCTGAGCGCGGTCGCGTGTCGTCGTGCTGCGCAGTGCTCACTCGCGATAGACGGGTGGGGTGTTGGTGTAGGTGTGCCCCGTGGGGGCGGTCCAAGTACTGATGCCGGTGTGGAGATCACGGCTGACCCGCCACCCAGGGTGGTGGGTCTTGAGCCGATGATGCCGACGACACAGCGGCTGCAGATTCTCCGGAACGGTCGGCCCGCCCCGCTCAGGATGGCGATGGTCAAAGGGCCGGACGTGATCGAGGTCGCAGCGATGGGCAGGCATCCGGCAGGAAGGAAAGGCGCAGTACTGATCCCGAGCGATCACGTGCCGCTCGGTCTCGGCGGTGGGCCGGTAGGTAGTGGGGTCGGTCTTGATGAGCAACCCGGTCTCAGGGGCGGTAAGCAGCCGCCGCCAGACACTCCCCGGAGCAAAGGCAAGCTCCCTGGCCTGCGAGGCGGCAACGGGCCCGTACCCCTTCAGCTCAGCAGGCCCGTCCTCCTCCCCAACCAGGATGTCGAAGGGCACAGTCACCTGCACCACAACACCCGTGCGCCCCACCCCACTCACCCCGCCCGCGCCTGAACCCCCCACCGCCCCGGGCTGATTGACGACCAGGTCGAAGAGCGCGTCGGCCCGCTTCTGCTCCAGACTGCGCCCGTCATCGGCGTAGCCCTGGGCCCGACTGTCGACGGTCCGCTCCATGAGGGCGGCCTGCTGCGCGGGCAGCACGGCCCCGAACAGGGCCATCCCGTCCTCCTGCGGATAGTGCTTGATGCCGCGCTCCCGCACCCGCTGCCGGTGACGCTGTTCTGCCTCCTCGGGATCGGCCCGGTGGATCTCCCGGCGCAACGCCGCCCGCGTCTGCCCGGCCGCCTGCGTGGGCATCTTGACCGCCATGACCTGCTCGACCTGAGCGGCGGCACTGTCGTCGACGACTTGCAGTTGCTCGGCAAGAGTCTGCGCCTGGACGTAGGAGATCTGCCCGGCGGCAAGAAGCCCGGTGGTCGTGTCATGCCGGTCGGCCAGCAGGGTGGCCGCCTCCAGACGCCGGGCAGCCGTGACGTTGGCCAGCCGCAGCGCACAAGCAACCTCTTCCACGGCCGTATCCCAGTCCGCGGCGAAGACATCGCCCAACCTCCCGCCCGCCGCGAGGATCATCTCCTCGGGGGTATCGGCGTGCGCGGCGATGGCCGCCAGCACCTGAACCTGCTTGGCCTGCAACCAGGACAGGTGCTGCTCCAACACGACCAGCGCATCAATCCGCCCCCGAGCCGACAACTGCGCCAGATCAAGCTCATCCAACAGCCCGGCCACCTGCGCCGACGGCCCCTGCTCCCGCAGCCCCGCCACCCACTCATCCAGGGCCCCAGCCAGCACCACGCCCGCGCCCGCAACATCGCCCTCTCGCCCATCCGACACCAGGCCAGACGACACCCCACGCCCAACACTCGCCGGCTCGGCCCCAACCTCGGCCACGGACACGACACTCACCCCCCTTGCAGCCCCCAACGGCACACCGAACTCGCGACGAGCCCCGAGCGAGTCGATACTGCCAATTATCGCTCACACAGAGTAATAACACCAGGTCAATCCGGCACTCGAAAGGGTGAACCACCCCAGAACAAGCACCCCACCCACCAGCGACACACCTCTCGATCACCACCACCCGGACGGCGCGACTCACCCTCAGGACCCACCCCGCGACCACCGGCCACCGGCCGCCAGCCGCCAAGCCGCCCCGCCACACCCCCGCGACCGACCGCGCCCCACCCACCGACGGAATGCCGCTGACCCAACCCGGCGTGCAGGCGAGACGCGGACGCGCCCCCAACCCGGCCGGCCACGCAGCCGACCCCACCGCAACCAACCTGGGCCACCCACCTTTCCGGGCCGCCCGCTCGCTTCTCCCCCGTGCTGGAGCGGGCCGCGTCCAGGGTCGGCCGAAGGCCGATCGGCGCAGCCGACGCGGAACGCAGCGCAGCGGAGTGAAGCGGAGTGAAGCGGAGTGAAGCGGAGTGAAGCGCCCTTGACGCGGCCCGCGGAAGCACGACACTGCGAAAGAAGCGGGCGGCCCCGACGGTGAGGGCGAACTCCGCCAGGGAGACCGTGCCCCTCCGAGCCGCAGCCACTCCTTGGCCGACAGCTGCCATCCGCCGGCAGAATGCTCTCGTGACAGGTGCCGTTCCGTCCTCTCCCTCCGTCTCCGCCCGCATGAGTCGGCAGAACTCTCGCGACACGGCCCCCGAGGTCGCGGTCCGAAGGCTCCTGTACGCCACCGGCCTGCGTTACCGGGTGAACGTGCCGGTGCCCGGCATGCCCCGTCGCACGATCGATATCGTCTTCCCCAAGGCCAAGATCGCCGTATTCCTGGACGGTTGCTTCTGGCACGGCTGCCCCGAACACGCCACGCAACCGAAAGCGAACGCGGAGTGGTGGCGCGCCAAGCTGGACAAGAACATCGCCCGGGATCAGGAGACCACAGAGCACCTGCGAGAAGCAGGCTGGATGGTTCTTCGCTATTGGGAACACGAAGTACCGGCCGCCGTGGCTGAAGACGTCCGGTCCACCATCCTGCGCCAGAGGTCCGGGAAATGAATCAGGCCACGACAGGCGGTGGCGGGCATTCACCATCGACATCGCCGTGGATCAGGCCTACCTTCTTGGCATATTCACTGATCCACTAGGGCAGGGAGACTTCATGGGGAGACTGACATCGGTCGACGTGTGTTCCGGCGCGGGGGGACTCGCTCTGGGCCTGGAACGCGCCGGCTTCGATCCGGTTCTTCTCCTGGACAACAAACCGGTCGCCTGCGAAACGCTGCGCCGTAACCGACCGTCGTGGAATGTCCTGAAGATGGATCTTCTGGAATTCAATCCGATCGCACACCGGGAGACCCACAACGTCGACTTGCTCTCCGCAGGCCTGCCCCGCGTGAAGTCGTCAGCGACGACAAAGCGCGTGGAGACGGACCTCGAACTACGTTTGCTGGAGGCCACAATCGTCGCGGCTCGTGCCATCCAGCCGAAGACCTTGCTGATCGAAAACGTACCTGAACTTGCAGCGTCCCCGGATTTTGAGGAGGTTCGCAGCCACGTACAAAATGAACTCGATCACCTCGGATATAAGTTTCACTGGTTCGTTGTCAACGCCGCGGATTTCGGTGTCCCTCAAGACCGCAAACAGGGGGTACTGGTGGCGTTGAAGAATCGCTTCTTCGATCGCTTCCAGGCCCCAACTCCCACCGTGACCCGCCACGTGACAGTGGGCGAAGCCCTGCTCCCATCAATGTCGGCACGCGGCTGGACCGGTGCTGCCGAGTGGGCGGCACAGGCCAATCGCGTGGCTCCGACTCTAGTGGGCGGATCCGACAACCGCGGGGGCGCCGACCTCGGCTTGACAGGAACCAAGAGAGCCTGGGCCCAGATGGGCATCAACGGCGCGGCGTTGAGCGATGAGGTACCAGGACTGGACGGCATCCAAGAGTCGGACTCATCGGACTCTCCCCTGAAGAAACTGACCGTGGAACAGACGGCCGTTCTTCAGTCCTTCCCCAGCGATTGGATCTTCGCAGGCAAGAAGACAGCCCGATACCGCCAGATCGGACACGCCTCACCGCCCCCGGTCGGCGAGGCCCTGGGGAGGGCGATCGCCGAAGCCCTTCGGGACTGATCGCCCGCCTGGCCAGTTCTACCCGCATCTGCGGTATGGACAAGAGCACCACCTACCGCCGGCTACACTTCGATGCCATGACCCCCGTACAGCCCCAGTTGCCTCAACCTGCGCTTTTCCGCATCGTGGACTTGTTTGCCGGTCCCGGCGGACTCGACATCGCGGCTGAGGCACTGGGGGTGTCGAGCATCGGTGTCGAATGGGATGCAGGCGCGTATGCCACCCGAACCCAGGCTGATCTGCTCACCGTTCACGAGGATGTCCGCAAGTGCAAGCCCACCGACCCGGCCTTCCAGGGTGCCAACGTCCTGGCGGGCGGACCGCCGTGCCAGACGTTCACCGTCGCCGGCCACGGCGCAGGACGTCGCGCCCTGGACACCGTGCTGAAGTTCGTCCAGCGCCTTGTCGATCGCGACAAATGGTCCAATATCGAAGCGGATCTGGCTGAACTGGAGGACGAGCGCACCGGATTGGTGTTGCAACCTCTCCACTGGGCTCTGGAAGCCATCGACAATCCTGAGCTTGATCCGTACCACGCCATTGTTTTGGAACAGGTTCCTGCAGTGCTCCCGGTATGGGAGGCGTACGCGAAGGCGCTCAGCGACGACTACGACACCGACTTCGGCGTCCTCCATACCGAGGAATTCGGCGTCCCTCAGACACGTCGACGCGCCGTGCTGATCGCACGCCGTCGCAATGAGGACAACATTCTTCACAGCCCTGAGCCGCTCAGGCTGCCCGCTCCAACCCACCAACGCTATCGGGGAGGAACGAAGGTGGAGGACGAGGGCTTCCCCTTCGCCGCAGTTATGCCGGACAGATGGGTGAGCATGGCGCAAGCACTGCCGGAGCGTGCCGCCCCGTTCACAGTGATCTCCAATTACGGCACCGGAGGCGACCCCAAGGCGCGTGGTGAGCGACGGTCCGACCAACCTTCGGCGACAGTAACGGGCAAGATCTCCAGGAACCGTGTGGTCGGACCCGACGGAATCGATCGATTCTCCTTCTCCGAGGCCGGCCGCCTCCAGACGTTTCCCGCGGCCTATCCATGGAGCGGCAAGGACATCTCGCAGCAGATCGGCAACGCCGTTCCGCCCCGGCTCGGGATGCACATCATCAGCGCGGCACTCGGTCTCGGGCGCCCCTCGAAGGAGGCCCTGGACCGGCTGGCCTCCTGGAGGCCAGCAGCACGCTGACAGGGACAAGGTCGGTTCGTGATAGCGAGTGCAGGGTCAAGCAGGACGACGATGGTGTCGCCGCTGTCGTCCAGGCCTTGAGGCCGTAGGGGCTTGAACAGCCCCGGCCGGGGGATCGCTGTCGCGCTTCGGCGCGGCCGGGTTGCCCGTGCAATCGATGAGGAAGTGCTGCTGCAGCAGCAACTGAGGGCACAGAGCGCCCGGCTGCGGCCGGGACAGCGACTCTGGAAGTCTCCGGGGTAGGCGCAGCCATAAGCGCTGGCATGCTTGGGCCGAGTGAAGGGGTGCCTGGGCCAGTTGCACAGCCGTACGCATCGCGCGCACCGCTCTGCCCACTTGGGCGTTACCGGCTCGTCGAGCACTCGGGAGCGGTGCGCTTGGTCTCCTGCGGGGCAACCGTGCACCGACTCCGACATCGACTCCAGTCGCGTCGACTCCCATGCTGCGCCGAGAATACGTGCAATTGGTGCGCTGCCTGCCTCGCACCTTGACCAGCCCGGCCTGCCGGACCGTTCGTCCTGAGCCACTTGGTTGCGAGGTTCAGGACATCGCACTGCGGCGGAAGCCAGGATCGCTGGGGTCCTAGACCGCGCAGTCGGCTGGGAGTGCCGGGACGACTCCTTGACGCTCCGGGATCGACCACGAGAAGTGGAGCACAGCCGACCGCGCGGCTGACTTCACGACAATATGTCGACGTTCGCCGTAGGTTCCCATCTACTGCCTCGAAGTACCAATCTGATGATAAGAAGTCGATCTGTCGGTGACTGCGTCTACAGTCCGTGGCAGGTCGATGGTGCGTGACGTGACGCACTGTCGAGGAACATGGGCGATCGACGTTCGGGAGCCACGTAAGTGCAGGTCTGGCAGTGGGGCGTTGCGGTGTCGGCAGCCGAGGCGGTGCAATCGTGACGAAGAAGCATGCCGAGTGGGTCCCGGACGCGGGACTGGTCCATGAGGTCGACGATCTCTTCAGGCGAGCGATCGAGTCGTATCGGGCGAACCCGAATCTGATCACGGAGCACGCCAATCACGAGGAGTCCATCCGCGTCGGCGGTTACGCCAACCGCACACTCCTCGAACTGGTGCAAAACGCCGCCGACGCGATGACCGGGGCAAACGAGCACGAGGAGAGCGCCGGACGGGTCGAGATCGTCCTCGACCTCGACCACCAGACCTTGTACTGCGCGAACGCCGGCCGTCCGTTCTCGCGAAGTGGCCTCACGGCGATCGCGCACGCACACCTCAGTGGCAAGAGGGGCGACGAGATCGGGCGTTTCGGCCTCGGGTTCAAGTCCGTGCTTGCCGTCACGGACGCTCCGCAGGTCTTCAGCCGATCGATCTCCTTTGAGTTCAACTCAGCCAAGGCAAAGGCTGCTATCGCGTCGATCGGGTCGACGGCCAGGAGGTTCCCGGCCCTGAGGACCGCGACGCGGATAGATGCCGAGGCCGAGTTCGCCAAGGATCCGATTCTGGCGGAACTCGCGCCGTGGGCGGCGACCATCGTCAGGCTGCCTCGTGCCCTGAAACTGGAGAACCTCAAGAGGGAGATCGAGGAGTTCCGTTCCGAGTTCCTCCTCTTCGTCAATGCTGTGCGCGAGGTTCGGCTCCGAGTGATTGGGGCGGACGCCGACTTCGTGACGAGCCACGTGTCACGCGACCTCGGCGGAAGCAGGTTCCGGATCGAGCGCCCCGAGGGCGACCACGACGAGTGGTACGTCAAGGACCAGATGCACGCACCCAGCCCCGAGGCGCGGTCCGAGGTCGGTGAAGCCGTGTCGCGTGACCAGGTGAAGGTGACGGTTGCCATGCCGGCACGCATTGCTCAGCTGAGAACGGGCGAGTTCTGGTCGTACTTCCCCCTCCAGGACAGGACATCTGCGTCCGCTCTCTTCAACGCCCCCTGGAGCGTCAACGACGACCGCACCACATTGCTCGAGAACAGGTACAACCGAGAGATCCTCGTGACACTCTCCGGAATGTTCCTCGACATGTTGCCGGAGGTCTCGACCGCCGATGATCCGGCCGCGCACCTGGACTACATGCCGGCCCGTGGTCGCGAGGCTCACTCGTTCGGCGACGAGATCCTCTGCGCCCATGTCCCGCAGCTGGGATCCGAGATGGCTTTGATCCCCGACGCGACCGGCGTCCTGCGCACACCACCGCAGCTTCGCCCTCTCGACTTTCTCAGCAACGGTGCCACCGAGCGCAACCACGAAGAGTGGATCGAGTCGCCCAACACCGGGGACGACGTGCCGCACTGGCGTTGCTATGCCAGCAGCCAGCGTGTAACCCGCTTGAGGACGCTCTACGTGTACAGCGCCTCCTCCGCCTTCGTGGACTCGCGTTCCAGGGACGATGCAAAGGCCTTGGAGAAGATCCGCAAGAGGGGCATCCTGACCTGGCTGCGTGAGTGGGCGGAGGGGGACGACATGGCCTCCGCTGCGAAGGCGCTCGAATTCGTGCTGCAAAACCCCAGAGTCGACGGCATCAACTCTGCGAAGGTCATTCCGACGACCGACGGCATGCGGTCCCTCAACGACCGTGGCCATGTCTTCCTCCACCGTGTCGAGGACATCGACATCGAAGGTGCGTGCTTCGTCGATCCCGGCCTTCTTGCCGTCCCCGGCGTTGAGAAGAAGCTCAGTGACAGGGGGTTCCGTGACCTGGACCCGCTCGCGAAGTTCGAGGCCAGGATGGCCAAGCTGTCGCCGGAGGCGGAGGACGAAGAACTCCCGAAGTTTTGGGCCGCAGCCACCGATGTGCCGATGGCGCAAGCCCAGAAGGTCGTATCCAGCAACAAAGCGGGAGGCGTCAAGGTACCGACCCGCGACGGCGGCTGGGCTTTGCCCGGGCACGTGCTGGACATCGACGGGCTCCGCGACGGCACCCCCGATCGCGTGCTGGATCGGACCCGGTGTGTTCCGGAGATCGCGCATGCGGCAGGCGTCATCACGGATCCGGTGGCTTCGTACTCGATCGAGGATGAGATCCACTACGAGGACTACGCCCAATATGTGTTGGAGGAGCTGAACCGGAGGCTCGGTCCTGGGGAGCGCCCCATCGAGCAGGTCGAGTTCGACAGGGGCGACGGCCCCGGCCCATTCTCGGCGCTTCTCATGCTGAAGGAAGCGCAGGCTCCCGATGCCATCCGTGAGCGGTGGACGGAACGGCTGCTCAGGCTTGACGGGGAAGGCTACTGGCTCTGCACGGACATAGACACGGGTCTCACCCACCGAGTCGTTTCCCCTGTTCGATGGGCAGTGGATCGAGCAGGGGTGTTGAAGTCCACACGCGGCTACCGGGCTCCTGGCCGAGTCGTCTCGGCATCGCTTGTCGAGTACGAGGCCCTACTGCCTCTCTTCCGCGGTCCCCGCCACGTCGAAGACGCTCTGGCACTACCCAAGGAGCTGAACGAGGTTCCGGCAGAGGTCCTGCGCGAAGGACTCGAGGCAGAAGTCACCTCACCGATCAAGAATGGCGCGTTGACAGGCTTCGTTCTCACCGCCGGCAGGATTGCGTTCCCAAACGGGCATCCCGTGCGTATCCCTGCCCGGGTGGGACGCGTCATCGAGTCGAGGCGTCCCGACGCGGTGTACTTGGCGACGACCGAGGAGGAGCGCACTTTTCTCTTCGCGCGACTCAAGCCGTACCTCAGGGCGGATCAGGAGGAAGCACAGCTGCTCGTCGCAGCGGTCGGATGCCGCCGCTTCGAAGACAGCTTCTCCTTCTCGCTGTTGGTGGACGGCCAGCAGGACGCCGAGCGGGTCCTCGACCTGTACGCAGGACTCCGTTCGACGTTCGTCGAAGACAAGGTCGTGAACGCAACCGTGGCGAAGGCCGTTCACGTCACGAAGCGTGTGACCACCGAGGACGGTGTCGAGGACCAGTCACTCGAGTGGCACCGCGACGGACTGACCCTCGTAGTCCGAGCCGACCTCGACGAACAACGTGTCCTGCAGATCATCAGCGAAGCATTCGATCTTGGCCTGACGAACGCCGAGTTGAGCGAGATCCTCCAGGCACGACTCGACCAACGACTGGAGGGACAGCGGCAGGCCGCCCGCGCCGCATCCAGTGATGCAGAACGTCTTGAGGTCTTCTTCGGTGACGACACGCTGAAGGAGATCCTGCCGAAGGGGCTCTGGCAGGCGCTCGAAGGGCAGGGCCTGGTGGACGACTCCACGTCCGTCGCGAGGCTCTTCCTGACCGTCTACGGCAGCGACTCGATCAGGCTCCTCGCGGACCAGTTCAGCGCGGAGGGATACACCGACGTTCCCACGACGTGGGCCGGGGGCGCGTCGACCATCGCCTGGCTCCGGAAGATGGGGTTCGGCACGGAGTACGCCGGACGTCGTGGCCGGCATCAGGACGACGAGTTCGTCGTGCCCGGTGCCGTGAAGCTCAACGCCCTGCACGACTTCCAGAAGAAGATCAGTGGGGAGCTGCAGGAGGTCCTGACAGAACGGGACGCCGACGGTCGCGCACGCAAGGGCATGGTGGAGCTGCCCACAGGAGCTGGGAAGACGCGCGTCGCCACCGAAACCGTACTGCGGCTCTTCGTCGACGGGGAGATGAGCGGAACGGTGCTATGGATCGCGCAGTCGGAGGAACTCTGCGAGCAGGCTGTGCAGACGTTCAGCACCGTCTGGCGTTGGCTCGGCGACGAGCGTCCGTTGACGATCGGTCGGCTCTGGAACACCAATGTCGTCCACGAGCCCGATACCGAGTTCAGCGTGATCGTGGCTACTGACGCGAAGCTCGACAGGGTGGCCGACACCCCTGAGTACGAGTGGCTGAGTCGGGCATCTGCGGTGTTCATCGACGAGGCGCACCGAGCCGGTGGTTCGAAGATGTACACGAAGATCCTCAGGTGGCTCGGAGTCGACGGTCGAAGCTGGGAACGGCCTCTGGTGGGCATCTCGGCGACCCCGTTCAAGGGGAGTGGCGACGTCACCGAGCCGACCAGGGAGCTGGCGGCTCGCTTCGGTCACCACAAGATGAGCGCCTTCGACGGCAATGCCTATGAGGAGTTGTCGAAGAGGGGTGTCCTCGCCCGAGTCCGCCACGAGGTGTTGCGGACGGGCGTGGATGTTCGACTGAAGCCGGATGAACTTGCGCAGGTGCAGTCGTTCCGCAAGCTCGAGCCCAAGGTTCTCGACCGCATCGGCCGGGACCAGGCCCGCATGAAGATTCTCGTGGAGCACATTCTGAGCCAGGACCCGGAATGGCCGATCCTTGTGTTCACGCCGAACGTCCTGTCCGCCCAGGTTCTTGCTGCGACGCTCCGTTACCGGCAGGTCGCGGCAGAGGCAGTCAGCGGTCAGACCGGACGGCAGGCGCGCCGTGACGTCATCGAGAAGTTCAAGAAGGAAGAGATCCGAGTTCTGGCCAACTGTGACCTGCTGATCCAGGGCTTCGACGCGCCAGGTGTCCGGGCCCTGTACATCGCGAGGCCGACGTTCAGCCCCAGCGCATACATCCAGATGGCCGGCCGCGGTCTGCGTGGCCCCGAGAACGGCGGCAAGCCGGAGTGCCTCATCGTGGACGTCGCCGACAACTTCGGGGCAGTCAACGACTTCCTCGGATACCGCGTTTACGAGGACCTCTGGCGAAAGCAGGGAGCATGATCCTCATACCCGATCTCGCCGACATCGAGACGACGACCACCAGCAACGCCGAGCGGCGGGTGGCACGGCTGCTGAGATCCATCGACGGGCCCAAAGGCGCTGTCGCCTTCCACTCCGTGAAGCTGCGAAGCCATGCGATCAAGCAGCAGGGTGAGGCGGACTTCGTCGTGCTCTGGGACGGTGTCGTCATCCTCATCGAGATCAAGGGCGGGGGCGTCAGGAAGTACGACGGTGTCTGGTACTCCATCGACCGCCACGGTGACTGGAAGAAGTTGCGTGAATCCCCGATGGACCAGGCACAGTCGGCGATGTACGCGTTGCGCGACATACTGCGCGAGGAGGGTGTCGGCTGGTTTGCGTCCGAGGCCGTTGCGCTCACGCCCGACATAGACGCCCCTCCTGCAGCCGTCGAGTGGAAGGGGAGCCACTGGTGGGCCAAGGACCAGATGAGCATCGCCGCAATGACGGAAGCGTTCGAGAGGGTTGCCAGCGGGGCCAGAACCGCACCCCTCGGGGCCAGGGTCGCTCGGCCCGAGACTCTCCGGGCGCGTCTCTTCGGTGAGTTCACGCGGATGCCCGTCATCGACGCACAGCGAGGCGCCGTCATAGAGGAGCAGAACCGGGCGACCGAGGGGCAGGCCCGTGTCCTTGCCGCGCTCTCGCGGAACCCCAGGATGCTTGTCTTCGGTGGTGCAGGCACCGGGAAGTCATTGGTTTTGGCTGAAGGCGCGAAGCAGGAGGCCGGCGAGGGGAGATCGGTGCTCATCACCTTCCACTCGCCTGCTCTCGTCGACTTCTTCGGCCCGCGGATCGAGGGCAGGCACATCGATCTCCTTCCGTTCGCGGACCTGTCCGGCGACAAGCAGTACGACGTAGTCTTCGTCGACGAGGCACAGGACCTCATGAACGCCGAGGGCATGGATGCACTGGACTCCGTGATCCGCGGAGGTCGCGAAGGCGGCCGATGGAGAATGTTCCTCGACCCCAACAACCAGGCACGTGTCGATGGTGAATTCGACCCGGACGTCTGTGAGTTGGTACAGCAGGAGGCGCTCCAGTACGACCTGGACCGGAACGTTCGCAACACAAGGGCGATCGTCCACGTGGTGCAGGAGTACCTCGGCGCCGATGTCGGAGACCCAGGCATCGTCCACGGCGACCGGGTGGAATGGCGGTGGTCCGACGGGACGGCCGACGTCGCCGCGGCCGAGGCTGTGGCTCGAGACCTCGTGGCGAACGGGGCTCGCCGCCAAGACATCTGGATCATCAGTGTTTCCGGGGACGGCGAGCCGCGCAGGACCAAGGCCGGATTCCTCGTGACGAACCCCCGGTTCGCCAAGGGACTGGAAGCAGAGCACGTCATTGTCTGCGACCTGCCCCAGGAATACGACGACCATGGAGTGGCCGCGTTCTACGTGGCCGTCACGAGAGCCCGGGTCACGCTTCACGTGGTCGCGTCCAAGGAGGACAAGAGGCGGCTCCAGGACCTTCTTGGAAAGCAGGTTGGCAAGTGAACCTCACAGCGGCCCAGAAGGAGGCCCTTCAGCATCTCCGCACGTCGTATGTGGGACCTGAGGCAGGAGACGACGAGGTCACAACGAACTTGCCTCACCGGCAGTACGCCGTCGGCATGCTGTTCCCGGTCCCCGCCGAGGTCGTGACCAGCGGGCGTCGTGACGGCGGGGACGATGACGTCTCCGCCGATGTTCCCCAAGGTGATGTCGAGGAGGACGGCGCCGGGGTTCCCCTGGCCGAGGATTGGAAACCCTCCTCTGTCGCGCTCTCGTTCGTCACCGACGGGGACTCGGTCGACGTGGACTTCTCGTGCGGCACGTATGCGGCCGTCGAGGGGGACGGGCCCCCAAGGTGGAGGCGGACTCCGTTCCCTGCCTACGACCTCGTTCTCCGGCGAGAGGACGGGCCGGTGGACCTGGTCGTGAACGGCGTGTCGGTAGAGGTCGGATCGCGTTGGCGCAAATTCAAGGGTGACTGGCTGGTCACGGTGCACGTTCGAGTTCTCACTGAATCCACCGGTGACGACCGACTCGACATTCCCTTGATGCTGTTCCAGGTGCAGTTGGCAGTTAGGCCTTCCGCGGGCGCGCAGATCCTGGAGTACGACACGACGCGCTCGATCGACGCCGACCCGGAAACGGCCGAACTGCGCCTGCGATACCGCAATAGAAGGGTGTACGCGGTCGGGCACGGTATGGCCGCGGACTGGGAGTTCGCCGAGGGGCATTGCATCAGGGCCTTCCTGGATCCCGTACCCGCCTTCGTGGTGCCCGCCGTCGAGACGACAGGGTTCGACGAGGGCACGACTGAAGCCAAGTCTTTGGAGCTGAAGCACCTCCAAGAGATCGACCCGGCTCCGGACGCAGTGCTTCGGTCCCTGGACGCGTTTGTCGACGCATTCGCCGACTGGGCTTCCCAGCAGAGGGAACGAGCAGAAACCTTCGGCACGGACAAGACAGTGGCCGTCCGCATCGCACAGCGTTCGGAGGACGCCGCCGACAGGATGAGGAAAGGAGTGGATCTCCTTCGGGCACCTGGGCAGGAGAAGCTCCGCACAGCCTTCTCGCTCGGCATGACCGCCATGCGCCTCCAGATGCGGCAGGCGGAAATCAACCGTGGAAAGCCGGAGGAGGACGTGCCGGAGCCACACTGGCGCCCCTTCCAACTTGGGTTTCTGCTCGTCTCGTTGGCATCCACCGTCGATGAGACGCACAAGGACCGCGAACTCGTCGACCTCATCTGGTTCCCCACAGGTGGCGGAAAAACCGAGGCGTATCTGGGCCTCGCCGCGATTGAGATCTTCCGGCGACGACTTACTCATGGCCTGGCCGGCGGAGGAACTGCCGTCATCACCCGCTATACCTTGCGGCTCCTGACCTCTCAGCAGTTCCAGCGTGCAGCGGCGCTGGTCTGCGCGATGGAGAGGCTGCGGGCCACGGACGACCGGGCGAAGGGGATGGCGCCGTTCTCGATCGGCCTCTGGGTGGGCAACGACGTCACCCCTGGTACGCGCGGAGATGCACGGGACGCACTCAAGCGCCTTCAGAAGGCTGCACGTCCGGAGGAGGCGAACACGTTCCAGGTCGAGAGCTGTCCTTGGTGCCTGACGCCTATGGTGCCGAAGCTCAGGAGCGACAAGCCGCAGGACTATGGCATGCGCCTGGCGGGTACGGACGTCGTGCTTCATTGCGTCGACGAGTCGTGCGAGTTCGCCGACGAACTTCCGCTCGCGGTGGTCGACGAGGTGCTGTACGACGAGCCGCCCACGATACTGCTGGCCACAGTCGACAAGTTCGCGCGTCTGCAGTTCAGGCCCGAAGCCGGCAGGCTGCTCGGCCTCGGGACCACATTCAAGCAACCGTCCATGGTCATCCAGGACGAGCTGCACCTGCTCTCAGGGCCGCTCGGGACCACTGTCGCCGTCTTCGACGCCGTCATCCAGCTCCTGCTGAGCCGGGCGGGCTCCAGTCCGAAGATCGTCGCGTCGACAGCGACCATCCGTGCCTCCCAGGAACAAGTGGAGGGGCTCTACGGGCGCGAAGTTGCCCTGTACCCGCCATCAGGACTCGATGACGACCGGACCTTCTTCTCCCGTCCGGTCGAGAGCGGAGAAGGACGTCTCTACGTCGGTCTCATGCCACAGTCGGTCTCGCAGCCGTCGGCCGTCATCGCCGCGGTCACACCGATGGTCGAGATTCCGGAGGTGTTGGCCGCCCGCGCACCGTCCGCCGCGGCCCGGGACGCCTACTGGACGCTGGTCATGTACCACAACAGTCTTCGCGAGCTCGGCCGTACCGGGACGCTGGTCGTCGACGACGTCAACGGCCGTCTGGAACCCCGCGCCGAACGACTGGGCCTGCCGCTGCGCTCAGTCAGGGCGGGCAAGGTCCTCGAACTGACCAGCCGCCGCGGAGCCGAGGAACTGCCGAACGATCTCCGTGCGCTCCGGGTCAAGGCCGACGTGTCGTCGGAGGCCATTGACGTAGTCCTCTCGTCGAACATGCTCTCCGTCGGCATCGACATCCCCAGGCTCGCGCTGATGCTCATGGTCGGGCAGCCGAAGACCACGGCAGAGTACATCCAGGCCACCAGCCGTGTCGGACGTGGCGACACGAGGGGGGTCGTCGTCACACTGTTCAGGTCGAGCAGAGCCCGTGACCGGTCACACTTCGAGACCTTCCGCGGCTACCACGAGGCTCTCTATCGGAGCGTGGAGCCCACGAGCGTCACACCGTGGTCGTTGGCCTCACGCGACCGATCCCTCGCGGGTGCGATCGTGGCTCTGCTGAGGCAGTCGTTCACAGTGCTCGCCCCCAACGACGCTGCAGATCGGTTCGACCTCGGGGACGGCAGGCTCCACGACGCGGTCGATCGACTCGTGGAAAAGTTCCTCGGCTACGTGACGCGTACCGACAGTTCCGAAGCCGCGGAGACCCGCTCCGAAGTGTGGAGCCTCCTGAAGGACTGGGACCGTCGGGCAGCACTGGCACGCGAGTCGGGCGAGCCCCTGTACTACCAGAAGAAGGACCAGGCAGCTCTGTTGAAGAAGTTCGGTCAGCCCGGCGAAGGCTGGCTCGTCGGAGACTCGATGAGATCCGTGGAGCCCAACGTGGCGGTCGAGGTCCAGGAGCCTCGGGAGGAGGTGCACCGTGGAGAAGATCAGGCATGACCTCCGTCTCTCCGAGACGATCTCACCCTTCGGCGTGGGAGCGATCGTCGATGTCCGAGGCGAATCCCTCATGGCACCGGATACGTCCTGGTGGGACAAGAAGTTCGCCCACGAGATCAGCTGTGAGCGCCTGATGGCCCGCCTCGGGGCCGGTGTCCTGAGGCAACCGCCGGCACACGCGGGTCCTGCCGGCAAGGACACTCCCGCGCTGCCCTATTGGCGCTTTCCCGCATGGCGATTCTGCGAGCGTTGCGACAAGGTCTCGATGCTGACCGGGAAAAAGAAGGGAAAGTGGAGCAACACTTGCGAATGTGGTGGCCAGTTGGTGCCCATGCGCTACATCGCGGTCTGCGAAAAGGGCAGCCATGTACAGGACATCCACTGGTTCCAGTGGGCGCATCGGGGGCGTGCGGCGAGTCTGAGCGAAGCAGTTCGCTTCTGCCGTGACTACAAGTCGCTCAGGTTCCGCAAGCTGGCCAGCCGCGGCGAGGGCCTCGCGTCACTGGTCGTCCAGTGCTACGGGTGCGGGAATTCACGCAGCCTTGCTGAACTCGTGGCGAAGGGCGCCCTGCATCGGGACGGGATCCGTTGCGGTGGGCGACAGCCCTGGGAGCCGGAAGAGTCCGTCAAGACGCCTTGTTCGTACGAGTTGGTCGCCGTGCAGCGCGGTGCCACGGGCAACTACATCGCCGAAAGGATCTCGGCTCTCGACATACCGGAAGAACGCCCTCAGTCCGAAGAAGTCGCTGACAAGATCCGTGGTCACATGCTCTTCGAAAGAGTGGTGACGGACAACGGCGGTCCCCAGTCGGAATTGCTTGCAGGGTTGATTGCCGAGGATCTCGGAGTGGCGCCGGAAACCGTCCTTGCCGTCGCCGCAGGGGAGGAAAGCACTGCGGACGAGATGCTCCTCGACCTCAAGGACGGTGAGTGGGCAGCGTTTCTGAAGAAACTCGACGAAGGACGCGACGGCACGGGTAGTGACTTTGTCGTGGACGGCCGGAGCCTCGAAGGGGTCGTAGGACCGGAGAGCCTGCTCAGCAAGATCGCCGGAATCGGGCAGGTGCGTCGGGTACGGGAGGTCCGTGCTCTGCGCGGATTTCGGCGCCATGATGCGGAAGCAGCGATGATCAACGCCGATCTGGGGACGAACCGGCGATATCGGCCCACCTATCCGGCAATCGAGCTGTTCGGAGAGGGCATCTTCCTGCGCTTCGACGAGAAGAAGCTCGCTGAATGGGAAGCACAGCCAGGGGTACAGGCACGCGCGCGCATTCTCAAGGAGCGTAGGGCCGACTCTCCGTGGGCCGGCCGCCTCAATGTGCCTGAGCCCAGGTACATCGCACTGCACACGCTGGCGCACCTGCTCATACGCCGCCTGGCCTTCGCAAGCGGCTATGCGTCCGCCGCTCTGCAGGAACGGATCTACGCCAACTCCGACCGTACGGACAAGACGGCCGGGGTCCTGATCTACACTGCGGCGGGCGACGCTCAGGGAACCCTCGGCGGCCTTGTCAGGCTCGGAGAGCCCGGGAAGCTGATCCCCCTCCTGGTGGCAGCCCTGGACGACTCGGACTTCTGTTCCAACGACCCGGTCTGCATCGAGAGCGACCGGCAAGGAGCCTCGCAACTCAACCTCTCGGCGTGCCATGGCTGTTCACTGGTGAGTGAGACATCATGTGAGACCGGAAACCGGCTGTTGGACCGGCAACTGGTCCTGGGGGGAAGCGACGTGAGTGGGCTGCTCGACGACGTTCTGAAAGAGGTCCGGCGCCCAGATGACGGCTCTTGAGTTGCCGTTCTGCGGCACGGCGGCGAATGCTTGGGGCCGGGGAAAGGCCATCCTCGGCTTCCGGAATGATGTGGTAGCCCGCCTCGCGTTCAGAGAGTCCTGACGGCAGACGCGGCAGACGATCAGAGTCTCCAGACTGCACACGACCATCATCTGAGCCCAGGCGGGCTTGGGAACCGCCATGCATCCCAAAGGCCAGCAGGCGCCATCGCCGCATTGCTCCGAGGGATCCCTCATCACAAGCCTCGACGCCCCATGCCTCCTGATCCCTCGATCTGCGCCTCAAAATGCGTTTGAGCACGGTCTAGGACCTCATCCGCGTCACAGCCGTGAGCGCTGAGCCAGTGGAGGAAGTCCGTGATGACGTTGACCACGACCTCCTCGGCCATCGAGATACCCAGCGCACTCGAGCTCCGCTCACAGAGCTGCTGCGAAGTCCCATAGAGACCAATCAGCGCCTCGGCGCGGGTGACACCCGCGCCACCCACATGCCCGTTCGCCGAAGCGAGCCCCGTCGCCAGCTCGCACCACGTGACCTTCCGACCGGGCCGGAGCAGTACGCCCCACCGGTCGGCGATCGCGTCGACGAGTGCCATTCCCCGTCCGCCCTCCGCGTCGGAAGCCGCATCGAGGAGAGTGGGGAGAGCGCGCGTGTCGGGGTCGTGCACCTCGACACGCAGGTAGGGGCCGCTCATGGAGACCGCCAGTGTGGCCGGCGTGCCGTGGCCGACGTGGGTGATGACGTTGGACACCAGCTCACTGACGCAGAGTTGAGCCGCGTCGACAACTTCGAGGAGTCCCCAGCTCCCCAGGTGCAGCCCGACGACGCGCCGCAGGTACGCCACTTCCTCGGGTTTCGCAGTGAAGCACAGCTCCCACGGCTTGCGTTGCATACACGCTTCTCGGCTCACAAAGACCCCTCTCGTCGCAGTTGGCGCCTCGGAACGACGGAGTGTCATAGGCGCTCACGATGAGTTGCGTTGCCCACTCAGAGTGGACGCATCACATCCCTTCTTGCAATGTGCAGGAAGGGATTCCCACTTCCGAGTGATTGGCAAGCACACCCCTTGGCGCAAGACTGAACACCCGCTACCTGAAAGAGGGTTGAGATGGCCGGATCACCAACGGCGCGCCGTCGGCGCCTCTCGATCGAGCTGAAGAAGCTCCGCGAGAAGAGCGCGCTCACCTGCGCCCAGGTCGGCGAGGCCCTGGACTGGAGTGGCTCGAAGGTCAACCGTATGGAGACGGGAAGCGGCCGAGTCCAGCCGTCCGACATCGATGCCCTGTGCCGGTTCTACGGAACCAGCGACGAACTGCGCGAGTTCCTCAAGTCACTTGCCCGGCAGGCCAAGACACGCGGTTGGTGGCAGGAGCACGGCGCCGGCGTTCCCGAGTGGTTCAACATCTACATCGGCCTGGAGCAGGATGCCTCCACCATCCGCCAGTACCAGTGCGAGTTGATTCCCGGCCTCATGCAGATCGACGTCTATGCTCGCGAGCTCCACACGACCGGCGCCCACATGTCGTCCGAGGACATCGACAGGGCCGTACGCGTACGCATGGAGCGTCAAGCCATGCTGACGCGGTCTGACGCCCCGGATGCCTGGTTCGTCGTGAACGAAGGCGCTCTGCGCCACGTCATCGGGGATCGGGCGGTGATGCGGGAGCAGCTCGAACGTGTGCTGGAGGCCGCCGAGTTGCCCACCGTGACCCTGCAGGTCCTGCCCTTCGACGCAGGCACGTATCCGGTCACGGGCTCATTCACCATGCTGGGCTTCCCGGCTCAGGAAGACCCGGACATCGTGTACCGGGACGGCATTACCGATGCCGTGTACCTGGAAGGCGAGCATCATGTTCGTGAGTACACCAAGGCGTTCGACGGTCTGCGAGCCGCTGCCCTGAGTCCTCAGCGCTCTGCCCAATTGATCAAGTCCGTTTTGAAGGAATACGCAAAGTGAGCATTGCAGAGTCCGGCGGCCATGGCGATCTGGCATGGTCCGCGTCGTCGTACAGCAACGGCGCAGGAGGCGAATGCGTCGAGTGGGCGTTGGCCAACGGCGGCATCCTCTTGCGCGACTCCAAGAATGCAGGAGGCCCGGTAGTGACCGTTGAAAGCGAGGCCTGGCGCTCCTTCCTGCAAACCTTGAAGCACGTTTAGTCACCATGTTGATCGCGAACCCGGACAAAGCGAAGCGCAGCGGCCGGCCGTGGGGGACGGCGTGCCGGGACTCAGCATGTTCACCCCGCCCCAAGAACGAAGCCCACGCCAGACGCCAGCATGTAGGACACTCCTCGTAGGGCAGAGGACATTGGCGAGGACATCAAGGAGCAGACGATCGTGAGCGCACAGCATGCGGAAACACCCGTTCCTGCGCCGTTGCCGTTGAGGACCATCGGCGACATCCGAGCGGCGCTGCGGTCCGGGCACGGCTTCCCGGGTGACCAGGAGTCCTTCGAAGCGGATCTTCAGCGTGCGCTGGAGACCTCGTCGGAAACCGACCTGAACGCCGTAGCGACGGTGATCGTCGACTACCGGGGCAGGATCCGTCTCTACCAGGACCCGTACTTCGACATCGCGGTGCAGGAAGGCATCGACCTCACAGCACGTCTGAAGCGGGAGGCCCAGGACCAGTGAGCGGCGTGATCGCTGCCGTAACAGCGCGGGCGGCTCAGCGGGCGAAGGCTGTCGGGGCCGAGCAGGCCCTGGAGTCACTACGGCAGGAACTGGAGCAGATTCCACGGCTCGGCGTACTCCTCGGGCCGCCGCGGCAGGACGGTACTGAAGTCCGCAAGACCCGGATTGAACCCAGAGGCGATGTACCCGGGCTGGCGGTGGCATACGTCTACACACCGTCACCGCCTCCTCCGACTGTCGCGATCGTCGCGGTGACGCCGGACGACGGGGTCCAGCCCCAGTAGGAACCTTCCCCAGTCCGGCCACGACCGAGTCACCAGGTCTGTACCCCCTTTTTCGCGCCGCCACGGCCCTCGCGTAAGTCTCCGGAGGCGGCTCCTCGGGACCGATGCCGAGTTCAGCGAGAACGGGGCGAGTGGCGTCCAGGGCCTCGATCAATCACTTCTTCCTCGTCGATGAGGGTTTCCGCCTCAAGGAACGTCCCGACCCTCGAAGGTCCATGCTCAGTGTTCGACAAGCAGGGGCGCCACCGTGCGCTCAGCGGCCGTAACCCTCTGTTGAAGGAAGGGAAAGAGCGTGACACAACACGCCACCGAGGAGGACGCCTGGGACGCCTACGGCGACGGCCGCCAAGCCAGACTGTGGGATCGTGACCCAAGCCGCTTCCACTGGGCGCAGTGGACCGGGCACCCTGACCACGGCCCGCAACTGGAGCTGCTGCCGACCGGCCCTGGCACAAGCGTTCTCGACTTGGGCTGTGGGAAGGGCAGGAACCTCTCCCACGTCGCTGCACGCGGCGGTCGCGCGGTCGGCGTCGACCTGTCAGGGAACCAGATCAAGTCGGCGCGTGGGCTTTCCGGCGTGCGCATGGAATTGCACCAGACAGACGCAGCCACGTTCCTGGACACCTGCAGCGAGGAGTTCGACGCGATCTACAGCGTGTTCGGTGCGGTCTGGTTCACCGACCCGGAAGTGCTGTTGCCCAAGATCCGGCGGAGGCTCAAGCCCGGCGGCGTCCTGGTGTTCTCGCACCGACCGCCCGATGGCGGCGAATACGGACCAGTTCTGCATGGCGAGGAGGCACCGGCTATGCGGCGGTGCTATCCAGACGCCGTGTGGGAGGGCCATCTGCGCGTCGCCGGCTTCGTAGACGTGTCCAGCTGGATCATCGCGCCGCCGCCCGGTAAGGAGGGCATGGTGCAGACCGTGATCGTCCGAGGGACCAGGTCCACACAGCCTAGGAAGTGATGGGCAGCGGACACTGCCATCGCCCATGCTCAAGTAGACGTCTGGCTCGATCAGTCATCAGCCGCCGCTCCCCGTACCGGACCTCATCCACTCAGTCCTGAGCCGCCGCAAGGTTCTCGGCACTGCCGACCACACAACCAAAGTCGCAGCCCCCGTAGACCATCGGCCGACGACAGCATGTACGGCTGCCCTCCAGACTCGGCGGTGTGAAACCGGAGACCAGACGCGTAGGCACGGGGGACATGAGTAATACGGGGGATCTTTCGGAGAAGGGCAGGGCGTCGGCCGGCGACGTCACCGTGATCGCTGAGTCGGCCTGGGTGCTTGTGCTCTTCTGTGTGGGGTGTGGGGGCGGCGTCGGCTGGTTGGTCGCGGTTCTTGCGCGTTGGCTGGTGAGGTTGCCCTGGGCGCCGTTCAAGGGGCCGGCCGAGTTGCTGACCTCTGTTCCGGAGCCGTGGCTGAGCGTTGGTGACGTTGGGGTGGGGGCGCTGTTGGGGCTGGTCGTCGGGTTTGTTGCGGCGCATGAGTCGCTGGGTGTCAGGGTCTCCCGGAGTCGTGTCGTTCTCAGCGTCAGGGATGCCTCTCAGGAGTTCGGGGGCGATGAGATCGGGCTGGTGGCGCGGGACGGCAAGCAGCTCGTGTTGCTCGGGGCGGACGGTATGGAGCTTGCTCGGGAGGATTGTCGGCTGTCCTGGCAGCGGGTTGCCGGTGCCTTTGCCGAGCATGGTTATCGCTGGGCGGACGAGGATCCGTACCGGGAGGAGTTCAGGCGTTGGGTTCCCGGGGCGCCCGGTCTGCCCGAGGGGGCGGATGCGCTGTTGAGGGCTCGTGCCGCGGCGCGGAAGAAGGGGGAGGAGGATGCCGACGACGCCCGGGAGCTGCGTAGGGAGCTGCTGGGGCTCGGCGTTGTCGTGCGGGACGAGAAGAAGAGGCAGTACTGGCGTATGCCTCCACGGTCCTGATGTCGGGGGTCTTTCGGTCGATTCGATCCGAGTCGAACGTAATGGCCAGGTCTTTCCGGCCGCCCCACTCTGGTGGGGCCGGACGGGGGCGGTCCATTGGGGCACCCCCGGAACCGGGTTCATCGGAACCGACCGGAAAGGACCGACACGCCTTCCCTACGCGTACGCCCCGCACGCCGTGCCCGCCGCGCCGCCGCCGTGTAATGCCGGGGAGATCTGCCTCTTCCCGGAGAACGACTATCAGGGCACGCCGCGGCGGTGGACGCCGCAGAGCGGGTACGTCAACTTGCCGCCGTACCTGCACGACACCGTCGGCTCGTTCATCGCCAACGCGCCCGGTTGCTTCATCGACCGGGATCCGGCGGAGTTCCGCAAGGTCGCCGTCGGCGACTACTCCGCTGTGCACAAGGCCGACGACAAGTTCGGCAGCCGTATCGACGCTCTCAACGCGTACGGGCACTGCCCGCCCTGAGCCGCGCCTGTGAGCGTTCAGGGTTTTCCCCACGATCGAGGCGTTGAGCGTCACGTAATTCCCCGGGAGGAGGCCCCTCGTGGCGAAGGGGTGCCCGTTTGGAGGGCGTGATGGGGCAACCCCTCAAGTGGGGCCCTACTCCTGTGCGGGTGTCACTCAACGCAGCAGGAGCAGGCTCCTGACCCCGGCGTGGTCGGAGGGCCACAGTCCTGACGGAGTGCGGTCGGCCTGCGTGTCGCCCACCCGATTGCTCGCCAGTGCGGTGACGCCGCTGCCGCGGAAGAGCACGTAGTCGATGCGCTGGGTGAGGCTGGACGTGGGGTTGATCAGGTTGGCGGCCTGACAGCAGGTGGCGCCGGGGTTGCCGGGGCGGGTGGCGGTCCATGCGTCGGTGAAGCCGGCGGCCAGCAGGTGGTTGTAGCTCTGGGTGGCGGTCCCCGGTGTTGCGCCGACTCCGCCGGCGGCCGAGTTGAGGTCGCCGAGAAGCACGGTGCGGAGTGTGGTGTTCAGGGGGCCGGCGAGCAGTTCGTCGGCCTGTGCTTCCTGGACGGTGGGAGAGGCGGGTTCCAGATGGGTGGTGACCACCCGGGTGGTGTTGCCGCTCAAGGTGGCGTCGGCAGCGACCCAGCCGCGCTCGACCCGGATAGGGACGTTGCCGGGCGGAACGCAGCCGAACAGCGGGCGGCAGATGGGCACGTGTGCCTGGAACCGGGCTGCCTGGGGGTTGGCCACGGAGAAGACGCGCGCGGGCAGGTCGGTGCGGGCCAGGAGCACGTCGCGGTCGGTGAGCCGGATGTCCTGCAGGCCGCCGCCGGGCAGGGAGCGCGGGGCCTCGAAGTCGCTGCCGACGGTGACGGTGCCCACGGCCGCGTAGTGCTTGCCCCGGGAGGCAAGCTTGTCGAGCAGGATCTGCAGGAAGTCATACTCGACGTGGGTGGCGCTGCCCGGTCCGGCTGGGGTCTGGCTGCGCCACAACACGGCTTCCTGGAGGCCCACGAGGTGGGGGTCGCTGCCGGCGATCTCGTCAGCCAGTGCCTCGGCGCGCTCGGGGAAGTTCGTCGCCTGGACGTTCGCGTATACCGCGGTCACCGCGGCGACGAGCGCTTGTGGGTTACCGGCGGCGAGGACGGGCGCGAGGTCGGCACCCAGGTAGAGGTTGCGGGTCATGACCCGCAAAGGGGCGGGGGCCTCGGCGGCCGAGGCCGCAGTGAGTGACCCGGGTGTGAGGAGCAGGAGCGGGCCCAGGACGGCTGTGAACCAACGGCGAATCATGCAAGCAGACCTTTTTCTGCATAAGCGGATGAAAGTGCCTATCTTCGGCAACAGCTAAGGCGGCCGGACGCGATGTGTCGATCCAGGTGTAGGCCGGGCAGCCGAAGCTCTTCGCAAGGAAGGGCCGCCCTGACGGGCGGATGGTGCCTACGGCGTCGGCACCGGGATCCCCCATGGGGAAGCACGTGAACGTCTGGTGCTGCCCGCGCTCGCCCTCGGCGTGCCGTCGGGGGCGATGATCGGCGGTCTGCTCGACCAGTCACTGCCCGGCGTCTTCCGGAGCCATGGGCGCGGACCTGGTACGCCTTCCGGTTCTCGCCCGGCGCCGTCGCCCGCAACGCCTTGCGCCGCACATCGGCCGCCGTGCTTCCACAGCTTCTGCCGACCGTCGTGGCGCTGGCCGGTGCCGCGGTCGCGGTCGCGGTCGCGGTCGCGGTGGAGAAGATCTTCAACATTCCGGGGCTCGGTCGACTCGCCCTGGGCGCCGCCATCGCCCAGGATCTCCCGCCGCGGCAGACGGCGACGCCGGCCCTCGTCCTGCTCGGGGTCGCCGCCGGCCTGCTCATCCAGGCCCTGCGGCGCGCTCTCCGGGCGACGGTGAGGGACGTGCGGGTGAGGGGCGTGCGGGTTCGGCGACGGCGCGTGTGGACTGCCGTTCGAGAGCCTGGTGTACGAGCTGAGAGGATTGCGCGAACCGTAAAGGAAGAAGGGGGATGAGCGTGTTCGAGCTCCTCGTCTTGTCCGGCGTCCTCGCGCTCGTCCTCAGAGGGTACGTCTGCGTCGTGTGGGCGGAGCGGGGCGGCCCGCGCTGGGTGCGTGGGGTGGCCGCTGTGACACTGGGGCTGAGCCGGTTGGTGCGCTGGCTGGCGCGTTCGAGTCGGAAATCGGGGTCGGGGTCGAGCTCGGGTGGGGACGACTGACGACACGACTGAGGGCTGGCGGCGTTGGCTGGTGGTTGCCCAGCCAGCGGCGACGCCGCATGCGGGCCGCGCCGGGATGAAGAGACCGTCGGCGCAGCCCGCGTGCCACTTGCGTGTGGAGGCCCGTGAGCGGGCCTGCCATCCCTCGGGTCAGCCGGTCGTCTTTGCCGAGCTCGCTGTCACCGCTCCCCCGACCCCGCCCTTCGTCAGTAGCCACTCGCGGTGGAGGGCGCCCAGCGGGATCTTCGTCTGGAAGACGGGCGTGCCGAATATGGTCAGTTGGAGCTGGAGGGAACCAGTGAGGTCCACGCCGCCGTACAGGGCGTAGGAGCCTGCCGCCGTGGCCGTGCCGTCGGAGGATGCCTCGGCCGATGCGTCGGCGTGGGCGCGGACGTACGGGGCCAGGTCGGCCGTGACGCCCACCGTGCCGTACAGGCCTACGGTGGCCTCGGCGCCCAACGCGGCCTTGACGTCGCCGGCGGTTGTGACCGTGGCCTTCAGGGGCTCGCCCGTCATGTCGGACTCGCTGACCGGGGTCCAGCCCTTGGCCCAGGAGAAGGTGCCGCCGACGCGGAAGTCGCCCTTGAGGTCCTGTTCGACGTCCACCGTCACCCGGCCGTCCGCGTTCACCTGGATGTAGCAGGTCAGATCCAGGTTTACGACGACGGGGATCGGGCCGACCTGGATCACCGGGTCGGAGTGGAGCTCGGCGAAGGGGATGCGGATCGGCTGTCCGTTCGTCGAGCCGGCCGCGCGGCCCTTCAGGGACCACTGGGAGGCCCAGTCTCCGGACAGGCCCAGGAAGGCCCCGCCGGGCGAAGCGCTCGTGCCGCCGCCGGAGCCGTCGTACGAGAACGCGACCTCGGGGGCGAGTTGGACGAAGCCCTCCACGGACGCGGCCGCCGACGCCGGGGCGCCCTCGGCCGTGGCGACCGCCGCGCCCACGTCGATACGCAGGCTGCCCAGCGGGAGTTTCGCGCCCTCGGGTCCGAAGTGGAGGTCACCGGTCTTCGCCCAGGAGACCTTCACGCCCTGGACGAGCGGCTTGACCTCGACGGACGACGGGTCGACCGGGACCTCGCCCTCGGCCTTGCTCTCGCCGAGCACGGAGTTGAGCTTCGCCGGTTCCGTCCCGACCGTCATACCGCCGTCCTGCGTGGTGCTGACGACCTCCGTGACCTCGGCCAGCACGCCGTCGGGGGCGCCGGGGGCCGGGGCACTGGCGATGATGTCGCCGACGGCTACCGGGGGTTGGGCCGAGGGGCCGGTTGAGGGGCCGGATGAGGGGCCGGATGAGGGACTGGCCGAGGGGTCGGTGGTCGGTTCGGCCGTGGGTTCCGTGGTCGGTTCGGCAGTCGGTTTCGCTGCGGACCGCGACGAGATGACGGCCCGTCCGCTCTTCCTGTCGTACGAGGCGACCTTGAGCGAGGACTTCTTCGCCGTGCCTCCCTCACCTGCGTCGGCCACCGTGGTGGGAGTGGCCGTACCGGAGGACGGGGCCGCGACGACCGCGAGTTGTTCCTGGACCGCGGCGGGCTCAGGGCTCTCGGCCGCCGGCTCGGTCGCCGTTTCGGGGGTGGTCGGGGAGGTGGTGGAGCAGCCCGTGATGAGCAGGGCCGCGATGGTGGCTGCCGACAGTAAGGCATGCCTCTTGAGCTTGGATCTGTGCACGCGTGTCCTCGGGAGCGGTGTATGGGGGTGCGCTGCAGGAGGTGACTGGTGGGAGGGCACGCGGCCGTGCCGGGACATGCCGAGTCAGGCGGTTCCGGTACTGGCGCAAACGGCGATTACCCCCCAGTAGTCATGCATGAGCATGCCAGGATCGCGGACACAGCAGCCGCTTTCTTCCTCGCGCGACTGCGGTGACGTGAGTCACATGAGCCACATGAGTCACATCAAGGTCGGTCAGCAGGTCGTCGGGACGACCGCCTCCGGATCGCCGCTCAGTGCGGTGGCAGTGACCCATCCCGTCTCGCCGTTCGTGCGGAGCAGCTTGACCCAGATGTTGCTGACCGAGCCGTGTGCGGATACCTCTTCCCCGCGCTGGAAGCACAGGGCCTGGTATTCGCCCTGCGCGGCTATGTGGCTCACCTGGACACCGGCCGTACTCGGCTCCGAGCGGACCGGAGCGTAGGCCTGGCCGTAGACGGTCGTGGTGGCAGTGGTGGTCGTGTCGTCCGTGGGCGGCGACGAGTCCGTGGGCGTGGGGGGTGAAGTGAGCTCGGTTGCGGTATCGGACGGAGACGGGTTCTGCCCGGATGCCGCGACGAAGACCGTGGCCGCCTGCTCCAGGGCCGCCTCGACCGTGTCGCCCGGGCCTGGGGCCGTCTCGTCGGGGCGCGGCAGTTGCACCGCCCCCTCGGGGCCGGTCGTGGGGATTTCGACCTTGGTGACGGCGCCCTCCTCGGACGCGTCCGTTTCCTCGGTGGCGTACTGAACCTTGAGGCAGGCGGCGGTCAGCTTGGTGACCGTGTCCGTCACGGAGTCACCGGCGGACACTTCCGGCAGTACGAGTTCGAGGGCGCCGGAGTCGGGACAGGCGGCCGACGCCGAGGCGCTGGGGATCGGGGAGTCCTGCGGGGTGTCGGAGACGGTGAGCTGTGTCGTCTCGCCCGGCTCGGCGTCCGTGGCGTCGATACGCAGTGTGCCGCCCTTGGCCGGGGCCAACGACTGGCCGTCGAGGGACGGTTCGACACGGCGGTCCGTGCGGATCAGATAGCCCGCTTCGACAAGTCCCTGTTTTGGACTTACATATCGGAAGATCGCGGTGAGGTAACCCTTGGGGTCGATTTCGAACTGATGCTCAACTCCCGCATCCACGGAGAACACGCCGATCGGGGTCACAAAAGATCTGCCTACGGAAACAGTGATTTTTCCCGACGAGTCGAGCGTGAACGTGACCGGCGCGAAAGCCGGGGTGAAGGAGGCGGAGGCATCGGAGTTGTCGCAGCCCGCCGCGCCCACCAGAGCCATCAGCGTCATCCCGACTATCGGCAGGGCAAGCACCCTTGTCGCGACTGAACGCATACCGCATCCCCCGATGCCCCCCGTGCGCACACTCCTGCGCGCGCCCTACCGGAATTCCGAAGCGTAGCGCTGCGGGCAGGTCGCCACCATCTCCATTTCCGAATTCCGCGGGCAGAGTGCCGAATTCGCGAACGGATTGGGGTGGAAGGGGTTGGGGAGTTTTGGAGAGGCTGGACGGGCAGCTTGCCCGCCCGGCCTCCGGTCAGTGCCCGCAGCCGTCTCCGGGGGGCTCGGGTGTTGGCTGGGGTGCGGGGTCGGGGACGGGTGCGGGGCCAGTCGTCTCCGGAGGGGCGGGGGCTTCCGGCACCTCCGGGGCCTCCGGGGGCTCCGGGGCCTCCGACGTCTCCTCAATCGGCGTCGGAGCTACGGGAGTTGGTGTCGACGGCTCCGGTGTGGGCGAGGGTGCCGGTGTTGCCGGAACCTCGGTCCCCGGGGCCTCCGGAGCATCCGGGTACGGCGGCGTCTCCTGCCCCGGCTCATCCGGCTGCTCGTCCACCGGGTCGGCCGGTGCGGGGTCCGCCGGTTCGGGATCCGCCGGTGCCGGGGCGGCCGGGTCTTCAGTCCCCGGCGTCGGCTCGTTCTGCGGAGGAGTGTCGCTCTGCGGAGGAGTGTCGCTCTGCGGGGGCGCGGGGTCCGCCGGTGCCGGAGCAGCCGGTGCCGGAGCACCCGGTGCCGGAGCGGCCGGGTCTTCGGCTCCCGGCGTCGGTTCGTGCTGCGGAGGCGTGTCGGCCGCCGGGGGCTCGATCACCGGCTCCTCGTGCGGCGGTGCCGGATCATCGGCGTCCGGCGCTGCGACCACCGGTTCGGCCGCAGCAGCTCCCGGCTCAGCCTCAGCCACCACGCCGCTCACCGACGTATCCGCATCAGCGGCAGGAGCGACGACATCGGCAGTCAAAGCGCCGCCCCCGCTGTCCATCCGGCGGTGCTCCGCCTGCTCGGCGTCCTTCGCCTCCCGCGCCCCCGCCGGGCCACCCGATCCACCCGGCTCCGCCGCCCCGGCACCCGGCCCCTCCGACGGCCGGGAGGCCACCGGCGCGTCCGCGAGCGGTACCCGGTCCGGGGGCGGGGTCGGAGACGGGGTGCTCGTGCCCAGGGCGAGCATCATCGCGAGGGCCGCGCCCGCGACCGTCGCGCCCGCCGCGATCGCCGTCGGCACCTTCGCGCCGCCCGCGCCGCCGGTCATGGCCTGACGGGCCGCGTGCAGCGCGCTGCCGACCTGGCCGCTCAGGGCGGCTGTGGCGCCGGCGGACCCGGCGACGAAGGACAGCAGGAACTTGCCCGTGCCGCCCACGGCGAAGACCAGCAGGGCCGGGCCGACCAGTGCGGGCAGGCGGTCGTTGGCGCGCATGAGGACGGCGAGCCGGCCGCGGCAGTCGTCGCAGGTGTCCACGTGGGCGAGCAGGCGTTCCGACTGGCGTGGTGTCGCGTTGCCGCGGACGTAGGCCGGCATGCGCACCCAATGGACCTCGCACGCGGGGTCGTCGGGGGCGCCGGTCTGGGAACGGAGGAAGGCCTGGCGCATGCCCTCGCGGGCGCGGTGCAGGAGTACGGCCGTTGCGCCCTGCTTGGCGCCGATGCGCTGTCCGACCATCTCCAGCGGCTGGCCTTCCGCCTCCGCCAGCCACAGGGCCTGTACCCAGCGTTCGGGCAGTTGGCCCAGCACGCGCACCAGCAGGTCCACTTCCGAGACCTGTTCGGCCGGGTCCGCCGGGTCCTCCGCGTGGACGGAGACCTCCGTGCGCTCGGCGGTCCGCGGGTCGTGCGGGGTCTCGCGCGCCTCGCCGCCGGCCGTGGCCGCCAGGTGCCGCACGGTCGTCATCAGGTACGCCGGTACGTTCTCGATCTCGTGCCCCGCCGACAGCCGCCGCCAGACACGGAAGTGCGCCTCGGCGACCAGGTCCTCGGCGGCCCAGGAGTTGTTCCGGGTGAGCGAGCGGGCGTAGGCGACCAGGCGCGGCTGCTGTTCCTCGTAGATGCGGGCGTACGAGGCGGTGGCGGAAGCGGAGGCGGGAGGTGACGCCTGGGCTGGCACCTTGGGGGAACCGTCGGACATGGCAGGAACGCTCCAGTTGCCTGCTGAGCTGATGAGGGCTGACGAGTTCGTCAGCGTAGATGACTTAAAACTCAACTAAATGGTTCGAGTGAGTTAGATCACAGGGGCCGTCTTCTGGTTCGGCGTAATCAACCGGCCTGCCATCCGGTCGAGAAGGCACACAGACACCGACAGGACAGAACACAAGACAGAACAAGAGAGAAAGAGAGAAGACGACCATGCGCCCCGTCCTCGAACAGCCCGTCCGCGCCCGCCTCGTCACCCCCGGCTACCTGGAGCTGCCGATCCGCCCCACCCTGCGCTACGACGCCACCGAGCCCTTCGCCGTGCACGTCGACTTCCCGGCCCGTGTCTCGGCCGACGAGAACGGCGTCACCTGGACGTTCGCCCGTTCACTGCTGGAGGAGGGGCTGGCGGCGGCCGCCGGGATCGGGGACGTACGCATACGGCCGGGCGAGCGGTCCCGCACGGTCATCGAGTTCCACGCGGGGCACGGCATGGCCGTCATCAGATTCGGTACGGCCTCTCTCCGGCGGTTTCTGCAACGGTCGTACGCCGTCGTCGAGCCGGGGAGAGAGGATCTGGGGCCGGAACTCGACCACGGGCTCACGTCCCTGCTCGACGGAGTCTGAAGGTCACGAGGTCTCCATGGGGGCCAGCACACGCGTGCCCGACTGCCGGTAGATCACCGAGCTGCGAAAGCTCACCACCTCGCGGCGGGCGCTGAAACGGTCCATGAGGAAGGCGTGCAGGTGCTCGATGTCCGGGACGGCCACGTGGACGAGGAAGTCGTCGTCGCCGGAGACCACGAAGACCGAGACGACCTCGGGGAGTTGGGTGAGGTAGCTCTCGAAGTCGTAGATCACCTCGCGGCTCAGCGGACGCAGCCGGGCGAAGACCAGGGCCTGGAGCGAGCGGCCCAGCAGGCGTGGCTGTACGGCCGCGTGGTAGCCGGTGATCACGCCACGGGCGCGCAGGGCGCGGACCCGTTCCAGGCAGGTGGAGGGTGCGATGCCGACCTTGCGGGCGAGTTCGCGGTTGGTGAGCCGTGCATCGCGCTGGAGATGGGTGAGGATCGCCGAATCAGTGTCGTCCATGGCCGTCATTCTTCCCGGGGTTCCGAATTTGGTTCGGGCGAGGCGCTCAACTCCCGTACCGCGGCCTAGATTTCCCTCGCCTGTCGGACCGAAGGGAGCCCCCGTCCATGACGACTGCCGCCACCACCGCCACCACCGGTGCCGCCACCGACCAGCCCGTCGGACAAGCCGTCGACCACTACGACCGGTTTCTCGCGGAGCACTACACCTGGATGCTCGGCGGTGATCTCGACGCGCTCGTCGCCGCCCAGCGCGATCTGCTCGCGGGGTGGGGCGTGGTGCCGGGCTCGGGGCCGGGGGACGGATCGCTCGCCGTGGATCTCGGGTGCGGGCCGGGGCATACGAGCCTTGCCCTGGCCGGTGTGGGCTACGACTCCGTCCTCGCGGTCGATCTGAGCCGACCGCTGCTGGGCGAACTCGCGGCGTACGCCCGTGACATGCCGGCGGTGCGGCCGGTGCGGGCGGATGTGCGCACCGCCCTGCGGGAGCTCGTGCGGCCGGGGTCCGCGGGGGCCGTCCTCTGTCTGGGTGACACGCTGACGCATCTGCCGACCCGGGGTGATGTGGCCGCCCTCTTCGCCGATGTCGCCGACGCGCTCATGCCCGGAGGGACGGCCGTGTTCAGCTACCGCGACCTGACGGTCCCGCTCACCGGCACCGACCGCTTCCTCCCGGTCCGGGCCACCGAGGACCGGATCATGACCTGCTTCCTGGAGTACCCGGACGACTACAACGACTACACGGTCGTCGTGCACGACCTCATCCACACCCGGGACAGCTCGGACGCCGACTGGACCCTCACCGCCCACAGTTACCGCAAACTGCGGCTGTCCCACGCCTGGGTGCTGGCGCAACTCCACACGGCCGGGCTGCGCGTGACGCACGAGGACAGCGGGCCCGGGGGCATGCGGACGGTCGTGCTGGAGCGGGCCTGCGGGCTGAGGACCGGCGGCGACCGCGAGCGAGATTAGCGAAAGCCCAGGTCAGGACTCGGACCAGAAGACCTCGTTGAGGCCCTCCTGGGCGATGGTCTGGGCCATGACGTTGCCGTCCTGTACGTAGCGCCCGTGCTTGTCGGTGAGGAAGAAGTCGAACGCGGCCACCGGCGTCGTGGCGTCGCAGGCCAGGTCGCCGCGGATGCAGAAGCGGGCGACCGGGACGCCCGGGCAGCCCCGCCGTACTGCGCCGCGTAGCCGCCGTCGCGGGTGTGGGCGCGTGTGCCCTGTACGCGTGGGGGCTGCTCGCCGTCAGCGGCGCGGTCCTGGAGGCGGAGGACGGCGGCACCGACTCGTCGCCGCCCCGGCCCTGCCGTACGGCGGACTGGTGGGAACGGCACCAGCAGGGCAGCGAGATCGTCGACTACAAGGTCACGTACGTCCCCCTCGGGTTCGTCTGCGAGACGAGCGACGGCGGGAGTTACGACAGCGGTGACGTGCCCGGGTACGTCAACCCGGCCGTCCTGGGCCTCGCCCTCACGGCCGCCGGGGGCGCGATCGGCGCGGGGTACGCCTCGGAGCTGCGCGCCCGGGCCGAGATACGCAAGAGCAAGGCCGGTTAGCCTCGGTTCTCCCAGGCCCGGCAGAAGTGGTCGAAGGCCCGGCAGAAGTGGTTGGAGGCAGCATGGCGAAGATCCCCAGCGCGGTGGTCGCCGCAGGCGGACTCGTAGGTGCCCGCCGCGCAGCGGCTGTCGGATACAGCGGCGTGGCCCGCTGGACCAGGAAGCGGCAGCTCGGCGGGGCCGTCGCGGGGGCCGCGGCCGCGCAGCAGTGACGGCAGCAGGCGGGCGGGAAGGCAGCGGGGGCTGACCGCCGCGTATGTCGCCGCCTTCGCCGGTTCGCATCACCTGGCCAAGAAGGTGGGCGCCTGGCCCGCCGTGTTCGGGGTGGCGGGGGCGGTCGCCCTGGCGTCCTGGGCGGTGGCGGACCGCAACGGCTGAGGCGACGGGCTTGTCCCGTCGACCAGCCCCGGCGACGCTCGCTACCCTCCCGCCATGCCGAAGAAGACGCCGACCGAGCTGGTGGTGGATCTGCGAGGGCGGTCGTTCGACGCGCTCGACGACTTCTGGGACGCCATCGCCGGCCCGCTCGGCCTGCCGGAGGGGTTCGGCCGGAACACGGAGGCCCTGCGGGACACCCTCCAGGTCGGCGGCGTCTCCGAGGTCGTCGACAGCTACGACGTCGTGAGCGTCCACGTCGACAAGCGCGGCGTCTTCACCTCGCGGGACCGCGAGGCGCGGGCGTTGCGCAGAGCGTTCGCCGGCCCGCGGTCACGGCTGGTCACCCACGTCGTCCCGGACTGACGTCCGTCCGGCGGGCAGGTGCGTCAGCACATTCACCACCCGCCCGTTCGGATCCCGTACGAAGAACCGCCGTACGCCCCACTCCTCGTCCCGAAGCTCCCGTACGACCTCCGCGCCCGACGCCACCACCTGCGCGTACACGGCGTCGACGTCCTCGACCTCCACGCTCAGGTCGGGGACGACGGGGGCGGTGCGTTCCTCGGTGAAGAAGCTGATCTGGGCGGTGGGGTTGGCGGGGGACGCCATCGTCATCACCCAGCCCATGTGCATCACCTCCTCGAAGCCGAGCAGGCCGTAGAAGTCCCGGCTGGTCTGCATCGCTGCCTCGGATCCGACGTGGACGTCGGGGACGATCCTGCGGATGGTCATCGAATGCGCTCCTGATCGGCGTACGGAGTTTTTGTTATCCCCCGCAGTCTTCCCGCGTCTCCTCACCGTCCCCAGCCGCAGGCACGCGAGGAATGACGACGTGACACGACAGATCAGCCGCCGGAGCATGCTCAAGGCCGCGGGCGCGGCAGCCGGAGCCGTCGGTATCGGTACGGCCTTGCTGCCGACCCCTGCCGTTGCGGCCGGCGCCTACGCCCACCCCGGCCTCCTGCACACCGGCGCCGACCTCAACCGTATGGCCGCCAAGGTGAAGGCCGGCGCCGCTCCCTACACGGCCGGATTCGCCAAGCTGACCGCCAACCGGCACGCGCAGAGCGGCTGGACGGCCAACCCGCAGGAGATCGTGTACCGGGGAGGGGGCTCGCCGCAGAACTACGCCACCCTCTACAACGACGTCCACGCCGCGTACCAGAACGCCCTGCGCCACCACGTCAGCGGTGACAGTGCGCACGCCGACACGGCCGTCGCGATCCTCAACGCCTGGTCGGCCAAGCTGACCAGCATGCAGGGCAGCGCGGACCGCTTCCTGGCCGCCGGTCTGCAGGGCTACCAGATCGCCAACGCGGCCGAACTCGTCCGCGACCACCCCGACTTCGAGCTCGGCCGCTTCCAGGAGATGCTGACCGCCCACTTCGCGTCGCTCAGCGACGACTTCCTGGCCAGGCACAACGGCGCCGTCGTCAGCAACTACTGGACCAACTGGGACCTCGCCGCCATGTGCTGCGTCCTGGCCAGCGGCATCTTCTGCGACGACAAGGCTCAGGTCGCCCGCGCCGTCGAGTACTTCAAGCACGGCGAGGGTCTCGGCTCGGTCAGGAACGCCATCCCCGTCGTACGCGACGACGGACTCGCCGAGTGGCTGGAGGCCGGCCGCGACCAGGGACACGCCCTGCTCGGCGTCGGTCTGATGGGCACCTTCTGCGAGATGGCCTGGAACCAGGGCATCGACCTGTACGGCTACGACGACAGCCGCTTCCTCAAGGGCGCCCAGTACGTCGCCAAGTGGGCGATGGGCGGGGAGGTCCCCTTCACGGCGAACACCCGCAGGAAGGGCGCGATCAACGGCTGGTCGGGGTCGGAGACCGTGACCCAGGCCGCCCCCGTCGACCCGGCGATGACCCGCCCCATCTGGGCGCTGATCGCCAACCACTACACCAAGCGCCGGGGCCTGTCGGCCTCGTACCTCACCCAGATCGCCGTGAAGTCCGGGCCGGAGGGCGGCGGCGGGGACTACGGCCCCAACAGCGGCGGCTACGACCAACTGGGCTTCGGCACGCTGGCGTTCACGCGGGACAAGTCCACGGGGACGGGCACGGCCGGTTCGCCCAGCCCGTCGGCGTCGGCGTCGACGTCCGCCGCTGCCGGGTCGACGTCGGGATCGGGGTCTGACCCGCGACCGCAGACGGGCGGCTCCACGGCATCGCCCTCCGCGTCCGCCTCCTCCGCCTCCGGTGACCTCGCCGCCACCGGCTCGAACGACATCGTCGGCTGGACCGCCGCCACGGGCATCACCGCCCTCGCCGGCGGCCTGCTCCTGCTGCGCCGCCGCGACAGGGCCCGGCGCGAGTCGCAGTAAGGGCCGAGCGAAAGAATCCGGTCCCGGCTCTTGACCGGGGGAGAGCCGGGACCGGTTCGGTTCGGTCCCCCGGTCGCCCCGGACAACCCGCAGCCGCCGACGGCGGAGAGGGGACGTGTCGGGGGGTGTCCGCCCACAGTGGCCAGCCTCAACACGCCGCACCTCCCGGCCCAAGGCCGGCCGCCGGTCCGAGGACGGACCCCCCCGGCGCGGCCCCGCCCCACCCACCAACCACAGGCGCTACGCGTACCCCCACCGAACCCGCACAGGCCGCCGCAGGCATCCCAGCCCAACCACCGGAGCCTCCGCAGGCCCCCCGCCCAACCGCCGGAGGCCTACGCCCCCAGCGCCCGCGACACCGTAAAGATCAGCAGCCCGGCGAGCGACCCCACCACGGTGCCGTTGATCCGGATGAACTGCAGGTCGCGGCCGATGTGCGCCTCGATCTTCTTCGTCGTGTGCTCGGCGTCCCAGCTCGCCACGGTGTCCGTGATCAGGGACGTGATCTCCTTGCGGTAGGTGGTGACGACGTACACCGCCGCGCCCTCCACCCAGCTGTCGACCTTGGCCTGCAGCCGCGGCTCGACGGCCATCCGCGCACCCAGCGACAGCAGCGAGGCACGCACGCGCAGGCGCAGCTCGCTGCGCTCGTCCTCGGCCGCCGAGACGATCATCGAGCGTACGGCGGTCCACGCGGACGCGATCAGGTCCTGGACCTCGCCACGCCCCAGCACCTCGCCCTTGAGCCGCTCGACACGCGCGCGTGTGTCCGTGTCGGACTGCAGGTCGGAGGCGAAGTCGGTGAGGAAGCGGTCGAGGGCGCCGCGGGCCGGGTGGGAGGGCATGTCGCGCATCTCGGTGACGAAGCGGAGCAGCTCCTTGTAGACGCGCTCGCCGACCCTGCGGTCGACGAACTTCGGGGTCCAGCCGGGGGCGCCGCCCTGGACCGCGTCCATGATCTCGTCGTCGTGCAGGATCAGCCAGTTCTGCGCCCGCGCGACGATCAGGTCGACGGCCCGCTTGTGGCCGCCGTCCGCGACGATCTTCTCCAGCATCTTCCCCAGGCCGGGCGCGATGTCCTTGGCGTCGGCCCGACGGGTGATCGCCTCCCCCACCACCGCCTGGACGTCCGAGTCACGCATGACCGTCAGGGCGCCTCTCAGCGCCGCCGACAGCTCCGCCGTCACCCGGTCCGCGTGCTCGGGCTCGGCCAGCCATCCGCCCAGCCGGCTGCCGATGCCGACGGCGCGCAGGCGCTGTCGTACGACGTCCTCGGAGAGGAAGTTCTCCCCGACGAACTCGCCCAGCGAGACCCCCAGCTGGTCCTTCTTGTTGGGGATGATCGCGGTGTGCGGGATGGGGATACCCAGCGGGTGCCGGAACAGGGCCGTGACCGCGAACCAGTCGGCCAGCGCGCCGACCATGCCGGCCTCGGCGGCCGCGGCGACAAAGTTCGCCCACTCGCCGGCGCCCTCGTTCGACGCCCACTTGGCGACGACGTACACCAGCGCCACGAACAGCAGCATCCCGGTCGCGGTGATCTTCATCCGCCGTACGCCGCGAGCCTTCTCCTCGTCGGCGGCGGTGAACGCCGTCATCGCACGTACGGCCGATACGGGGACGCGCCGGTTATCGGCGACATCCTGCCGGGCATGCTCCTCTATGCCTCGTGTTCCCGTTACATCCGGATTCGTACGTTCCATCCGCTCCACCCGTCCAGTGATCCCCCGCACACATTGTCCCTTCCTGACCGACTCCTGGAACGAATCAAGAGTTCCCGGCGTCTGTCCGGTGGGGGGAGGTCGATGGCGAACTCCGGATGAAGTCCGGCGGCCCAATGGGGGGTCCGTGCAACTCCCCTCTGCCTCATGACGCATCATGAGGTGATCACATCGGAGCCTCGGGCTCCCATCCGCCCGAGGAGACACGCACCGCATGACCAGGCGTAACGGTTATGCCCTGCTATCTGCGATCATCGCCCTGATCGTCACGCTTTCGGCCGCCATCTACGTCGGATTCGCCTCCGACGAGGGCAGCGCCACCAGCAAGAACACCCCTGCCCAGGACGGCGCCCCACGTAACCCCGCCGCCCCCGCCTCCACCGGCATCTGGGTCGGCGCCTGGTCCGCCTCACCGGTCGGCGCCGAGCCGGGCACCGAGGTCGCGGGCCTGGCGGGCAGCTCGGTCCGCAACGTCGTGCACACGAGTGTCGGCGGCAAAAGTGCCCGGATCACGCTGTCCAACCTCTACGGCCAGTCGGCGCTGACGATCACGCACGCGTCGATCGCCGTCGCCGCAGGCCCCGGCACCGCGGCGGCCGTCGCGGACACCATGCGGAGGCTGACCTTCGGCGGCAACCCCTCGGTCGTCGTCCCGCCGGGTCAGCAGGTGCTGAGCGACGCCGTGCGCCTCGCGATCGCCGCGGACACCGACGTCCTGGTCACCACCTACTCCCCCACCCGGTCCGGCCCGGTCACCTTCCACCCGCACGCACGCCAGACCAGTTACCTCGCGCAGGGCGACCTCACCGAGGACGCCACCGGCGTGGCGTACACCGGGCGGGTCGAGGCCTGGCGGTACCTGACCGCACTGGACGTCCTCAGCAACGAGTCCGACGGCACCCTCGTGGTGTTCGGCGACTCCCTGACCGACGGCATCACGTCCACCGAGAACGCCAACCGCCGCTGGACGGACGTCCTGTCACGCCGGCTGCGCACGGCGATCGCGGCGCGCGAGAACGTGCCGCGCTACAGCGTCGTCAACCAGGGCATCAGCGGCAACCAGATCCTCGCCAGCGGCGGCGGGCGCCCCGCGGACAACCAGGCCGGCATCGGCCGGTTCGACCGCGACGTCCTCTCCCGTACGAACGTCAAGGTCGTCGTCATCGACCTCGGCGTCAACGACATCCTGCGCAACCCGAACCTCGCCGACCCGAACCGCATCCTCGACGGTCTGCGCACCCTGGTCCGCCAGGCCCACGCCCGCGGCCTGAAGGTCATCGGCGCGACCCTGATGCCCTTCCAGGGCCACCGCGGCTACACGGACGCCCGCGAGAACGTACGCCGGCAGATCAACGCGGAGATCCGCGCGGGCCGGGTCTTCGACGCGGTGACCGACTTCGACGAGGCCGTACGGGACCCGTACAACCCCCGCAAGTTCCGCCCCGACTACGACTCGGGCGACCACCTCCACCCGAGCGACAAGGGCTACGAGCGGATGGCGGAGACCTTCAACTTGCAGGACCTGAAGGGCGCGGCACCCGCGGAGCTGTAAGGGGCGCGACCTGCGGTGCGGGCCGACTGACACGGCCGGCCGCACCCACCCGGATGCGCCCCTTCGCGCCCACCCAGCCGCGGACAGCCGTGCCACTGGGACGACACCCGTCCCACAAAGAGCGGCACCCCACCGGCGCGGGCGAGCATCCCAACCCGCGCGCCGGCCCCCACGCCGGGCCCCAGCAAACCCCGGCTCAGTCCTCGTCCCGCTCCCGCACCCGGTGGTTCCCGCGCTCACCATGCGCATGCCGCCACATGTCCCGATGCTCCTCGAGCATCCCCCGATGCGCCTCGTACTCCTGGTCCCGGGTCGACGCCCGCAGTTCCCGGCGTTCGGCCTTGCGCTCCAGTTTCTCCCGCCGCCGCTCCTCCCGGAGCTCCTGCCGCTGGGTCCGCGTCAGCTTCCGCTCGACCCCGACACCGCCCCAGAAGGCGAACCCGGTCACGATCACGCGCGGCGCGCCCGGATCCCCCGGCACGCCCTCCTCACGGTGGTCGAACCCACCCATGATCCCGATTCCGCGCACCACGACCTCGACCCCCGGCGGCACGATCACCTGCACCCCGCCCATGATCGCGACGCAGTTGATCTCGATCTCCCGGTCCGCGAAGTTCGCCTCCCGCAGATCGATCTCCCCGCCGCCCCAGAAGGCGAAGCAGTTGAACCGCTTCGGCGCCGTCCACCGCCCCTTGCGCTGGAACCCGGACATCACGGCGACACCCCACGCCGACGCCCCCTCACCGCCGCCGCCTACGATCCGGTCCGCCCAACTCCCGTCCGGGAGCTCGGGCTTCTTGACCATGTCGACCTTCGGAACGGCCACCGCACCGGCGGGCAGATCCCGGGTGATCGGCGCCAGATCCCCGTACGTACGCGCCCGGTACGTGGCGTCCAGACGTTCCTCGAACTCCTCCATGTCGAGCCGCCCCTCCGCGAGGGCGTCCCGCAGGATCTCGGCGACTCGTTCACGATCGGCGTCTGAGGCACGCAGCTCCGGGGCATCGTCGCTCATGTACAGCAGCCTACGAGCAACCCCCGCCCCGGGGCTACGAGACCGCCTTGCCCGCGTTCCCGGCGTTCCCCGCGTTCGCCGTCTTCTCCGTCTGCTCCACGTACATCTTCGCGATCACGGCCTCGATGTCCGGCTCCCGCACCGACAGATCCACCAGCGGATACTCCGCCGCGATCCGCGCCACCAGCGGCGCCGCCGACTCCGAAGCCGGGAACGCCAGCCACTGCCGCGGTCCCTCCACCCGTACCACCCGTGCGGGCGCCGGCGCCTCGATCGGCGGCAGCTCCCGCTCCAGGTCCACCACCAGCGTCCGCTCGCTCTCCCCCGCCTCGTGCAGGCCGGCGAGCGGGCCGTCGTACATCATCCGCCCGTGGTCGATGACCATGACCCGGGAGCAGAGCTGCTCGATGTCCTGCAGGTCGTGCGTGGTCAGCAGCACCGTCGTGCCGCGCTCGGCGTTCAACTCCCGCAGGAACTCCCGGACCTTCGCCTTGGAGATGACGTCGAGCCCGATCGTGGGCTCGTCCAGGTACAGCACCTCAGGGTCGTGCAGCAGCGCCGCCGCGATGTCGCCGCGCATCCGCTGGCCGAGGGAGAGTTGGCGTACCGGGACGTCCAACAGCTCGGACAGGTCGAGGAGTTCGACGAGGCGGTCGAGGTTCTCGCGGTAACGGCCGTCGGGGATGCGGTACATGCGGTGCATCAGCTTGTACGAGTCGATCAGCGGAAGGTCCCACCAGAGTGTGGTCCGCTGCCCGAACACCACCCCGATGCGGTGCGCGAGCCGGGTGCGCTCACGGGACGGGTCGATGCCCGCCACCCGCAGCCGGCCGCCGCTCGGCGTCAGGATGCCGGTGAGCATTTTGATCGTCGTCGACTTGCCGGCGCCGTTCGGGCCGATGTAGCCGACCATCTCGCCGCGCGCCACGCGGAAGGAGATCGAATCGACGGCGCGTACCTGGCGGCGTTCGCGTTTGAGGAAGCCGGCTTTCTTACGCACCTCGAAAACCTTTTCGACGCCCTTGACGTCGATGAACCCCTCGTCCATGAACCCTCAATTCCCTGTGCTCTGATACGACCGCAACCCCGCCCGCCAGGCCATCCCGGCCAGCGCACAGCACCCCACCGCCACCAGCGGCGGCAGGAAGGCCACCCACTCGGGCAGCCCCAGCGGGATCGGCATCCCCAGCACATACGTCGCCGGCAGCCAGTTGACGAAGGCCAGCGGCAGCACGAACGTCACCCCGCGCACCAGCTCCGTCGCGAACACCGTCGGCGGGTACTGCAGCATCGTCGTGCCGCCGTAGGTGAACGCGTTCTGCACCTCGGAGGCGTCCTTCGCCACGAACTGGAAGGCCGCGCCCGCGATGAACACCGCGCCGAAGATCCCCGCGCCGCTGACCAGGATCACCGGCATCAGCAGCAGCTTGAGCGGCGTCCAGTCGATGTCGACCGTGGCGAGCGCGTAGATCAGCACCGCCAGGCCCTGGGTGATCCGCCCCAGCCGCCGCAGCCCGAACTGGTCGGCGCCCATCTGCGCGAGCACCGGCGCCGGACGCACCAGCAGGGTGTCCAGCGTGCCGTCGCGCACTCGCCGGCCCAGGTTCTCCATCGAGCCGAGCGCCAGATCGGCGAGGCCGAAGGCGGTACTGGACAGGCCGTACAGGAAGGCGACTTGGGGCAGGCTGTAGCCGCCCAGCTCGTCGACGCGGGAGAACATCAGCAGGATCGCGACGAAGTCGAACGTGGTCGCCGTGAGGTTCCCCAGCGTGGTCATGAAGAAGGAGGCGCGGTACGCCATCGTGGAGCGGATCCACATCGCGGTGATCATGCGGTAGGCACGCAACCCGTCCACGACTCTGCTGGTGTCAGCCACCCTGCAGCACCACCCTCCGCGTCGCCGCGCCCTGCGCCATCCGCCCGGCCGCCAGCAGCACCACCGCCCACATCCCCTGGAAGGCATACGTGCCCAGCGGATCGGCGTGCCCGAGCAGCACGTCCGCGGGCGCCTGCAGCAGCGCCGACCACGGCAGGGTCCGTACGACCTCACCCAGGGCGCCCGGGAACACGTTCAGCGGCAGGATCATCCCCGAGCAGAACCACCCGGTGAACATCACCATCTGCGCCACGCCCTTGGCGTCGAGAAGCCAGAACGCGCTCAGCGCCACCAGATACCGGATGCCGAAGCTGACCACCATCGCGAGCAGCACGGCGCCCAGGAAGGCGGCCCAGGTCGTCACATCCGTCGGCAGCGCCAGGTCGAAGACGAGCGCCCCGAACACGAAGGGCGCCACTCCGCGTCCCAGCAGCTCGAAGCCGGCCCGCCCCAAGTCGGCTGCCAGCCACCACAGTTGGAGGTCGGCCGGCCGGTACAGATCGACCGCGATGTCACCCGTACGGATACGCTCCATGAGCTCGGACTCGACGCCCCCGCCGCCGTTGGCGAGCGTCTTGAACAGGGACTGGCCAACCCACACATAGGTGACGGCCTGCGCCAGGTCGTACCCGCCCAAGTGCGGCTTCTCGTCCCACAGAGCGGTGTACGTGTACACCAGGATCAGCCCGAACACGGTGTTGGTGAACACCCCGGCGAGCGTCGCCGCCCGATACGTCGCGTACCGTCGGAATCCGCCCACCGCGACGGCTAAGTACAACCGCCCCGAGCCCACATCCACAGCCCTCCTCGCCCGCCGACACCGAAGCGCAGGAGCCTAGTGCGCGCACGACGGGGACTGCCAGCCAATTTCCGGGGACGCCCGGGGGGGCGCGCGAGAGCCTGCTCACTTTCCGCGGACACGCGCCATTTCCGGGAACGGAACACCTGGTGCGAGAGTCTTCAATGGGGGCGCAGTAGGCGTACGAGGCGTACAGGAACGTACGACGCGAAACAGGAGTCCGTGCACGACATGAGCGACGAGCAGCAGCCGCCACAACAGCCGAACCGGAAGCCGGGGCGGCAAAAACGCACGGGCTGGCGACGGATCATCCCGACCTGGCGGACGGTGCTCGGCACCTTCGTCATCGGCGTACTGCTGCTCTTCGGCCTGTTCTTCCTCGGCTACTCCATGGTCAAGATCCCGCCGGCCAACGCGCTCGCCACCAAGCAGGCCAACGTCTATATGTACGCGGACGGCTCCGTGATCGCCCGCGACGGCGAGGTCAACCGGGAGAACGTGACCCTCGCGCAGATGTCCAGGAGCTCCCAGCACGCGATCCTGGCGGCCGAGGACCGCGACTTCTACACCGAGTCCGCCATCGACCCCAAGGCGATGCTGCGCGCCGCCTGGAACACGGCCACCGGCAAGGGCAAGCAGTCCGGCTCCACGATCACCCAGCAGTACGTGAAGAACTACTACCTGGCCCAGGACCAGACGGTCACCCGCAAGGTGAAGGAGTTCTTCATCGCCATCAAGCTGGACCGCGAGGTGACCAAGGACGAGATCCTCGAGGGCTACCTCAACACCAGCTTCTTCGGCCGCAACGCCTACGGCATCCAGGCCGCCGCCCAGGCCTACTACGGCATGGACGCCAAGGACCTCGACCCGGCCCGCGCCGCCTACCTGGCCGCGCTGGTCAACGCGCCCAGCGAGTACGACGTGGTCGCCCACCCGGAGAACAAGGCCGCGGCCGTGGCCCGTTGGAACTACGTCCTCGACGGCATGGTCACCAAGGGCTGGCTGTCCGAGAGCAAGCGGGCGGGCATGAAGTTCCCGATGCCGAAGGAGGCCGCGACCTCCACCGGCCTGTCCGGGCAGCGCGGTTACATCGTGGGGATCGTCAAGGACTATCTGACCAAGAACAAGATCGTCAGCGCGGAGGAACTGGAGGCCGGCGGCTACCGCGTCACCACCACCCTGCAGAAGGACAAGCAGAACGCCTTCGTAGACGCCGTCAACGACCAGCTGATGTCCAAGCTGGACAAGAAGAACAACAAGGTCGACAACTACGTCCGCGCGGGCGGCGCCTCCGTCGACCCGAAGACCGGCAAGGTCGTCGCGATGTACAACGGCATCGACTACGTGAAGCAGTACACCCCGAACGCCACCCGCCGGGACTTCCAGGTCGGCTCCACCTTCAAGCCGTTCGTGTTCACCTCGGCCGTGCAGAACGAGTCGACCACGCAGGACGGCCGCACGATCACCCCGAACACGATCTACGACGGCACCAACAAGCGCCCCGTCCAGGGCTGGACCGGGGGCGCCTACGCCCCCGAGAACGAGGACCAGTACTCCTACGGCAACATCAACGTCCGTACGGCCACCGACAAGTCCGTCAACTCCGTGTACGCGCAGATGGCCGTCGACGTGGGTCCCGAAAAGGTGAAGGACACCGCGGTCGAGCTCGGCCTGCCGTCCACCACCCCGGAGTTGTACCCGTCCCCGTCCATCGCGCTCGGCGTGGCCACCGCCAGCGTCCTCGACATGGCGGAGGCCTACGCGACGCTCGCCAACCACGGCAAGCACGGCACATACACCATGATCGAGAAGGTCACCAAGGACGGCGCCGACGTCATCGAGATGCCGGAGCGCAAGACCGCCCAGGTCATCAGCCGCGAGGCCGCCGACACCACGACCTCCGTCCTGCAGAGCGTCGTCGACAACGGCACCGCCACCGCCGCCCAGGCCGCCGGCCGCCCGGCGGCGGGCAAGACCGGTACGGCGGAGGAGGACCAGGCCGCCTGGTTCGCCGGCTACACCCCCGACCTCGCCACCGTCGTCGCCGTCATGGGCCAGGACCCGGTCACGGCCAAGCACAAGTCGCTGTATGGCGTGATGGGCCTCGACCGCATCAACGGCGGCGGCGCGCCCACCGACATCTGGGCCCAGTTCACCAAGGAGGCCCTGAAGGGCAAGCCGGTCAGCGACTTCGACCTGGAACTCCAGGAGGGCGCCGACGTACCCCAGTACCCGACGACCGACCCGACCCAGGGCGACCAGGGCACCGGCGGCCAGGACAACGGCGGCACCACCGGGGACACCACCACCGGCGGCCAGGACACCGAGGGCCAGACCGGCGGCGAGACGCCGGGCCAGACGGACGGCGGCACGACGGGCGACACGACGACCGGCGGCACGACCGACGGGACGGACGGGGGTACGACCACCGACGGCGGCACCACCGGCGGCACCACCGACGGAGCCACGACCGACGGAGGCACCACGGGCGATACGACCACCGGCGGGACGGACACCGGCGGCAGCACGGGCGGCGACACCACGACCGGCGGCGCGGACACCGGAGGCGGAGGAACGACGGGAACCACGGGCGGCCCGCGGAACACGCTCCTCCGGGAGTGAGCGCCGGCCCTGATCAGTGACCGCTGGTCGCCTTCAGCCCCACCACGGCGACCAGCAGCAGACAGACGAAGAAGATCCGCGCGGCGGTGACCGGCTCCCCCAGCACCACCATGCCGACCACCGCCGCACCGGCCGCCCCGATTCCCACCCACACGCCGTAGGCGGTACCGATGGGCAGCGACTTCGCGGCGTACGACAGCAGCAGCATGCTGGCCACGATGCCGGCGCCGGTGAACAGGCTGGGGAGAGGGCGGGTGAAACCGTCGGTGTACTTCATACCGATCGACCAGCCGACTTCGAGCAGACCCGCGACGAGAAGCAGAACCCAGGCCATGACAGGCACCTCCGAGACGTATCGACGCGAAGTCGACGGGTGAGCGGGGTGCGTCGTCTTTGCGTTCGTCCCGGTACGGCGCGTCTCGTCGGGTTCCTTCAAAGCTAGCAAGGAAACGGGAAAAGGGGCCGGTGACGATGGTCACCAGCCCCTCGAACCACTGAATCACAGGTACCGCTGCCTTACAGGTACCGCTGTTTTACAGGTAGAGCCCCGTCGAGTCCTCCGCCCCCTCGAACCGGTCGGCGGCCACGGCATGCAGATCGCGTTCGCGCATGAGCACGTACGCGACCCCGCGCACCTCGACCTCGGCGCGGTCCTCCGGGTCGTACAGCACCCGGTCGCCGGTCTCCACGGTCCGTACGTTCTGCCCCACCGCGACGACCTCGGCCCAGGCCAGCCGACGGCCGACGGCCGCCGTGGCGGGGATCAGGATGCCGCCACCGGAACGCCGCTCGCCCTCGCTGGTGTCCTGCCGCACGAGTACACGGTCGTGCAGCATCCGGATGGGCAGCTTGTCGTGGTGGCTGCTGTGCTCGTTTCTGTTGGCGCTCACGCCTTTGAACCTACCTGCCTTTGCCGCGTCCGTACGCCGGTGGGTCCGCCGTCGCTCAGTCCCTGCGGCGCCGGGTGCCGAGGGCCAGCAGCCCCACGAGACCCACGGCGACGAGCGCGACGGGCACGATGCGCTCCAGGCGGGGCGCGCCGTCCTCGTCGGTGAACGTGGCCCGCACATCGCTCACGGCCCGGTTGACCCCGACGTAGGCCCGTCCGAGCGTGTGGTCGATGTTCGAGACGACCTTGGCCTTGGCGTCGCCGACGATCGTCTTCGGGTGCACGCGCACCCCGATCTCGTCGAGCGTCTCGGCCAGCACTGCGCGGCGGCGCTTGATGTCCGCCTCGATCTGCGCCGGTGTTCTGGTGTCCGACGTGTCCGCCACCGTACGGCCTCCGAAGTGAAGCTGATGCTGTTTCCGGACAGTCTGTCAGCTCCACGCCGGACCGCACTGTCAGGCTCCCCGGTTACGCTGGTCCGATGAGCGAGCGACTCCAGCCGGGGGACGTGGCCCCCGCCTTCACCCTGCCCGACGCCGATGGCAACGAGGTGTCCCTGTCGGACCACAAGGGCCGCAAGGTCATCGTCTACTTCTACCCGGCCGCACTGACGCCCGGCTGCACCAAGCAGGCCTGCGACTTCACGGACAACCTGGAACTGCTGGCCGGCGCCGGGTACGACGTGATCGGCGTCTCCCCCGACAAGCCGGAGAAGCTCGCCAAGTTCCGCGACCAGGAGTCCCTGAAGATCACGCTGCTCGCCGACCCGGAGAAGTCCGTCACCGAGTCCTACGGGGCCTACGGCGAGAAGAAGAACTACGGCAAGACGTACATGGGCGTCATCCGGTCCACGGTGATCGTGGACGAGGAGGGCAAGGTCGAGCGGGCGCTGTACAACGTGCGGGCGACGGGGCATGTGGCCAAGATCATCAAGGATCTGGGGATCTGAGGCGGCTCTCACCGACTGGAAGCGGCCCGGACCGGGGTGACCTGGTCCGGGCCGTTTGCATTTCGGGCGTGACTGTCCGATAAGCGGTTCGTTACTCCGTGCGAGGCCACGAACGCGTGGGCGAGCACGGAGGAACGGAGGGGGCTCGATGGGGGCCGGTGCGTACACCAAGGAGCGGCTGGAGGAGGCGGCTCGGGGGGCGCGGACATTGTCTGAGGCGTTGGGGAGGTTGGGGGTGGATCCGAAGAGCTCGACGCGGCGGTACGTCTTCGAGCGGATGAAGAAGCTGAGGGTGGACGTCTCACACTTCGAGCGGGAAGGGGTGAAGTGGACACGGGAGATCCTTCAGGAGGCGGTTTCGGCGTCGACGAACATGTGCGACGTGTTGCGGCATCTCGGGCTGGAGGTCGTCGGCGGGCACCACACGCACATCAGCCGCCGGATCAAGGCGTACGGCATCGACGTTTCGCACTTCCAGGTTCCGACACAGCGGGGAAAGGTCCGGCGCCCCCGAACGCCAGAGGCTCTGCTTGTCGACCAGCCGGTCGGCCAGGCGCGGCGCATCCCGAGTGATCGGCTCAGATGGGCGATGACGGCGACTGGCATGCCGGAGCGGTGCGCCAGGTGCGGAACCGACGCGGTCTGGCGAGGGCACCCGCTCCCTCTGGAGATCGACCACATCGACGGCAACTGGCGGGACAACCGCATCAAGAACCTGCGGTTCCTGTGCCCCAACTGCCATTCGACAATGGATAGTTACCGGGGTCGCGGCAAAGGCAGGGCTTCATGAGCAGCGGCGTGCGGTACACGCGGGAGCGGCTGACCGAAGCCGCCGCGCAGTGCTCCGACATCGACGAGGTCATCGCCTTCTTCGGCATCCGGCCGTACGGCCAACTGCGCCGCCATCTCTTCCGACGCTTCGATCATTTCGGGATCGACGTCTCGCACATGCCCCGTCAGAGGCGAGTGAGGGCAGCACCCACCAGGCCGACCGCCGACGAGTTGCGCCGAGCGGTCGAAGGAGCAACTTCCATAGCGGGTACGCTCCGCGCGCTGGGGATGGAGCCCTACAACACCAGGCTGCGGGCTCAGCTCCGCTGCTGGGTGACCGAGGACGCTCTCGACACCACCCACTTCCTGGGGCAGGCACATCAACGTGGCGGCCCGGGCACCACGCCGCTCAGGCGCGCCAGGGACATCCTGGTCCAGCACGACGGCACCCGTCGAACGAGAACCCATCTGCTCCGCAGGGCACTCCTGGAAGTAGGCATGCCCGAGGAGTGCGCCGCGTGCGGAACCGGGCCGGAGTGGCTCGGCTCGCCCATGACGCTGGAGGTCGATCACATCAACGGGGACTGGAGCGACGACCGGCGCGAGAACCTGCGGTTCCTGTGCCCCAACTGTCACGCGATCACCAGCACATGGTGCAGGGGAGGCAACAGGCCGCGACCGAGTACCAGTAAGCTGTACGTGGGGCCGTAGCCCAATTTGGCAGGAGGCACCACTTTTAGGTAGTGGACAGTGCGAGTTCGAGTCTCGTCGGCCCCACTTTCAGGGCGCGGCTCCCCACGGGCGCCGCGCCCTTCGGCTTTCTTGCGTGCCCTGCCTCAGCCCAACAGCTCCCGCACCACAGGCACCAGCGCCCGAAACGCCTTCCCTCGATGGCTGATCGCGTTCTTCTCCCCCGGAGTCAACTGCGCGCACGTCCGCGTCTCCCCCTCCGGCTGGAGGATCGGGTCGTACCCGAAGCCGTTCGTGCCCACCGGCGCATGCCGCAGTACGCCCCGCAGCTGCCCCTCGACCACCCGTTCCGTGCCGTCAGGCAGGGCCAGCGCCGCCGCGCACGCGAAGTGCGCCCCCCGATGCGCGTCGTCGATGTCGGCGAGCTGGGCCAGCAGCAGCTCCAGGTTCGCGCGGTCGTCGCCGTGCTTCCCGGCCCAGCGGGCCGAGAAGATGCCGGGGGCGCCGTTCAGGACGTCGACGCACAGGCCCGAGTCGTCGGCGACTGCGGGCAGTCCCGTCGCCTGGGCCAGGGCGTGGGCCTTCAGCAGGGCGTTCTCGGCGAAGGTGACGCCGGTTTCCTTGACGTCGGGGATGTCCGGGTAGGCGTCCGCGCCGACGAGGTCGTGGTGCAGGCCTGCGTCGGCGAGGATCGCCCTGAGCTCGGTGATCTTTCCGGCGTTGCGGGTGGCGAGGATGAGGCGGGTCATGGACCCCAGTATCGCTGGGGTCCAGAGCTGCCTGTTATGAGGTGCAGACCTTGGTCAGCTCGCCGGCCGCGTCGGTGACCGGGCTGATGTCCGGGGTCTCGTCGCCGTTCTTGACGGCGTCGCGGACGTTGGTGACGGCCTGCTGGAGATCGTCCACCGCCTTGTTGACGTCGGCGTCGTCCGTCTTGTCGCCGATCTTGTCGAGGTTCTTGTCGATGGAGGTCAGCGACTCCTCGAGCTGCGTCGGGTCGTTCGCGGCGCTCTCCACGGCCTGCTGGAGTTCGGTGACGCTGTCGGCGATGGCGTCGGCGGTCTGGACGCAGTCCAGCGCCTTGTTGACAGCGTCGCAGCCGGTGGTCAGCCCGGCCGTCAGTCCGACAGCCGCAACGGCTGCGGCGGCTATGGCGATACGGCTCCAGCGGCGTCGGCTCGTGGCCATGGTTGACGTTCCCTCCCTGCTCCCAGGCCTCGCAGGGCCCCCGTTGGTCACTGGCCGGGCGTACAGCGGTATGCCGTACACCCGTACCCCTAGTGACGCCAGGAAGGGCTGCAGGGTTGCCTGGTGCTGCGGCTCTTCTTGGTGCGTCCTTTACTTTTCGAGGACGGTATCAAGTGCCTTGCGCTGCGCTTCCGCCAGCTCCCCGCAGCCCGAAACGGCAAGGTCCAGCAGGGAGTTGAGCTCGTCGCGGGCGAAGGGCTCGGCCTCGGCGGTGCCCTGGACCTCGACGAAGCGGCCGTCGCCGGTGCAGACGACGTTCATGTCAGTGTCGGCCTTCACGTCCTCCTCGTAGCAGAGGTCGAGGAGCGGTACGCCGCCGACGATGCCGACCGAGACGGCGCTCACCGTGCCGGTGAGCGGCTTGCGGCCGGGCTTGATCAGCTTCTTGCCCTGGGCCCAGGAGACGGCGTCGGCGAGGGCGACGTAGGCGCCGGTGATGGCCGCCGTACGCGTGCCGCCGTCGGCCTGGAGGACGTCGCAGTCGAGGACGATCATGTTCTCGCCGAGCGCCTTGTAGTCGATGACCGCGCGCAGGGAACGGCCGATGAGGCGGCTGATCTCGTGGGTACGGCCGCCGATCTTGCCCCGGACGGACTCGCGGTCACCGCGGGTGTTGGTGGCGCGCGGCAGCATGGCGTACTCCGCGGTGACCCAGCCCTCGCCACTGCCCTTGCGCCAGCGCGGGACGCCTTCGGTGAAGGAGGCGGTGCACAGGACCTTCGTGTCGCCGAAGGAGACGAGGACGGAGCCCTCTGCGTGCTTGCTCCAGGCACGTTCGATGGTGACCGGGCGGAGCTGTTCGGGGGTACGGCCGTCGATTCGAGGAATTGAGGAGGTAGCTGCCATGGCGTGAGCCTAGCCGCACATACGGAAGGGGCCCCTCCCGCGGTGGGAAGGGGCCCTCAGGGGCTGAAGCCCGGGACGATGCCCGCGCTTCACATCATGTCTTCGATCTCCGCCGCGATCGGGTCGGCGTCGGTGCCGATGACGACCTGGATGGCGCTGCCCATCTTCACGACACCGTGCGCGCCGGCGGCCTTCAGGGCGGTCTCGTCGACCAGCGAGGGGTCGCTGACCTCGGTGCGGAGTCGGGTGATGCAACCCTCGATCTCCTCGATGTTGTCGATGCCGCCGAGCCCGGCGACGATCTTCTCAGCCTTGCTGGCCATGTTCCTTCTCCCTGATCCGAACCGCTTTGTCGCAGTAACCCACAGTTGGCCCATCTTCGCGAGCGGTCATGTCGTACGTGCCCAAGGATGACGTTCACGACAACGGAACCGTCCGCCGACTGGTCTACACCACCCTGGGGACGGCCGACAAACCGCGCACCGGCAGAGGGGTCCCGATGAGCGCCGACAGCAGTGCGAACAGGGGCGGAGAGAGCACTGTCAGCCCCGCGCGCGCCCGCTGGAACACCGCGTTCCAGGGCCTGCAGAAGATGGGCCGCAGCCTCCAGCTCCCGATCGCCGTACTGCCGGCCGCCGGCATCCTCAACCGCCTCGGCCAGCCGGATGTGTTCGGGGACGAGGGACTGGGCTGGGACAACGTCTCGAAGGTGATGGACGGCGCGGGCGGTGCGCTGCTCGACGGCTCGCTGGGACTGCCGTTGCTGTTCTGCGTGGGCGTGGCCATCGGCATGGCGAAGAAGGCGGACGGTTCGACGGCGCTGGCGGCGGTGACCGGGTTCCTCGTCTACTACAACGTGCTGCGCGAGTTCCCGGAGGACTGCCCGGAGGGGACGAAGGAGATCCCCGACATCGGCTGCGCCGCGGCCGAGGGGGCGGTGAGCGCGTACACGTACCAGAATCCGGGCGTCTTCGGCGGCATCGTCATCGGCCTGCTGGCGGCCTTCTTCTGGCAGCGCTACCACCGCACGAGGCTGGTGGACTGGCTCGGCTTCTTCAACGGGCGGCGTCTCGTCCCGATCATCATGGCGTTCGTGGCGATCGTGTTCGCGGTGCTGTGCCTGTGGGTCTGGCCGCCGATCGGTGACGCGCTGGAGAGCTTCAGCGACTGGATGAGCGGCCTGGGCGCCTGGGGCGCGGGCGTGTTCGGCATCGCAAACCGCGCACTGCTGGTCGTGGGCCTGCACCAGTTCCTCAACGTGCCCATCTGGTTCCAGTTCGGCAGCTACACCACGCCCGACGGCGAGGTGGTGCACGGCGACATCAACATGTTCCTCGCGGGCGACCCGGACGCCGGCCAGTTCACCTCGGGCTTTTTCCCGATCATGATGTTCGCCCTGCCGGCGGCGGCCCTCGCCATCACCCACTGCGCCAAGCCGAGCCGCCGCAAAGAGGTGGGCGGGCTGATGCTGTCGGTGGCCCTGACGTCGTTCGTCACCGGCATCACGGAACCGATCGAGTACTCGTTCCTCTTCATCGCCCCGCTCCTGTACGTGGTGCACGCGCTGCTGACGGGTGTGTCGATGGCGGTGACCTGGGGGCTGGGCGTGCACGACGGCTTCAGCTTCTCGGCCGGGTTGATCGACTACATCATCAACTGGAACCTGGCGACGAGACCTTGGGCGATCATTCCGATCGGCCTGTGCTTCGCGGCCGTCTATTACGCCGTTTTCCGGTTCGCCATCACGAAGTTCGACCTGAAGACCCCGGGGCGGGAGCCGGAGGACGAGGTCGAGGACGTGACCAAGGTCTGACGTGATCGGGCGGGGGCGAAAGGGGCCCGGCGACGCCGGAAAGTAGCGGATCAGTCGCGGGAATCGCGGGTTCCTTATCCGGCCTTCACCGTGCTACAACAGGTCTACACCACTAAGTGGTTTAGACCAGACGCCGCCGTCCCCTCCTTGTCTTCGGGCGGCGCCATGCCCCCTGGAGGAAGTTGTGACCACGGCCAGCGCCGCTCCCGCGGCCGACAAGAAGAAGGGCGCCGGTGCGATGGCTGTTCTGCAGCGTATCGGCCGCAGCCTGATGCTGCCGGTGGCGGTCCTGCCCGCCGCCGCGCTCCTGGTCCGCCTCGGCAACACCGACATGCTGGGCCGTCCGGAGTTCCCCGCGTTCCTCACGAAGATCGCGGGCTTCATGGCGGCCGGTGGCAACGCGATCCTCGACAACATGGCGCTGCTGTTCGCCGTCGGCATCGCGATCGGCTTCGCGAAGAAGTCGGACGGCTCGACGGCCCTGGCGGCCGTGGTCGGCTACCTGGTCTTCAAGAACGTACTCGCCACGTTCACCGACCCGAACCTTCCGCAGGTGGCGACCGCCGTCGACGGCAAGGTCGTGATGGTCGACGCACCCGTGGACGCCAAGGTCCTCGGCGGCGTGGTGATGGGCATCGTCGTCGCCCTCCTCTACCAGCGCTTCTACCGCACCAAGCTGCCCGACTGGGCGGGCTTCTTCGGTGGCCGCCGAATGGTCCCGATCCTGTCGGCCTTCGCCGGCCTGGTCATCGGCATCGTCTTCGGCTACATCTGGCCGGTCCTCGGCACGGGTCTGCACAACTTCGGTGAGTGGCTGGTCGGTTCGGGGGCCGTCGGCGCCGGCATCTTCGGTGTCGCCAACCGTGCGCTGATCCCGATCGGCATGCACCACCTGCTCAACTCCTTCCCCTGGTTCCAGGCCGGCGAGTACCAGGGCAAGAGCGGCGACATCGCCCGGTTCCTGGCGGGCGACCCGAGCGCCGGCCAGTTCATGACCGGCTTCTTCCCGATCATGATGTTCGCACTGCCGGCCGCGTGCCTCGCGATCGTCCACTGCGCCCGCCCCGAGCGCCGCAAGGTCGTCGGCGGCATGATGTTCTCCCTCGCGCTGACCTCGTTCGTCACGGGCGTCACCGAGCCGATCGAGTTCACCTTCATGTTCATCGCCCCGGTGCTGTACGCGATCCACGCGGCGCTGACCGGTGTGTCGATGGCCCTGACCTGGGCTCTCGGCATGAAGGACGGCTTCGGCTTCTCGGCCGGCGCGGTCGACTTCGGCCTGAACCTGGGCATCGCGACCAACCCGTGGGGCCTGGCCTTGGTGGGCCTGTGCTTCGCCGCGGTCTACTACGTGGTCTTCCGGTTCGCGATCACCAAGTTCAACCTGCCGACCCCGGGCCGCGAGTCCGACGAGGAACTCGCCGAACTCCAGAAGGCGGAGGCGAAGTAGGCCGCACGCCCCAGCAACGAATGACGAAGGCCCCGGAACCGAAAAGGTTCCGGGGCCTTCGCGCACCTACGGGCCTGAACCCCGTACGGGCTGCTTCTCGACCGGCTCGGCTGGACCGGCTAGATCTCGTACGACCGCCTCGGCGCCGCCAGCTCCACGGGTCCGTCGTAGACCGCGCGCGCGTCGGCCAGGTTGACCTGGGGGTCGGTCCACGGCGGGATGTGGGTGAGGAGCAGGCGGCGGGCGCCGGCGCGGGCCGCCGTCTGGCCCGCCTCGCGGCCGTTGAGGTGCAGGTCGGGGATGTCTTCCTTGCCGTGCGTGAAGGCGGCCTCGCACAGGAACAGGTCGGCGTCGCGGGCGAGTTCGTCCAGGGCCGTGCTGATGCCCGTGTCGCCGGAGTACGTCAGGCTCTTCCCGCCGTGCTCGATCCGGATGCCGTACGCCTCCACCGGGTGGGCCACGCGTTCCGTGTGCACCGTGAACGGGCCGATCTCGAAGGTGGACGGCTTGACCGTGTGGAAGTCGAAGACCTCGCTCATGGACGAGGCGGTGGGGGTGTCGGCGTAGGCGGTGGTCAGGCGCTGTTCCGTGCCCTCGGGTCCGTAGACCGGGATCGGGTCGCAGCGGCCGCCGTCGTGCCGGTAGTAACGCGCGACGAAATACGCGCACATGTCGATGCAGTGGTCGGCGTGCAGATGACTGAGGAAGATCGCGTCGAGGTCGTAGAGACCGCAGTGGCGCTGCAACTCGCCCAGGGCGCCATTGCCCATGTCGAGGAGCAGCCGGAAGCCGTCGGCCTCGACGAGGTAGCTCGAGCAGGCCGATTCCGCGGACGGGAACGACCCCGAGCAGCCGACGACGGTGAGCTTCATGAAACAGAAACCTCCGCTGGCGGAAAAAGAGAAGATCGAAGGATGGGGCGTCGGGGGTCGTGCGGTTTGTCGAGCGTAAGGCGCAAAACCTCCGGTCGCTCCTCCGCCAAGGGCTGTTGTGGGCGAACTCACCTGTGGTGTCACCGGTTCGGCTGCCGACGCTGTCCAGTTGTTCGAGGCCGGCCCTCGGGCGGCGCAGAGACGGTCATCTCCGGTCGCAGCCCCCCGTATACGGACGTAGCGTCGGAAAGACGTGTTGCCTAAGTGAACCGAGGGATCCGGACATGACTGTTTTGGTCGTCAACCGGGGTGCTGAGTGGACCCAGGAGCTCTACCAGGCTGCCTTCGACCGGGCGATCCCGGATCGCGCGAATCCACCCGCCGGGCTGATCGCGCACTTCGGGGCACCTGCCGAGTCAGGCGGATGGCAGGTCGTCGACGTGTGGGAGTCGGAGGAACAGTTCCGGCGCTTCCTGGCGGAGTCGGTGATTCCGGCCGCGCAGGCTCTCGGAGCGCCGCCGTTCGACAGCCAGGTGGTCGAGCTGTACAACTCGCTGATCCCGTAGGGCGGGTACCGTCGTCTTCATGGACACGTCCTGGTGGCTGGCGCTCGCCGCGGTGGTGCTGCTCGCACTGATCGCCGCGCTCGTGGACGGGTGGGGGCGCGGGCGGCGTCCCCGGGGGCGGCGGACGCGGCCGCCGGGGCGGGCGGACCGGCGCCCTCCGGGTCGTCAGGACGGGCGTGGTCCCGCTCGGCCGGCGCCCGCGGAGATCTGGTGGGCGAACGTGCCCTACGAGGACGGGCCAGCGTCAAAAGGGGCCGCGCGTAGCGCGTCGGGTAGGGCGGTGGCGGGAGACGGGCGGGCGAAGGACCGGCCGTGTCTGGTGCTCGCGGTGCGCGGGCAGCGGGTCACCGTCGCGAAGATCACCAGCAAGTACCGCGACGAGCGGGGCGGAGTGATCCCGCTGCCGCCGGGCTCGGTCGGGGACACGCGCGGGCGGGCGAGCTTTCTGGAGACGGGCGAGCTGCGGGACGTACCGGTGGGGGACTTCCGGCGGCGGGTGGGGGTGATGGACCCGGTCGTGTGGGACCAGGTCCGTCACCTCGCGACGTAGACGCTCCGCGGGGAGCGCCGGTGCAGGGCGTTGCTCACGCCCAGAGTTGCCCCTGCAAGGTCTCGATCGCTTCCTCCGTCGTCGCCGCCGTGTAGACGCCCGTCGAGAGGTACTTCCAGCCGCCGTCGGCCACGACGAACACGATGTCCGCGCTCTCGCCCGCCTTCAGCGCCTTGTTTCCGACACCGATCGCGGCGTGCAGCGCGGCGCCGGTGGAGATGCCCGCGAAGATGCCCTCCTGCTGCAGGAGTTCGCGGGTGCGGGTGACCGCGTCGGCCGAGCCGACCGAGAAGCGGGTGGTCAGGACGGAGGCGTCGTACAGCTCGGGTACGAAGCCCTCGTCGAGGTTGCGCAGGCCGTAGACGAGATCGTCGTAGCGCGGTTCCGCCGCCACGATCTTCACGTCCGGCTTGTGCTCGCGCAGGTAGCGGCCGACGCCCATCAGCGTGCCCGTGGTGCCGAGGCCGGCCACGAAGTGGGTGATGGAGGGGAGGTCGGTGAGGATCTCGGGGCCGGTCGTCGCGTAGTGCGCGCCGGCGTTGTCCGGGTTGCCGTACTGGTAGAGCATCACCCAGTCCGGGTGCTCGGCCGCCAGCTCCTTGGCGACCCGTACGGCGGTGTTGGAGCCGCCCGCGGCGGGGCTGGGGATGATCTCCGCGCCCCACATGCCGAGCAGGTCACGGCGCTCCTGCGAGGTGTTCTCGGGCATCACGCAGACCATGCGGTAGCCCTTGAGCTTCGCCGCCATCGCCAGCGAGATCCCGGTGTTGCCGCTGGTCGGCTCCAGGATGGTGCAGCCCGGGGTGAGGCGGCCGTCCTTCTCCGCCTGCTCGATCATGTGCAGGGCCGGGCGGTCCTTGACCGAGCCGGTGGGGTTGCGGTCCTCCAGCTTGGCCCAGATGCGGACGTCGGCGGACGGCGACAACCGCGGCAGGCACACCAGAGGGGTGTTGCCCACCGCGGCGAGCGGGGAGTCGTAGCGCATACCGGTCTCAGGCCATGCCGCCGGCGACGGCCGGCAGGATCGTCACGGTGTCGCCGTCGGACAGCTTGGTGTTGATGCCGTCGACGAAACGGACGTCCTCGTCGTTCAGGTAGACGTTGACGAAGCGGCGCAGCTGGCCCTCGTCCACGATGCGGGCCTGGATGCCCGCGTGCCGGGTCTCGAGGTCGGTGAACAGGTCGGCGAGGGTGTCACCGCTGCCCTCCACCGCCTTCTGACCGTCGGTGTACTGGCGGAGGATGGTCGGGATGCGGACCTCGATGGCCATGGCTCAGGGCTCCTGTCGGGAGTAGTCAGTCGGGGGCGCGCGGCAGCGCAGGTACAGCAGGTGGTGCGTGTGGGCAGCGCCGCGGCTCACGGCCGTACGGCGGCAGGGGCAGCGTCAACAGATGGCGCTGGCGAGCCTGCACAGGTCGACGTGCAGCCGCGCCACGAGCAGCAAGCCCGGCGTCTTCTCGCTCACGTCGTGGGAAACCATGGGCTCATCGTATCGATTCCCGGTCCGGGGCCCAGAGTGTGATCTCGCATAGTGGAAGAATTCTGACCGAATAACGGGATGCAGGCTCAGTAGGCCGCTACGACCTCGACCTCTTCCTCCGTCACCGCACCGTCCACGATCCGGAACGAGCGGAACTGGAACTCGCCGAGCCCGTCGGTGTCGGCCGTGGAGACCAGGACATAGTGCGCGCCGGGCTCGTTCGCGTAGGAGATGTCGGTGCGGGAAGGGTAGGCCTGGGTCGCCGTGTGGGAGTGGTAGATGACCACCGGCTCCTCGTCGCGGTCGTCCATCTCGCGGTACAGCTTGAGCAGATCGCCCGAGTCGAACTCGTAGAACGTGGGCGACATGGCCGCGTTCAGCATCGGGATGAAGCGCTCCGGGCGGTCCGAGCCCGCCGGCCCCGCCACGACGCCGCACGCCTCGTCGGGGTGGTCCTTGCGCGCGTGGGCGACGATCTGGTCGACGAGGGCCTGGGTGATGGTCAGCATGCTCGTCAGGATAAGCAGAAGGGCCGCCCCATACCGAAGAGTGGTACGGGACGGCCCACATGCCGGACGTCCTGAGCGGCAGCCGCCGGGGGGCGCCACGAGCGCTCCCTGCGACTGGACGTCCTCGACCGTGAATACGGCGGACTCAGCCGACCTTCTCGAACTCCGGCTCCTCGTCGCCACCGCGCGCGGTGATCTGCGGGTTGCGGCTCTTGAGGACCGCCCAGCCGATGCCCAGGGCGGCGGCCCAGCCGGCCATCACGTACAGGCAGACGCGGGAGTCGGGGTCGTAGGCGATCAGGCCGGTGACGAAGAGCAGGAACATGATGGCGATCCAGCTGCACACCGAGCCGCCCGGCGCCGGGAAGGACGAGGCGGGCAGGCGACCCGCGACGACCTGGCGGCGGTAGCGGACGTGGCTGATCAGGATCATCAGCCAGGTCCAGATGCCGGCCGCGGTGGCGATGGAGGTGACGTAGCCGAACGCCTTCTCCGGGACGATGTAGTTCAGGACCACGCCGATGCCCATGAAGGCGACCGAGACCGCGATGCCGAGGGCCGGGGTCTTGGTGGAGGACAGCTTCGAGAAGGCCTTGGGAGCCTCACCGCTGTCGGCGAGGTTGCGCAGCATGCGGCCCGTGGAGTACATGCCGGAGTTGCAGGACGACAGGGCGGCCGTCAGCACGACGAAGTTGACGATGCCGGCGGCGGCCGGGATGCCGATCACCGCGAATGCCTTCACGAAGGGGCTGACGCCCTCCGCGAACTCGGTCCACTTCACCACGCAGAGAATGACGGTGAGGGCGCCGACGTAGAACAGCGCGATACGCCAGGGCAGGGTGTTGATCGCCTTGGGGAGGGTCTTCTCCGGGTTCTCCGACTCGCCGGCCGTGACGCCGACCAGCTCGACCGCGAGGTAGGCGAACATGACGCCCTGCAGGGTCATCAGGGACGAGCCGATGCCCTTGGGGAAGAAGCCGTCGAAGGCCCACAGGTTGGAGACGGCCGCGGTGTCGCCGGCGGCGCTGAAGCCGAAGGTGAGCACGCCCAGGCCGATGACGATCATGCCGATCAGGGCGGTGACCTTGACCATCGAGAACCAGAACTCGAGCTCGCCGAAGACCTTCACGGAGATCAGGTTGACCCCGAAGAGGATCACCAGGAAGACCAGGGCCGTGACCCACTGCGGGACGTCCGGGAACCAGTAGTGGACGTAGATCGCGGCGGCCGTGAGCTCGGCCATGCCGGTGACGACCCACATCAGCCAGTACGTCCAGCCGGTGAAGTAGCCGAAGAACGGGCCGAGGAATTCACGGGAGTACTCGGCGAAGGAACCCGAGACCGGGCGGTAGAGCAGGAGCTCACCGAGCGCCCGCATGATGAAGAAGACGATGGCGCCCGCGAGGGCGTACATCAGGATGAGGCTGGGACCGGCCTTGGCGATGTTCGCGCCGGCACCCAGGAACAGGCCGACGCCGATGGCGCCGCCGATGGCGATCATCTGGACCTGACGGCTGCCGAGGCCGCGCTCGTACCCCTCCTCGGGGGCGTCCGTGGCCTTCGCGTCGGTGACCTTCGAAGAGGTCATGTGTGGTGCGCCCTTTCTCCATACCGACCCGGGCCTTTCGTGGGCCTCGGATCGGGTGTCGATCCCCCCGGACTGATGGAGCTGTGCCTGGCCCACGATCCGTCGGCCACATGGCGCACCCGGCGAACATACGGGTGGTGTTCGCCGGGCGATCGTGAAGATTTATCACGGTCGCAACCATGATCGGCTGCTACGAATGTGACACGGAACACAGGGAGAAGCGGTCAAAGGGCGCAAAGCGGGGGGATCGTGGCCTGAGGGTTGACGTGATCGTTATCCGGATTTGAGCGTTCGCTGAGAGAACATTCGCGATCCGGTCAAGAGACCAAGAGACGCGGAAGGGCCCGCTCGTACCGGGAAGCCCGGAGTACCCGGATGGTACGAGCGGGCCCTTCAGGGCCTTGCGTTCAGGGCCTTGCGTTCAGGGCCTTGCGGGGACTGCCTGCCGCGCTCAGAGCGCCTTGGCGGTCTCCTCCTCCTGCGGCTCCTCGCTGCCGAGGGCCGCGCGGGCCTTGCGCTCCCGGACGTAGTCCAGGAACTTGTCCAGCTCGCGCTTGACGATCGGGGCCAGCAGGTAGAGGCCGATGATGTTGAACACCGACAGCAGGAACAGCGCCGAGTCACCCAGGTCGATCAGCGAGCCGAGGGACATCAGGGAGCCCAGGACGACGAACGCGCTCCAGACGGCCTTGAAGATCGTCTCGCTGGCCTTGCTGCGGCCGAAGAGGTACGTCCAGGCCTTGAGGCCGTAGTAGCCCCAGGTCAGGATCGTGGAGAAGGCGAACAGCAGCACCGCGACGGTCAGCAGCTTCGGGAACCAGGGCAGCACGGTGCCGAAGGCGTCCGAGGTGATGACGACACCGACGGGCTCGCCGCTCTTGCGGGCCTCGCCCCAGCTGTCCGGGTTGGCGATGATGATCGTCAGGGCGGTCATGGTGCAGATGACGACCGTGTCGATGAACGGCTCCAGCAGGGCGACCAGACCCTCGCTCGCGGGCTTGTTGGTCTTGACCGCGGAGTGGGCGATCGGGGCGGAGCCCAGACCCGCCTCGTTGGAGAAGGCGGCCCGCTTGAAGCCCTGGATCAGGGCACCGATCACACCGCCGACGACACCATCGGCCTGGAACGCGCCCTTGATGATTTCCTGGATCGCGTCGGGCACCGCGGAGACGTTGGCCAGGATGACGACCAGGCAGGCCAGGATGTACATGATGGCCATCGCCGGGACCAGCTTGCTGGTGACGGAGGCGATGGAGCGGATGCCGCCGAGCAGCACCAGGCCGACCAGCGCGGAGACCACCAGGCCGAAGAGGACGGCACCGGCGGAGGAGGCCAGGAAGCCGTCCTCGCCGCCGAAGGTCGAGGAGACCTGCGCGTAGCTCTGGTTGGTCTGGTACAGGTTGCCGCCGAACAGACCGAAGAAGAGGATCATGACGGAGGCGGCGATGGCCAGCACCTTGCCGAACTTGGCGCCGGCGGGGCCGAAGCGCTCGGCGAGGCCGCGGGGCAGGTAGTACATCGGGCCACCGGAGACGGTGCCGTCCGCGTGCGTCTCGCGGTACTTCACACCGAGCGTGACCTCGACGAACTTGCTCGCCATGCCGAGCAGACCGCACAGGATCATCCAGAAGGTGGCACCCGGGCCACCGATGGAGACGGCGACCGCGACACCGGCGATGTTGCCGAGGCCGACGGTGCCTGAGACGGCGGCGGTCAGCGCCTGGAAGTGGCTGACCTCACCGGGGGCGCCCTTCTCGTCGTACTTGCCGCGTACGACTTCGAGGGCGAGCTTGAACTTCCGTATCTGGATGAGCCCGAACCAGGCGCTGAAGACCAGGCCCGCGATCACGAGCCAGGCGACGATGAGGGGGAGCTCTGTGCCGTTGACGGAGACGGAGTAGAAGACGTACTTAGCGACCGTCTCGGATACGGGTTCGAAGAAGCCGCTGACGGCATCGTCGATGGACGTGGTGATGGAGTCGAGTGACATCGAACTTCCTCGGTGGCGCGGGGACGTGCTGGCGTGGCGCAGCGGATGGGGATGAGCGAACGCCGTGTCCGTTCGGCGACAGAAATAAAGGGGGGCCCACGGACTCGGGCTTCCCCTTGGTGTCGTACAGGTCGTGCACACCGGTGTTGACCGGCTCTCCCGCCTCGGGCAGGGGTGGTGCCGAAAACGAGTTGCCAGTTCCTATCACGTCGTTTACGAGATCTTTAGTGGTACAGATCACATGCAGCCGCCCCTAAGGCATAAAACCCCAGGGGCGGTGACAGGATCGTTATTCGGATTTGAGCGTTCTCTGAGCGAACGCAAGATCAATGCAAGGCGGTTACAAGACAAACACGCGACCCGGCAAATCAGGGCAGAAGGGTCGCCACGAGGGTTTCCTGAAGTCCGCCCAGCCACAGATACGCCATCACCATCGGCTTGCGCGGATCCTCGTCCGGGAGCCGGTAGAGCAGGTCGGTGTCGTCCTCGTCGGTGATCTCCAGGCGGGAGCCGATGGCCAGGCGCAGGTCGTTGAGGGCGCCGAGCCACTGCTGGGACTCCTCGGTGGACAGCTTGAGCACCGCACCGCCCTCACCGGCGGAGGCGGAGCTGAGCTCGTCGAGGGAGCGGACGACCGCCAGCGCGTTGTCGCGCTTGCCGGCGCGCAGGTCGTTCTCGGTGTAGCGGCGGAACTCCGAGGAGTACGCCCGCTGCTCCTCGGCCTCCTTGGGGCCGGGATTCGCCTCCGGGTCGCTGTAGGCGTCCGGGAAGAGGCGCTTGAGGACCGGGTCGGCGGGAGGTTCGCTCGGTCCCTCGGCGAACAGCTCGGCGAGCGGGTCGTCGGGGGCCTCCCCGGCGGGGCCGGGCCCGATGAGTTCCAGCAGCTGGACTGCCAGCGACCGGATGATGGAGATCTCGACTTCATCGAGGGCGACGGCCGCGCCGCCGCCGGGGAGCGGTTCGAAGGTTCCTGGCATGGAGGCGATTCGCTACTTCCGGTCCTGCGCGGGCGAACAGGTCATTTGCGGTCGTGCTGGAGGGTCGCCCACAGGCCGTAGCCGTGCATGGCTTGCACGTCGCGTTCCATCTCCTCGCGAGTACCGCTGGAGACGACAGCCCGGCCCTTGTGGTGGACGTCGAGCATGAGCTTGGTGGCCTTGTCCTTCGTGTAGCCGAAGTACGACTGGAAGACGTAGGTCACGTAGCTCATGAGATTGACCGGGTCGTTATGGACGATGGTGACCCAGGGGACGTCCGGCTCGGGGACGGCGAAGACTTCCTCCGCCGACTCGGTGCGTTCGATCTCTAGGGGAGCGGGTGACGTCACAGAGCCCATGCTGCCACCCGAGGGGGGTGGTCGCACAAACGGGCTGCGCAGCCGCGCCTGTTGTGACCTCCGCCCCACAAATCGTCAGAGTGACGAAATGGGGGTACCATCTCTCGACATGCTGCATACACCGGGGGACAACCCCCGGACCCCCGGCCGACTGGGGGCACCCGGAGAATCGTGGCTAGGAGAGCTTTCGTGGATGTAGCGGACCTTGGGCTGCCGGTGGATGTTCCCTCGACGGCGCTCTTCACGGATCAGTACGAGTTCACGATGCTGCAGGCCGCCATGAAGGCGGGCACCGCCGAGCGGCGGAGCGTGTTCGAGGTCTTCACCCGGCGACTGCCCGAGGGGCGGCGCTACGGCGTCGTGGCGGGCACCGGCCGTGTGCTGGACGCCGTCGAGAACTTCCGCTTCGACGCCGACGTCCTCGGCTTCCTGCGCGAGCGGAAAATAGTCGACGAGGAGACCCTGGCGTGGCTCGCGGGCTACCGCTTCTCCGGCGACATCTGGGGCTACCCCGAGGGCGAGGTCTACTTCCCGGGCTCGCCGATCATGCGGGTCGAGGGCACCTTCGCCGAGTGCGTGCTGCTGGAGACCGTGATCCTGTCCATCCTCAACCACGACTCCGCGACAGCCGCGGCCGCCTCACGCATGTCGTCGGCGGCCGGTGACCGCCCGATCATCGAGATGGGCGCCCGGCGCACACACGAGCTGGCCGCGGTGGCCGCCTCCCGCGCCGCGTACGTCGGCGGCTTCACCTCCACCTCCGACCTGGCCGCCGGCTTCCGTTACGGCATCCCCACCGTCGGCACCAGCGCCCACGCCTTCACCCTCCTGCACGACCGCGAGCGGGACGCCTTCCAGGCCCAGGTCAACTCCATGGGCCGCGGCACCACGCTGCTCGTGGACACGTACGACGTCGCCGAGGCGGTCCGTACGGCCGTGGAGGTCGCCGGGCCCGAGCTGGGCGCCGTCCGCATCGACTCGGGCGACCTGCTGCTGGTCGCGCACCGGGTCCGGCAGCAGCTGGACGAGCTGGGCGCGACCAGCACGAAGATCATCGTGACCTCCGACCTGGACGAGTACGCCATCGCCTCGCTGGCGGCGGCGCCGGTGGACGCGTACGGCGTCGGTACCCAGCTGGTGACCGGGTCCGGGCATCCGACCTGCTCAATGGTCTACAAGCTGGTCGCCCGCGCCGAGTCCGCCGACCCCGGTGCGCCGCTGGTGCCGGTGGCGAAGAAGTCGACCGGCGGCAAGACCTCCATCGGCGGCCGCAAGTGGGCCGCGCGGCGCCTCGACGAGTACGGCGTCGCGGAGGCCGAGGTCGTCGGCACCGGGCCGGTTCCGGCGGAGCTCGCCGAACGGCAGCTGCTGGTCGAGCTGGTCAAGGGCGGTGACGTGGTGGCGCGCGAGTCGCTGGACGTCGTACGGGACCGGCATACAGCCGCTCGCGCCAATCTGCCGCTGTCCGCGACGCAGCTCTCGCGCGGGGAGCCTGTCATCCCGACGGAGTATGTCAACGGGCGCTCGGGTAGCCGGACAGGGGCGTGAAGCGAGTGCGCCCTGCGTGCTCACCCCGTGCCCCCTCCCGCGCCGTGCCCGAAGTCTCTAGGCTCGGAAGTTCACGGCCGGGCCCGCAGGCTTTCACCGTCCCGACCTCAGCGTCCATAACCGAAGGACACCGACCATGCGCCGCGCCTTGATCGTCGTAGATGTGCAGAACGACTTCTGCGAGGGAGGCAGCCTCGCGGTGGCCGGCGGTGCCGACGTGGCCGCCGCCGTCACCGAGCTGATCGGGCAGGCGGCCGGGTCCGGCTACCAGCACGTCGTAGCCACCCGCGACCACCACATCGCCCCCGGCGGTCACTTCTCCACGAACCCCGACTTCGCCCACTCCTGGCCGGCGCACTGCGTCGCCGGCACGGAGGGCGTCGGGTTCCACCCGAACTTCGCCCCGGCCGTCGCCTCCGGCGCGATCGACGCCGTGTTCGACAAGGGGGCGTACGCGGCGGCGTACAGCGGGTTCGAGGGGGCCGACGAGAACGGGGTGAAGCTGGCGGACTGGCTGCGGGCCAGGGAGGTCTCGGAGGTGGACGTGGTGGGGATCGCCACGGACCACTGCGTGCGGGCGACCGCGCTGGACGCGGTACGCGCGGGCTTCCGTACGCACGTGCTGCTGGATCTGACCGCCGGGGTGGCGACGGAGAGTACCGAGCGGGCGCTGGAGGAGATGCGGGAGGCGGGGGTCGAGCTGTCGGGGAAGCCGGTCGTCGCGTAGCGCTCCGCGGGGGTGCCGCGAATGGCCGTCGGCGGCTGCGGGCGCGTCGTGGCTGGTCGCGCCCGCGCGGCGGAGCCGCATATCGGCACAGCCCCGCGCCCCTTTAGGTCGTTGCCGCCGGGCGCCTCATCAGTGCCCTGATCGGGTGCCACAGCTCCTGTGCGAGTTCGGGACCGCCCGTGCCGACACCGATGTCAGGAGCCGTTCGCCATATCAGGCCGTCGGGGTGGTGCAGGACCGCCGTGATCTCGTCCGGGGTCGGCGGGGCGGCGTTGCCCCGCAGGTAGACGGCCCGCATGCCCAGGTTGCGGAGCCTGGTCAGGGCTCGGGCGCGGTTGTGGGCGTGGACGAGGACACGGACGCAGCCCGTGCCGTCGGCGGTGGGTCTGGGCAGGTTCAGCGCCACCACCACGCTGCCGGTCGGCAGCTTGCAGAAACCTCCTGCGGCCATGCGGTCACACCCCCGTGCGAGTCGGTGTCAATAAGGGAAGCACAGGGTGCACCTAAACACGATCGGCGGCAACCCCGCCAGGGGGCTGCCGCCGATCACGCTCTGACCTGCTAAAACGCTGTTTACTTCACCGCAGCGCCGACCTCGACCGTGATCGTCGAGCCGTCCCAGGCCTCCTTGATGATCTTGATCTTGGTGTTGGTGTCAGTGATCTTGACGCCCGCGAACGGGGTCGCCGCGTCGTAGTACGTGTTGGTGCGGTCGTTGAAGACCGGCACCCCCGCACGCGACGGGATCTTCATCGCGACGTCCGCGTTGTGCAGCGTCATGCCGTCCGTGCGGAACCGGCTGAACGGCGAGTCGTAGGACTGGATGCGGTTGCGGATCAGCGTGCCGTCGGACCACTTCAGCGCGGTCGGGTGGGAGTCGACCGGGAGGACGAGGCCCACACCGGGGTGCTTGCTGGTGTTGTTGTCCGCCTGGGAGGTGTCCCACTTCCAGATCAACAGGCCGTTCTGGTACGCGTAGTGCTCCACCCAGTCCGGACGGGTCGACGAGAAGCCGAAGTTGTACGGGCCCGTCTTCAGGGTCTTGTCGTACGACACGTACTGGCGGTTCTCGGCGATGTAGTACTGCGCGTAGTCGTCCGTGATGGACCCGCCGATGCGCTTGAAGCCCTTCGTCGCCCAAGCGGCGTCCGCGCTCTCGGCGTTGTCGGCAAACAGGGCCGTGCCGTCGGCGGTCACGGTGATCTGGTCGGCCGCGAAGCCCTTCTGGGCCACGCCGCCGTCCGTCTGGTAGCGGAAGCGCAGGTCGATCTTCTTGCCCGCGTAGGCGTCGAGCGGGAAGACCAGCTTCTTGTAGGCGTCCACCGTGCCGGTGAGCGCGGGCTTGCCGCTGGCGTCCTTCGGGAGCGCCGCGCCGTCGACGGTGCCGTCGACCGCCGTCCAGTTGGCGCCGCCGTCGGTCGAGACCTCGGTGTAGAGGTAGTCGAACTCGGCCTCGATGTCGTACCAGCCGTCGAGCGTGAGCGAGGCGGAGGACTTGCCCGTGAGGTCCACGGAACGGGTCAGCGTGTTGGCGAGGTTGTCGCCGCTGCCGCTCCACCACTGGTTCGCGCCCTGGGCCGGCTCCACGATCGGCGTGGTGACCGTCTTCTTGGGCAGCTCGACGACGAGGGCCTGCTTGTGCCGGGTGTTGTACTCGGCCACGCCCAGCTTGTGCTCGGACTCCGTCGCGGCCTTCGCCTTGTCGTAGTTCAGCCAGCCCAGCTGCAGCTTGTCCCAGGCGGTCATGTCGCCGGGCAGGTCACCGATGGCGTCCTTGCCGGTGCCGAGCCAGGAACCGGAGGACATCAGGGTCCAGAAGCCGGTGGAGTTCTCGCCGCCGGAGGTGTCGTAGTGGTCCGGCAGACCGAGGTCGTGGCCGTACTCGTGGGCGAAGACGCCGAGCCCGCCGTTCTCCGGCTGGATGGTGTAGTCGCCGACCCAGATGCCGGTGGAGCCGATCTGCGCGCCGCCCAGCTTGTTGTCCGCGGGGCCAGTGGCACCGGCGTCGGTGCCGAACGCGTACCAGCGGTGGGCCCAGATCGCGTCGGTGCCCTGCGCGCCGCCGCCCGCGGACTCGTCCTCACCGGCGTGCACGATCTGGAAGTGGTCGATGTAGCCGTCGGCCTCGTTGAAGTTGCCGTCGCCGTCGAAGTCGTAGCGGTCCCACTGGTCGAACTGCGCGACGGCCGCCTTGATCTCGGCGTCGGTCTTCCCAGCTGCCTTCTGCTGGGCGACCCACGCGCTCAGACCGTCGCTGACGACGTTCCAGACGCTGGAGCAGTTGGTCTGGCCGCAGGCGTTGTTGCCGTAACGGGCCTCGTTGTAGGGGACCTTGACCCAGTCGGCGACCTCGCCCTCGATCGAGTAGCGGCCCGAGGACTGCTTCTCGTAGTACTTCTTCATCGACTCGACGTTCTTGCCGGTGCCGAAGTAGAGGTCCTGGTAGTGCTTCTGGTTGTAGTCCGCCTGCCAGGCCGTCGAGTTGTCCTGCTCGCGGTCGGGCTGGGCTATCTGGTTGTGGGCCGGGCCGGGCGTGCCGCCGAACTCACCGATCTTGTCGCCGAACTCGACCAGGATCGTGAAGATCTTGTCGGTCTTCTCGCGGCCCAGCTCGACGTACTTGCTGTCGCCCTTCTTGCTCTTGAGCTCGACGACCTGCGAGCCCGCGCGCTCCTTCACCTTGGCCTTGCCGGATATGACCTGGTTCAAGGCTTCTTCGCGCTGAGCCTCCTGAGTCTTGCTCAGGGGGCCTTCCAGGTCGTGGTCGACGGAAGTGTGCTCCGCCGGGTCGTGCCGCTCCACGGATGCCGCCGAGGTGTCTTCGCCGGCCTGCGCCACCGCGTAGGTCGAGCCCGTCGCCGCGGCCGCCGCGAGCGCGACGGCGGTTGCCGCCGCTCTGAACGTCCAGGATCTGCTGGTCACTTGCTTCCTCCCCCGCGTCCGGGCACGCGGAAGGAAGGGTCCTGGTCATGGAGTTTCCGCGCGCGCCTGATCAACGCGTGTAGTCAAGTGACGACATTTGACTAGAGGTTAAGCAGAAAAGACAGACCTTGACTTGAACACCTCAATTGCACTATGCGGAGTCAATGTTCGTTTAACGAACAACGATCTTTCTTCAACGGGCGCGTGGCGCCGTCCACTTGGTGGACCGCATGACTCCGTGCGCCCCCTGTGCACCGGCACTGTTGGTTAGGTCACGCTTACGGTTTGTTCCCCTCGGGCATGCACGCGGTTAGAGTCGGATGGCGGAACGCCCGGACGTCGGCGGAAAGCCAGGCCGAGACCCCCGTGCACCCCAGATTCCGAGGACACGATGATCATGCCTCGTCCGACTGCCGCACAGCTCTCCTACGGCTCGTGCACCGTGATCTTCTCGACGCTCGCCATGCTGCTGCTGTCCCAGACGCGTTCGGGTGTGGGGATCGCGGTCATCGCCGTCTCGGCGCTCATGCTCGGGCTGCTGGTCGCCATGACGGTGCCGATGCCGAAGAAGCCTCGCGTGGTGGCGCTGCGCAAGCCCGCCGCCGCGGAACGGGAACAGACCGAAGAACCGGTGCTGACCCAGTCCTGACCCGTTCTCACGCATTGGTGCTGACCACCACCGTCTTCGCCGACTTGTCATGCAGGCCCTGCTTGTAGGGCCGGTCGAAGAAGCTCCAGCCGCCGCAGATCGCGGTCCAGACACAGGCGCAGCAGAACGCGAACGGGATCCACAGCACCGCCGCCCGGATCAGCGCGGTCTGCACGGAGGGCGTGGCACCGTTGTCGAGGTTGGCCACCCGCAGGTTGAGCAGCTTCTTGCCGAGCGTCTGCCCCGTCCTGACGGTCATGTAGGTGTCGTAGCCGATGAAGAGCAGGGCGGCGATCAGCGACTGCACGAAGGACTTGCTGTACTCCACGTCGTCGGCGTCCACGTCGTACTCGGTGACGCCGAAGCCCCAGGTGAGCAGCCAGACCACGACGCCCACGAGGATCATGTCGATGATGCGCGCCAGCGTGCGCTTGCCGCTGTCGGCGAGTGGCGGCATCCCGGCGAGCGGGTCGGCGGGGTAACCGCCGCCGCCGTACGGGCCGCCGCCGGAGGGGGGCGGCGGCTGACCGCCGTACGGGGGCTGCTCGCCGTACGGCGAGCCCGAGCCCCCGGACGGCGGGGGCTGCTTCCTGAACGGGTCGTCTTCCGGGGGCTGCTGACCGGAGCCGGGAGGCGGTTCACTGCTCATGGCCCGAGTCGACCGCGAACCCCCCGGCTTCGCATCCGGCGCGGGGCCGTCCGGAGTACGGAATCGTCCGGGCCGTTTGCCGTATGCGGTCAGCCCGCGACGAACGTACGCGCCGCCTTGTCGTGCCAGCACTGGTGCCACGGCCGGTCGAACAAGCACCACAGGACGCCGACGATCCCGATGCCGAGCAGGCCGGGAATGCTGTAGACGAGCCAGCGGCGCAGCGCGGGACCGAAGGTCGGGGGCTCGTGGGCCTCGATGTCCCGCACCTCCAGACCGAGCACCTTCTTGCCGAGCGTGCGGCCCCACTTGACGGTGGGCACGACCTCGTAGACGACACCGAACAGGAGCAGGACAGCCAGGACGATGCCGAGATACGTCGACGTCGTGCCGTCCAGCAGCCAGACGGTGACCGTCTCGCCGGAGAGCTTGGCGGCGTCGATCTTGTCGTTGACGTGGTCGAGCGCCTGGGTGCCCAGCGGCACGGCGGCCACCGCGGTGACGGCGGCCAGCACGACGGTGTCCAGCAGCCGTGCGGCCAGCCGCTTGCCGAGGCCGGCGGGGCGTGCGGCGGCCTGGCGCCTGGCGGCCGCCTGGAAGATGTCCTCGACCGGGGGCTTCCAGGGCGCGACCGGCTGGTCGTCGTCGGCCGGGCCCGCGAGCCGGTGGACCTGCTGCGCCCAGGAAGACTGGCCGCCACCGGCACCGGGACTCATGGGCGCGGACGCCGCGGCCGCGGACTGGGGGCCGGCCTGCTGGGGGACGGTCGGGGCGGCCTGCTGCGGGCCGGAGAGAGCCGTGGGGGCAACACCGGGCGCCTGGGCGGCAGCCGCGGCCTGAGCGCCCGCCTGAGGCTGCCCCTGGGCCTGTCCCTGGGTCACCGCGGCGCGCTCGGCGGCGGCCTTCCCGGCACCGAAGCCGGGGCCCTGCGGGGCACCGGCCGCCGAGGGGTGGTGGGCATCCGGATGAGCGGCGCCCGGGCCGGCGGACGCGCCCGTGCTCCCGGCCTGCGCCCCGGCCGCCCCGCCCTGCTGCCCCGTGCGCGGGGACAGCGCGCGGATGGCCATGGTGCCGTCGACGGGCGCGGAGCCGGCGGGGTTCGGGATACGGGGAGTGGCCTGCCCCGAGGCGCCGGACGCCGACGCTCCCCCGGACTCCGCGACCGGCCGGCGGATCATGAACGTGTCACCGGAGGCGACGCCCCCGGCGCCCGCGTCCGGCTCGGCGGGCGGGACGGAGGCAGTGCCGTCCGCACGGGCGCCGTGGCCGTCCGGGTCCCTCGGGTCGGCGCCCTGCTGGGCACCCCAGGAGACGCGGCGGTCCTGGTCGCCGCCGAAGCCGGACTGGTGGGCGGAGTCGGCGCCCCAGGCGGACGCCGGCTCGGGGCGGCTGCCGTGCTGGGCGTCGGCCTGCGGGGGCGCCTGGGCCGGGTCCTCGTCGAAGAAGTGCGGGCCCGTCTCCTCGAGCGGGGCGGCCGAGGCCGACGTGGGCTGGGCCGGGTTCGCGCCCGGGGGCGGGGCGAGCGGTTCGCCGTCCGTCGGTGCCGGACGGCTGGTGCCCGGTACCCATGAGGCACCGTTCCAGTACCGGACATATCCAGGAATGGACGGGTCCGGGTAATACCCTTCGCGGGGCCTGTCGTCACCGGGGGCCGGGGTTGGGGCGCTCATGTCCGTCGTCCGGTATCTGCTCGAGGGTCGATTGGGGGCCTCCACATCTATCAGACGGACGCAACCAGCACCGCCAGTCCCGTAGGACCCACTCCTATCCGGGCAACCTCGTACACGTACTTCACATGTACGGAACCGCCCCGGGAACAGGCCGGAAAAAACTTCTGCGAACCCGCGTAATGATCCGCCCCTCTCCTCGCTCTCCACTCGTACGGGCCCGCCCACAGGACCCGCACGCGTCACGAGAGAGGACACCCACGCCATGCATCACACCGTCGTAGAGCGCGAACTGGAGCTCAAGCTGATCCTGTCGCCCGAGCGCCGCATCGCCGTCCCGGCGCTGCTGAGCTATCACAGCGACGACCCGTACGCCGTCCACGTCACCTTCCACATCAACTCCGAGCACCCCGTGTACTGGACGTTCTCCCGCGATCTGCTGGTCGAGGGGGTGTTCCGGCCGTGCGGGCACGGGGATGTGCGGGTGTGGCCGACGAAGGTCGAGGGCCGCAGCGTCGTGCTCATGGGGCTGAGTTCGCCCGACGGGGACGCCCTGCTGGAGGCGCCGGCGGCGCCGGTGTCGGCCTGGCTGGAGCGGACGCTCAGGGTGGTGCCCCCGGGGACCGAGGGCGAGCAGCTGGGGATCGACGACGCGCTCGACCAGTTGCTCGCCCAGTGAGCCGTACCGACCGAAGGGACGGGTCAGAACAGCTTGCCCGGGTTCAGGATGCCCAGCGGGTCGAAGGCCCGCTTGATCGCCCGCTGCATCTCGATCCCCACCGGGCCGATCTCGCGCGCCAGCCACTCCTTCTTCAGGACGCCCACGCCGTGCTCGCCGGTGATCGTGCCGCCGAGTTCCAGGCCGAGGGCCATGATCTCGTCGAAGGATTCGCGGGCGCGCCCGGACTCGTCCGGGTCGGTCGCGTCGAAGCACACGGTCGGGTGGGTGTTGCCGTCGCCGGCGTGCGCGACGACCCCGATGGTGAGTTGGTGCTTCTCGGCGATCCGCTCGACGCCCTCGATGAGGTCGCCGAGCCTGGACCGGGGCACGCACACGTCGTCGATCATCGTCACGCCCCGCACCGCTTCCAGCGCGGTGAGGGACAACCGCCGCGCCTGGAGGAGGAGTTCGGACTCGGCCGCGTCGTCCGCCGGGACCACCTGGGTGGCGCCGGCCGCCTCGCAGAGCGCGGCGACCGCGGCGAGGTCCGGGGCGGGGTCCGGGGTGTCGAAGGCGGCGAGGAGGAGGGCCTCGGTCGTTTCCGGCAGTCCCATGTTCGCGATGTCGTTGACCGCTTTGACCGTCGTACGGTCCATCAGTTCGAGCAGTGACGGGACGTGCCCGCCGGCCATGATCCGGCACACGGCGTCGCAGGCGGCGGCAGCGGACGCGAACTCGGCGGCGAGGACCAGCTGCTGCGGCGGCTGCGGCTTCAGCGCCAGGACGGCCCGTACGACGATGCCGAGCGAGCCCTCGGAGCCGACGAAGAGGCGGGTCAGGTCGTATCCCGCGACGCCCTTGGCCGTACGGCGGCCCGTGGACATCAGGCGTCCGTCGGCGAGGACGACGTCCAGGCCGAGGACGTACTCGGCCGTCACCCCGTACTTCACACAGCACAGGCCGCCCGAGGCTGTGCCGATGTTGCCGCCGATCGTGCACATCTCCCAGCTGGAGGGGTCCGGCGGGTAGTAGAGGCCCTGTTCGTTGACCGCGCGGGAGAGGGCGGCGTTGATGACGCCGGGCTCGACGACCGCGATGCGGTCGACCGGGTTGATCTCCAGGATGCGGTCCATCTTGGTCAGGGACAGCACGATGCAGCCGTCGGAGGCGTTGGCCCCGCCCGACAGGCCCGTGCGGGCGCCCTGCGGGACGACCGGGACGCGCAGCTCGGTGGCGGTGCGCATGACGTGCTGGACCTCTTCGACGGTCCGCGGCAGGACGACCACGGCGGGGGCGCCGGCCGGGCAGAAGCTGGCCATGTCGTTGGCGTAGGAGCCCGTGACGTCGGGGTCGGTGAGGACGGCCTCGGCAGGCAGACCCGCGAGCAGCCGCTCGGTGAGGTCACCCCGGGCCTGGTCGGGTGCGGCTTCGGTACGGCTCATGATCACAGCGTGACACCCGGGGCCATCGGTGTGAACCCCGCGTACGGCAGCCGGCGGCAGACGGGTGTGGTCGTCGTATTGACGCAAGGTTTCACGCACAGTGATCGCCATGGAGAACAGCCCCATGGAGAACAGCGCCGCGGAGAACGATGCCACGGAGAACAGCTCCGCGGAGAACGACGCCTCGAAGAACGAGAACGCCCCCTCGGAGAGCGACGTCTCGGAGAGCGACGTCTCGGAGAGCGACGTCTCGGAGAGCGACGTCTCGGAGAGCGACGTCTCGGAGAGCGACGTCTCGGAGAATGCACAGCCCACGCCGGACCGGTCGCGTATCCGGCAACGGGTGCTGATCGCCGCGGTGGCGGGGTGTGCCGTGCTCGGCGGGGTGCTGGCGCTGCTGCCGTGGGGGCCGGCCGGGACGCGGGAGGCCGCACCACCGGCACCGGGTGCGCAGGCGCTCACCGCGGTCACCACGGGGGTGCCGGCCGCCCTGCCCGACCTGGCGGTACTGATCGACGAGCGCGAGGCCCATCTGCGGACGCATCCCCGGGATGCGAAGTCGTGGGCGGTGCTGGGGGTGGCGTATGTGGAGCAGGGGCGGCGGACCGCGGAACCGGTGAACTACCCGAAGGCCGAGAAGGCGCTGCGTACGTCGCTGAGGGTGCGGGCGAGGAACGCCGAGGCGCTGAACGGCATGGCGGCGCTGGCGAACGCCCGGCGGGACTACCGGGCGGCGCTGACGTGGGGCGAGGCGGCGCTTCAGGTGAACCGGAAACGCTGGACGACGTATCCGCAGCTGATCGACGCGTACACGGGGCTGGGCGAGTACAAGGCGGCCAAGCGGACCCTGGACCGGCTGCTGAAGCTGCGCTCGGGGCCGGCGGTGCAGGCGCGGGCGGCGGCCGTCTACCGGGACCGGGGCCGGCGTGAGGACGCGGCGGCGGCGCTGTCCGACGCGGCGGCGGCCGCCGAAGCCCCGGCCGAGCGGGCGGGCTATCTCGAACGCGCCGGTCAACTCGCCTGGGAACGCGGCGACTTGGACGTGGCGCTGCGGCACTTCCAGGAGGCGGTACGCCTCGACCCCGACCAGCGGGCCGCGCTCGCCGGGCAGGGGCGGACGATGGCGGCGCTGGGCCGCACGACGGAGGCGCTGAACGCCTACCGGGTGGCGCTCGCCAAGCAGCCGTGCCCCGAGTACGCGCTGGAACTGGGCGAGTTGTACGAATCGCTGGGGCTGGGGCAGGCGGCGCGCGTGCAGTACGACCTGCTGCGGGAGCGGGCGGCGCGGGCCGCGGCGGGCGGGGTGGACGAGGAGCTGGTGCTGGGCCTCTTCGAGGCGGACCACGGCCACGCGCCGTCCGCGGTACGGCGGCTGCGGACCGAGTGGCGGCGCCAGCCCGGGATCGCGGTGGCCGACGCGCTGGGGTGGGCGCTGCACCGGTCCGGGGAGGACAAGGAGGCGTTGAAGTTCGCCAGGATCGCGACCGACAAGGCGCACGGGGGTGGGGTGCGCAGTGCGCTGTACGTGTATCACCGGGGGATGATCGAGCGGGAACTGGAGCTGGCGGGGCCCGCGCGGCGGCATCTGCAGGAGGCGCTGCGGATCAATCCGCACTTCTCGCCGACGCGGGTGCCGCTGGCGGAGGCCGCGTTGAAGGAGCTGGGCGAGCCGTCGATTCAGGACGTACCGGAGATGGACGCGGAAGTGGACGCGAAGCCGCGGCGCGGGTGAGCTGCGTCATGCCTTGTGCGGCTTGTAGTAGATCGAGAACCTGCGCTCCCCCGCCGCCCCCGAGGCGAGTCCCAGCAGCAGCCGCGGCCCCGGTCCGGCGCCGTGGCGGACGGCCAGGCCCTCCGGCTCGCGGTGGTCGAGGGAGTGGCCGGCCTCCGTGCGCCGCCGCTGGACCAGCTTGCCGGTGTGGATGTCGAGGCAGGAGAGGTAGGTGTTGCCGCGCTTCGCACGCGGGTTGGACTTGGCGTCGTACGCCGTCCCGGCCAGCTGGTAGATGAGGTCGCCGTGCAGGGCGTGCCCCTGGAACGGGATCTCGGGGTCGGGGTGCGCGCCGGTCTGCGCGAAGTCGGCTATCGGTGCGGAGTAGTCACGGGCGACGAAGGCGTCCAGGTCCCAGACGCGGTAGCGGGGCTTGCCGTCGATGCGGTGGCGGACGGCGATGCGCTCGGTGGCCATGCAGACCGACGGCTGGTTGTTGGTGGAGCCCGGGATCGGGTGGCGGACCTTGACGTCCTTCTCCGTGCGGACGGCGCCGTCGACGAAGCGGAAGCGGGTGACGCCCTGGCCGTAGCCGTCGTCGGCGTCGGCCTCGGTCCAGATCCACACCGTGCCGTCGGAGGCGTTCTGCACGCCCATGCTGACCCCGTGCCCGAAGTTCTGGAGGTACATGTGGCCCAGCCGCTTGCCCTGGAGGTCGAGCTTGTTCAGGCACAGGTTCCCGGCCTTGCCGCCGCCGCGCCGGAGTTGGAGGGCGTACAGGTGCCGGTTCACCTCGTCAAAGGCGAACGACTGAAGGACGGTGCCCTCCTTGAGGGTTCCCTTCTGCCACAGCCAGCGGACGGCCGGTACGGCGAGGTCGATGCGTGCGTTCACTGTCCACCCCAGGTCCTGTGGGCGCTCCCCTGAGCGCCCGGCAGGACCTGAGAGTGTCAACCTCGCTTTATTGGTTGCATGTTCTACGAATTCACAGGTTTCGCAGCAGCCTCAGAGGTTGCCACGCTTGGCCTGCTCCCTCTCGATCGCCTCGAACAGGGCCTTGAAGTTGCCCTTGCCGAAGCCCATCGAGCCGTGCCGTTCGATGATCTCGAAGAAGACGGTCGGACGGTCCTGGACCGGCTTGGTGAAGATCTGCAGCAGGTAGCCGTCCTCGTCGCGGTCGGCGAGGATCTTCAGCTCGCGCAGGGTCTCGACGGGGACGCGGGTGTCGCCGACCCACTCGCCGAGGGTGTCGTAGTACGAGTCGGGGGTGTCGAGGAACTGCACGCCTGCCGCACGCATCGTGCGTACCGTCGCCACGATGTCGTTCGTGTTGAGCGCGATGTGCTGGACGCCGGCGCCGCCGTAGAACTCCAGGTACTCGTCGATCTGGGACTTCTTCTTGGCGATGGCGGGCTCGTTGATCGGGAACTTGACCTTGAGCGTGCCGTCGGCCACGACCTTCGACATCAGCGCGCTGTACTCGGTCGCGATGTCGTCGCCCACGAACTCCTTCATGTTCGTGAAGCCCATGACCTTGTTGTAGAAGCCGACCCATTCGTTCATACGGCCGAGCTCTACGTTGCCGACGCAGTGGTCGATGGCCTGGAAGGTGCGCTGGGCGGGCGGTTCGACCATCGGCGCGGCGGAGACGTAGCCGGGGAGATACGGGCCCTCGTAGCGGGTGCGCTCGACGAGGGTGTGGCGGGTCTCGCCGTACGTCGCGATGGCGGCCAGGACGACCGTGCCGTGCTCGTCCTTCAGCTCGTACGGCTCGGCCACCGAGCGGGCGCCGTGTTCGAGGGCGTAGGCGTACGCGCGGCGGGCGTCCGGGACCTCGATGGCGAGGTCGATGACGCCGTCGCCGTGCTCGGCCACGTGCTGGGCGAGGAAGTGGCCCCAGGTGGTGGCGGGCTTGATGACGGAGGTGAGGACGAAACGGGCGGAGCCGTTCTCCAGCACGTAGCTCGCGGTCTCGCGGCTGCCGTTCTCCGGTCCGGAGTAGGCGACCAGCCGCATGCCGAAGGCGGTCGAGTAGTAGTGCGCCGCCTGCTTGGCGTTGCCCACGGCGAAGACGACCGCGTCCATTCCCTTGACCGGGAAGGGATCGGCCTGCCGGGCGGTGTCGGGAGTGTGGTGTGTGGTCTGCGTCATAGCCGCAGCCTCACCCGGCCCGGCAAGGTGCGCAATAGTTTGCGTATCCACTGGGCAATCTGTTCAGTGTTTCGCCAGTGTAGGCGGACTTTCTGTACAGGATGACCACCGTGAAGAGGGAGAGAGGGCGGGCTGTCGTGGCGATCGATCATCTGGACGGGCGGATCATCGTGCTGCTGGCGCGGGAGCCGCGGATCGGGGTGCTGGAGATGTCCCGGCGGCTGGGGGTGGCCCGCGGGACGGTGCAGGCGCGGCTCGACCGGCTTCAGTCGAACGGAGTCATCCGCGGATTCGGGCCCGAGGTGGATCCGGCCGCGCTCGGATATCCGGTCACCGCCTTCGCCACACTGCAGATCCGGCAGGGGCAAGGGGCCGACGTACGGGCGCACTTGGCGACCGTGCCGGAGGTGCTGGAGCTGCACACGACCACCGGCACCGGGGACATGATGTGCCGGCTGGTGGCGCGTTCCAACGCCGATCTCCAGCGTGTGATCGACCGGGTTGTCGGTTTCGATGGGATCGTCCGGGCCTCCACCGCGATCGTGATGGAGAACGCCGTTCCGCTGCGGATCATCCCGCTGGTGGAGCAGGCGGCCCAGGACCGGGAGAGCAGCTAGCCACGACCTGGTGGGGTGAGTCCGAGTGAGCTTCTGGGAGTACCTGGGCAACCGTCACCAGCAGCTGCTCACCGACGCCTACCAGCACGCCAGCGCCGTCCTCCAGTGCATGGTCGTGGCGACCCTGCTCGGGGTGCTGATCGGTGTGGCCACCTACCGCAGCGACCTGGCCGGCAGTCTCGCCACGACGACCACCTCGACCATCCTGACCATTCCGTCGCTCGCCATGATCGGTCTGCTCATCCCGATCGTGGGGCTGGGCGTACCGCCCACGGTGATCGCATTGACGCTGTACGGGCTGCTGCCGATCGTGCGCAACGCGATCGTCGGGCTGCGCGGCGTCGACCCGTCGCTGGTGGACGCCGCCCGCGGCATTGGGATGTCCCGGCCGGCCCAGCTGCTGAAGGTGGAGCTGCCGCTGGCCTGGCCGCCGATCCTGACCGGGATCCGGGTCTCGACGCAGATGCTGATGGGCATCGCGGCGATCGCGGCGTACGCCTCCGGCCCCGGCCTCGGCAATGTGATCTTCCGCGGCCTCGCCTCGCTGGGCAGCGCGAACGCACTCAACCAGGTGCTCGCGGGCACTCTCGGGATCATCGTCCTGGCGCTGCTGTTCGACGCCGCGTACGTCCTGCTGGGACGGCTGACCATTCCCAGGGGGATCCGTGCCTGAGAACGGCCGTCATGGAGCCTCCATCGAGCTGGAGAACCTGACCAAGCGGTATCCCGGCAATACGCAGCCGGCCGTGGACAACGTGAGCATGGAGATCAAGGCGGGCGAGGTGGTCATCTTCGTCGGTCCCTCGGGGTGCGGGAAGTCCACCACGCTCAAGATGATCAACCGGCTGATCGAACCGACCGGTGGCCGCATCCGCATCAACGGCGAGGACGTCACCGACATCGACCCGGTGAAGCTGCGCCGCAAGGTCGGCTACGCCATCCAGTCCGCCGGCCTGTTCCCGCACATGACGGTCGCGCAGAACATCGCGCTCGTACCGAGGATGATCGGCTGGCCGAAGGGCCGGATCGCGTCGCGGGTCGAGGAGTTGCTCGACCTGGTCGGCCTGGACCCCGGGGAGTTCCACGGCCGCTATCCGCGTCAGCTCTCCGGCGGGCAGCAGCAACGCGTGGGCGTGGCGCGGGCGTTGGCGGCCGATCCTCCCGTCCTGCTGATGGACGAGCCGTTCGGCGCGGTCGACCCGATCACCCGTGATCATCTCCAGGACGAGTTGATCAGGCTGCAGCACGAGCTGCACAAGACGATCGTCTTCGTCACGCACGACTTCGACGAGGCGATCAAGCTCGGCGACCGCATCGCCGTGCTGCGCGAACGGTCGCACATCGCTCAGTTCGACACCCCCGAGGCGATCCTCACCAACCCGGCGGACGACTTCGTGTCCGGGTTCGTGGGCGCCGGGGCGGCGTTGAAGCGGCTGAACCTGACCCGCGTACGGGATGTGGAGGTCACCGACTATCCGACGGTGACCGTCGACGACCCGCTCCAGGAGATCTTCAACCGGCTCCGGTCCAGCGGCACCAACGAGATCCTGCTCCTCGACAAGCGGGGCCGGCCGTACAAGTGGCTCCGGCGCGGCGACCTGATGTGGGCCAGGGGTTCGCTGGCGCGGGCGGGGACGCTGGTGCACGACACGGTGACCCGGGACGCCACGCTGCGGGACGCCCTGGAAGCGGTCCTCATCGACAACGCGGGGCGGGTCGCGGTGACCGGGCGACGCGGTGAGTACACCGGCGTCGTCGACATGGAGACGCTGATGAACTCCGTGCACGAGCTGCTGGAGGCCGACCGGCTGGAAGCGCTGGAGGCCCAGCACGAGCTGGAGGAGGCCCGGGCCGACCGGACACATGCCGAGCAGGAGGGCATCGGAGGGGAGGCGAAGGCGTGACCGCTCCCGAGGCTCCAGAGGCTTCTGAGGTTCCCGAGGCTTCCGAGCCGACGCTTGCGGAGGACACCGGGGTGACCGGGGAGGCCCCCTCCCCCGCGCCCACGAAGCCCCCGGCCCGCAAGGTGAGTTGGCAGAAGTTGACCGTCCTGCCCACCCTGCTGGTGGCGATGCTGCTCGCGACCTGGCTGTGGTTTGAGCAGGCCGACCTGGACACGGTCTCCGAGAACGCGCTGGCGAACGGCCAGGTCTCCAAGGCCCTGTGGCAGCACATCGAACTCACGGTGATCTCCACCTTCTTCGTGCTGATCATCGCGATCCCGCTGGGCATCCTGCTCACCCGGCGGGCGTTCCGAAAGGCCACCCCGGTGGCCATGGCGTTCGCCAACATGGGCCAGGCGACCCCCGCGATCGGCCTCCTCGCCCTGCTGGTGATCTGGCTGGGCATCGGCCGGAGAGCGGCCCTGATCGGCATGATCGCCTACGCCGTCCTGCCGGTGCTGTCCAACACGATCGCCGGTCTGAAGGCGAACGACCCGACCCTGCTGGAGGCGGCGCGCGGCATCGGCATGTCCCCGACGGGGGTGCTGACACGGGTGGAACTACCGCTCGCGGTCCCACTCATCCTCGCGGGCGTGCGCACGGCCCTGGTCCTGAACGTCGGTACGGCGACCCTGGCGGTCTTCGGCGGAGGCGGCGGCCTGGGCGTCCTGATCACGGCCGGCATCACCAACCAGCGCATGCCGGTACTGGTACTGGGCTCAATCCTCACGGTCGCCCTGGCCCTGCTGGTGGACTGGCTGGCGTCACTGGCGGAACTGCTGCTGCGGCCACGGGGGTTGGAGACGTGAGGCGCCCTGTGAGCCTGTCGTCGGCGGGGCTGCTGGGTGCGGGGGTGCCGGTGGCGGCGAGGCTACTGGTGGCGGGGCGACGGGTGGCCAGGTTGCTGATGACGGCGCGACAGGCGACAACGCTGCCGGTCACGGGGCGACGGGTGGCCAGGCTGCTGATGACGGCGCGACAGGCGACAACGCTGCCGGTCACGGGGCGACGGGTGGCCAGGCTGCCGGTCACGGGGCGACAAGCGACAACGCTGCCGGTCACGGGGCGACAAGCGACAACGCTGCCGGTCGCGGGGCGACAGGCGGCCAGGCTGCCGGTCACGGGGCGACAGGCGACAACGCTGCCGGTCACGGGGCGACAGGCGACAACGCTGCCGGTCACGGGGCGACGGGTGGCCAGGCTGCTGGTGGCGGGGCGCCGGGCGGCAACGCCGCTGACCGCGGGACGACAGGCAGCCAGGCTGCTGATGACGAAGCAACCGTCAGCCACACCACCGACCGCCGGGCGCCCGACAGCAACACCACCAGCCGCAGGACGACAGGCGGCAACTCCGACAGTCGCGGGACGGCAGACGGCCAGGTTGCTGATGGCGGAGCGACAATCGGCAACACCACCGACCGCGAGGCGCCGGACGGCAACACCACCGGCCGCAGGACATCAGACAGCAAGGCTGCTGCTCGCGGCACTGCTGATGGCGACCTCCGGCTGTGGTCTGACCAGCGGCTCCCCCATGGCCGACGACGTGCGGCCCGGCACGATCGGACGCGGTGAGCCGCTGAAGGGCGCCGATCTGACGGTGACGTCGAAGTCGTTCACCGAGCAGCTCATCCTCGGCGCGATCATGGGCATCGCCTTCGAGGCGGCCGGCGCGGAGGTGCTCGACCGCACCGGGATCCAGGGCTCCATCGGCAGCCGCGAGGCGGTCAGGAAGGGGGACGCGGACGCCGGGTACGAGTACACGGGCACGGCCTGGATCACGTACCTGGGCCGCAGCGAGCCCATCCCCGACCCGCGCGAGCAGTGGGAGGCGGTGCGCGAGGCCGACGCGAAGAACGGGGTGAGCTGGCTGGCGCCCTCCGCGCTGAACAACACCTACGCCCTGGCGATGAACCAGTCCAACCACAAGAAGTACGGCACGAACACGCTCTCCGACGTCGCCGCACTGTCGAAGTCCGACCCCGATGCCGTGACGCTCTGCGTGGAGGTGGAGTTCGCCAACCGGGCGGACGGGCTGCCGGGCATGCAGCAGGAGTACGGGATGAGCGCGCCGACGAAGAACATCACGCAGATGGACACCGGGATCATCTACACCCAGGCCGCGAAGGGGAGTTGCGTCTACGGCGAGGTCTTCACCACGGACGGCCGCATCAAGTCGATGAACCTGGCGGTGATGGCGGACGACAAGAAGTTCTTCCCCAACTACAACGCCGCCCCCATGATCAACTCCGCGACCCTGAAGAAGTGGCCGGCGATCGCGGACGTCCTCGACCCGATCACCAAGAAGCTGAACAACGCGGTGGCGCAGGACCTGAACGCGAAGGTGGATGTGGACGGGGAGGACCCGCATCAGGTGGCGCTGGACTGGATGAAGGAGGAGGGGTTCGTGAAGTAACGAGTTCCAAAGAACCCGTTGCAAAGGAGTTTTTGCATAGATACCTTTGTACGCATGACGGAGTCCGACCAGCCCAAGGTGCACAACCTCGACGCCCGTTCCCTGCGTGGGCTCGCCCACCCCCTGCGCATGCAACTGCTCGACGCCCTGCGCTTCAGCGGGCCGGCCACCGCGTCCCAACTCGCCGAAAGACTGGGCGAGTCCAGTGGGGCCACCAGCTACCACCTACGCCAGCTCGCAGCCCACGGCTTCGTCGAGGACGACCCCGAGCGGGGCAAGGGGCGGGAGCGGTGGTGGAGGGCGGCGGTGCAGGGGCTGCGGTTCGACGACGCCCTCCTGCACGATGCGAACCCCGACGTACGCGGGGCGGCCGACCTGTATCTGCACGAGGTCGCCACCGCACAGGCCCGGGAGCTGTCGACCTGGCTCGGCACCCGCCAGGAGTGGTCCGAGGAGTGGAACCGCAGCACGGACATGAGCAGCATGACGCTCCGCCTGACCCCGCAGCTCGCGAGCGAACTCGCCCACAAGATCCACGACTTGGTCAACAGCTACCGCGACCGGCCCGATGCCGAGGACGACCCCGAGGCGAGCACCGTTCGCGTGCAGACCCGCACCTTCCCCTTCAGCACGGACTGAGAGGCCGAAGCCCGATGCAGCACCCCGAGACCCGCCTCGCCCTGCACCACGCCCGCGCCGCCCACCTCCGAGCCGAGGCGCACGCGCACGCCCTCGCGGCCGGCGTCAAACCCGCCCGGGACCTGCGTACGAGGGTCGGCTGGACCCTCGTAGAAGTCGGCCTGCGCCTCGCGGCCCCGAGGCCGGCGCTGAACACCTAGCAGCTGGGGACGGAACCCTTCCCGCTGTCCAGCGCCTCCAGCGCCCCCACCGCCCCCTTCAGCGTGGTCACCGGGATCAGCCGCAGCCCCTTCGGCAGTTCCGCCTTCGCGTCGGAGCACTCTTCCTTCGGTACCAGGAAGACCGTCGCCCCGTCCCGCTTGGCCGCCTGGGTCTTCAGGGACACGCCGCCGACGGCGCCGACCTTGCCGGCGGCGTCGATCGTGCCCGTACCGGCGATGGTGCGGCCGCCCGTGAGGTCGTCGTCGGCGCCGGTGCCGTTGAGCTTGTCGATGATCCCCAGGGAGAAGAGGAGGCCGGCGCTGGGGCCGCCGACGTCCGCGAGCTTCAGGGTGACCTTGATGTTCTTGTCGTTGAGGTCCAGGTAGTTCAGCGCGGCCTCGGTCGCGGCGTCCTGGGACTCCTTCATCTGCTCGGTGTTGTACTGCTCGATCTCCCGGGTGCTGCGGCCGCTGGGATAGACCGAGTCGCGCGGCATGACCGCCTTGTCCGTACGGAACCAGGCGTCGATCACGTCGCCGAGCCGCACGTCCGTGTCGGGGGAGGTGGCCTCGATGGTCGTCATCCGCAGCTCGCCGCTCGTGTCGCGGGTCGGCGCACCGGAGATGGTGATCACCGGGTCGCCCTTGTTCTCGCCCAGCACATTCGCCGTCAGGCCGGGCTGCGCCACCGAGAACGGCAGCGGCGCGAAGGCAGCCGTGGCGAGCAGGGCCACGACCGGCAGGGCGCAGACGGCGACGGCTCGGGGGCGCGTGAGACGAGAGAGCACGGGATCAATCTAACGTGGCGGCGAGTTCCGGCCAGGCGCAGGTCGGAGCTGCCAAGGTTGCCCCATTCAGGTCACGTACAGGTCTCGCCGTTCCTTGGTGAAGCGCCGCAGCGCCTCCGGCAGCGGCTGCACCCCGATCCCCGGCGACCGTGGCACCGGCAGATGGCCGTCGACCAGCACGAACGGCTCCGTGATGTCCTCGGCGAAGTAGCGGCTGGACGCGGAGGTGTCCCCGGGGAGCGTGCAGCCGGGCAGGGCGGCGAGCGCCAGGTTCGGTGCGCGGCCGACGCCGGTCTCCAGCATGCCGCCGCACCACACCGGCACCCCGTGCGCGTACGCCACGTCATGGACCCGCCGCGCCTCCAGGTAGCCCCCGACCCGCGCGGGCTTCACATTCACGACCCGGCACGCGTCCATCGCGATCGCGGACGCGGTGTCGCGGGCGTTGTGCAGGGACTCGTCGAGGCAGACGGGGGTCGTGAGGCGCTGCTGGAGGCGGGCGTGGGCGTACAGGTTGTTCTCGGCGAGGGGCTCCTCGATCAGCAGCAGTCCGAACGCGTCGAGGCGCCGCAGATGCTCGGCGTCCGCGAGCGTGTACGCCGTGTTGGCGTCGACCTGCAGCGGCAGCTCAGCCCCGAAGCGCTCGCGCACGGCCCGTACGGGCTCCAGGTCCCAGCCGGGCTCGATCTTCAGCTTGATCCGGACGTAGCCCTCGGCGAGATACCCCTCGACGGCGTCCAGCAGCTCCCCGACGCTCCCCTTGATCCCGACCGACACCCCGGCCGGCACCCGTTCCCGCACCGCCCCGAGATACGTCGCCAGCGGCATCCCGTACGACCGCAGCTCCGCGTCGAGGACCGCCGTCTCCAGCGCCGCCTTCGCCAGCTCGTGCCCCTTGATCTTCTCCGTCGCCGGGGCGAGGTGGGCCGTAGCGAGCACGGGGAGGGCGGCGACGCGCGGCAGCAGGAAGTCGCGCAGCACGATCTCCGCGCCGGCCACGAACTCGGAGCAGTACAGCGGCTCGGGGTCGGCCGCGAACTCCGACCAGCCCTCGGCCGTGTCCGTGACGACGTGCAAGAGGAAGGTGTCCTTCGTGGTCATCGTGCCGAAGGACGTACGGAAGGGGCTGACCAGCGGAATCGCCACGTGGACGATCTCGACGCGTTCCAGTTTCACGCGGCGGCCTCCGGGCGGGTGAGCGTGTACCAGCCGTCCCGGGACATCCCCGTCGCCCTGAACCCGTCGGCGAAGGCCTTGGTGAACACCTCGCGCACGGCCCGCCGCCAGCGCAGCGCGAGCGCCGGGTCCGCGGCCCGCAGCGCGACCACGTCGTCCGGGACGCGACACCAGATGTACCGGTCGTCGAGGTCACGACGGGCGAGCGGGTCGCCGTCGGGGGCGGTGTGCGTGGTGGGTGCGGTGTGGCGATCGGCCGCCTCGCTCGGCCAGTCGTACGACGGTGACGGCGCCGTGAGATCCCAGCTCACCGCCAGCCGGTCGCTCTCGTCGCCATCGTTCACGCCGTCGACCATGGGGCCGTAGAAGTCGACGAGGTACTCGGTCGCCTCGGCGCCGAGCTTGACCAGGTTGAAGCGGGCGTTACGGCCGGCCAGGGGATCGAAGGTCCAGCGCATGGTCCGGGCCCCGTGCTCCAGGGCCCACTCCCGCTGAGCCTGCTTGACGTCCGTCCCGAGCCCCCGGTCGGCGGCGGCGAGGAGGGAGTACGTCTCTCTGGACGCGGGCGGCCCGAACACCGCGACGGATGCCCCGGCCAGCCGCGTCCCGTCGTACGCGGCATGCACCGCGCCCCCCGCGTGGGCGAGGCTGTTCAGCGTCTCGGGCAGTAGCGGCGGGGCGCTTCGGGGCGAATTCCATACGTCACTGAAGTAGTCGGCGACCGCCGCGAACCCGGCGACGTCGTGGACGGTGCGGATGCTCAGTGAGGTCATGTGTCGAGTGTCGGAGGCCGCGCAGGCCCTGCCTAGAGCGCGCGGGTACACAGCCTCCGAAACAGACACCCCTCAGACGCCTCTCAGACGCCCCTCAGCGCAACGCCTCCGCCACCTCCCGCGCCGCGTCCATGACCCGCGGCCCCACCCGCTCCGGCACCGCGTCGGCCAGCATCACCACACCCACGCTGCCCTCGACGCCCGTGACCCCGAGCAACGGCGCGGCCGCCCCGCTCGCCCCGGCCTCCAACTCGCCATGGGTGAGGGTGTATCCGGGCTCCTCCAGCGGCTGCTGCCGGGCGGCGAGTATCGCCCGGCCCGCGGCCCCCCGGTCCAGGGGGTGCCGGAAACCGGCCCGGTAGGCCACGTGATAGTCCGTCCATGTCGGCTCGACCACGGCGACGGCCAGTGCCTCCGTGCCGTCCACCAGGGTCAGATGGGCCGTCGCCCCGATGTCCTCGGCCAGTGAGCGCAGCGCGGGCAGCGCCGCCTCCCGTACCAGCGGATGCACCTGCCGTCCCAGTCGCAGCACGCCGAGTCCGACCCGGGCGCGGCCACCCAGGTCACGGCGTACGAGGGCGTGCTGTTCGAGTGTGGCGAGCAGCCGGTACACGACGGTCCGGTTCACGCCCAGTTTGTTGGAAAGCTCGGTGACGGTCAGCCCATGGTCCGTATCGGCCAGCAGCTTGAGGACGCGCAGTCCTCGGTCGAGCGTCTGAGAGGTCTCCGCGGTCACGACGCCCACTCCTTAAGTGGTGAGGTCGGCGACCCCCTCGCGGCGGATGCGTGCACCGAGTCCCGTCGGTGACGCGCTTCAGAGGCCGCCGATCGGCCGGCGGTCCGGCCTTCCGGACCGCGTCGCTTCACGGCTGCGCTCCGCGGCGGCGCTGCCACGGGGCGTGTGCGTAGCGGGACATTAGCGAAGGCGGTTCGCTGAGCGGAAGGCTCCGTCCAGAATCCGGGCAGCGGCGGGTACGGACCACACCCGTTTGCCCTGAAACGCACGGGGCGCGCAGCGCCCTGTAAGGGGCGCGGGGCTGTGTCAATGTGCGGCTCCGCCGCGTGGGCGCGACAAGCCCCCACGGGCCCGCGGCCAAAACACGACAGGCCCCCCCCGCAAGAACCTCGCCAAGGCACAGCGCCCAGCATCAGCGCATCCGGGTGGCCCACTCCTGCACCTTGGCGATCCGCTGCCGCAGCTGCCCCGCCGTGGCCTCGGCGCTCGGCGGTCCGCCGCACACCCGCCGCAACTCGGTGTGGATCACGCCGTGCGGCTTGCCGCTCTGGTGGACGTAGGCGCTGACCATCGTGTTGAGCTGCTTACGGAGCTCCATCATCTCCTTGTGCGAGACGACGGGCCTCCGCTCGGCGGGCAGCTCCAACAGGTCGGCCTCGGCGTCCGGCTTCTTACGGCTGTGGGCGATCTGCCGGGCCTGCCGCTTCTGGAGCAGCAGCTGAACCTGATCGGGTTCCAGCAGCCCCGGAATCCCGAGGTAGTCCTGCTCCTCCTCGCTCCCGGGGTGGGCCTGCATACCGAACTCGGCACCGTCGTACAGCACCCGGTCGAAGACGGCCTCGGACTCCAGCGCCTCGAAGGAGAACTGCTCCTGCTCGCCGGTGTCCTCGTCCTGCTCCTTGTTCGCCTCCTCCATCTCCTTCTCGGATTCGGCGTACGGGTCCTCCTCGCCCTCCTTCTTCGGCTTGTCGAGGGCGTGGTCGCGCTCGACCTCCATCTCGTTGGCGAAGGTGAGGAGGTCGGGGACAGTCGGCAGGAAGACGGAGGCGGTCTCGCCGCGCCGCCGGGAACGCACGAAGCGGCCGACGGCCTGCGCGAAGAAGAGCGGGGTGGAAATGGTGGTGGCGTACACCCCCACCGCCAGCCGCGGAACGTCGACGCCTTCCGACACCATCCGCACCGCGACCATCCACCGGTCGTTGTTGCCGCTGAAGTCGTCGATCCGCTGGGACGCGCCGGCGTCGTCGGAAAGGACGAGGGTCGCCTTGGTGCCGGTGATCTCACGGATGAGCTTGGCGTACGCGCGCGCGGAGTCCTGGTCGGAGGCGATGACGAGGGCACCGGCGTCCGGAATGGCCTTCCTGACCTCGGTCAGCCGCTGGTCGGCGGCGCGCAGCACGCTGGGCATCCACTCACCGCGCGGATCCAGCGCCGTACGCCAGGCCTGACTGATGGCGTCCTTGGTCATGGGCTCGCCGAGCCGAGCGGCGATTTCATCCCCCGCCTTGGTCCGCCAGCGCATGTTGCCGCTGTAGGAGAGGAAGATGACGGGCCGGACGACATGGTCGGCCAGCGCGTTGCCGTACCCATAGGTGTAGTCGGCGGCGGACCGCCGGATCCCGTCGTTGCCTTCCTCGTACGTGACGAAGGGGATGGGGTTGGTGTCGGACCGGAAGGGCGTACCGGTAAGCGCGAGCCGCCGAGTGGCGGGCTCGAAGGCTTCAAGACACGCCTCACCCCAGGACTTGGAGTCACCGGCGTGGTGGATCTCGTCGAGGATCACCAGGGTCTTGCGCTGCTCGACCCGATTGCGATGGAGCATGGGCCGCACACCGACACCGGCGTACGTGACGGCGACGCCCTGATAGTCCTTGCCGAGCGGACCCGCGCTGTACTCGGGATCCAGCTTGATCCCTATCCGCGCGGCCGCCTCCGCCCACTGCTTCTTCAGATGCTCGGTCGGCGCGACCACGGTGACCTGCTGCACGACATGGTGGTGCAGCAGCCAGGAGGCGAGCGTCAGGGCGAAGGTCGTCTTGCCGGCGCCCGGCGTGGCGACCGCGAGGAAGTCACGCGGCTGCTCCTGGATGTACTTCTCCATCGCCCCCTGCTGCCAGGCACGCAGCTTGCTGGCGGTGCCCCAGGGGGCGCGGCCGGGGAAGGCGGGGGAAAGGTGGTGCGAGGAGGAGGCGGCGGTGGTAGTCACGGTCTCCGTAAGGGGGTCGGGCGGCTCGGCTACGTATGACAACCGGGCCACCCTACCGGCGGCCCGGTTGGGTTAACGCACGGACGGGGCCGGGTCGCCCGCGGGTGGGACCGAGGTCACAGTCAGCGTGCGAAGCGCGGCAGTTGAGCCGCGATCTTGGGCACGTCCAGAGCCCCCTGGCAGACGTCCAGCACGAACCGCTCAGCCTCGTCGACGTCGAAGTCCGCATCCAGCGGGTGCCCATTCATGTGCAGGAAGACCCAGGTCGCGTACCAGGCGATGCGCTTGTTCCCATCGACGAGTGCATGGTTGCGGGCCAAGGACTCCATCAGCGCAGCGGCCTTCTGCCATACGTCCGGGTAGGCGTCCTGCCCGAACACGCTCGACTGAGGACGAGCCAGCGCGGAATCCAGCAGGCCGTAGTCGCGCACCTCGTCCGCCCCGAGCCGCTGCGCCAGATTCAGCAGCTCGGGCAGAGTGAGGTAGTGCATCAGGCGAGCCTCCGGTTCAGCTCCGCGCTGGCCTTCAGCACGTGCTCGGCAGCCTCGTTGAACAACCGTGAGTGCTCGTTTATGGCCGCGATCACGGCATCGTGCGCGAAGGCCTGCATGCTGCGCCCTTCCGCCGCCGCGCGCTCACGCAGGGCGTCGAGCTCTTCGTCCGAGAAACGCAGGTTCAGTCCAGCCATACCTAGACGGTACTACGCGGTACCACTCGGTGTCACCGGGATTCCGTGCGCAACCGCGTGGTCACCCAGGCCCCGACCAACGCCACCCCCGCCATCGGCAGGAACACCGCCGCGAACGCCGCCGGATGCGACCCGGCGCCGGACGCCTCCGTCGCCGCACGGCTCACCGCGCCGCCGCCCAGCGCCGCGAAGGCGGCACCCCCGGCGGCCAGCAGCACGACGTTGGACAAGGCATCGGAGATCTGGAGCGCGGCGGAGTTGGTGCCGGCCTCCTCGGGGGCGGAGAGGTGGAGCAGGAGCACGCTGCTGGAGGAGATCACCAGCCCCATCCCGAAGCACCCGAACGCCCACGCCACGGCGACGGTCCAGGCAGGCACGGAGTCGATCAGCACACTCGGCGCGGCGGCGATGGAGGCCGCCACCAGCACCATCCCCAACGTCATCAGGCGCTCCCGATACGGCTCCACCCGCGGCCGCGACTGCATCCACGACCCCAGCGCCCAAGTGACGCCACCCGCGGCGAGCGAGAACCCGGCGAGCGTGGGCGACAGCCCCCGCTGAGTGACGAGCATCAACGGCACAAAGGACTCGGCGGCGATGAACGACCCCGCGGCGACCCCACGCAACAGCACCACGGACGGCAGCCCACGCGCCGCCCGATACGTACCGCGCGGCAGCAGCCCGAGCACCGCCGGCACGAGAAACGCGGCGCCCGCGACGCCGGGCAGAAGGGAGAGCCACCGCAGGTCCTGGGCGGCGTACTGCAACAGCCCCGCGCCGAGGGAGACGCCGAGGGCGAGCCGGATCCGCCGCCGGTCGAAGGAGGCAGGTCGGGCGGTGTCGTCGACCGGTCCGCCCGCCCGGCGCCGTATCTGCGGCAGCGCGAGCGCGAGCGGAAACACGACGAGCACCGGAATCCCGACGAACACCCAGCGCCAGCCCAGATGCTCGGTCACCGCCCCGGAAGCCAGCGGCCCCACGATCGACGGCACGACCCAGCTCGCCGAGAACGCCGCCATGATCGCCGGCCGCAACCGCTCGGGGTAGGCCCGCCCGACGACGACGTACAAGGCGACGATCACCAGCCCGCCCCCGAGCCCCTGCACGGCCCGCCCGAGAATGAACAGCCACATGGCTCCCGCGGTCCCGGACAGCAGCAGCCCCGCCCCGAAGGAGGCGATCCCCGCTGTCAGCGCCCCGAGCGGCCCCCGCCGATCCGACCACTGCCCCGCCAGCACCATCCCGAACAGGCTGGTGGTGAAGTACCCCGAGAACGCGAAGGCGTACAACGACACCCCGTCCAGCTCCCGCGCGGCAACGGGCATGGCCGTCCCGACGGCGGTGGCCTCGAAGGCGATGAGCAACACGACGGAGACGATCCCGACGCTGAGAGCCCGATAGGACCTGCTCAGCACGGTCTCATCGGACTCGGGGCCCGAGGGAACATCGGCTGTCTTCGCGACACCGGTGTCGCGCGGCTCGAGGGCAGTCATGGTCGTCAGCGTAAGGGCCACAACCGACTTTGACCCCTGTCGAGAGACGGCCCCGCCCTGAGACCTTGGTCGTACGACCACGGGGTTTCATGAACGTTCTTCCCCCCCCTTGTCCCCTCCTCCCCGATCTCCTCACAAACGGCAGCACAACCCTGGACGCCTTCCAGCTGTCCAGAACATGACTGGAGTACAAACCTCCGGTCGCCGTGCCTTCTGTCCCGACGAGGAGACCAACCCGTGCGCCAGCGCATCCGCCCCTCGCACCTCCGAAACTCGGCGGCCTTCGTGGCCGCTGCCGCGATCGTCGGCGCCGTTCCCGCGGTGGCCGCTCCCGCGGCGTATGCCGAGGAGGGCGAGCCCTCCCTGGTGATCTCGAGTCTGCCGCGTACGTCTCCCAAGCCTGGCGAGGTGTACGACGAGTCCGTCGTCATCACCAACAAGGGCACCGCGACCGCGGACGGCGTCACCTTCCGGATCCGGCTGACCCGGGGGCTCGACTTCCCCGAGCCCGTCGAGGGCTGCACCTACTCGACCGTCGCGGACGAGGTCAGGCAGGCGCTCTGCGAGCTCGACACGGTCATCGAGCCCGGCGCCTCCATAGAGACCCCCGTGCGGTTCAAGGCGCTGCCCAAGGCACTGATGGAGGCCGTCGAGTACGGCACCGGGCCCACCGGTGAGACCCCGGCCGAGGGGTTCGGCGACAGCTACCACCGCCTGACCCTGACCGCGGACAGCTCGGCCGACCTCGTCGCGGTCGGCGACGACACCGAGGCGCTCGCCGGCGGCAAGCAGTCGGTCACGACACAGCTCCGCAACGCCGGCCCGGGCTGGATCCAGAACCAGGAGAGCGACGACCAGACGGCGCTGATGGTGCAGATCCCGCCGGGCACGGTCGCCACCGAAGTACCCAAGGAGTGCGCGCCGTTCGGGATCGACGGTCCGTCCGGGCCCGGGGGGACGCCGGGCAAGGCCAAGTACGTCTGCTGGCCGGCCGACCACACCATCGAGGTCGGCGAGTCGCTCTCCTTCACCTTCATGCTGGACATCAAGGACGACGCGAAGACGACCACGGGTGAGGTGAAGGCGACCTCCGTGTACGACATCCACCCGGCCTTCGACAAGAACCCCGCCAACGACAAGGCCCAGATCCGCATCGCCATCCCCACCGACAACGAACCCGGCCCCGCCACCTCCGGCGGCTCCTCCACGGGCGGCTCGACGGACGGCGGCTCCACGACGGGCGGCGACGGCAACGACCCCGACGGCCAGTCCACCGGCGGCACGGGCAGCACCGGCAGCACGGGCGCCACCTCGGCCGGCACCTCCACGGGCACCTCGACCGGCGGCTCCACCAGCGGATCCATCGACGGCAACCTGGCCAGCACCGGCTCCGACGGCACCCCGCTCATCGCCGGTGCCGCAGCGGCCGCGGCCGCCCTCGGCGGCGTCCTGGTCATGGCCGTACGCCGCCGTCGCGCCGCCGCCAAGTCCTCCTGACGCCACCTGTCCCTGAGGCCGAGAGCCAAAGGCACCCGGCCTCAGGGATGCGGCACAGTCCCCGCGACGCGGGCCTGGAGCAGGCGCGGCGAGTTCTCGAACCCCTGGCGAGCGTAGGCAGCCCGCGAGCGGAGCTCGCTGATGGATGCAGCGCCCGGGGCGAGGAGTGGACGGTGACCCGCTCCAGCCCGAGGTCCTTCGCCCTGGCCAGGGTCTCGGTGATCAGCCGGCCGCCGAGCCCCGCGTCGCGCGCCTGCGGGACCACGTACACGCACTGCAGGTCACCGGAGGCCCGGTGCAGCGCGTGCGGCGTCGGGACGCGGTGGACGACGGCCAGCCAGGCCATGCCGAGGATGTGTCCGTCACCGTCGACGATGACCATGCAGCGGTGCGAGGAGGAGTTCTGCTCGGCCCACTCGACGAAGTGGTGCACGAATGCGTTACGGTCGACGGCCGCCGGTGCGCTGCCGTTCTCAAGGACCCAGTGCCAGCGCAGGCCCGCGACGGCCGCCAACTCGCCGGGCTCGGCCGGGCGGATGGTGATGTCGTCGTCGTCCATACGGGCATTGTGGATCTGTTGTCCCACTGTCCGCCGGTCATTTCACCGCAGCCCACCGACCGACTCCAGCACCCCACTCGCCTCGTCCTGGAACGCCTCCGTCCAGTAGTGCCGGTCGTCCCTGCCGGCGGCCCTGGTGCCGGTCGGGTCGACCGTCGACAGGACCTGGAGCATCGTCATGGCCAGTTGGTCGTAGGTGTCGGTCGTCAGCTCGTGGCCCGACTGCTCGTCGATCGCCTGCTCGCGGTGCAGCAGCCAGAGTGTGAAGGCGAGGGTCGAGACGTCCGTGTTCAGGGGGAACAGTCTCGCCTCGGGCTCGCTCCAGTTCAGGACCGCGCCCGTCTCACCGTCGACGACCAGGCTGTTGTCCTCGACGAGATGGCCGAGGCGTATCAAGTGGTCGGCCCGGGCGGGCAGTTCGGTGATCCGCTCCTCGTCGGCGTAGTACTCGGCCAGCGTCTGCAGCGGCACATCCGTTTCCAGCGAGAACAGGAAGCCGTCCTCCGGCAGGCCCACCTCGCGCAGGAAGCGGCGGGTCGGCTCGTGCGTGAGCGTGGCGGGGAAGTCGACCTCCTCGACGCGCACCACCTTGCCCTGGCCGAACTCCTGGTCCAGGAGGCGCGGCGGCAGGTCAAGGGCCAGCCCCGACTCTCCGGCCCGGCCCGCGACGAGCGCCAAGGGGCGGATCAGGGCCGCCATCTTCCAGTACGGCGCCGGCTCGCCGTCCGCGCCCTCCTCGAACACCGCCAGCAGGTGTTGCGAGGCCTGCGCCACCGCCTTCGGGCCGTAACGGCCGACGTAGGTGGCGAACTGGCCGCGCAGACCCGCCAGTTCGTCCGTCGCCTCGGCGAAGCGGACCAGCGTCCGCAGGGACGGGGCCAGCGGGCGGCGGTCCATCAGGTCGGGGCGGTCGTGCAGGAAGTACGTCGTCGAGATCTCGCCCGTCGCGCCGTCCAGCAGGACCGACTCCGTCCGCAGGCCGCCGGGGCCCAGCAGTTGGCCTATCACCAGCTGGTCCCGCAGCTCCGCCGCCAGCCGGTCGCCCGGATCGCCTGTCGAGTCCGCCACCGTCCGCAGGCCCGCCCGGCCCTCCCGCCCTTCCCGGCACAGCTCGGCGAAGCTCAACACTCCGCTGTCGCAGGGCAGTCCGGGTCCCGTCAGCCAGCGCCGCGTCGACGCGTGCGTGACGTACGGAGCCAGCTCGGCGTCGGTCAGGACGATCGCCGTGTCACCGGCGCTGTTCGTACTCACGTAATGCGTACTGCCGTAGGTCGTAATCGTCGTGCTCATGGTTCCCCCGCATGCGCTTGCTCACCGCCCCGGGCAGGGCACGGCCCACCGACCGGCCCGCCGGGCCCGGCTGCCGCCCCCACTGCTCAGAACACTACGCGCCACCACTGACAACGCCCCGGATCAGCACGCTCACCCACAACGCCCCGGATCAGCACGACCACTGACAGCGCTTCACATAGGTAAGACGCTCAGTCCACCCTCGCGCGTTCCCGCCCCGTCAGAATCGCCTCCACGGTCTCCCCCCACGGTCAGCTCCGACGAGTCCACCCACAGCCGGATCCGCGGCGTCTCCGCCCGCAGCACCCCGTCCAGCTCCTCGACCCTCCAAGCCCCTTGGCCCGTCCCGTAACCCGTCTTCGCCCGCCCGGCCTCCCGCGTCGCCACGGCCGCAGCGCTCGGCGCGAGGACGACCACGTACAGCGGACGCGTGCGCACCAGCCGTACGTACGCCGCCAGGTCGGCACCCAGCACCACGTCCTCCACGACGGCCGTGAACCCGGCCTGCGCGTACGCGTCGCCGTCGCCGCCGCCAGCCGGTAGCCGGTAGCGCAGCCGGAGTTGAGCCTCGCCCTCGCCGCCCTGGGCTTCCTCGGCTGCGGGCTCGTAGTCCACGCGTCCCGAGACGATCATCCGCCGGAACAGGTCCCCGCGGACGTGCGCCGCCCTCGGCAACCGCTCCGCCAGCGCCTGCGCGACCGTGGACTTCCCAGCAGCCATCACGCCGGTGACGAGAACAACCCCGTCCTTCAGAAGTCCCCGTCCATCAGGACGGCCGGGGCGCGCTCACTGGCCGGTCACCACCGCCGCCTGCGGCCGGATCGGCAGGCGGTTCACCGGGCGGCCGGTCGCGGCCCGTACGGCCGACGCGATGGCCGCCGGCGAGGTCACCACCGGCACCGCGCTCACCGCCTTCGCGCCGAAGGGCGCGACCACGTCGCGTTCCTCGACCAGCTTCACGATCCGGATGTCCGGTGCGTCCAGGGCCGTCGGCAGCGCGTAGCCCGTCAGGTCGGGGTGGCGGATCAGGCCGCGTGCCGAGCGCAGGTTCTCCGTGAGCGCTATGCCCACGCCCTGCGTCACGCCCGCCTCGATCCGCGCCTCCAGCTGGGCCGGGTTCAGCACATGGCCGACGTCCTGGGCGAGCGCCAGCTCGACGACCCGTACCGAGCCCAGTTCGATGTCGACGTCCACCACCGCGCGGATCGCGCAGAAGGACATGCCGACGAAGGCGTCGCCCTGGCCGGATTCGTTCAGCGGCTCGGTCGGGTGCGGGCGGCACTGGGCCGTCGCCCACAGTTCCTTGCCGTCCATCGCCTCAGTGACGGTGGTCGACAGGACGCCGTCGTACGACGTGATCTTGCCGTCGGTGATCTGGAGCAGCTCGGTGGACATGCCGAACTTGTGCGCCAGGGGCTGCAGGAGCTGTGTACGGACCATCTTCGCCGCCCGCTCCACGGCGCCGCCCGACACCCACGTGTGGCGGCCGCGGCAGCCCGCGCCCGCGGGAGGCTGGTCGGTGTCCACGGGCGCCACGTGCACTTCGTCGATGCCGAGCGTCTCCTGGACGATCTGCCGGGCCAGCGTCGTGAAGCCCTGGCCCGACTCGACCGCCGCGCACAGCACGGTCGCGACGCCGTCGTGGACCTTCACCGTCGCCGTGGAGACCTCGTCCGCGCCCTCGGCGCCGAGCATGTGCACCATGCCCAGGCCGTAGCCGACGCCCCGCCGCACCGCGCCCGGTTCGCCCGCGCCCTCGGGGCCGCCGGGCAGCAGCCACTCGTCCTCGGGTGTGTCCTTGGGGAGGGCGGGCAGCGGGTAGTCCCGTACGGCCTGGAGGAGTTCCGCGACCGGGGCCGGGCAGGTCACCGTCTGGCCCGTCGGGAGTACGTCGCCCGTCGCCATCACGTTGCGCAGGCGCAGCTCCGCCGGGTCCACGCCGAGCTTCTTGGCCAGCTTGTCCATCTGCGCCTCGTAGGCGGCGCACACCTGCATGGCGCCCTCGCCGCGCACATGGCCGGAGGGCGGGTTGTTGGTGCGTACGGCCCAGCCCTCGATGAAGGCGTTCGGGACGACGTACGGGCCGCAGGCGAAGGCGACCGCGGCGGCGAGGGCCTCGGAGGAGGTGTCGGCGTACGCGCCCGCGTCCAGCAGGATCTGCGCCTCGACCTTCACCAGCCTGCCCTCGGCGTCCGCGTGGTGGCGGTAGCGCAGGAGGGTGGGGTGCCGGTGCGTGTGGCCGAGGAAGGACTCCTCGCGCGTGGCGGTGAGTTTGACCGGGCAGCCCGTCTTCAGCGCCAGCAGACCGAGCGGGAGCTGGAAGCCCTGGTCCTCTCGGTCGGCGGTGGCGCCGGGGACGCCGGTGACGACGACCTTCACGCGCTCGGGTTCCAGGCCGTAGCAGGCGGCGGCCCGGTCGCGGTCGGTGTGCGGGTCGGTGGAGGCCAGGTAGAGCTCCACGCCGCCGTCGGGGCGCGGAACCGCGAGGCCCGCCTCGGCGCCGATGGGGGCCGGGTCCTGGCGGCCGATGCGGTACAGGCCCTCCACGACGATGTCGCCGGCCGCGTCGGCGTCGCCGTGGCGCAGCGGGATGTGGCGGATCAGGTTGCCGTCGGGGTGCAGCGGCTCGGCCTCGAAGGCCTGCTCGGGGTCGGTGATCGGGTCGAGTACTTCGTACTCGACGATCACGGCCGCGGCGGCCAGGCGCGCGGTGTCCGGGTGGTCGGCGGCGACGGCGGCGATGGGCTCGCCGTGGTGGCGTACGACCTCGGAGGCGAAGACCGGCCGGTCGGCTCTGCCGCGTCCGAACAGGGGGCTGCCCGGCACGTCCTCGTGCGTGACGACGGCCCGTACGCCGGGCATCTCGCGCGCGTGGGAGGTGTCGATGGACGTGATGCGCGCGTGCGGGTGCGGCGAGCGCAGGACGGCCGCCCACAGCAGGCCCTCGGCCCACAGGTCGGCCGCGTACGGGAAGGTGCCCTCGGTCTTGGCGCGGGCGTCGGCGGCCGGAAGGGAGGCGCCGAGGCCGTGCGGGATCGGCTCGGGGGCCGGTGCTGCCTCCGCGGCTGTGGTCGCGGTGGCGGCTTCGTTGCTCACGCCTGGCCTCCGTCCTGTCCGTACGCCTGGTCATGCGGTCCCCCGGCACCCCGTGCCTCGAACGCCGACGGGTTGACCCCGCCGGCCCCCGGGCCCGCCTGGTGAGGGATACGCGGCTCGTCGCCGTCCCGTTCGCCGTCGTCGGCCGCCGCGTGCGCCTGGCGCTCGGCGACGACCTCCTTGACGGCCTCCAGGACACCCCGGTAGCCGGAGCAGCGGCACAGGTTGCCGCACAGCGCCTGGCGGGCCTCCAGCTCGCTCGGCGCCGGGTTGCCCTCCAGCAGGTCGTGCACGGTCATCGCCATGCCCGGCACGCAGAAGCCGCACTGCACGGCGCCGCAGCGCGCGAGCGCCCGCTGCACGTCCGAGGACTGCCCGTCGACGGCCAGGCCCTCGACCGTACGGACCTCGCTGCCGGCGGCGGTCACGGCGGGCACCAGGCAGGACGCGACGAGCCGCCCGTCGACCTGCACGTTGCAGGCCCCGCACTCGCCCTGTGAACAGCCGTCCTTGGCGCCGGCGAGTCCGAGCCGCTCGCGCAGCACGTAGAGCAGCGACTCGCCGATCCAGGCGTCCGAGACGGGCCGGTCGGCGCCGTTGACGCGCAGGACGTAGGAGGCGAGGGGGTGTTCCTCGCCGTGGGTCGCCGGTACGTCGTCGGCGGCGGCCTGCGCGGGGTCCTCGGCGGCCTCCGGGGCGGAGTCGCCGCCCTCGGCCGGGATGGGCTCGGCGGAGGCCTCTGCGGGGCCGTCAGCGGCCTCTGGGGCGTCTTGGGCGTCCGTGGCGGCCTCACCGCGCTCAGGGGCGCTCTGCGCGGCCTCTGCGACGATCTCGGCCGACGGCTCGGATGCCGGCGCGACCGGCTCCCCGGAAGCGTGCGCGGCGGAGCCGGGCTCCACGCGCGCGTGGAGGTCCGGACCGGGCTGGTCGGGGGGGTGTACGGCGTGCTGGCCGTCGGCGTGCGCCCCGGGCTGTCCCGGCTGCCCGGGCGCGTGCTCGGCTCCCGTCAGCTCCCCGGTCGCCGGTGCGGCTCCCACCGCCTCGTCGGTCGCCGCTGCGGCCTCGGCCTGCTGCCCCCACGGCTGCCCGGTCGCCTGGGTCGCCCAGGGTGCGGGCGCGCCGCCCGGCAGTGTGGCCGGCGGGGTTCCGCCCCACTGCTCGACGAGCGACGACGTGGTGAACTCGCCCGATTCGTCCGGAAGGTCACCGTCGGCGACGGGAATCGACCACTGCCCGGTGACGTCCTGGCCCGGCACGGCGACGGCGTCCTGGCCGGCCACCGTCTCCGAGAAGTTCCACTGCTGGGTGGCCCCGGGGTGGTACGTGAACTGGCCGGTGCCCGCGTCCTGCGGGGCGGCGTTCGGGTCGGGCCACTGGGCACCCTCGACGGGCGCGCCCGCGACCGGCCAGCCACCGGGGGCCGCGGGGTCGGCGCCCTCGGCCGGTCCCGGCGCGACCGTTATCTGCGGCGGCACATACCCGTGGCCGGGTGCGGCGAGCGGGCTGTCGGAGGAGGCCAGGAGAGCGTCGATGCCCCCTTCGGGGAGTTTGACGAAGGCGGTGGCACCGTCGTCGTAGTCACCCTGGGGCAGCGGGTCCCAGCGGCTCCCGCCCTGGGGCGTGCTCTCTCCGTGCTGGTCGTCGGTCACGACAGCGCCCTCCCGAGTGCTCGTCGGGCCAGCGCGGCGACGGTGCGCCGCAGGTGCAGTACGGCGGGCGGATGCTGGGTCACGGAGCCGTCCTCGGCCGGGGCCGGGTCGGGGATGCAGGCCGCGGCGACGTACTCGCCGAAGGCGTTCAGCGCCTCGGGGACGATCGCGCGGTTGTTGTCCCAGTCGATCAGCTGGGCGACCCAGTGCTCGGCCTCCAGCGGCCTGAGCGCCATCGGCGCTATGGCACCCACGGCGCACCTGACTCCGCGCCGGGCGGGGTCGAGGACGACCGCGACGGACGCCATCGCGCGCCCCGGGCCGGTACGGCCGGTGGCCTTGAGGAAGACCTGCGGGGCGTGCAGCAGCGGCACGCGCACGTAGCCGATGAGTTCGCCGGCGCGCAGCATCTCCATGCCGGCCAGCAGGTGCGACACCGGGATCTCCCGGCGGGCTCCGCCCGGGCCCGCGATGATCAGGGTCGCTTCGAGGGCGGCCAGGACCGGCAGCGCGTCACCGGTCGGGGACGCCGAGGCGATGTTGCCGCCGAGGGTGCCCGCGTTGCGGATCTGCGGCGGACCGGCGGCGCGCGCGGCGGCCGCGAGCGCCGGGATCAGGGCGGCGAAGTCGGGGCGGCCCATACGCGCGTGCGTGAGTCCGGCACCCAGCAGAGCGTGGCCGTCCTGGTACTGCCAGCCACGGATCTCGCTGATCCGGCCGAGGCCGACCAGCGCAGCGGGCCTGAGCTGCCCGGAGTTCACGGCGGCCATGAGGTCGGTGCCGCCCGCGACGGGCACGGCGGCGGGCGTGGTGGCGAGTGCCGCCACGGCCTCGTCCAGCGTCGTGGGCAGCGTGACGGCCTGCGCCGCCTGCGGTGCGTGCGTGGTCAAACCGGCTGCCCCTTCCCGCTGCCCCACCTGGTCCCACCTGTGCTGCCGTACGGTACGTGCTGACAGGGCGGACGTGGCAACTCTGGCACATCTTCGCAGGACCCGAAGACAGGGGTCCGCTAGGAGGCATTCGCCCACCTCATCGGGGAGATGGTCCGTTTTCGCACGGCATCACCGGTGCGTAACGATTGACACTCTTCGGTGACACCTTGCCGGTTTTTTCCATTACCTGTTCGGGGGCGGGCCGTCGATCGGGCGGCCGAGCACCCCGGGGCGGCGCTGCCACGGCCGCGGTCCCGTGGGCGGACGGTAGGCGACTCCCAGGGCGTCGAGTCGGCCGTAGTGGGCGGCCATCCGCCGCTCGAAGTCGGCGAAGTCCCGTTCCGCCGGGGCCGGCAGGCGGCTCCAGGCCACCTCGGCGAAGGCGGCGAGGCGCGGGAACGCCTGGTAGTCCACCCGCGCTTGGTCCTCCATCACCTCGGTCCACACGTTGGCCTGCGTCCCGAGCACGTGCGAGGCCTCGTCCGGCGTCAACTCCGCGGGAACGGGCTCGAACCGGTAGACGTCCTCCAGGGTGCGGACGTAGCCGATCGGCACCGGCTCGTCGGCGCCCGCGTCCTGACGGTGGTCCAGATACACCTGCTGCTCGGGGCACATGACGACGTCGTGGCCCGCGCGGGCCGCCGCGATGCCGCCCGCGTACCCGCGCCAGGAGGACACCGCCGCGCCCGGGGCGAGACCACCCTCGAGGATCTCGTCCCAGCCGATCAGCCGGCGCCCGCGCGCGGCGAGCCAGGTGTCGAAGTGGCCGATGAACCACGCCTGGAGCTCATCCTCGTCCTTCAGCCCGAGTTCCCTGATGCGCTCCTGTGCCGCGGCCGACTGCCGCCACTGGTCCTTGAGGCATTCGTCACCCCCGACATGAATGAACTCCGAGGGGAACAGCTCCAGGACTTCCTCGAAGACGCCCTCGTAGAAGCGCAGGGTGTTGTCAGTGGGGGCGAGTACGTTCGGATTGATCCCCCAGGTGTCCCAGACGGAGAGTGCGGAGCCCCCCTCAATGGATGCAGTGATGACGTCGGTGTTGCCGAGTTCCGGGTACGCGGCGATCGCGGCCTGCGAGTGGCCGGGTACGTCGATTTCGGGGACGACGGTGATATGCCGCTCGGCGGCGTAGGCGACGATCTCGCGGATGTCGTCCTGCGTGTAGTAGCCACCGTGCGGCTTCTCGTCCCACAGCGGGGAGGCCCGATGGCCGAATTTCGTGCGCGCCCGCCAGGATCCGACCTCGGTGAGCCGGGGGTACTTCCTGATCTCGATGCGCCAGCCCTGGTCGTCCGTCAGGTGGAAGTGGAAGACGTTGAGTTTGTGGGCTGCCATCAGGTCCAGGTAACGCAGCACACCGTCCTTGGGCATGAAGTGCCGGGCCACGTCGAGCATGAGGCCGCGCCAGCGGAATCGAGGGGCGTCCCGGATCTCCGTCAGGGGCAGCCGCCAGGTACGGCCGGGAAGAGGTGCGCGCCGGAAGGCGTCGGGGCCGAGGAGCTGACGCAGCGTCTGGGCGCCCCAGAAGACACCGGCGGGCGAGCCGCCCTGGATGTGGACGCCATGGGGGGCCACGACGAGGCGGTAGGCCTCGGCGTCGAGGCCGGGCCGGACGGACAGATGGAGGACGTCGTACTCGTCCCCCTTCTTGGGTGGCAGCGCCAGCCCGGTCGCCGCGCCGAGCGTCGCGCGCAGCCGGCGCGCGGTGTCCTCGGTGCCCGGCCCGGCCTCGATCCCGAAGCCGTCGCCGAGTTCGTAGAAGCCCTTCGCCCGTTCCATCTGGCGAGGTGCCGGAATGAGATCCATGAATGATCAGACCCTTCAGTCCTTGACCGCCCCGCCCAGCCCCGACACCAGCCGTCGCTGCACGAGTACGAAGAAGATCAGCACCGGAATCGTCATCACCGTCGACGCCGCCATCACCCCGCCCCAGTCCGGCTCGTCCGGCTTGTAGAACACGAGCAGGGCCATCGGCAGGGTCGACTGCGAAGTGTCGCTGATGATGAAGGACTTGGCGAACAGGAAGTCGTTCCAGGCCGAGATGAAGGAAAACACGCTCGTGGCCACGAGCCCCGGGAAGACCAGCGGAAAAAGGATCTGCCACAGGAATCTCGACCGGCTCGCCCCGTCGATGTACGCGGCCTCCTCCAGGGCCTCGGGAACCGCCTTCACAAACCCCCGCAGCATCCAGATCGCGAACGGCAGCGAGAAGGCGATGTGCGGCAGGATCAGCGAGCCGAGCGTGTTCAGCTGTCCGAAGTCCCGCATGAGGAAGAACAGCGGGATCGTCAGGGCCTCCACCGGCACCATCTGGGCCACCAGAAACATGATCAGCAAGGTGGTCCGGAAGCGGAAGCGGAATCGGGTCACCGCGGTCGCCGCGAGAAACGCGATCAACGCCGAGACGATCACGACCGTGCATGCGACGACAAGGCTGTTGAGGAAGTAACGGCCGAATTCGTTCTGCTCGAAGACCCGCCGGAAGGAATCCAGGGAGGGTGCCAGTGTCCAGGGCCGAGGCTCGCTGGACTCGATCTCCCCGGCCGGCTTGAAGGCGCTGAGCACCATCCAGTACAGCGGAAAGGCCACCACCAGAGCGATCAGCAGCGCGGACGTCTCGGCGAGCAGCCGCCAGGGACGCCGTACGAAGGTCACGGAACCTACGGACCTCACGGACTTCACAGCTCCTCCCCCTGCCTGCGCAGCAACCGCAGATACACCAGCGTCACCGCCAGCAGGATCAGCAGCATCACCACACCGATCGCCGAGCCCAGGCTGTACTGCGAGGACGCGAAGGCCTTTTGGTAGGCGTACACGTTCAGCACGAGGTTCTGGCCCGCGATGCCGCCGCCGTTCGTCATGACGTAGATCTGCGTGAAGACCTTGAAGTCCCAGATGACGGACTGGATGGTGACGACCACCAGGATCGGCCGCAGCATCGGCGCCAGCACCGACCGCCAGATCCGCCACTGCGAGGCACCGTCCAGCGCGGCGGCCTCCAGCACCTCCGCCGGTACGGCACGGATGCCGGCGTACACCGTCACCATCACGAACGGGAAGGAGCACCACACCACTTCGAGCAGGACCAGGAAGAAGGCACTGAAGCGCCCGTACGTCCACGAGTGGTCGCCGAGCCCCAGCATCCGGTTCACCGGCCCGAAGTCCGGGTCGAACAGGAACAGCCACACCGTCGACCCGGTGATGGCGGGCGTCGCCCACGCCCCCATAGCGGCCAGCATCAGCACCAGCCGCGGCACGGCACGCACGCGCGTGAGCAGCACGGCGAGAGCACAGCCGACGGCGAGCGTCGACACGACGCAGGCCGCCGCGAACAGCACGGTCGCCCACAGCACCTGCCAGAACTGCGGGTCCCCGAAGAGCTCCATGTAGTTCCCGAGGCCCTGGAAGGTGGTCGGTTCCCCGCCGCTGACCTGGGCCTGGGTGTACTGGAAGAGCGAGATCAGCCCGAGCTGATAGATGGGGTAGACGAGCAGTCCGCCAAGGACGATCAGGGCAGGGGCGAGGTAGAGCCAGGGAGCCGCGGTACCTTTCCGGCGCCCTGCGCTGCCACGCCCCAAGGGGCGCGGGGCTGTGTTGAATGTGCGGCTACCGCCGCGTGGGCGCGACAAGCCACGAACTACCGGCAGCCGCAAACGATCCGCAGCTCCCGAGCTATTGGGCGCCGTCATCCGGCGGAGCCGAACGCGTCGTCCATCTTCTTCGCCGCGTCCTTCGATGCCGCCGCCACATCCCTCTTACCGCTGATGACCTCCTGGAACATCGTCGGCAGCACCAGCGAGGAGTCGATCTGTACCCACGCAGGCGAGGCCGGAACGAACTTGGTGCCCGCAGCCAGAGTCTGCGCGAACGGCTTCACATACGGCTCCTCCGCCGCAACCTGCTGCCTCACGTCGGAGAAGGTAGGCAGGAATCCCATCGCCTCGAACATCGACGCCTGCGTCTTCTTCGACGTGAGCCGCTCCATCAGCTCGACTGCCAGCGTGCGGTGCGACGTGCTCTTCAGTACGCCGATGTTGTTGCCGCCGGCGAAGGCAGGGGCGATCGACCCGGCCTTGACGCCGGGCAGCGGCACGACCGCGTACCTACCCTTGACCTTCCCGGCCTCCACAGCCGTATGGCTGAAGTCGCCGCCGATCGCCATGCCCGCCTTGCCGGCCGCGAACGCGGTGATCGTGTCGTTGCCGCCCATGCCCGCGCACTTGGCGGCGGGACAGTTGTCGTCGGTGAAGAGCGAGGTGTAGGCCTTGATGCCCTTCTGGGCGGCGGGGCTGTCGATCGCCGAGGCGTACGAGCCGCCCTTGCCGGCCGCGATCTCACCGCCGTTGGCCCACACGAACGGCATCGCGCCGTACGTGTACGCCCCGCCGACCACGAGCCCGTACAGCTCGGGCTTCGCGGCGCGGATCTTGCGGGCCGTCCCGGCCAACTCGGCCATGGTCTTGGGGACTTCGAGGCCGAGTTGCTCGAAGACGTCCGTGCGGTAGTACAGGGCGCGGACGCCGACGTAGAAGGGCGCGCCGTAGACCTTGCCGTCCACGGTGACGGACTGCTTGGCGGTGGGGTCGGTGTCCTTGGTCTCGCTCCAGTCGCCGAACTCCCCGGTGACGTCGAGGAGTCCGCCGTCCTTCACATAGCCGGCGGTGTCGGTGTTGCCGTACTCCATCACGTCGGGGGCGGAGTCCGGGTCGTTGAAGGCGGCCTTGACGCGCTGGGCGCGGGTCTCGACCGGGATGTACTCGACGTCGGCCTTCGTGCCTTTGTGCTCCTTCTCGAAGGCGGCCACGACGGAGTCGACGACCTTCTCCTTCGGCTCGTTGCCGACCTCCTGGAAGAGCCAGACGCGCAGGGTGCCGGTCTTGTCGTCCTTGTCGGAGGAGGAGTTGGTGGAGGTCTGGGGGGCGCAGGCGGTGACGGCCAGGGCGGTGAGCAGTACGGCGAGTCTGGGGGCGAGCTTCATGGAGCGGTCCTCCGAGCATGCGTTGCAACATATGCAATGACGGTTTCGCTCTGCACAACGCATCGGAGCCTAGGGACTGCGTGAACATGTCCACAAGAGGTCTCAACCACTTCGTGACACGCGAAGGCCCCTGGAGCGCGCCGAACGCGCCCCGGGGGCCTCACATGAATCTCAGGCGGGAGGGACTACTTCTTGTCCCCGCCCTTGCCCTTGCCCTTGTCGTCGCCACCGGCGCCCATGGACTCGTAGATCTCCTTGCACATGGGACACACCGGGTACTTCTTCGGGTCGCGGCCGGGCACCCAGACCTTGCCGCAGAGCGCCACGACGGGGGTGCCGTCGAGGGCGCTCGCCATGATCTTGTCCTTCTGGACGTAGTGGGCGAAGCGCTCGTGGTCGCCGTCGCCGTGGGACACCTGTGGCGTCGGCTCTACGAGGGTCCCCGTACCAGTCCCGCGCTCGGGCTCAAGAGTGCTCATAAGTGCCAAGGGTACTGAAGGTCACACGGATCAATTGAGCGACGGGTCGTCCGGATACGTGGCCACCATCGCGAGCTCGTTGCGCTGGCGGCGCAGCACCTCGCGCCACAGTCGCTCCGGCGACGGCGAGGAGACGTCTCCCGGCTCGGACTCGACGACGTACCAGGCGCCTTCCACCAGCTCGTCCTCCAGCTGGCCGGGGCCCCAGCCGGCGTATCCGGCGAAGATTCTCAGACTGCCGACGGCCGAGGCGAGCAGTTCCGGCGGCGCCTCCAGGTCCACGAGCCCGATCGCGCCGTGCACCCTGCGCCAGCCCAGCGGGGCGCTCTCGCCGGACGCGTCACCGGGGATGACGGCGACACCGAGCGCCGAGTCGAGGGACACCGGGCCACCCTGGAAGACGACGCCGGGTTCACCGGCGAGGTCCGCCCAGCCCTCCAGGATGTCGCCCACGTCGACGGGGGTCGGACGGTTGAGGACGACACCGAGGGAGCCCTCCTCGTCGTGGTCGAGAAGGAGCACCACCGCGCGGTCGAAGTTCGGGTCCGCCAGGGCGGGCGTTGCCACGAGCAGCCGCCCTGTGAGCGAGGACACCTCGGTCATGCCAGACATGATCCCGCATCTTCCCTTCGTGTGGGGAGGCAATCCGGGTTCGGGAGTGAATGCAGCTCAGGGCAGAAAGGAGCACCCACGGCGCACGGCCGGAGTGGTGACCGCTTGTGGCCGATGGGGAACGGTTCGTGTTGTGACAGAGCTATGACGTTCCTGAGCCGTCCCTGGGCTTACTGAAGGGGGGTCGGCGGCGATTACCCTTTCCCTCCTGGCCCCTGCCCAACTCATCGGAACGCGAGATACATGACCGTCAACGACGATGTCCTGCTTGTCCACGGCGGAACCCCGCTGGAGGGCGAGATCCGTGTCCGCGGTGCGAAGAACCTCGTACCGAAGGCGATGGTCGCCGCTCTGCTGGGCGGCGAGCCAAGTCGACTGCGCAACGTGCCGGACATCCGTGACGTGCGCGTCGTACGCGGGCTGCTGCAGCTGCACGGGGTGACGGTCCGCCCGGGTGAGGAACCGGGCGAGCTGGTGATGGACCCGTCGCACGTGGAGAGCGCGAACGTCGCTGACATCGATGCCCACGCGGGTTCCAGCCGTATCCCGATCCTGCTGTGCGGTCCGCTGCTGCACCGCCTCGGGCACGCGTTCATCCCAGGCCTCGGCGGCTGCGACATCGGCGGCCGGCCCATCGACTTCCACTTCGAGGTGCTGCGGCAGTTCGGCGCGACGATCGAGAAGCGGGCCGACGGGCAGTACCTGGAGGCTCCTCAGCGGCTGCGCGGCACGAAGATCCGGCTGCCGTACCCGTCCGTCGGCGCGACCGAGCAGGTGCTGCTGACGGCCGTCCTCGCCGAAGGCGTCACCGAGCTCTCGAACGCGGCCGTGGAGCCGGAGATCGAGGACCTCATCTGCGTGCTGCAGAAGATGGGCGCCATCATCGCGATGGACACCGACCGCACCATCCGCATCACCGGTGTGGACAGCCTCGGCGGCTACAACCACAAGGCCCTGCCGGACCGCCTGGAGGCCGCCTCCTGGGCGTCCGCGGCGCTGGCGACCGAGGGCAACATCTACGTCCGTGGCGCCCAGCAGCGCTCGATGATGACGTTCCTCAACACCTACCGGAAGGTGGGCGGTGCCTTCCAGATCGACGATGAGGGCATCCGTTTCTGGCACCCCGGCGGCCAGTTGAAGTCCATCGCCCTCGAAACCGACGTGCACCCGGGCTTCCAGACGGACTGGCAGCAGCCGCTGGTCGTGGCCCTCACGCAGGCGACAGGCCTCTCCATCATCCACGAGACGGTCTACGAGTCCCGCCTCGGCTTCACCTCCGCCCTGAACCAGATGGGCGCCCACATCCAGCTCTACCGCGAGTGCCTGGGCAGCTCCGACTGCCGCTTCGGCCAGCGCAACTTCCTGCACTCCGCGGTCGTCTCGGGCCCCACCAAGCTCCAGGGCGCCGACCTCGTCATCCCCGACCTCCGCGGCGGCTTCTCGTACCTCATCGCGGCCCTGGCGGCCCAGGGCACGTCCCGCGTCCACGGCATCGACCTCATCAACCGCGGCTACGAGAACTTCATGGAGAAGCTCGTGGAGCTCGGCGCGAAGGTCGAGTTGCCAGGCAAGGCACTCGGCTGACGCCAGGCTCTCGTCCCCGGCCAGAGGCAACGCGCTCCGGCTGGGGTCCGGGGC
>NZ_LLZG01000116.1 GCF_001509475.1 Streptomyces regalis
CTGGGGTCCGGGGCCCGCGGCGAAGCCGCTAATGTCACAGCCCCCGGACAGACACAGCATGGAGAAGTTGGTCGAGCTCGGCGCGAAGGTCGAGTTGCCTGGCAAGGCGCTCGGCTAGAGGCCACGACCCGGTCGTGGATACGACGATGGGGCGGCCCCCGGTGAAGGGGGCCGCCCCATTGGCGTTACTGAGCCTTGTACGTCGTCCCGAGACGCACCGGCAGGCTTACTTGCCCTTGGCGGCTTCCTTGAGCTTCGAGCCCGCGGAGACCTTCACGCTGTAGCCGGCCGGGATCTGGATCGGGTCGCCGGTCTGCGGGTTGCGCGCGGTGCGAGCGGCACGGTGGGTGCGCTCGAAGGTGAGGAAGCCAGGGATGGTGACCTTCTCGTCGCCCTTGGCGACAACCTCGCCGACGGTCTCGGCGAACGCGGCCAGCACGGCGTCGGCGTCCTTGCGGGTCACCTCGGCGCGGTCGGCCAGCGCGGCCACCAGCTCACTGCGGTTCATGTTGTTACTCCCGTGTTCTTCTTGCTGTTGAGGCGTGCCACGCGGCAGAGCCGCATTGGTGGGCACAGCGAAGCCGATGCTGCCAGGGTCCTCGGACACTCCCCGGACCCGGGTCTGTCGTCAGACCCTCGCGCCCAGGGACGCATCCTGCCCCTACCTGCAGCGGGAAAGCCAATCCGGCACCCGGAGGAGTCGTGAGAACACCCTTGGGAGTCACACGAAGAGAGGGCCTGAGCTTTCGCGTCACGATAAACGGCGGCTGGAGGCCCTTGGTTCCACGACGCGCCGTTACAAGGGCTTGCCGTGGCGATCGTCACAGCCGCCACACACTTTCGGGCTGAAGCGGGGTCCGGGGGCGGCAGCCCCCGGCGACGCCCGCCCGGACTCCGGGTGACTACTCGGCCGACGCCACGGCGCTGACGGCCTTCGCCGCTTCCCGCACCGCGCCGGCCACCGCGCCCGCGACCTTGTCGTTGAAGACGCTCGGGATGATGTAGTTCGGGTTCAGCTCGTCCTCGGTCACCACATCCGCCAGCGCCTTCGCGGCCGCGAGCATCATCTCGGTGTTGACCGTACGGGACTGCGCGTCCAACAGGCCGCGGAAGACGCCCGGGAAGACCAGCACGTTGTTGATCTGGTTCGGGAAGTCGGAGCGGCCCGTGGCCACAACTGCGGCCGTCTGACGGGCGATTGCCGGGTCGACCTCAGGGTCCGGGTTCGCGAGCGCGAACACGATCGCGTCGTCGGCCATGGCGGCGACGTCGTCGCCGTCCAGGACGTTCGGGGCGGAGACACCGATGAAGACGTCCGCGCCGCGCACGGCCTCCTTCAGCGTGCCGGTCAGGCCCTCGGGGTTGGTGTTGTCGGCGATCCAGCGCAGCGGCGAGTCCGCGGGGGCGTCCCGCAGGTCCTCGCGGCCGGCGTGCACGACGCCGTGGATGTCGGCGACTACGGCGTTCTTCAGGCCCGCCGCGAGCAGCAGCTTGAGGATGGCCGTACCGGCCGCGCCGGCGCCGGACATCACGACGCGGATGTTCTCAATTGCCTTGCCCGCAACGCGAAGTGCGTTGGTGAGGGCGGCGAGGACGACGATCGCGGTGCCGTGCTGGTCGTCGTGGAAGACGGGGATGTCGAGGGCCTCGCGCAGGCGGGCCTCGATCTCGAAGCAGCGCGGGGCGGAGATGTCCTCGAGGTTGATGCCGGCGAACCCGGGGGCGATCGCCTTGACGATCTCGACGATCGCGTCGGTGTCCTGGGTGTCGAGGCAGATCGGCCAGGCGTCGATGCCGGCGAACCGCTTGAAGAGGGCCGCCTTGCCCTCCATGACCGGCAGGGCGGCCATGGGACCGATGTTCCCCAGCCCCAGCACGGCCGAGCCGTCCGTCACAACCGCAACGGAGTTGCGCTTGATGGTCAGACGCCGCGCGTCCTCGGGGTTCTCGGCGATCGCCATGCAGACGCGCGCCACGCCGGGCGTGTAGATCATCGAGAGATCGTCACGGTTGCGGATGGGGTGCTTGGACGCCATCTCGATCTTGCCGCCGAGGTGCATCAGGAACGTACGGTCGGAGACCTTGCCGAGCGTGACGCCCTCGATGCCGCGCAGCTGCTCGACGATCTCGTCGGCGTGCGCGGTGGAGGTGGCCGCGATGGTGACGTCGATGCGGAGCTTCTCGTGCCCGGAGGCGGTGACGTCGAGGCCGGTGACCGAGCCTCCGTGGGACTCGACGGCTCCGGTGAGCTGGGAGACCGCGGTTCCGCTCGCGGGCACCTCCAGCCGGACCGTCATCGAGTAGGAGACGCTGGGCGCCGTTGCCATGGCCGACTTCCTCTGCTTTCACCGTGTGACGCTGGATGCCGTCCGATCGTCGCACCTACCGCTGAGTAGGAGTTAGCCGGGCTTGAATTGCGAACGTATTGTTCGCCACGTCTTCGCAGGAAAAGAGGCCCACGTCACATCGTGACGTGGGCCTCTTCAACGTTCATGACACCGGCCCGCCATGCTCGCCTCGCGGCAAGTGGTCGCTCGTAGCGACGAAGGTTGGGCCCGGGGGCTTGGATCGAGCCGGTGCCACACCCAGGCTAACAAACAGATCCCGTAAGGCCATTCCCGTACCAGGTGTTCCTCCGGATCAATCTCTGAGCAGGTCCGGCACCCCGGTCGCGTCCGGCTCGTCCCGCTCCCCCGACACCACCGTCAGCTGCTGGGTGGCCCGGGTGAGGGCGACGTACAGCACGCGCAGGCCCGCCGGGGACTCGTCCGCGATCTCCGCCGGTGAGACGACGACCGTCGCGTCGTACTCCAGCCCCTTCGCCTCCAGGCTGCCGAGCGCCACGACCCGGTCGCCGAGCCCGGCGAGCCACTTGACCGCCTCCTCGCGCCGCTGCATGGCGACGACGACGCCGACCGTGCCGTCGACGCGGTCGAGCAGCCGGGCGGCCTCCTCACGGACGGTGTGCGCCAGCGAGTCGCCCACGACCGTGCTGTGTCCTTTGTTCGTTGTCACAAAACGGGGCTCGACGCCGGTGGAGCGGACGGCCGACGGCGAGGTCGAGCCCGGCATCGCCAGCGCCAGCACCTTCGACGCCAGCTCGGCGATCTCGGCCGGGTTGCGGTAGTTCACGGTGAGCTGGAAGCGGCGGCGCGGGCGGGTGCCGAGCGCCTCGTCGCGGGCCTGGGCCGCCTCGTCGACGTCGGACCAGGAGGACTGGGCGGGGTCGCCGACGATCGTCCAGGTGGCGTGCCGGCCGCGGCGGCCGATCATGCGCCACTGCATCGGCGTGACGTCCTGGGCCTCGTCGACGATGACGTGGGCGTACTCGGTGCGCTCGGCCGCCAGCCGCTCGGCGCGCTCGCGCTGCGACTCCTCGCGGACCGGCATCAGCTCCTCCAGGCCGGTGAGCTGGTCGAGCGGGTCGAGCTCGCGCCTCCTCTTCGGGCGGGCCGGGCTGCCGAGGATCGCCTGGAGCTCGTCGAGCATGGCGATGTCGTGCACGGAGTGGCCGTCCCGCTTGAGCGAACGGGCCACCCTGCGCACCTCGCCGGGGTTGAGGATCCGGCGGGCGAAGCGGCCGAGCCGCCGGTCGTCGGCCATCGCCGCCAGTACGGCCTTCGGGGTCAGCTCCGGCCACCAGGCGTCGAGGAAGGCGATGAAGCTGTCCTCCGAGGTGACGTCCTCGTCGAAGGAGGAGCGCAGCTCGGCGGCGAGCTCGGGGTCGGAGTGGCGGGTGGCGCCGCCGGACTGCGCCCACAGGGCGTCGAGCAGCAGCTTGCGGGCGCGCGGGCGCAGCAGGTTCACGGGTGCCGTGCCGCCGAGGACGTTGTGGCGGATCCGCTCCAGCTCCCCGGCCTCCAGTTCGAGCCGGCGGCCGAACGCGACGACCCTGAGCCGGGTCGGCGAATCGTTCAGCTCCAGGGCTCCACGGGCGGCCTTCCGCAGCACCTTGAGCATGCGGTGCGAGCCCTTGGCGCGGGCCGTGGACGGGGAGTCGTACAGCGTGGCCTCGGCGCCGTCGACGAGCGAGCCGATCGCACGGATGGCGACCTGGCCCTCCTCGCCGAGGGACGGCAGCACGCCCTCGGTGTACGACACCAGCAGCGGGGTCGGCGAGACGATCAGGATGCCGCCCGCGTACCGGCGCCGGTCCTGGTAGAGCAGATAGGCGGCCCTGTGCAGGGCCACGGCCGTCTTTCCCGTCCCCGGCCCGCCCTCGACGTATGTCACCGAGGCGGCGGGGGCGCGGATGACCAGGTCCTGCTCGGCCTGGATGGACGCCACGATGTCCCGCATGGTGTGGCTGCGGGCCTGGCCGAGGGCGGCCATGAGGGCGCCGTCGCCGATGACGGGCAGCTCGTGCCCGCCGAGGAAGGCCTTGAGCTCGGGGCGCATCAGGTCGTCCTCGACGCTCAGCACCCGGCGCCCCTTGGAACGGATGACCCGGCGCCGTACGACCCGTCCCGGATCCACCGGAGTGGAGCGGTAGAAGGGCGCCGCGGCCGGGGCCCGCCAGTCGATGACCAGCGGGGCGTAGTCCTGGTCGAGCACGCCGATGCGCCCGATGTGCAGGGTCTCGGCGATGTCGGCGGTGTTGTCGTCCCGCACGGCGCCCTCGGCGGGCTCGACGGCGGTGTACGCGCCGTCGGGTCCCTTCTTGCCGTCCTTGCCGCGCAGCAGGTCGATACGGCCGAACAGGAAGTCCTCGAACTCGTTGTTGAGCCGATTGAGGTGGACCCCCGCTCGGAAGACCTGTGCGTCCCGCTCGGCGAGCGCGCCGGGTGTGCCGACCTGGCCACGCTTGGCCGCGTCGTTCATGAGGAACTCTGCCTCGTGGATCTTCTCCTCGAGCCGCTGGTACACCCGGTCCAGGTGTTCCTGTTCGACGCCGATCTCTCGGTCTCTCAGGGAGTCTTCGAGCGCGGTTTCCTGCTGAGCCTGAACGGCCACCGGGCCCCCTTCTGACGTGCTGGGCAGCCGTCAACCGTACGCGAAGGGGACCCGTAAAAGCTACGCGTCGACCTCGACCAGCTTGTTTCCGTCGAAGTCCATGACCTCGATGTGATCGACGTCGTCGGGGGCCATGGAGACGCCGCCGCTGACGTAGAGAGGGTTCCTGGCCTGTTCGGTCTTGGCGTCCGGGATGCCGTAGCCCCACTTCGGGACGGACCAGGAGGCCGCCGTCTCGCGCTCGCCGTCCTTGCTGACGAAGATCAGGGAGCACTTGAGCGGGCCCTTGACGCCACCGAGCTCAACGACCGTCTCGGTGCCCCACGCCTTCTTCTGCAGGGCGACGGTCGCGGTGACCTTGCTCGCCGAGTCGGTGCCCGTGACCTTGTCGTCGATGTTGTTGAACAGGTCCTTGGCGGGGTTCGCCGCGACGGTCCGGTTGGTTCCGGCGCCACCGCCGTCCGAGTCGCCGCCGCTCGCCGCCATCGCGGCGAAGGGACCGCCGACGATCAGCGCGGCCGCCGCGGCCACCATGTAGAAGCTGCGCCTGCGCTTCTGGGCGCGTCGCTCGGCGACCTCGTCCACGAGCTTGTTCACCAAGCGCGGGCTGGGCTTCGCCGACAGGGACTCGCCGATCGCGGGCGAACCGGAACCGGGCAGGTCCGCGAGCGCGGCCAGCATCGGCTCCATCCCGGCGAGCTCGTCCAGCTGCTGGGCGCACCATTCGCAGGTCGCGAGGTGGGCCTCGAAAGCGGTTGCCTCAGCGTCGTCGAGGATCCCGAGGGCGTAGGCACCGACTGTCTCGTGCTCGCTCGGAACCGGATGTCCCTGCATGGGTCCAGACATACCCGAACCGCCCATCCCGAATCCCTGGTTTCCCCCGTAAACACTCATCACGCCGTCACCCCCCGCTCCTCCAGAGCCAGCTTCATCGACCGCAGGGCATAGAAGACCCGTGAGCGAACGGTGCCGCTGGGTATGCCCAGCGTCTCGGCCGCCTCATTGACGGTACGCCCCTTGAAATAGGTCTCCACGAGGACCTCCCGGTGGGCGGGGGTCAGGTCGTCGAGTGCGTCCGACAGCGTCATCAGCCACAGCGCCTTGTCGATCTCGTCCTCCGCGGGGATGACCTCCAGCGGCGACGGATCGACCTCCTGCGGCCGGGCCTGCCGGCTGCGGTGACCGTCGATGACGATGCGCCGGGCGACCGTCACCAGCCAGGGGCGTACCGATCCGGTCGCTCGATTGAGCTGTCCGGCGTTCTTCCAGGCACGGATGAGCGTCTCCTGCACGACGTCCTCTGCTCGTTGCCGATCACCGGCGACCAGTCGAAGGACATACGCAAGGAGGGGTCCGGCGTGCTCTCTGTACAGCGCACGCATCAGCTCCTCATCAGGTTCCGAGGGCTGGGACATGCGATGTCGGGCCCTCGATCCACGTTCATTGGCCACGACGGAATCCTTGCGCACGCCCACCTCCGATGTCCGGGGGTTCCCCCAGTCGGTCGCTCGACTACCCGTACGGAAGCGGCCCGTTGAGTGTTCAAAGCGAGGCGACAGTTTTCTGCGGAGTGACGTGACGAGCGGGACATGGCAGCACATTCCCACCGTGTGATCTTTACATTTCCACCACATCGGCAAGATCGAGCCGCCTCTTCCCTACGGGTCCGTAGGGAAACGACGTGTAATCGAAATCACTTCGACAGCCGTTTCACAGAAGCCGCATAACGGACCATCAGGCGCGAGCGAGGGCCGCGCGACGACGATGCCGGGCGACCCTTTCCCGATTCCCGCAGACCTCACTGGAGCACCAGCGCCTCCTGCGCCCCCGGGACGAATCGACATAAACGATCGGGCAGTTGTCCCCCTCGCACTCCCTCAGCCCGGCCCGCGCGACCGGATCGGTGAGCAGTTCCACCGCGTCCCGCGCGATGGCACCGAGCAGCGCGGCGCACTGCGGCGGATGATCCAACTCCCTCACGAGGGTGCCGTCTTCGCCCCGTACGGCACGGGGGGCCGGGGGCGCGGTGCAGGCGAGGTCGTTCACGCGGGCGAGCGCGACGTCGTACGACGGCCAGGGCTCGGGGGCGAGTCCCCCGCGCACCAACTGTCCGATACGTCCCCGCAGTTCGCGGAACCCGACGAGCCAGGAGGCGTCGGCGTGGGCCAGCGAGGTGGTCGGTGGGACGAGTCCGGCGCCGACGATCCAGGCGCACAGCACCTCGACGGAGTCGAACCGTTCCTCGGGGTGCGTGGTCGCGAGGAGATCCAGACAGGTCCGCCCGGCGTCGAACCGCAGCTCGTACGCGTCCGTGACCGTACCCAGTGCCATGTGCCTGTCACCGCCTAGGGGTCACCCCGGTCATCAGGGGTCGGTGAGGTGCTGTGAGAGAGGGCTGAGGGAAGAGGGGGAAGAGCTGAGCGAAGCGTTCCCTCTAACAGTGCCTGCCCGGTGGCGGCGCCGGAACCCCTCGTACCGGGAGTGGGTGTGGGCGGCGGAATCCCCCACCCACCCGTGGGGGCTCATCGCTGCTCGACGCCGGTCGGTTGCATTTCAGCCCGTCCGGCGTTTGAGGACGAGCACGGCCATCCCGATCCCCCACCCACCCGTGGGGGGGGCTCCGCTTCTCGACGCCGGTCCGGATCTTTCAGCCCGTCCGGCGTTTGAGGACGAGGCCCGTTCAGGGCCGATGGGGGTCCAGGGGGCAGAGCCCCCTGGCGGGGTCGAAGGGGCGGAGCCCCTGGGGGATGGGACGGGTAGGGGCGGCGGGGGCGACTGCACGGTTCAGCGGCTCCGCGGCCCGCTCACACGTCCGCGTACTTCGTGTCCGCCGCCGGATCCAGCGCCAGCCGATACCCCCGCTTCACCACCGTCTGAATCAGCTTCGGCGCCCCCAGGGCCGTACGCAGCCGCGCCATCGCCGTCTCCACGGCGTGCTCGTCCCGCCCCGCCCCCGGCAGCGCGCGCAGCAGATCCGCGCGGGGCACCACCCAGCCCGGCCGACGGGACAGCGCCCGCAGCAGGGACATACCCGCGGGCGGCACGGGGCGCAGCACGCCGTCGACCAGGACCGCGTGCCCGCGGATCTCCACCTGGTGTCCGGCGATCGGCAGTGACCGAGCCCGGCCGGGCAGCTCCTGGCACAGCAACTGGACCAGCGGACCGAGCCGGAAGCGCACGGGCTGGACCGTGTCGACGCCGAGGGCCTGCAGGGGCAGCGCGGTGACCGGGCCGACGCAGGCCGGCAGGACGTCATGGTTGAGGGCGGCGAGCAGTTCGGGAAGCAGCCCGCGCTCCTCGGCCCGCGACAGCAGGGACGCCGCGGCCGGGGCACTGGTGAAGGTGAGGGCGTCCAGGCCGCGGGAGACGGTCGCATCCAGCAGACGGTCGACCGGGCCGATGTCCTCCGGCGGCAGCCACCGGTAGACGGGCACCCCGAGCACCTCCGCTCCCGCGGCCCGCAACGACTCCACGAACCCGGGCAGCGGCTCACCGTGCAGCTGGACGGCGACGCGGCGCCCGTCGACGCCCTCCTCCAGCAGCCGGTCCAGCACCTCGGCCATGGACTCGCTGGACGGCGACCACTGCTCCGTCAGCCCGGCGGCCCGTACCGCACCCTTGACCTTCGGGCCGCGCGCGAGGAGCTCGACCCCGCGCAGCCGTTCCAGCAGGTCCTCGCCCAGTCCCCACCCGTCGGCGGCCTCGATCCATCCCCGGAAGCCGATCGCGGTCGTGGCGACCACGATGTCCGGCGTCCGCTGGATGATCTCCTTGGTGGCGGCGAGCAGTTCGCTGTCGTCGGCGAGTGGCACGATGCGCAAGGCAGGAGCGTGCAGGACGGCGGCGCCGCGCCGCTGGAGCAACGCCCCGAGCTCGTCGGCCCGGCGCGCGGCGGTCACGCCCACGGTGAACCCGGCGAGGGGCCCATGGTCGGATTGCTGCTGTTCGTCGTACATAACTCTCGTCCCGCACTCGAGTTGTGGTGCCTGCGCCAGGTGATCCACCGGGGGTGACCGGGAGCGGCTCCTGATCGCACCCTTGGTGGGTACACCTGCATGCCGATCGAGCCTGTCAACGGTGCGTGACAGGCTCGGTTCGGCTTCATGTCAGCGGTGTTACGTCACACCTCCGCGTAGCTGAGCTGCGGCTTTGCCTCCGAGGTCGCTGTGGCGTGCGTCTCCGAGGCGACCGGGCGGCGAAGGTATACGGCCCAGGTGACCAGGAAGCAGACGCCGTAGAAGGCGAGGAAGGCGACGAAGGCGCCGGTGCCGGAGCCCACGGAGAGGAAGGACTGGCGGAAGGCAAGGTTGATGCCGAGCCCGCCGAGGGCGCCCACCGCGCCGATGAGTCCCATGGAGGCGCCGGACAGGCGGCGGCCGTAGGAGGCGGCCTCCTCACCGGTGAGTCCCTTGGCGGCGGCCTTCGCCTGGAAGATGCCGGGGATCATCTTGTACGTCGAGCCGTTGCCGAGGCCGGTCAGCACGAACAGGGCGATGAACGCGGTGGTGAACAGCGGCAGCGACTCCTGCATCGAGGCCACGATGATGACGGCGGTCGCGGCGCCCATGCCGACGAAGTTCCACAGCGTGATCTTCGCGCCGCCGAACCGGTCGGCGAGCCAGCCGCCCACGGGCCGGATCAGCGAGCCCAGCAGCGGACCGATGAAGGTGACGTAGGCGGCCTGCAGCGGCGTACGGCCGAACTGGGTCTGCAGGACGAGACCGAAGGCGAAGCTGTACCCGATGAAGGAGCCGAAGGTACCGATGTAGAGGAAGGACATGATCCAGGTGTGGGCGTCCTTCACGGCGTCCTTGGCGGCGCCCGTGTCGTTCTTGACGGACGAGATGCTGTCCATCTTCAGCCACGCGAGGACGGCGGCGATCACGATGAACGGGATGTAGATCCCGAGCAGCAGACGCGGGCCGGCGCTGGCACCGATGACCGCGAGCCCGACGAGCTGCACCACGGGCACGCCGATGTTGCCGCCGCCGGCGTTCAGCCCGAGCGCCCACCCCTTCTTACGGAGGGGGAAGAAGGCGTTGATGTTGGTCATGCTGGAGGCGAAGTTTCCGCCACCGACACCGGCCAGCATCGCGCACAGCAGGAACGTGGTGAACGAGGTCCCCGGCTCCATCACGACGAACGCGGCGATCGTCGGCAGGAGCAGCATGCTCGCCGAGATGACCGTCCACATCCGGCCGCCGAAGATGGCGACGGCGAAGGTGTAGGGCACGCGGACGATGGAGCCGACCAAGGTGGCCATCGAGACGATGGTGAACTTGTCGGCGGGGGTGAGCCCGTACTCCGGCCCCATGAAGAGCACCATCACGGACCACAGGGTCCAGATCGAGAAGCCGATGTGCTCGGAGAGGACCGAGAAGAAGAGGTTCCGCTTGGCGACCTTCTCTCCGGTCTCGTTCCAGAACGTCTCGTCCTCGGGGTCCCAGTGATCGATCCAGCGGCCTCCCCTGCTCGAGGCGGGGGCTGTGCTAGGGGCTGTCATGACGCCTCCACGGTACATTCGGGGCTCGGTCGCACTACGAGTGGCTGACCCCGAAGGTAGGGAGGGCTCGTTTCCACGCTGTGGCACCGAGTGACCGGAAAGGAACTTTGCTCTCACCCGGCGGGGAGGGCGGATGAGAGGTTGTGGGGGGCGTGCCCTGTATGGGCCTTGTAGGGGGCCCATATATAGG
>NZ_LLZG01000117.1 GCF_001509475.1 Streptomyces regalis
TCGACGACGTCTTCTTCGCCCTGACCGGCGCCACCGACATCCCCCACCAGCCCAAGGAGACCGCCCGATGAGTTCCCTCTCCCTCGCCGTCCGCGACTCGACCACCATGCTGCGCCGCAACCTCCTGCACGCCCGGCGCTACCCGTCCCTCACCCTGAACCTGCTGCTCACGCCGATCATGCTGTTGCTGCTCTTCGTCTACATCTTCGGCGACACCATGAGCGCGGGCATCGGCGGCGGCGACCGCTCCGACTACATCGCCTATCTCGTCCCGGGTCTGTTGCTGATGACCATCGGCAGCACCACGATCGGGACGGCGGTCTCCGTCTCCACCGACATGAGCGAAGGCATCATCGCCCGCTTCCGGACGATGGCGATCCACCGCGGTTCGGTGCTCGTCGGGCACGTCGTCGGCAGCGTGCTGCAGTCGATCGTCAGCGTGGTCCTCGTCGGCGCCGTCGGCGTGGCCATCGGCTTCCGCTCCACCGATGCCACCGTCCTGGAGTGGTTCGCGGCATTCGGACTGCTCGCGCTCTTCGCCATGGCGCTCACCTGGATCGCGGTCGGCATGGGCCTGGTCAGCCCCAACGCCGAGGCCGCGAGCAACAACGCCATGCCCCTGATCTTCCTGCCGCTCATCTCCAGCACCTTCGTGCCGGTCGACGCGATGCCGGGCTGGTTCCAGCCGATCGCCGAGTACCAGCCCTTCACACCCGCCATCGAGACCCTGCGCGGCCTGCTCCTCG
>NZ_LLZG01000118.1 GCF_001509475.1 Streptomyces regalis
GACCCTGCGCGGCCTGCTCCTCGGCACCGAGATCGGCAACAACGGCTGGCTCGCCGTCGCCTGGTGCCTGGGACTCGCCGCACTCGGCTACCTCTGGTCGACCTCGAAGTTCAACGACGACCCGAAGTAACCGCCATGACAAGGCGGGCCACCTCCCGCAACCCGTCCCACCGAGGGCGGCGTACACCGACACCTCGTCGGAGTGCGCCGCCCCGTTCGTACGTCAAGGTGCGCGGCCCCCTTCGTATGCGGGTCGGCTCGACAATGTCCGGACTCGTCCCATGCCCACCCTGCCCCCACACCACGCGATCCACACCCACAACCACGCGGCCTACGCCACAGACCCCACCCACCCCTCCTACAGCCGTGATCGATCCGCAACCAATTCCGGTCTTGACCGAGACCCATCAACCAGCTGCGTGATTACGCTCCCGAACATGGCCGACTCCACAGCGTCCCCGAGCACCCCTGCGGAACCGGGACGTCCGACCCCTACGGACCGCCCCGTCTACGTCATCGGCGGCGGCCCCGGCGGACTCTCCGTCGCGTACGCGCTGCGCGCCCAGGGACTGCGCGCCGTCGTGCTGGAGAAGTCGGACCGGGTCGGCGCCTCCTGGCGGCGCCACTACGACCGACTCCATCTGCACACCACCCGACGGCTGTCGGGCCTGCCCGGGCTGCCGATGCCGCGCCGCTTCGGGCGCTGGGTGTCCCGGGACGACGTCGTGCGCTACCTGGAGAAGTACGCCGAGCACCACGACCTGGAGATCGTCACCGGCGTCGAGGTCTCCCGCGTCGAGCCCTCGCCCGACGGCTCCGGCTGGCTGCTGCACGCCACCGGCGGCCGTGAACTGACCGGCGCCGCGATCGTCGTGGCCACCGGTCACAACCACACCCCGTACCTCCCGGACTGGCCCGGACGGGACACCTACGGCGGCGAGTTCCTGCATGCCGGCGAGTACCGCAACCCCGCTCCCTACGCCGGCCGCGACGTCCTGGTCGTCGGCGTCGGCAACACCGGGGCCGAGATCGCCGTGGACCTGGTGGAGGGCGGGGCGGCACGGGTGCGGCTGGCGGTGCGGACGGTTCCGCACATCGTGCGCCGCTCGACCGCCGGGTGGCCCGCCCAGTTCACGAGCATCCTCGTACGACGGCTGCCGGTCGGGCTCGTCGACCGGCTCGCGCGGCCCGTGGCCAAGGTCAGCGTGCCGGACCTGTCGGCCCAGGGGCTGCCGCGCCCCGACACCGGCCTGTACAGCCGGGTGAAGGAAGGCGCGATCCCGGTGCTCGACGTCGGCCTCGTCGACGCCGTACGCGAGGGCCGGGTCGAGATCGTGGCCGCCGTCGACGGTTTCGAGGACGGGAAGGTCATCCTCGCCGACGGCACCCGCGTCTCGCCGGACGCCGTCATCGCCGCCACCGGCTACGTCCGTGGGCTCGAAGGCCTCGTCGGCCACCTGGACGTGCTCGACGCGCGCGGCAAGCCGGTCGTCCAGGGCGCCCGCGCCCCGAAGCACGCGCAAGGCCTCTACTTCCAGGGCTTCACCAATCCGATCAGCGGCAATCTCCGGGAGATGGCGATCGACGCGGCGAAGATCGCAAAGGCCATCACCCATGACCGCAGCCGAAAGGTCTCCCGACTGCCGGCCTGACCTCCGCCCAGGCCCCCCTCCGCCCGGGCCCCTCCGCCGTAGACACCCTCAACTCTCCTACGTAGATCCGTTGTTACTTGTGGGTCAGAAGTTGCGCAAGAGCTGTACCGCGCCACCGCACGGAGCCAGAATGTGAGCCCTGTTCAACTTTCCGGCTCCACCCCCTCTCGCTACGACGGAGGACGCACGTGGCACGCGAAGGACAGCTCACCCCACTCCCCCGGATCTCCCGGCGCTCACTCCTCGGCGGCGCGGCCGCCGCAGCCGGCGCCGCGACCCTCACCGCGACCACCGCCGGCACGGCCTCGGCGGCCACCCTCCCCCACTCTCGGCTTCGCTCGAGCGGGGGGACCCCCATGGCGGACGTCGCGATCATCGGCGCCGGTCTGGCCGGCCTCACCGCGGCCCGCGACCTGGTGGCGGCCGGCAAGTCGGTCGTCGTCCTGGAGGCCCGCGACCGCGTGGGCGGCCGGGTGGTGGGCCTGAACCTCGCGGGCGGCGGGGTCACCGAGGGCGGCGGCGAGTTCATCGGCCCCACCCAGGACCGCATCAAGGCGCTCGCCGACTCCCTCGGCGTGCAGACCTTCGCCACCTACAACACCGGCAACAACCTCCTCTACAAGGACGGCAAGAAGACCCCCTACGCCACCGACGGCATCCTCGGCTCGGTCCCGCCCGTCGACGCGGCCGGACTCGCCAACGCCGCGATCGTGCAGGCCACGCTCGACGACCTGGCCAAGCAGATCCCCGTCGACGCACCCTGGACCGCCGCCAAGGCCGACGAATGGGACCGGCAGACCTTCGAGACCTGGCTGCGCGCCAACACCGTCGTCCCATCGGCCAAGTTCCTCTTCGACGTGGCCTGCACGTCGATCTTCTCGGCCGAACCCCGTGAACTCTCCTTCCTGTTCGTCCTCTTCTACATCGCCGCCGCCGGCAACGCCTCGAACCCCGGCACCCTGGAACGCCTCACCGAGACCGCGAACGGCGCCCAGGAACTGCGCTTCGTCGGCGGCTCCCAGCTGGTGCCGGTCAAACTCGCCGCCACACTCGGCGACCGGGTGGTGCTGAGCGCCCCGGTGCGCACGATCGCCAAGTCCGGCGGCAGTTACGTCGTGACGGCCGACGGCATCACCGTCACCGCCAAGAGGGTCGTCGTCGCCGCACCCCCGCCGATCGCCGCCCGCATCACCTACGACCCGGTCCTCCCGGCCTCCCGCGACCAGCTCACCCAGCGCCTGCCGATGGCCTCGGTCGGCAAGGCGATCGCGATCTACGACACCCCCTTCTGGCGCGCCGACGGCCTCAACGGCCAGGTCGTCAGCGACACCGGCGTGGTCAGCTCCACCTTCGACAACTCCCCGCCCGACACCTCCTACGGCGCACTGATGGGCTTCATCGAGGCCGACGAGGCCCGCAAGCTGGACGCCGCGAGCGAGGCGGAGGTCCGGGCAGCGGTGCTGAAGGACTACGTCACGTACTTCGGCGAGAAAGCGGCCTCCCCCACCTCCTTCGTCCTGCAACGCTGGAACAACGAGCCCTACACCCGCGGCGGCCCCGTCTCCATCGCCGCACCCGGCGTCCTGACCCAGTACGGCCCGGCCCTGCGCGCGCCCGTCGGCGGCATCCACTGGGCAGGGACGGAGACCTCCACCTACTGGATGGGCTTCATGGACGGGGCGGTGCGGTCGGGGGAGCGGGTGGCGAAGGAGGTGCTGGCGGTGCTGTGAGCGCAGCCCGCGCGGACTCAGCGTGGCCCGCGTGGAGCTTGCCAGGCATGTCGCCGCCCAACTTTGCATGCACAGCCATTCCTGACAGTGCGTCAGTTCCTTTAATCTGACACTGCGTCAGTTAATCGCTGTCACACAGGAGCGGGCGGACCGATGCTTGGATCAACCCACGGCACCCTCACCACCGACTCCCGCCGGGCCCGGGTCATCGCCTGTGGCGAGCAGCCCGGGCCTGCCGTCCACGGCCGGCCGGCCGAGGTCGACGATCTCGACGTCAGCGGCCGACCGCTGTACTCCGACGTGCCCGATCTGGACCGGTTCTTCCGGCCGGAGTCGGTCGCGGTGATCGGCGCCTCGGACGCCGAGGGCCGGCCGAACACCGGTGTCACCCGCCAGCTGATCGCCTGGTCCGAGCGGGTCGGCGCCCGGCTCCATCCGGTGCACCCGAACCGTCCGTCCGTCTTCGGCATCCCCTGCTCTCCTTCCGTCGCCGACCTGCCCGAGCAGGTCGATCTCGCCGTACTGCTGGTCGCCGACCCCCTTTTGGTGATCGAGGAACTGGCCGAGGCCAAGGTGAAGTTCGCCGTCGTCTTCGCCTCCGGGTTCGCGGAGACCGGCGAGGAGGGCGCGGCCGCGCAGGACCGGCTCACCGCCGCCGTCGAACGGTCCGGGATGCGGCTGCTGGGCCCCAACACCAACCTCAACGCCTTCGAGCGGTTCCGCGACGACCTGGACGGTCCCGCGATCGCCCTGATCACCCAGTCCGGCCACCAGGGCCGCCCCGTCTTCGCCCTCCAGGAGCTCGGCATCCGCCTGAGCCACTGGGCGCCGACCGGCAACGAGGCCGACCTGGAGACCGCCGACTTCATCTCCTACTTCGCCGAGCGGCCCGAGGTGGGCGCCATAGCCTGCTACGTCGAGGGGTTGAAGGACGGCCGCTCCTTCCTCCTCGCCGCCGACCGGGCCGCCCGCCGCAAGGTGCCGGTCGTCGCCGTCAAGGTGGGCCGGACCGAGACCGGCGCGCGCACGGCCGCCTCACACACCGGCAAGCTGACCGGCGCGGACGCGGTGGTGGACGCGGCGATGCGGCAGTACGGGGTGATCCGGGTCGACGGCCTGGACGAACTCCAGGACACCGCCACCCTGCTGGCCCGCGCGAAACCGCCGCGCGCCGACGGCGTCGTCGTCTATTCGATCTCGGGCGGCACGGGCGCGCACTTCGCCGACCTGGCGAGCGAGGCGGGACTGAGGCTGCCGGCGCTGTCGGAGGCCAGGCAGGCCGAGCTGCACCAGTGGATACCCGAGTACCTGAGTGTGGCCAACCCGGTCGACAACGGCGGCCATCCCGTCGGCGACTGGCGCGGCCGGAAGATCATCGACGCGATCCTCGACGACCCCGAGGTCGGGGTGCTGATCTGCCCGGTCACCGGCCCCTTCCCACCGCTCAGCGACCGGTTGGTCCAGGACCTGGTGGACGCGGCCGAGCGGACGGACAAGCTGGTGTGCGTGGTGTGGGGGTCGCCGGTCGGCACCGAGCCGGCGTACCGCGAGGTCCTGCTCGGCTCCTCGCGCGTGGCCACCTTCCGCACGGTGGCGAACTGCATCACCGCCGTCCGCGCCTACCTCGACCACCATCGCTTCGTCGCCGGCTACCGCTCCCCGTTCGACGAGGCCCCGCGCACCCCCTCGCCGTCCTTCCGCAAGGCGCAGGCACTGATGCGCCCGGGCCAGCAGTTGAGCGAGCACGCGGCGAAGCAGTTGCTGCGGGCGTACGGAATCCGCGTCCCGCGCGAGCAGCTGGTGACGAGCGCGGCGGCCGCCGTACGGGCCGCGGGCCTGGTGGGCTACCCCGTGGTGATGAAGGCGTCCGGCGCGCAGATCGCCCACAAGACCGAGCTGGGACTGGTCAAGATCGGGCTCACCTCTGCCAGCCAGGTACGGGACTCCTACCGGGAGCTGACGGACATCGCCCGCTACGAGGACGTCTCCCTGGACGGCGTCCTGGTCTGCCAGATGGTCGAGCGGGGCGTCGAGATGGTGGTGGGCGCCGCGCACGACGAGCTGTTTGGCCCGACCGTGACGGTCGGACTCGGCGGAGTGCTGGTGGAGGTACTCGGCGACACCGCCGTACGCGTGCCGCCCTTCGGTGAGGAGCAGGCGCGGGACATGCTCGCCGAACTGCGCGGGCGGGCCCTGCTCGACGGGGTCAGGGGGCGCCCCCCGGCGGACCTCGACGCGCTCGTGGAAGTCGTCCTGCGGGTGCAGCGCATGGCCCTGGAGCTGGAGGACGACCTCGCGGAGCTCGACATCAACCCGCTGATGGTGCTGCCCAGGGGGCAGGGCGCGGTGGCGCTGGACGCGTTGGTGGTGTGCCGCTGAGATGGCTGCCGACGATGAGATGAACATGCCCACTTCCCCCCCTGTGCCCGGAAATCCCGTCGATTCCGTTGATTCATTGGTACTGCACGCCACTGACAATCAGGTCTGCCGCATCACCCTCAACCGCCCCGAATCCCTCAACGCAATCACCCCTGACCAGCGAGAACGCATCATCCAGCTACTCGCCGACGCCTCCGCGGACCCCGGCGTACGGGCCGTCGTACTGACCGGAACGGGCCGCGGTTTCTGCGCCGGGGCCGATCTGCGGGGCGGGTCGGCGGCCGGTGAGCGGATCCCCGGCGATGTCGCCCGCACGATCCGCCTCGGCGCCCAGCGCCTGATCGCCGCCGTCCTCGACTGCGAGAAGCCGGTGATCGCGGCGGTGAACGGCACGGCGGCCGGCCTCGGCGCACACCTCGCCTTCGCCTGCGACCTCGTACTGGCCGCCGAATCCGCGAAGTTCATCGAGGTGTTCGTCCGGCGCGGCCTCGTCCCCGACGGCGGCGGCGCCTATCTCCTCCCCCGCCTGATCGGCCCCCAGCGGACGAAGGAGCTGATGTTCTTCGGCGACGCGCTCACCGCACCGGACGCCGAGCGCCTCGGTCTGGTCAACCGGGTCGTGGTCGACGGCGAGTTGGACAAGACGGCCCGCGAGTGGGCCGAACGCCTCGCCACCGGTCCGACCCGCGCCCTCGCCCTCACCAAACAGCTGGTCAACGCCTCCCTCGACACCGACCGCACCACCGCCTTCGCGGTGGAGGCGGCCGCGCAGGAGATCAACATGACGACGGTGGACGCACGGGAGGGCGTGGCGAGTTTCGTGGAGCGCAGGAGCGCCGAGTACAAGGGGCGGTGAGCCGGCCCCTGCACATCCCTTCCGATCTGACGCTCCGTCAGCTTCAATGGATGGCGTGATGGGACACGCAGGGATGGCGGCGGCCGCCGTCCGCTACCTCAGGTCGGTCAGGGCAGCTCCCGAACGGGAGCCCGTCGAAATGCTGCCGCGCCCGGAGTTGCGGTGCGTCGGCGAGGACGAGCGGGCTCCGGTCGGACAGGCGGAGTTCCGGCGCGTCCTGGGGAACTTCGCGACGGGTGTGGCCGTTGTCACGGCACCGGCCACCGCCGGTGCCCCGCAAGCCCCCGGCTCCACCGACGACCCGCAAGCCGCAGCCCCCGCCGGTTTCGCCTGCCAGTCCTTCTCCTCCCTCTCCCTCGACCCGCCCCTGGTCGCCTTCATGGTCGGCCGTACGTCGACGACATGGCCGCGCATCGCCCGTGCGGGCGTCTTCTGCGTGAACGTCCTGAGCGCCGGCCAGGCCGAGCTGTGCCGCGCCTTCGCGGTGAGCGGCGCGGACAAGTTCGCGGGCGTCAGCTACGACGCGGCTCCCGCGTCCGGCTCCCCGCGCCTCGCCGGCACGCTCGCGTGGATCGACTGCACGATCCACGCGGTGCACACAGGGGGCGACCATCTGATCGTCGTGGGCCGGGTGGAAGCCCTGGGGGCGAGCGACGGGGAGGAGGCGCCGCTGCTGTTCCACAAGGGGCGGTTCCTATGAGCGGAACTCTGTGCTCGGCGGCCTCTGCCATCGTGAGGCCATGGGTGAATTGGTTGAGCGGGTCAACGAGCAGGACGAAGTGCTGGCCGTTGTGGACAGAGGTGATGCGATTCGCCACAGATGGCTGCATCGCATAGCAACGATCGTGTGCCGTGACGCCGACGGACGGGTACTCGTGCACCGCCGTCCGGACGACGTGTCTCTCTTCCCGGGACAGTTCAACTGGATGCTCGGAGGCGCTGTGGGCGTTGCCGAGTCGTATGCAGACGCCGCCGCGCAGGAGTTGACAGAGGAACTCGGTGTCCAGGGTCGCCCACAGTTCGTGTTCAAGTTCATGTGCGCAGGGGCGATCAGTCCGTACTGGCTCGGCTTGCACGAGGTTGTTGTCACGGAACCGGTCCAGCCCGACCCCTCGGAGATCGCTTGGCATGACTGGCTGACGGAATCCGAACTGATCGACCTGGTCCGCCATCAGGCGTTCGTTTCGGATGCCCGTGAGGCATTCAACCGGTATCGCGCCCTGACCCACCAGCCGGAAATGAAGTGAGCTCGGCTTCTGGCTGGTTACGCCAGGAAACGACTCTCAGGCCGGTGCCGCCACAGGAGCCGTACGCCGCCGGATCACCAGTGACATCAGTGCCGCCGCCGCGCACAGCGCACCGGACGCGTACCAGACCATGTCGTACGTACCGAAGACGTCCCGCGCGACCCCGCCGAGGACGGCCACCAGCGCGGCGCCGACCTGGTGGGAGGCGAGGACCCAGCCGAAGACGATCGCGCTGTCGTCGCCGTACTGCTCCCGGCACAGGGCGACGGTGGGCGGGACGGTGGCGACCCAGTCGAGGCCGTAGAAGACGATGAAGAAGATCATCGGCGGGTGGACGCTCGGAGCGAGCAGCATCGGGAGGAAGAGGAGCGAGATGCCGCGCAGGGCGTAGTACACCGCGAGCAGCCGGCGCGGCTCGAAGCGGTCGGTGAGCCAGCCGGAGAACACCGTGCCAACGACGTCGAACACTCCGATGACCGCGAGCAGCGAGGCGGCGGCCGTGACGGGCATGCCGTGGTCGTGGGCGGCGGGCACGAAGTGGGTCTGGACAAGACCGTTGGTGGAGGCGCCGCAGATCGCGAAGGTGCCGGCCAGCAGCCAGAAGGGGCCGGTGCGGGCCGCGGAGAAGAGTACCTTCACCGCCCTGCGCGCGGCGCCCGGCACCGGGGCCGGCTTGGGCACGAACTCCTTCGCGCCGTACGGCTTCAGGTCCACGTCGGCCGGGTGGTCGCGCAGCAGCAGCCAGACCAGGGGGACCACCGCGAGGGCCGCGAGGGAGACCGTGACGGCTGCCGGGCGCCAGTCGTCCAGCCTGGTGATCATCAACGACAGCACGGGCAGGAAGATCAGCTGGCCGGAGGCCGAGGCGGCGGTGAGGATGCCGGTGACCAGGCCGCGCCGCTCGGTGAACCAGCGGTTGGTGACCGTCGCGGCGAAGGCCAGCGCCATCGACCCGGTGCCGAGGCCCACGAGCAGGCCCCAGCACAGCAGCAGCTGCCAGGCCGCCGTCATCCACACCGTCAGGCCCGAGCCGACCGAGATCAGGGTCAGCGCGGCCGCGACCACCCGCCGGATGCCGAAGCGGTCCATCAGAGCGGCGGCGAAGGGGGCGGTGAGGCCGTACAGGGCCAGGTTGATGGAGACGGCGGCCCCGATCGTGCCCCGCGACCAGCCGAACTCCTCGTGCAACGGGTCGATGAGCAGACCCGGCAGGGAGCGGAAGGCGGCGGCGCCCGTGATCGTCACGAAGGCGACGGCGGCGACGAACCACGCCCTGTGCGGCGACATTCTGCGGCTCCGCCGCGGGCGGTGCTTCTCGGTCGGCCGGATGTCCTCTGCGCTGACTGCTGCCTCGGTTGTCTTGGTCACGACATAGAGCTTCGGGCCTGCGACGAGCCGAAACGAGTGGCCCAAAGGACAGCATTCACTAGGATCGGGCCATGGATACGGATCGCGTCACGGGTACGGATCGGGTCATGGATGCCGATCGGGTCATGGATGCGGTCGGCAGCGCGGCGGGCGCCCAGCCGGAGCCGCCCTTCCGTCCGCACCGCGTCGTCGTGCTCGCCCTCGACGGCATCCTCCCCTTCGAACTGGGCATCCCGCACCGCATCTTCGGCCGCCCCAAGGACGCGCAGGGGCGGCACCTCTACGAGGTCGTCACCTGCTCGATCCGGCCGCCCGGCCCGGTCGAGACCGACGCCGACTTCTCCATCCACGTCGGCAACGGCCCTCAGACCCTGGCCACCGCGGACACCGTGATCGTCCCGGCGTCGTACGAGCTCGGCCCGGTCTTCGAGGAGGGCCTGCTGACCGACGAACTGGCCGCCGCGCTCGCCCACATCCGCCCCGGCACCCGGCTCGCCTCCATCTGCACCGGCGTCTACGTCCTCGCCGCCGCCGGCTGGCTCGACGGCCGCCCGGCCACCACGCACTGGGCGGACGCCGAGCACTTCCAGGAGCTCTTCCCGCAGATCGAGGTCGACCCGGACGTCCTGTTCATCGACGACGGCGACATGCTGACCTCCGCCGGCGTGGCGGCCGGTATCGACCTGTGCCTCCACATGGTCCGCCGCGACCACGGCACGGCGATCGCCAACGACGTGGCCCGCCGCACGGTCGTACCGCCGCACCGGGACGGCGGCCAGGCCCAGTACATCCACCGCCCGGTCCCCGACCTCCAGCAGGCCTCCACGACCACGGCCCGCGCCTGGGCCCTGGGCCGCCTCCACGAGCCTATCCAGCTGCGCGACATGGCGGACCAGGTGTCCATGTCCGTACGGACCTTCACGCGCCGCTTCCGCGAGGAGGTTGGCGTCAGCCCCGGCCAGTGGCTCACCCAGCAACGGGTGGAACACGCCCGGCACCTGCTGGAGTCGACCGACCTGTCCGTCGACCAGGTCGCCCGGGACGCCGGCTTCGGCACGGCCCAGTCGATGCGGCAGCACCTACAGGCGGCCCTCGGCGTCACACCCACCAGCTATCGGCGCACCTTCCGCGCCGGCGGCAACGCCGAAGGCCGGGTCACCAGCGGCACGTGAGCCGTCCCGGCGGGCCTCTCCCCACCAGCCGAGCGCCGTCAGCAGCAGGGTCAGCAGCACTCCGGCCACCATCGCCGTGGACGGCGCCACCACCTGGAGCAGGCCGCCGGCGAGGGAACCCGTCGCCGCGTAGCCCGCGCCTGCGGCCGCGTACATCACTGAGTACCCGGCGGACAGAGCACTCGGCGGCACGGCCTCGCGCAGGGACAGGTTGCGGGTGATGAGCGCGCCCGACTGGAGTATGCCCGCCAGGACGAGGGCGGTCGCGATCCCGGCCGCGCCCGGTATCAGCGCGGCGAGGGTCACGAAGACCGACATGCCGCACATCAGCACCGCACTGCGCGAGCGGAGTCGGCCCGGCCACGACCGGAGGCCGTACAGGAACGCCCCGAGCCCCGACCCCACCGCGAGTCCCGCCAGCATCGGCCCGGACCAGCCCACACCGATGCCGCGCTGTTCCAGCAGGGCGGGCAGGGTGAGTTCGGCGAGGCCGAGCAGGGTGATGCTGGCCGCGCCTGTGACGTACACCGGCCAGGCGCGTATCAGCACGCGGGGACCGAGCCGCCGCCCGGCCTTCCCGTCCTGTTCCTCCTTCGCCCAGCCGGCGGGCAGCAGCCAGTGGCCCGCGATCGACGATGCCATCAGGGCGGCCGCGAGGAGCAGCGGCACCCGTGGCGCCACCCCGAGGGCGAGGCCGGCGACGGCGACCGGGGAGACGGCCCACACGCCGGACATCAGCATCGACTCTGTGGACAGCGCCTGCGCCACGGCACGCTCGGGGACCAGCGAGGTCAGCAGCGCCCGCTGTCCGCCGGCGGCCGCGGCCGGTGCCGCGCCGGCCAGGAACGCGAACGCCCCCAGCACCACGGGATGCGCCCCGGCCAGCACCCCGAGCCCCGCGAACCCCACCGCCCCGCCCACGAGTCCGACGGCCAGATGCCGCCGGCCGCGCGCCGGGTCCAGCCGCACCCCGAGGACCGGGGCACCGATGATCTCGCCGAGCACATAGGCCGCGGCGAGCGTCGCACCCAGGGTGTAGCCGCCGGGCCGCTCGCGCACCAGGAACACCAGGGCCAACGGCGCCATGGCGACCGGCATACGAGCGGCGACGGCTGTGCAGGCCCAGATCATGACCTGCTTGGAGGCGACGTCTCGATAGGTCATGGAGATGACGGTAGGCGCCGCCACTGACAACACGGCAGCCGATTTCCGGGCCTGTGGAAAACATCGCCGAGGGCAGCCCTTTGAGCCTCAGAAGGTCAGCACCCCGCGAGCCACCTTCCCCGCCTCCGCATCCGCCGCAGCCCGCTCGAACTCCTCTACCGGATACGTCTGGGTCACCAACTCGTCCAGCAGCAGCCGCCCCTCCCGATACAGCTCGGCGTACAGCGCGATGTCCCGCTGCGGCCTCGACGACCCGTACCGGCAACCCAGGATCGACTTGTCCAGGTACATGGAGGACACGACGAAGGACGCCTCCGCGCCGGCCGGAGGGACCCCCAGCAGAACCGCCTGCCCGTGCCGGTCGAGCAGATCGACGGCCGCCCGGATCAACTCGACGCGCCCCACGCACTCGAAGGCATGGTCCGCCCCCGCAGGCAGCAGTTCCCGCACACCCTCCACCGAGGTCAGGAAGTCGGTCGCCCCGAACCGCCGCGCCACCGCCTCCTTCGCCGGATTGGCGTCGACGGCGACGATCCGCAACGCACCTGCGATCCGTGCCCCTTGAAGGACATTGAGCCCGATGCCCCCCGTACCGATGACGAGCACACTGTCCCCACGGTCCACCTTGGCCCGGTTGAGTACGGCGCCCACCCCGGTCAGCACCCCGCACCCGATGAGCGCGGCCGAAGGCAGAGGTATGTCCTTCGGGATCCGGACCACCTGCACGGCCTTCAACACGGTTCGCTCAGCGAACGCGGAGTTGGACGCGAACTGGAAGACGGGCCGCCCACCTCGGGCGAACGGCTGCCCCGGCCGCCCGATCGCCTGCCGGCACATGGTCGGCCGCCCCCGGTCGCACTCAGCACACGTACCGCAGTTGGCGAGCGTGGACAGGGCCACATGGTCCCCCGGGACCACATGGGTGACCCCCACGCCCACCGCCTCCACCACTCCGGCCCCCTCATGCCCCAACACCACAGGAACGGGAAAAGGTATGGTCCCGTCCACCACAGAAAGATCGCTGTGGCACAGCCCGGCCGCCGAGATCGCCACCAGCACCTCACCCGGCCCCGGATCCCGCACCTCGAGGTCGTACACGACCTCGACCCGCTTGCCGTCGAACACCACGCCGCGCATCACCGGGTTCCTCCGAGGATGCCCCGCCCTTCAGGCAGGGGAGGAATCAGAGCCCTGCGGAGTGGGGCAGGAAAAGCCGAATCGCCGTCAGGGCGATTCGGCGCCTGCCTCGACGGCGGCGCGCTCGACCTCCAGGCGGTAGACGATCTCGGAGTTGAGGGACCTGCGGGCGGATTTGGCTTGAGCGACGAGCCACTCGTGCAGGTCAGCGGGCAGGCGGAGGGTGATGCGCTTCTCTTCATCCATGACCCCAGACTAGTGGTTTCCTGACGGCTTGCGAGTGGTAGAGTGACACCATGACGACACAACGCGAAGCAGGGCAGGGTATCGGGCATGCCCGGTACACCTACCGGCTCCGCGTGTCGTCGACCGCCCGCACCGCCCTGCTCTTCGAGTGGGACCGCTGCCGGTGGATCTGGAACGAATGCGTCGCCAAGTCCCGCGAGGTGCATGCCCACAACCGCGCGCACCCCGCAGACCAGCTGACGTGCGGACCGGCCCAGCTCGACAAGATGCTGACCGACGCCCGCGCCCGCACGCCTTGGCTCCGCGACGGCGCGAGCGTGCCGCAGCAGCAGATCATTCGGGACTTCGCCAAGTCCCGCTCCAAAGCCCTGAAGGACATCGACAACCGGCTGCCCATCAAGCAGCGCGCAGGCATGCCCCGGCACAAGAAGAAGCGCGAAGCCGACCCGACGCTGAACTACACCACCCGGGGCTTCCGCTTGAAGGACGGCCGGCTGCACCTCGCCGGGGGCATCGTCCTGACGGTGGTGTGGTCCCGCGAACTCCCCGCCGCCCCTTCCTCGGTCCGGGTATACCGGGATGCGGTGGGGCACTGGTACGCCTCCTTCGTCATCGCGACCGAGGTGCAGCCGCTGCCTCCCTCGGGAAAGGTGCTCGGCGTGGACTGGGGCGTCAAGGAAACCGCTACCACCACCAGCGACGCCCACGACCTCCCTCACCCGCAGCATGGCCGGAAGGCCCAAGCGGAGCTGACCCGGTACGACCGGATGGTGGCCCGCCGCAAGCCGAAGAAGGGACAGGCGTCGTCCAAGGGCCACCGCGAGGCGAAGAAGTGGCGCGCGAAGACCTACGCCAAGATCGCCCGACAGCGACAGGACACCAGCCGCAAATGGGCCAAGCGCGTCGTGCGCGACCACGACGCCGTCGCCGTGGAGGACTTCCGGCCGAAGTTCCTCGCGAAGACCACCATGGCCCGCAAGGCCGCTGACGCGGCGATCGGCGCCACGAAGCAGGCCCTGATCGAGATGGGCCGTAAGCACGGGCGGGACATTCGCCTCGTGCATCCCGCGCACACCACCATGGACTGCGCGTCGTGCGGAGCGAGAACCAAGCACGCACTTCCTCTTTCTGAACGTACCTACACCTGCACTACGTGCGGAGTGGTGTCCTCGAGGGACAAGAACTCTGCCCGCGTGATGCTCGTCCGGGCTGGTCTCAACCCGGCTGGTGCTGAGGGTGTAAGTCCTCTGGGGGCGCTGCTCCCGGAGGCAGCCTGAGCCAGGAATCCCCTCCTTTCAGGGAGGGGAGGATGTCAAACAACCCCCTTGGGTTCCCTTGGCAGCCCGAGCACCCGCTCGGCGATGATCGTGCGCTGAACCTGGTCCGACCCGCCGTAGATGGTGTCGGCCCGGGAGAACAGGAACAGATGCTGCGCCTCGTCGAGTTCGTACGGCGCCGAAGGCGACCACTCGCCGGGCCCTACCCCCGCCAACGCCCCCCGCACTTGCATCGCCAGCTCCCCGAGCCGCTGATGCCAGCCGCCCCAGAGCAACTTGGCCACGCTGGGCGCCCCCGCGTCCCCGGCCCTCCCCAGCGTGCGCAACGCATTCCAGCGCATCACCCGCAGCTCGGCCCACTGCCGCACGAGCCGCTCCCGCACGACGGGATCGTCCAGGGCGCCGGATCGTACGGCCGCCTGCACGACCCTCCCCAACTCCGCCGCGAAGCCGATCTGCTGGGCGAGTGTGGAGACCCCCCGCTCGAAACCGAGCAGGCTCATCGCCACCCTCCATCCCGCGCCTTCACCGCCGACGACGTGCTCCACGCGCGCGTGCGCACCGTCGAAGAAGACCTCGTTGAAGTCGCTCGTACCGGTCATCTGCCGGATGGGCCGTACTTCGATGCGACCCGGCTGGTTCATGGGGACGAGCAGAAAGCTGAGCCCGTGATGGCGACGGGACTCAGGCTCGGTACGGGCCAGCACGAAGCACCAGTCGGCCTCGTGGGCGAGAGAGGTCCAGATTTTCTGGCCGGTGACACGGTACGTCCCGTCCGAGGCGCGTTCGGCCTTCGTACGGACACCTGCGAGGTCGGAGCCCGCACCGGGTTCGCTGTACCCCTGACACCAGAGCTCGTCCCCGACAGCGATCGGCGGAAGGAACCGGGTCTTCTGCTCGTCGGTCCCGTGGGCGAGGAGGGTGGGGGCCAGCAGATTCTCGCCGATGTGCCCGGAGCGCGGCGGTGCTCCGGACCGGGCGTACTCCTCGGCCCAGACGACCTGCTGGGTGAGGTCGACCGTCCGATTGCCGTACCCATCTTCGGGCCAGCCGAGCCCTATCCAGCCGGCCTTCCCCAGGGTGCGTTCCCATACGCGGCGATCCTGACCACTCTCGGCATGCTCGGAGAGCCACGCCCTGACCTCCGCCCGAAACGCCTCATCTTCAGTGGTGAATCCAAAGTCCACGGCAATCTCCTAAGCGACGGTCAGGTCTCCAACCTCAGGGGCGCGGGGCTGTATCGATATGCGGCTCCGCCGCGTGGGCGCGACAAGCCACAACCAACCCTCGGTCGCCGTACTACCGAACCCCCGAGCTCTCAGGCGTTAGGCCGCGACCCCTCGGCGGCAGCTCGCCGCATCGCCTCCACCCGCTCCAACATCGGCATCGGATCCACCCCCACCGACCCGGGCAAAATCTCCGCGATCTTCTCCGGCGTCCACCCGCCGGAGGCATAAGCAGAGCGCAGCTCCCGCGGCTGAGCCCAAACCGCGATCTTCGCCCCCGCGACCGTGTACACCTGCCCCGTAACTCCCTGCTCCCGAGCAGGATCCGACAACAGGTAGACCACCAACGCGGCCACGTCCTCCGGCTCCCCCATCTCCGCCAGCTCCGTAGGAACCCCGGCCGACATCCGCGTACGGGCAACAGGCGCCACCGCATTGGCAGTCACCCCATACCGGTTCAAGCCCAGCGCAGCGCTCCGCACCAGCGAAATAACCCCACCCTTCGCCGCACTGTAATTCGCCTGCGAAACCGACCCTTGATGATTCCCACTGGTGAACCCGATCAAGGCCCCCGCCCCCTGCTTCCGCATCACCGCCGACGCGGCCCGGAACACCGTGAACGTCCCCTTCAGATGCGTGGCGACGACCGGATCCCACTCCTCCTCGGTCATGTTGAACAGCATCCGCTCCCGCAGAATCCCGGCGACACACACGACCCCGTCGATCCGCCCGTAGGCCGACACCGCCGTATCCACGACCCGCTGCCCACCGGCCATCGTGGACACGTCGTCGGCCACGGCAACGGCCTCCCCGCCCGCCGCCTCGATCTCCTTGACCACGCCCTCGGCGACCTCGCTCGTGGGGGAGACCCCGTCCACGGACACCCCGTAGTCGTTGACGACCACCCGCGCACCCTCGGCCGCGGCCGCCAGCGCCACGGCTCGCCCTATCCCCCGCCCGGCACCCGTCACGGCGACGACCTTGCCTGCCAAGAAGTTCCCCATGCCCCGGCCCCTTCCCGCAGCTTCTGACGGTCCGTTAGATTCGAACTCGATTCTACGACCCGTCAGATACGTGAAGACAAGCCCCGGGGAGGACTCATGTCACTGCCGGACGCGTTCCACGAGATCGCCAAACGCGTGAACAACTGGGGCCGTTGGGGGGCGGACGACGAGATCGGCACCCTCAACCTGATCACCGACGAGGTGGTCCGCGAGGCGGTCACCTGCGTCCGCACCGGCCGCCGCGTCCCCCTCGCCCTGCCCCTGCAACAGGACGGCATACAGACCGGAATGATCCCCGGCCGCGTCAACCCCCTGCACGCCATGGTGCAGATCAACCAGGAGATCTTCGGCCCGGGAACCGTCGCGTGCAGCGACGACGCCGTGACCATGGGGCTGCAGGCCGCGACCCACTGGGACGCGCTCACCCATGTCTCCCACTCGGGCCGGCTCTACAACGGCCGCCCCGCCGGCACCATCACCCCGCACGGCGGCGCCGAGTTCAGCGGCATCGACAAGGCGCGGCACATCGTCTCGCGGGGTGTACTGCTGGACGTGGCACGCGCGCGTGGCGTCACACGGCTCGACGGCGGACACGCGGTCACACCGGAGGACCTGGAGGCAGCGGAGGAACTCGCGGGCACACGCGTGCGCGCCGGCGACATCGTGCTCGTACGGACGGGACAGATCCAGGTCTTTCTCGCCGGCGACAAGCACGGGTACGGCTACCCCTCGCCCGGTCTGTCGATCCGTACGCCGGAGTGGTTCCACGCGCGCGATGTGGCGGCCGTGGCGAACGACACCCTCACATTTGAGATCTTTCCACCCGAGGTGGAGGATCTGTGGCTGCCCGTGCATGCGCTCGATTTGGTGGAAATGGGGATGCTTCAGGGCCAGAACTGGAATCTCGAAGAGTTGTCCACAGCCTGTGGACAAGAGGGTCGCTATACGTTCCTGCTGTCGGCGATGCCCGAGCCCTTCGTCGGCGGTACGGGATCCCCCGTGGCACCCGTGGCCGTGCTCTGACGAGGTCGGCTGGCGGCGCGGCAGTGATCGCCCCGAGCACGGCACCACGCGCCGCCATCCGACTCCGGCGTACCCGCCCCGGCTCTCCGGGCCCTGAAGAGAACCGACGCCGAATCACGACCCACACTCGGCGAGGGCCTCCGTCACCGAAGCCCTCGTCGTCCCCTCGCGGCGAATCGCTGACCACAAGCGTGATCAACCGGACACTCGGCGTCAACACCCACTCGGGGATTTGTTACTTACGCCCTATTTACAGAAGGCGCGCACAGAAGCATGCCCGGGCGCACTGACGCTCACCGGGACAAGGGCGACAGCGCTTTCTGCAACCATGCACCGAACCCGGCGCACTTGGCATGCCGTGCGCCCGTCACACCGCTTCGTACGCGAGCCCCTCGTACGCCGACGCCCCGCTCCCGTAGGCGGAGGCGGAACCCTCCGACTCCGCGTCGCGGTCCAGTTCGCACCAGATCCGCTTGCCGGCACCCTCGCAGCTCCATCCCCACCGGTCCGCGAGGCCGTCGACCAGCGCGAGGCCGCGGCCGCCGGTCGCGTCGCCGTCGACACACCGGGGAACGGGGGCGCGGTCACTGCGGTCGGCGACCTCCAGCCGTACGGTGGCGGACTCCTCGGCCACGCCCGGCAGGGACAGTCGCAGCACGGCCGGACAACCGGTGTGCACCACGGCGTTGGTGACCAGTTCGGAGACGAGCAGGATCAGTGTCTCGGCGAGCGGTTCGTCGACCTCTATCCCGGACCCGGCAAGCCGCGAGCGGGCCCACCGCCGGGCTCGCCCCACCTCAGCGGGGTCGGGCCGGATCTCCAGCTGCACTTGAAGCACCTGCACCGCTCACACCATCCGAACCGGCGGACAATTGACCCCGCGCCTCACGAGGGCCACGATCCTAGCCATTCTTTTCATGGCCAGAACAATGGCCAAAGCCAGGGTCACGGAACGTGAATCCCTTAGCTGACAGCATGGTTGACGTACAGTCACCCCAACAAGCGCTTCGGGCATATTCCAGCGCGAAGGAGTACCCCTGCGGCATACTGTGCGACGCTTGTTGCGGGGAGTCGAACAGGCGGGGACAGAGGGCCTTCCCGCCCTGCGAGCACTGGCGCGCACCGCCGGATCCGGTGCCGCCTCAAGGGCAACTCCGGCATGGCTCGTGCTCGGAACCACTCGCATCTCACACAAGGTACCGGAGCGGGCAGTCGACTCCAGGCCGTGACGAGTCACGCGTAGGACACAACCCGATATCAACGCTCCGTAATTCCGGTATGCCACAATCCGCGACATCCGCGCGGGCGCCGCCGGCGACGCCGCAGACCAGGCGGTCTTAGATCGGCTGTGCGAGAAGTTCGGCGGCCAGATTCTCCTCACTCTCTGTAGCATCGCCCGCACGGTGGGTCCGCACCCATGCGCGCTTCAGATGCAGGTGGACCTCGAACTCCCAGGTGAATCCCATGCCGCCGTGCACCTGAAGACAGTCGCGGGCCCCGCGCACGGCGGCCTCGTCGGCGAGCAGCCGGGCGGTGTCGATGTCCGCCGGGTCGGCGGTGACGGCCGCGGCGTAGACGGCGGCGCGGGCGGTCTCCGTCCGCACCAGCATCTCCGCGCACAGGTGTTTCACCGCCTGGAAGCCCCCGATCGGCTGCCCGAACTGCTCGCGGGCCCGGGCGTGTTGCACGGCCAGCTCGCACGCGCGCGTGGCGCTGCCGAGTTGCTCGGCGGCGGTGAGGAGTACGGCGACGGGGTCCACGCCACGGGCCACGGGAACCCGGTGCAGGGGCGTCAGGGGATCGACCGACCGCAGCGGTACGGCCCCCGCCGCGTCCCCCCGTACGACGTCCGCCGCCGCGAGCCACTCCACCAGCCCGCACGCGCCGACGTCCGCCACGACCGTCTCCCCGGTGGCCGCGCCCGGCACCTCCGCCGCCGCGAGATGCGTGGCCATCAAGGGCCCGGGCAGCAGCGTCCGCCCCGCCTCCTCGAAGGCCAACACCGCCTCGGGCAGCCCGAGTCCGACCCCGCCCTGCACCTCCGGGAGCCGTAGCGCGAAGAATCCGACCGCGCCGAGTTCCCGCCACAGCGCCCGGTCCAGGCAGCCGGGCGCGTCGACGGCGGCCCGCAGCTCCTCCCGGCCGAAGCGCCGCGCCAGCAGCTCCCGCACACCGCCTTGCAACGCCCGCTGGTCCTCGGTCAGTTGGAACCGCATCCGTCACCGCCCCTTCGGCAGCCCGAGGATCCGCTCGGCCACGATGTTCCGCTGGATCTGCGAGGTGCCGGCCGCGATGGTGTACGACAGCGAGGACAGCCGGTCGAGCACCCACGGCCGGTCCAGGTCCAGCGAGTCGGGGCCCCATACGTCGGCGGCGGCGTCGTAGAGCTCCTGCCGGGCATGCGAATACCTCAGTTTGAAAACCGAACCCCCGACCCCGGGCACCCCACCGGTCCGTTCGGCCTCACTCACGTTCCATTGCGTCAGCCGCCACAGCGCCCGGAACTCCGCGTTCAGCCGCCCCAGCCTCCGCCGCAGCACCGGATCGTCCCAGCGCCCGTTCTTGCGCGCCTCACCGGCGAGTTCGCGCAGTACGCGACGGCATGCGACGACCTCGCCCACGAAGGCCGTGCCGCGCTCGAAGGACAGGGTCACCATCGTCACGCGCCAGCCGTCGTTCTCGTCCCCGACCCGGTTGGCGACCGGCACCCGCACCTCGTCGAGGAACACCTCGGCGAACTCGGCCGACCCGGCAAGGGTCTTCAGCGGCCGTACGGTGATGCCCGGCGCGTCCATGGGCATGGCCAGCCAGCTGATGCCGCGGTGCTTGGGTGCCTCGGGGTCGGTGCGCACCAACAGCTCGCACCAGTCGGCCACTTCGGCATGGGAGGTCCAGATCTTGGAGCCGCTCACCACGTAGTCGTCGCCGTCCCTACGCGCGCGTGTGCGCAGCGCCGCGAGGTCGGATCCGGCGTCCGGTTCGCTGAAGCCCTGGCACCAGACCTCCTCCCCGCGCAGGATCGGCGGCAGCCAGCGCGCCCGCTGTTCGGGGGTTCCCTCGGCGGCGATGGTCGGCCCCGCGTGAAGCAGCCCGACGAAGCCCGCCCCCACATAGGGCGCGCCGGCCTTCTCGGTCTCCTCCAGGAAGATCAGCCGCATGGTCGGGGACGCGTCCCAGTGGACGTCGGCGTACCCGGCGTCATGCAGCCTGCGCTGCCAGCCGAGGTCGTAGGCGCGGCGCCCGGGCCAGTCGTCGGGGGAGGGCTTCGGCGGGAGCACCGGAAGGACCTTGCCCAGCCACTCTCGCAACCGCGCCCGGAACTCCTGCTCCTCGGGCGTGTACGTGAGGTCCATCCATCACCTGCCTGACGATCCGTCAGATTCACCAGCAGGCTAGCCCCCGCACCCCTGGACCGACAAGGCGCCGAGCCCTACGCTCTCCGCACGATCTGACGTTCCGTCAGCCGAAGGGGTCGCCGTGAACGACACCGCACACGCCCTGAGTTCCTCGCCCACACTCTGGGAACTGGTCACCCGCCGCGCCGAGCTGACCCCCGACCGCCCCGTCCTCCTCCAGGACGAGCGCTCCCTGTCCTTCGGCGGCCTACGCGCGCGTGCCGAGCGCGTGGCGGCCGGCCTGTACGGCATGGGCGTGCGCCCCGGCACGGTCGTCGCCTGGCAGCTGCCCACCCGCATCGAGACGGCCCTGCTCTCCTTCGCGCTGGCCCGCCTGGGCGCCGTACAGTCGCCGGTCATCCCGTTCTACCGGGACCGCGAAGTCGGCTTCGCGCTGCGGGAGTCGAAGGCGGAGTTCTTCGCGGTGCCGGGTGAGTGGCGAGGCTTCGACCACACGGAGATGGCGCGGAGGCTGGGCGCGAAGGGGGTCTTCGAGGCGTACGACAGCCTGCCCGACGGCGATCCGTCGGTGCTGCCCCCGCCGCCCGCCGAGGGCACCTCGGTGCGCTGGATCTACTGGACCTCGGGGACGACCTCCGACCCCAAGGGCGTCCTGCACACCGACCGTTCACTGATCGCGGGCGGCTCGTGCCTGGCGCATGCGCTGCGTCCGACCGCCGACGACGTGGGGTCGATCGCCTTCCCGTACGCGCACATAGGCGGGCCGGACTACATGGTGATGCTGCTGGTGTACGGCTTCCCCGCGGTGATGTTCGAGCAGTTCGCGCTGCCGGACGCGCTGGCGGCGTACCGCGGGCACGGCGTGACGATCGCCGGCGGGTCGACGGCCTTCTACTCGATGTTCCTGGCCGAGCACCGCAAGGAGCCGGACGGCCAGAAGGTCGTCCCCTCGCTGCGGCTGCTGGCGGGCGGCGGGGCGCCGAAGCCGCCGGAGCTGTATCACGCCGTGGTCCGCGAGATGGGGGTGCAGCTCACACACGGATACGGCATGACCGAGGTGCCGATGATCACGATGGGGGCGCCGGACGACACGGCGGAGAACCTGGCGACCACGGAGGGGCGGCCGCCGCGGGAGATGGAGATCCGGATCGTTCAGGGGGAGGTGCGACTGCGCGGGGAGGCGGTGTGCCGGGGATATCTGGATCCCGCGCAGACGGCGGCGGCCTTCGACGAGGAGGGGTTCCTGCGGACCGGTGACCTCGGGTATCTGACGGACAGCGGGCATCTGGTGCTGACCGGCCGCCTCAAGGACGTGATCATCCGCAAGGGCGAGAACGTCTCGGCGAAGGAGATCGAGGACCTGCTGCACCGGCATCCGGCGGTCGGGGACGTGGCGGTGATCGGGCTGCCGGACGCGGAGCGCGGGGAACGGGTCTGCGCGGTCGTGGAACAGCCGGCCGGCGCCAGGAAACCGACTCTGGAGGAGCTGACGTCGTATCTGCGCGGGGAAGGGCTGTCGACGCACAAGCTGCCGGAGCAGCTGGAGGTGGTGGACGCCCTTCCGCGCAACGAGACCCTGCGGAAGGTGCTCAAGTACAAGCTCAGGGAGCGCTTCTCGGGGACGTAGGGACCAGCGGTGCCCATCTCACTCGGGCACGGTGAAGTAGCGGGCGAACGCGGTCACGACCTCGCCCTCGGCCACCTTGCCGTCGCTGTCCGCGTCGAGCGTGGCGGCGGCCGCCCGGGCGATGTCCTGCTGCACGCCGAGGCAGACGAGCACGCGCGCGGTGTCGGCGACGGTGGCGGATCCGTCGCCGTCGGAGTCGGCCACGGCGAGGGCGGCGTGCAGGAAGGGGCGGGCGATCTCGGCGAACCGGTCCGGGTTGTCCCGCAGCCGCTTGACCGCGCCGTTCACGAACTCCTCGCGCGTGATGCGCTGGTCGCCGTCCCGGTCCGCGATCCCGGCCATGCCCTGCCAGAACGCCTCCGCACCGATGTACAGGGCCTGGCCCTTGTCGGACCGGGCAGTGGTACCGAACTCCGCGAGCAGCGCCTTGGCCGCCGCGCTGAAGTCCTCCCGGTCGATGTAGCCGTTGCCGTCCTGGTCGAAGGTGGCGAACCGGCCGGCAATCCTGCGCTCGTACTCGCTGCTGACCATGTCTTATCGGGCCGCCTTACGTCACGTGGGGTGCATCTCGCACGGAGCGTACGACGCCGGGGGCCGTCCGGGCGCGGGAAAGCGGCGGTTGTGCCAAGACCGGGGGAATTTTGGGACAACGGTGTGGCACTTCGAGGGCTGGGTCGCCGCGGCCGTGAACGGTCAGGCGGACAGTGGCCGGGCGTCGGCCGCGACCGCCGCCGCGACGTCCGGGTAGACCTCGAAGAGCCGACGTACGCCCAGCGCGCCCAGGACCCGGTTGACGTGCGACCCGTCCGCCGCGCCCTGCGCCGGGAGTATCAGCCGCAGGCTGCCCTGGCAGGAGCGGATGAGGCGGCGGGCGGCGATGAGCACGCCGACGCCGCTGGAGTCGCAGAACAAGACCTCGGAGAGGTCGAGGACGAGGCTGTGGCGCCCCTCGGCCACCACGTCATGGATGTGCTGACGCATCACCGGCGAGGTCACCAGATCCAGCTCGCCGGACACCTGGAGCACAGCCCAGTCGCCTCGCTCGCCGCCGGTCACTTTCAACGTCACCACCACGCCCCTCGCAAGCCGAAACGGAAGCGATTCCTACGCTTCCTTGCAGCGCGGCTGCCCAGCGGCTGTTCCCTGAAACACCTTCCTGAAAACGGTGACCGATCAGAAGAGGCTTGTTTCAATCGCATTCGATCCTGTTCGATCGGTTCCGATCGCACGGTGCCCGGGTAACCGAGCGACTGCAAGGCCGCATGCAAGTCGAGTCAAGGAAGTACAAGATAGAACTAGCTCCACTACCACCCACTGCTCGTCGAGGGGCGCACATTGCGACAAAGGGGCGTGCGCTGTCAGACGTGCCGACTACATTCGGGGAGAAGGTGGACGCACGCTGGACAGGGACGGACCGGTGAGGGGGGCCGTATGGCGAAGAAGGACGCACCGCCCCGCTGGGACCGCAAGATGCAGCAGCGGCTCGCCCGCGGCGAGGCGGCCGCCCTCGGCGAGCTCTACGACCGTTTCGCCTCGCTGGTGCACGGCCTCGCCCACACCGTGCTGGGCGACGAGCGCGCCGCCGACCGCATCACCCGCGACGTCTTCGCACATGTCTGGGAGCACCCGGACACCTACGACCCCAGGCAGGGCCCGCTGCGTTCCTGGGTCGCCACGCTGACCCACCGCCTCGCCGTGCAGCGGCTGCGCGACACCGAGACCGCCGCCCTCGTCCGGGCCGGCCAGGGCTCCACCGAGGAGCTGGAGCGCAAGGTGCGCCACGCCTCGGTCGCCGCCCGCGCCGACTACATCGTCCAGTCCATGCCCGTCCCGCTGCGCGCCGCCCTGGAACTGGCCTACTTCCAGCGCCGTGACTACCGCCAGACCGCCGCCGACCTCGACGTCACCGAGGACGAGGCCCGCCGCCGCCTCCGCCTGGGCCTGCAGCTGCTGTCCACGGCCCACGACGCGGGAGCCGCCCCGGGGGCGCCGCCGGGATACGGGGGTGCGGTGTGAACGAGGCGGAGCGGTTCCCCGAAAAGGACCATGACCAGGACCAGCACGCCCAGGACAGCCACGACCAGGACAAGTACGACCCGAACAAGGACAAGGAGGAGTACGGCTCCGAGGACGCCACCCGCGGAGCCGGCGGTATGAGCGGCGGCAACAGTGACGACCAGCACCCCACCCCGGAGCCGAGCCCGGACCAGCCGCCCCGCATACCGCTCCCCCGCGCCTCCGTCGAGGACACCGGACGCCCCCTGCCCGCCCTGGAGAACCTCGGCGACCCGGCACCGCAGCCTGCCCCGCTCGTCCTCGAACACCGTGTCCTGAAATCGCTCCTCGGAGCGTGGGCGCTGGCCGCCTGCTCGGCGGAGGAGACGGCGGCCGTCGAGGAGCACCTCGGCGACTGCGGTGCCTGCGCGGACGAGGCACGACGGCTGCGCGAGGCCGTGGGCCTGCTGCATCCCGCCGAGACCCTCGACCTGGACCCCTCCCTGCGCGCCCGCGTCCTGGAGGGCTGCCTGGAGCGGCGCCCGCCGCGCATCCCGGTGCCCGAGTGGGCGACGCCGTACGACGCCGAGACGGCCCGCCTCGACGCCCTGCTGCAGGACTTCGGGGACGCCGAGTGGCACGCGCCCGTGCGGCTGCGGTGGTTCCGCAAGGACGAGCCGACGAGCCGCCGTACGACCGTCGCCGGGGTCATCGCACATCTGCTGACGGTCGACGGGATGGTGGCGATCGCGCTGGGCCTTCAGGACCCGCTGGGCGACGTGGCCGCGGACCGGCCGACCCCGTCCGCGCGCACCGAGGCATACTGGCGCGCCTCGCACTTCCCGCCGACGCGGGCCGTACGGGCACCCTGGCGGGAGCAGACCCACGACCTGGTCCGCACGGTGTCCTTCACCGGCGGCGGCACGGGCAAACTGTCCGTTGCGTACGGCGACTTCGAACTGCCGCTGCGCGACGCGATGCTGGACCGCGCCTTCGAGTGCTGGGTGCACGCGGAGGACATCGCCGAGGCGGTGGACTACCCGTACGAGGCGCCGTCCGGCCGCGATCTGCACCACATGGTCGACCTGGCGGCCCGTATGCTCCCCACGGTCCTGGCGGCCCGCCGCCGCGCGGGCCTCGCGGCGCCGTCACCCGGCCCGCACCGCCACCTCGTCCCTGCGGGCGAGCCCGGCCGCAGTCTCCGCCTGGAGATCGAGGGCTCGGGTGGTGGGCAGTGGCTGATCCCCCTGGACTCCCCGGCGGCGGTGGGCTCCGCCGAGTTCGAGGTGGCCCACGTCGCCCTGGACGGCGCGGAGTTCTGCCGGTTGGCCGCGGGCCACGTGTCTCCTGCGGAAGCTGCGGCCGGGCAGGTGGGTGACCGGGAGGCGATCAGGGATGTGCTGTTCGCGGCGGCGAGCCTTAGCCGGATGTAGGGGTAGGTTGCGGATTCGCGGGCGACTGCGGGTGGTTCGTGGTCGCTCGCGCCCACGCGGCGGAGCCGCAAATCGATACAGCCCCGCGCCCCTTGAGTACGTGCACTGGGCGTACCTCTAGGGCGCGGGGAACTGCGCGACCAGCCCACGATTACCCGCAGTCGCCCTACGACAAATACACCCGAGCTCTTAGGCGAAAACGACAGTCCGCCGCCCGTTCAGCAAAATCCGCCGCTCGGCATGCCACTTGACCGCCCGAGCCAGCGCCTGACACTCCACGTCCCGCCCGATCGCGACCAGCTGGTCGGGCGTGACGTCATGCCCGACCCGCTCGACCTCCTGCTCGATGATCGGCCCTTCATCGAGGTCGGCGGTCACGTAGTGCGCCGTCGCCCCGATGAGCTTCACACCGCGCGTATGCGCCTGGTGATACGGCTTCGCACCCTTGAAGCTCGGCAGGAACGAGTGGTGGATGTTGATGATCCGCCCGCTGAGCGCCTTGCACAGATCGTCGGAGAGCACCTGCATGTACCGGGCGAGCACGACCAGCTCCACGCCCTGCTCCCGCACGATCTCCAGCAGCCGCGCCTCCGCCTCGGCCTTGTTGTCCTTGGTCACCGGAATGTGGTGGAAGGGGATGTCGTACGACCCCACGAGCTCGGCGAAGTCGGTGTGGTTGGACACCACGGCGGCGATCTCCACAGGCAGCGCCCCGATCCGGGCCCGGAACAGCAGGTCGTTCAGGCAGTGCCCGAACTTGCTGACCATCAGCACGACCCGCATCTTCTCCTCGGCCCGATGGATCTGCCAGTCCATCTGGAAGGAGTCCCCGATCGCCGCGAAGCTCGCCCGCAGCTTGTCCACCGTCACCGGCGACTCCGCCGAGAAGTGGACGCGCATGAAGAACAGTCCCGTGTCGCGGTCGCCGAACTGCTGGCTGTCCTCGATGTTGCAACCGGTCATGAAGAGGTAGCTCGACACGGCGTGCACGATGCCCTGCTTGTCGGGGCAGGACAGGATGAGGACGTACTGGTCGGAGGGGACCGCGGCTCGGTCGGACTGCTCGTTCATGCAGCACAGGGTCCCATATCCGGGCCCCGCACCGGAGCGCCGTCCCGCTACGCGGACCGCGTCATGATCCGCAGCACCTCGAGGGTGCGCGGCGGAGCGTCCGGGTCCTCGCCGTCGGCCATGGCCATCCGGACGTGCGCGTCCCGCGCCGCCCGCACCGCCTCCGGCCACCCCTGGTTCTCGAGGTACGCGGAGACGGGCGCGTCCGGGCCGACCTGGTGCATGATCCGCAGCACGCGCAGCACGGCGGTGTCGACGAGCGCCGCCTCCTGCGAGTCCCGGAAGATCGTGCCGACGTACTTCTCGGCGGACCAGTTGTCCAGCCAGGTGTCCTCGACCAGGCGGTACACAGCGTCGGTGACGTCGCCGTATCCGTCGACGCCGGCCAGCCAGGCGTCCCGTTGGAACACCGGATCGGAGAGCATGTGCAGCGCGGAGCGCACATTGCTGCGCCAGCGCCACCACGGCATGTCGTTTACGGGCATGCCGCCCATGGTGGATGAGCGACGGCCGCGACGGGAAGAGTTCTCCGAACCTTGCACGGTCATCGATCGTACGTTCCCCGTCACACCCGCCCGACCGACCCCCGTAATTCACCTTCCCGTCACCACGTGATAACCAAAGGTCACGCCGGGGTTAGTGGTGTGGCGGAATCGTGCGTGACCATGACTGGCAGGCGACGCACCCGCAGCACCGTCCTCCCCACGATCACCAACCGGCCCGTCCGAGCCTCCGCACGTACCGCGGCGGCACTGGTGGCGTGTGCGTCGTTCGCCGTCGGATGCGGGGTCGTCCCCGGTACCACGGGGGGTTCCGGGGACGACACGATCACCGTCATGACCTGGGCTCCGGAGAACACCAACGCGACCAACAAGCCCGGCGTGCCGGCCTTCGCGCAGGCGTACGCCCGCTGGGTCAACGCCCACGGCGGCCTCGGCGGCCGCAAGCTCGAGGTCCTCACCTGCAACGACCACAACGACAGCGTGTCCGCGGCCAGGTGCGCCGACCGCGCGGTCGAGGAGAACGTCGTCGCGGTCATCGGCTCCTACAGCCAGTACGGCGACACCTTCCTGCCCTCGCTGGAGGGCGCCGGCATCCCGTACATCGGCGGCTACGGCGTCACCAACGCCGAGTTCACCAGCCCCCTCTCCTACCCCGTCAACGGCGGCCAGCCCACCCTCCTGGCGGGCCTCGGCAAGGAGCTGGCCCGCTCCTGCGGCCCCGTCGCGCTGGTGCGCCCGGACAGCATCGCGGGCGATGAACTGCCGCCCCTGCTCAACTCGGGCCTCAGGGCGGGCGGCCATTCGCCCTCGGCCGACCAGCTGGCCGAGGAGGACGCCACCGAGTACGGCAGCCAGTCGGCGCGGGCGCTGCAGTACTCCACCGACGACCCGACGGAGACGGGCTGTGTGGTGCCGGCCCTCGGCGACCGCAGCACCACCTTCATGGACTCCTTCCGGCGCTCCCGCGAGGAGTACCCCGACGTGCGCACCGCCACCGTCCTCGGCAGCGTCGACCAGACCGTGATCAACGCGAGCGGCGGGGCGTCGGGGCCGTACGAGGGGTCGTACATCACCGGCTGGTACCCGGTCGCGAGCGATCCGCGGTGGGACGGGATGAAGAAGGTGATCAGCGAGCAGGCCTTCGGCGACAACCGCATCGACCCCGCGGACGCCGGCGTGCAGACCACATGGATCGCGTACACGGTGTTCAAGAAGGTCGTCGAGTCGCTGGGCGACGGCGAGGTGACCGCGTCTTCTGTGCGGGAGGCTCTGAACAGGGGCCTGAAGGTCTCCACGGGCGGGCTCACGCCGCCTCTCCGGTGGAAGTTCCAGGACGTCCTGGCCACCGTCGGCTTCCCCCGTCTGGTCAACCGTGACGTGACCCTCCAGGTCGTACGGGACGGGCGGCTGGTGGCGGCCCGCAAGGGCTTCACCGACGTGACGAAGACGCTGCAGAACGCCGACCTGAACTGACCGCCCGGCCCTTACTACAGCTGGATCGGCCGGCGCTCCGTCAGGCCGTACTTCTTGGCGATCGTGTTCCACAGCTGCGCGGCCGTCTGCTTCTGCGCGCTGGCGGTGCCGCTGGCCCGGTCGCCGGCCTGGGTCTGGTTGGTGGACTGGGCCTGGCCCTTCTTGCAGAGCTGCTTCTTCTTGGCGGCGACCTGGTCCGCCCACGCCGCGTAGTGGTTGTCGGCGGACGCCGACGCCTGCCACGCCTTGGTCAGCGCGGTGGTCAGCGCGGTGTGGTTCGGTAGCTGGTCGACGGTGAGCTTGGACAGGTCGGTGACCAGCTGGTTGCGCTGCTTGGCCGCGCCGCGCAGGTCCGTGGCGGCCTGAGCGAGGTTGCGGCAGGACTTCACGGCGCCCACCGCGTTGATCACGGCGGTACGGCTGTCACCGCTGTCGGCCAGCAGCTTGTCCAGGGCGATCGCCTGCTGCTCGGCCGGATCGGCCGACGGGGAGGGGGAGCCCTCGCTCGCCGGGGCCGTGGCGGAGACGGGAGCGTTGTCCTCGCCGCCGTCGTCGTCCTTGCCCCCGCCGGCGAGCAGCGCGCCCGCGCCGATGCCGAGCACGGCGATACCGACGCCGACGGCTATGAGCGGCAGCCGAGAGCGCGTACGACCACCACCGCGGCCTTCCCGGCCGCCGTCGTCGCCGCTCGAGCCGGGCGGGAAGTACGCCGCCTGGTGCCCGCCGTGCGCCTGCGGTTGCGGCTGCTGGAAGCGCGGCATCTGCTGGGTGGCCGCGGCCGGGGGCTCGCCGCCCGGCTCGCTGCGGAAGAGGTTGTCGAAGTCGGCGAGCGGCTGCCGCTCGGCCCCTGCGTGCGGCGCGCCGAACGGCTGGCCGGGCACGGGCGGGATGTACTGCGTGGCCTCCGCGTCGGCGCCGGAAGCCGACGGCATCGGTCCGGCAGCGCCCTGCGGACCGGCGCCGCCTCCCTGCCGGACGCGCCCCAGGATCTGCGTGCTCTCACTGGGGGCCTCGGGCGGCAACGCCCCCGGCCCCACCGGCGGTATGTACTGCGTCGCCCCCTCGTCGGCTGCGGAAGCGGGGGATGCGGAGACGGGCGGTATGTACTGAGTGGCGCCCTCGTCCGCCGGAGGCAACGGGGCCCCGAAGCCACCGGCACCGGCGTGCGGGAGGGGCGCGGCGGCGGCGTGGTGCGCGGCGGGCGGCAGTGGCGCGCCGGAGCCCGGGGCGCCGTACGTCATCCCACCGGCGGGCGGCAAGGCACCACCCGGGCCAGGAGCGCCGTAGGTCTCTCCGCCCGCAGGCGGCAGCGGCGTCGACGAGGGGCCGCCCTGCCCGTACGGCCGCTGCGGCGCGGGCATCGGTGACCCGGCCGGGGCGTCATGGCCGTACGACACGCCCTCCGGCGGCAGCGCTTGGGACGGCGCGCCTCCGGCGGCATCCGGCGCCGCGCCCCACTGGGCGGGCGGCGGCGACTGGTACGGCTGTTCCTGCCCGCCCCAGGACTGGCCGGGCGGTGTCCCCCAGGACTGGCCCGGCGCGGCAGGCGGCGGGGTCGGCTGCTGGTGTTGCTGGTCGGGTCCCCAGGGGGTGCCCCAGGCCTGGCCGCCGGGCGGCGCCGAAGGCGGGGGTGCGGTCGGCGGCGTGGCCGGTACCGCCGTCGGCCGGCCGCCCTGCCCGCCCGTCATACCCGGCAGCAGCGGCTCACCACCGTCGGAGGGCAGCACGATGCCTTCGTGCGCGGGCCGCGCCGAGGGCTCCTCGCCCTGTCCACTCTGCGTCACCGGGACTCCTACTAATGGGGGACCTTGTGAATCGTCGGCTCACGCTACCGGCTCCTCCGATCCGCGTGCTACGCAGCCCAGGACGTGACCTGCATCGCTGTGACCGCCGTAACAGTCCGGTCCCCCATCCCCTACATACGCCCTCCTTCCGGGACCGGCGCCTTCATTTCCCTGCCGTTCACGCCCTCGTACCCCGTCGTTTCACGCCGCCGCCTGCAGGTCCAGCCGCGCCCCGAACTCCCTGACCACCGGCTCGTCCCGGAACGGCTCCAGCCGCTGCTGGAAGTCCTCCAGATACTCGGCACCCCGGTTGGAGCGCAGGGTCTCCAGGAGCTCCACGGCCTTCAGCCCGGTGTGGCAGGCCTGTTCGACCTCACGCTGCTGCAGCTGTGCTGTGGCGAGCAGCACATGACCGATCGCACGGCGCCGCGCCTTCGCCTCGGGGAGCCCTGCAAGGGACTCCTCCGCGCGTCGCGCCGCCGCCTCGGCCTGGCCGAGGTCGCGGTGGCAGTGCGCCAACTCGTCGGCGAGATAGGCCTCGTCGAAGTGCGCGATCCACGCCGGGTCGTCCCCGGACTCCGGATCCGCCGTCTCCAGCGCGGTCACCGCCCGCCCGGACGCCACCTGCGCGGCCCGCGCGTCGCTCATCAACGCATGCCCTCGCGCCTCGGCCGCATAGAACATCGCCTCCACGCGCGGGGGCACGCGCCCACGCGCCCCCTCCTGCGCCGCCCGCGCCAACTGCGCGATCTCACGCGGGTTCCCGAGTTGCGCGGCGAGGTGGCTCATGGACGCGGCCAGCACATATCCGCCGTAGCCCCGGTCTCCCGCCGCCTGCGCGAGCCGCAGCGCCTGGATGTAGTACCGCTGGGCGAGCCCCGGCTGCCCGGTGTCGATGGCCATGTACCCGGCGAGCTCGGTCAACCGCGCGACGGCCGCGAAGAGTTCCCGTCCCACCGCTTCCCGGTACGACCCGGCCAGCAGCCCGGAGACGACACTGTTCAGGTAGTGCACGACGACCGGCCGCACATGCCCGCTGCCGTACTGGTGATCAAGGTCTACGAGCGCCTGCGTCATCGCCCGCACGGCCGCCACGTCGGACTGCCCCACGCGCGGCCCCGCCGAGCGCGCCACCTGCGAGTCGGGCGACGAGATCAGCCAGTCGCGGCTGGGCTCGACCAGCGCGGACGCGGCGACGGACGAGCCGGACAGGAAGTCCCGCCGCCCGACGTCGCTGCGCCACAGCTCGCAGACCTGCTCGATGGCCCCCAGTACCGTCGGCGAGAACTGGAGACCGACGCCGGACGCGAGGTTCTTGCCGTTGGCCATGCCGATCTCGTCGATCGTGACCGTACGGCCCAGCTTGCGGCCGAGCGCCTCCGCGATGATCGCCGGCGCCCGTCCCCGCGGCTGCTGCCCGCGCAGCCAACGGGCCACGGACGTCTTGTCGTAGCGCAGATCGAGGCCGTGCTCCGCGCCGCACATGTTGACGCGGCGGGCCAGCCCTGCGTTCGAGCAGCCCGCTTCCTGGATGAGTGCCTGCAGCCGTTCGTTCGGCTGTCGCGCGACGAGAGGCCTTGCGGCCATGGCGTACCCCCTGTGGCTGCGGTGCCTGCCCACGCACCGAGTTGACGTGTCTTCCACCACCGAATCCGGCTCGGGGCACTGGCTGTGCACCGCAAGGTTCCGGCCGTGAAGATCAATGCCCCGTCGGCATACCGAAAATGCGAGGCTTGCGAGGATTGCCGGGGTAACGGCGGAAGCCGACCCCACAGGTGGTTACCCAGCTCGCGCCACGGTTCCTCCCACGCGCCCCCACACGTGCACCCATGCGCCCCAGATGAGGAATCGATGCTCCTCCCCCGCGCGCGCTACCCCCGTAACCCGAGGTGGGTGCGGGAGTTGTGTTCAGCGTGGAAGAGACGATCCCGGCCACCGAAGCCGCACAGATTCCGAAGCAGCGCGGCGAAACGCTGCTGGAGACCGCCGTTCGCTATGCCGAGGAGCGCCACTGGGACGTGTTCCCGGGGACCTGGTTGGAAGCCGTCGACGGCGCGCAGCTGTGCTCCTGCGGCGACACCGCGTGCCCCGCGCCCGGCGCGCACGCCGCACGCCCCGACTGGGCGACGCAGGCGACGGGGAGCGCGACGGTCGCGCGACGGATGTGGCAGAAGCAGCCCAACGCGTCGATCCTGCTGCCCACGGGGCGGACCTTCGATGCGATTTCCGTCCCGGAGACCGCCGGGTTTCTCGCCCTTGCCCGTATGGAGCGGATGGAGTTGACGCTGGGGCCGGTGACGTTGACGCCGGATCGTCGGATGCACTTCTTCGTGTTGCCGGGTGCGTCGGTGAAGCTTCCTGAGCTGGTGCGCAAGCTGGGGTGGTCGGTCGGGTCGCTGGATCTGGTCGCGCTCGGGGAGGGGGCGTATGTCGCCGGGCCTCCTACCCGGTTCGGGTCTCGGGGGGCTGTGCAGTGGGCCTGCCGGCCTACGCCGGCGAATCGGTGGCTGCCGGATGCGGAGGAGTTGATCTCGCCGCTTGCGTATGCCTGCGGTAGGGATCGTTAAGAGCGCCTTCTCATCTGCCTGGTTGCTGATTGACGGCGACTGCGGGTTGTTTGTGGCTTGTCGCGCCCACGCGGCGGAGCCGCATATTGAACACAGCCCCGCGCCCCTTAGGTTGGCTCCATGACGTCGGCCGTTAGCGTGCGTGGGCTCTGGAAGCGGTTCGGGCAGCAAGTTGCCGTAGCCGGGATTGATCTGGAGTTGCCCGCGGGGAAGTTCATCGGGCTTGTCGGGCCTAATGGAGCGGGGAAGACCACGACCCTTTCCATGGTGACCGGGTTGCTGCGGCCCGATCAGGGGGCCGTCTCGGTCGTCGGGCATGACGTGTGGCGGGATCCCGTCGAGGTGAAGGCGCGGATCGGGGTGTTGCCGGAGGGGCTTCGGCTCTTCGAGCGGCTCTCCGGGCGGGAACTGCTCGCGTACTCGGGGCGATTGCGCGGGCTTCCCGGGGCCGAGGTCGACAAGCGGGCCACCCAGCTGCTCGACGTACTCGATCTGGCGGGGGCCCAGCACAAGCTGGTCGTCGACTACTCGACCGGCATGCGCAAGAAGATCGGGCTCGCGGCAGCGCTCCTCCACAACCCCGAAGTGCTGTTCCTGGACGAGCCGTTCGAGGGCGTCGACCCCGTCTCCGCGCAGACCATCCGGGGCGTGCTGGAGCGCTACACCGCCTCCGGCGCGACCGTCGTCTTCTCCTCCCATGTCATGGAGCTCGTCGAGTCGTTGTGCGACTGGGTCGCCGTCATGGCCGCCGGCCGCATCCGTGCCCACGGCCCCCTGGCCGAGGTCCGTGGGGAGGCGGCCTCGTTGCAGCAGGCGTTCCTCGAACTCGTCGGCGCGAACGGCCGCGACGCCGTATCCGACCTCGACTGGCTGGGCGGCGGGGCCCGATGAGCACCGACGTCACGGGAGTCGTCGTACGGCTGAAGCTGTCCCTGCTCCGCAACGGGCTGCGGCAGTCCGGTGGGCGCCGGGCCGCCTACGTCGCCTCGGCCGTCCTCGTCCTCCTCTTCGCCGCGCTGCAACTCCTCGGGCTGATCGCGCTGCGCGGCAACGCGCACGCCGACTCCGTGGTCGTCCTGCTCGTCGCGGTGCTCGCGCTCGGCTGGACCGTGATGCCGCTGTTCTTCCCCGGTGGGGACGAGACCCTGGACCCGACGCGGCTCGTGATGCTGCCGTTGCGACCCCGGCCCCTGGTGCGGGCACTGCTCGCGGCCTCGCTGGTGGGAATAGGGCCGCTGTTCACCCTGTGCCTCTTCACCGGTTCGGTGATCGCGGTCGCGCGGGGCGGAGTGGCGTACGTCGCCGGAGTCGTCGCCGTCGTCCTCGCCCTGTTGGTGTGCGTGGCGCTCGCGCGGGCCGTCGCCGCGGCCAACATCCGGCTGCTGACCAGCCGTAAGGGGCGCGATCTGGCGGTGCTGAGCGGGCTCGTCATCGCGATCGGGGCGCAGGTCGTGAACTTCGGGGTGCAGCGGCTGGGTTCGGCGGGGCTCGGCCAGCTCGACCCGGCTGCGGATGTGCTGCGGTGGGTGCCGCCGGCGTCCGCGATCGGGGCGGTGGAGTCGGTGAGTGCGGGAGCGTACGGCGTCGGTGTCCTCCAGCTCGCCTTGAGCGCGGGCGCGTTGGTGGCGCTGATCGCCGTGTGGTCACGGCATCTGACGCGGCTGATGACCTCGCCCGACGGCTCCACGCTCCAGGCGGTCACCAAGGCCGCCGTACGGGAACGGACCTCGACGGGCCTCGCCCGCCTCCTGCCGGCCGGCCGCACCGGCACCGTCATGGAGCGCAGCCTGCGCTACATCTGGCGCGACCCCAAGACCAAGGCGGCCTGGGTGACCTCGCTCGCCATCGGCCTGATCGTGCCGCTGTTCAACGCCCTGCAGGGCACCGGCTCGATCTACTTCGCCTGCTTCGCCGCCGGAATGCTCGGCATCCAGATGTACAACCAGTTCGGGCAGGACACGTCCGCGTTCTGGATGGTCGCGATGACGATCTCGTCCCCGCGGGACGCCTGCGTCGAGCTGCGCGGCCGGGCGCTGGCGCTGCTGCTGATCACCCTTCCCTACGCCACCCTCGTCACCGTCCTGACGACAGCGCTCCTCGGCGACTGGAGCGAGCTCCCCGAGGTGCTGGGCCTGTCCTTCGCCCTCCTCGGCGCGATGCTGGCGACGGGCGCCTGGACGTCGGCCCGCTTCCCGTACTCCATCCCTCAGGAGGGCTACAAGAACGTCGCTCCCGGTCAGGCGGGCCTGGCCTGGATCTCGGTCTTCGGCGGCATGATCGCGGCGGCCCTGCTGTGCGCGCCCGTGATCGCGGTGACGATCTGGCTGAACGTGAGCGAGGACGGGGAGGCATGGACCTGGCTGCTGCTGCCGGTGGGCGCGGGGTACGGGGCGACGGTCACGTGGCTGGGTCTCCGGCTGGCGGCTCCGCGCACGGCGGCCCGCCTACCGGAGATCCTTACGGCGGTGAGCAAGGGCTGACGGTGGCCTCTTGGCGCGCAGTCCCTGCAAATGCCGCTTTCTTGGGGGCGCGGGGCTGTATCGATGGGCGGGCTCCGCCGCGTGGGCGCGACCAGCCACAAACAACCCGCAGCCGCCATCAATCAGAAGCCCCCGAGCTCATAGGGCGCCCTGCCTCACTCCGCACCGCCTCAAGAAACGGCTCGATCGCAGCGCGCCACCCCTCCGGCTGGTCGTAATGCACAAGGTGACCCGCGTCGGCCACCTCCGCATACTCCCCCCGAGGCAACACCCGCACCATCTCCTGAGCCTCAGCCCGCCCGAGCTCCCCGTCCAGCCCGCGCACGACCAACGCAGGGCACTGAACCTGCGCCAACTCCTCCCAGTGCGCGTCGAACACCCACGTCTCCCGGGACTTGAGCATCTGGTCCAGCTCGAAAACCGGCCGCCACCCGTCCTCGCACTCGTGCATCACCTCGGCGTAGAACTCCCCGCGCGCAGGGTTCGGCCGCTCGACCCACGGGTCGTCCTCGCCGAACCACTTGCGTACGTCGGCGAGCGTGGCGAAGGGAACGGGCCAGGACTTGAACCAGTCCGCCCACTCCCGCTGCGAGGCCGAGCCGAGCGCGGAGGCCCGCATGTCGCAGATGACCACGCCGCGCACCAGGTCGGGCCGCTTGGCGGCGAGCTGCCAGGCGGTCAGCGCGCCCATGGCGTGGCCGATGAGGACGGCCGGAGCGAGGCCGAGCTGTTCGAGGGCGGCCTCGGCGTCGTCGACGTACGCCTCGCGCGTGAAGGAGGCCTGCGTGTGCTTGTCGCTACGGCCGTGGCCGCGCTGGTCGAGGGCGACAGCGCGGTACCGCCCGGAGAGCCAGCGGGCGGTGGAGGCCCAGTGTGACGCGCGGCCCATCAGGCCGTGCAGTAACAGGACGCCGGGCGTGCGGTCGTGCTCCTTGGCGGGGTCGGTCTTGAGAGGGTCGCCGAACTCCCAGGCCGCGAGACGTACGCCGCCTGTACCGGTCACGTCGATGCGTCGCGCCATTGGTCCTGGCACCCCCCTAGCTCCGCTCGGACCGCTCGCTCCCGCTCGAGCCGGCCGATCCTGTGAACCGCGTCCTGCTTGCCGTGCCTGCTGTGCCTGCCGTATCTGCCGTATCCGGCGTCGTTCACGCGAACACCGCGGGCCACCCTCGCCGCACGCAGCGTAGACGCCCTCGCACGCGATGTGCATGTCCTGTGTGTCCGACGTGATCTTATGCGCACATCCATGAAGCGCACGTTCCGCGTGACCCGTCACCCGACCATCCGCAGACTATCGAACCTTTATTCGAGAATGCGGTCTCTGCGGGCAACACCCCTCATTCGAGTGACCCCCCGCAAGGATTGATCGCCATCGCCGAGGGGAGACCTTCACCGGGAGGCGGACCGCTCGGGGAAAACGGTCCGAGGGGAATGACCCTGGGAGCTCGGGGCTCCGGGTCAGCACAGGGGAGGACAGGCCCCGGCGCCATACGGCGCCGGGGCCCTCTCCACGGTCACGGCACATCCTCCCGCCCCCTCCCCGGCCGGACGCATCGCTGTCCGTCACGGCCAAGAGCCTTCAGGCCATATGCCTCACGACAGCCTGGCACGCGAAACGGCCGAGCGCTGCGATTCAGCGCACTGAATCTTGGAATCGCCGAGATCGACAGATCGCCACAACTCCCGCTCCTGCACCGGGAGTTACACGGGTGAGAATCCGAAGGCGACGGGTGCCGTCGGCTCAGCGCTTCGCGACGAAAACATGGGAGGCGACGTCCGCCTCCAGCTCGGCCGCCTCACCGCCGCTGCCCACCAGAACACCGCCCGCCGACTCGGTCACGCTCACCACCGAGCCGGGCTGCACGCCCGCCCGGCGCAGCGTGTACATCAGCTGCGCGTCGGTCTGGATCGGCTCGCCGATACGGCGCACGACGACCGTCTTGCCCTCGACGCCCGGGTCGAGGTCGGCCAGCGAGACCATGCCCTCGTCCAGGAACGGATCGGCGCCGTCCTTCTCGCCGAGCTCCTCCAGGCCGGGGATGGGGTTGCCGTACGGCGACTCGGTCGGGTGCCGCAACAGCTCCAGCACCCGCCGCTCCACGGCCTCACTCATCACGTGCTCCCAGCGACACGCCTCGGCGTGCACCTGCTCCCACTCCAGCCCGATCACGTCGACGAGCAGGCACTCGGCGAGGCGGTGCTTGCGCATGACACGGGTGGCCAGCCGCCGCCCCTCGTCCGTGAGCTCCAGATGCCGGTCGGTCGCCACGGACACCAGCCCGTCACGCTCCATCCGCGCCACCGTCTGGCTGACGGTCGGCCCGCTCTGGTCCAGCCGCTCGGCGATCCGGGCGCGCATGGGGACCACACCTTCCTCCTCCAGCTCGAGGATGGTGCGGAGATACATCTCCGTGGTGTCGATCAGTCCGGACATACGTGCCCCTCGATTAGCTCTGCGATTAGCTCAGCCGGAAGCGAGACAGCTCCACGGCGCGTGCGCTGGCCCTGCACTCAATTCTGCCGGATACCACGGACAACCGTGCCGCGCCGTGGAAACCACGGGGGTTACACGGGGTTATATGGCCGCACCCCCGCCTACAGCGGCACGGGGACGTGGCGCGGCCCCGACCCACCCATCGACCGTATTGACACCGCACTGGTCCAGACCGCACGGTGATCCGCGACACACTCCACGCGACCACCCGACCCGACCGCCACCCCCGGAGGGCCCCGCATGAGCGACAGCAAGCCGGCCGACCAGTTCTTCGACGCCGCGATCGGCCTGCTCCAGCGGGTCCGTGACGAGGAGGCCGAGAGCATCGAGGCAGCCGGCACCCTGCTCGCCGACACCGTCACCGCCGACGGCCGGCTCTTCGCCTTCGGCGCGGGGCACTCCTCCCTCGCCGCCCAGGACATCGTCTACCGCGCGGGCGGCCTCGCCCTGATGAACCTGCTCACGGTCCCCGGCGTCGTAGGCGTCGATGTCATGCCCGCCACCCTCGGCTCCGCACTGGAACGCGTGGACGGCCTCGCAAGCGCCGTCCTGGACAGCTCACCCCTCCGCGACGGCGACGCCCTCGTGATCATCTCCCTGTCCGGCCGCAACGCCCTCCCCGTCGAGATGGCCATGCACGCCCGCGCCCTGTGCGTCAGGGTCATCGGCGTGACCTCAGTGGCGTACGCCTCGGAGACGAAGTCCCGCCACGTCTCCGGCACCTACCTCAAGGACCACTGCGACATCGTCCTCGACTCGAAGATCGCGACCGGCGACGCGGAACTCACCCTCGACACGATCCCGGCCCCCTTCGCCCCCGCCTCCACGGTCGTCACCAGTGCGCTCCTCCAGGCCGTCATGGCCACCGCAGCCGCCACCCTGGCCGCCCGCGGCATCGAGCCCCCGCTCCTGCGTTCCGGCAACGTGGACGGCGGCCTCGACTGGAACAGCCGAGTGTTCGAGAAGTACGGCGACCGGATCTTCTACCGGCACTGACGCGGCATCGCTACTGCAAGCCCTCCACGTCCAGAGCCGCAGCCAGATCCAACGCGGAGGCGATCCGCACCGCCACACCCTCCGCATACACCGCATCGGCCCGCTCGAACGCATTCCGCCCGGCGCCCCGCAGAAACGTCACGACCCCCCACGTCCGCCCCCGGCTCCGCAACACCGCACACAGCGCGTGCACCGCATCAGCCGGCCACTGCCGGCCCACCGCCCACTCACGCGCCTGCTCCGCCGACACCTCACCCGCATCGGCCCGCACGGACCCCGCCCGCGCCACACACCGCAACGCCGGATGCCCCTCCGCGTACCGCACCGGCAACCCGGCCTCCCCACCGAGCAGACTCGGCCCCGGCGCACCGGAGGGCGTCACCGCGATCCGAACCAGCCGCACCGGCCCCGCCGTATCCGCGTCCATGACCGCCCCACCCGCGACCCGGTCGATCAGCGCGTGATCGGCGAACCCGGCCAGCGCGAAGTCCAGATGAACGGCCGCCGCCTCCACAGGGTCCTCGCACTCCGCGGCGGCCCGAGCGGCACGGTGCAGCTGATTCGTCCGGAACCGCAGCTGCGCCGCCTCCTGCTCCGCCTGCTTGCCCTCGGTCACGTCCTGGAAGAGCCAGCCCACCCCCAACGGCACCGGCTCCTCCGCGAGCGGCGAGGCCAGCCGCACGAAGCCACACCGCCAGCAACGACGACGCTCACCCTCCGGCGTGCGCACACTCACCCAGATCTCGGCGGGCGCCGGCGGCGCACCCTCCGCCAGCACATGCGTGAGCGCGCTCTCCACCTCCTCGACCCCCTGGGCGAGCAACTCCCCGAGCGGCCGCCCGAGCACGGACGTACGCCCGATACCCAGCGCCCGAGCCGCATGCGCGTTGACGACAGCGGGCCGCAGATCGGCGTCGACGAGCACCACACCCCACGACGCGTCCTCGAACAACGCCTCGCTCAACGCGATCGACCGCTCGAGATCGATCTGCGCGTGCACCTCACTGAAGGCGCAGTACAACCCGGCGGGCTTTCCGTCCGGCCCCCGCACGGCCGCCGACTGCGTCCGTACGAGCACCCGCCCGCCGTCCTTGGTCAGCAGGGCGAACTCGTGCACCTGACGCCCGGGAGACTGCATGGCGGACATCAGCCGCCCCTCGACCTCCTCGGCATCGGCCTCGCGCACGGCCCACCCGGCAAATCCGTGCCGCCCCACGGCCTCGGCCGCACTCCACCCCAGGATCCGCTCCGCCTCACGGTTCCAATGGGTGACGACCCCGTCCGCATCGAAGGCGCACAGAGCCGCGTCCATCCCGTCCAGCAGCGCGGCCAGCAGATCGGACCCGCCTGCCGAACCCTCCGAACCACCCGAACTGCCCGACGAACCCTCCGGACCGTCCCGCTCGGGTTCATCCGGGCCCAGCTCGTCGGTGGTCCCACTACGCCGGGAAGCACTCACCTGGACCCCCTGCCAAGCTGCGTCCGCACGTACGACGCGTCGGTTCGCTCACTTGCAATCATCTAACTCGAACGTGATGCAGCACACACCGTGTTCCCCAAGATTGAAGGAATCGTTGTACGAGCCGGCACGAGCCGTTCGTGCCTACTCCAGCCGCAGGTCGAGCCATTCATCGGTCTCGCCGTCCAGCACATACCGATCGATCTCCACGAACCCACGCGCCCCGGCAAACCGCAGCCCCTCCTCATTGACGGCCAGCACACAGGTCTCGATCGCCCTGGCGCCCAGCACACGCGCGTGGGCGAGCCCGTCCTCGTACAGCTTCGTGCCGTACCCGCGCCGCCGGTACTCGGGCAGCACGCGCGCGATGACCGTCGCCACCGCGTCCTCACCCTCCGGCGGCCGTACGGTCGAACAGCCGACGAGGACGTCACCGACGTACGCGTTCCGCAGGCGGTACCGGCCGCTGCGCTCCCGCACCTCGTCGAGATCCATGGCCGCGGGCGGAACGATCACGTTGTGCACGTGCCGCCACTCCTGAAGCATGACCTCGCCGTCGACCGGCGCGATGCGAAGTCCGGGACGGTCAGACACGAGCGCCACTCCCCCGCCGGGCACAAACCTCGATCTCGATCTTCATACGAGGGTCGGCGAGCCCGCACATCATCATCGTCGCCGCCGGCCGCACGTCCCCGAAGTACCGCCGCAGCACCGGCCAGCACGGCTCGAAGTCCGCCCGATCCGGCAACAGGTACCGCACCCGCACCACATCGGCGAACGAACACCCCGCCTCCTCCAGCGCGGCTCCCACGTTCCGCAGACACTGCTCGGCCTGCTCCACCACGTCCTCGGAAATCGCCATCGTCGCGTAGTCGAACCCGGTCGTCCCCGACACATGCACCCAGTCCCCGTCGACCACGGCACGCGCGTACCCGATCTGCTCCTCGAAGGTCGAGCCGCTGAGTATCGCCTGCCGGACCGCCTGCTGTTCTGTCATGTACGGAACGCTAGATGACCAGCATGCATTTAGCAGCTAGATCGACTACCCGTTCGGAGAATTCAGCTGATTCGCACGAATGGGCGACATCTGGCGACTGCAACCCAATGCGCGGATCTTGGCCACTAGCGTCAGCTGCACATACGAGAAGGGAGGCCACTCGCTCCCCGACCACAAGGTCGTCGAGTGACCAGCCCCAGTCATCACGATCCACAGGATCAGGGAGGTGCCCCGATGACTACGTTTCCCGCAGGCGAGCAGACCCACCAGGCTGTGCTTCCTCAGCAGCCTGCTCTGGAATCCGTGGGAGCAGACACCCCTGGGAGCAGGGACGAAACGGCTCACGGACACCCCGCCGCCGCGCGGGGCGCCGGCAGGGAACATGGGCGAGGGGAGACCGACGGGCAGGGCACCGGAGCCTGTCGGCGTCACGCCAAGCGCGCTGCCACGGCAGCGAAGGCGGCAGAGAACGGGAGCGGTGACGCTCCCCCACATGAGCAGTCGTACGACGGTGGCGTGGGCGAAAGCAGAGTCTTCGTACTCTCCAAGGAAGGGCAACCGCTCATGCCCTGCCACCCCGCCCGCGCCCGCGAACTCCTCGGCAAAGGACGGGCCGTCGTCGCCCGACAAGTGCCCTTCACCATCCGCCTCAAAGACCGCACGCTGGCCGACTCGGAAGTCGACGGCGTTCAGTTACGCATCGACCCCGGCTCCAAAGGCACCGGCCTCGCCCTCACCGACGAGAAGAAAGAAACCAGCGGACAAGGCACCACAGTCAGCATCCGGCGCGGACTGGTCTCAGTCGAACTCCAACATCGCGGCGACCAGATCCACAAGTGCATGCAACAGCGCGCCGGCTACCGACACCGACGACGCTCCGCCAACTGCCGCTACCGAGCCCGCAGATCGAACAACCGGACCCACCCCGAAAGGTGGCTACCACCCTCCCAGCGCCACCGCGTCGACACCACCTTCTCCATGGCCAGCCGCCTCTGCCGCTACGCACCCGTCACCGAGATACACGTGGAATTCGTCGCCTTCGACACCCACAGCATGAGCGCAGGCAGACCCCTCAACGGCGTCGAGTACGGGCAGGGACCACTCGCCGGAACCAACACTCGCGCCTACCTGCAAGCCCAATGGAACAACGCCTGCGCCTACTGCGACGCCACCGGCGTCCCCCTCAACATCGAGCACCTCACACCCCGCAGCCGAGGAGGCTCGAACCGCATCTCCAACCTCGTCCTCGCCTGCGTCCCCTGCAACCGGGCCAAGGGCAGCCAACCCATCGAGGTCTTCCTCGCCCACAGACCCGACCGCCTCACGAAAATCCTTCAGCAGGTCAAGGCACCCCTCCATGACGCCGCCGCCATGAACGCGACCCGATGGCAGCTCATCGAGGCACTGGGCACCCTCGGCAGACCGGTGCACACCTGGACAGGCGAAGGCACCAAGGAAAACCGCAATGCCATGGGGCTGACCAAGACGCACACCCTGGACGCTCTGTGCGTCGGGCCTCTCGATCACGAGAGCGGCGACGCGATCGTACGGTTCCCCGAGCAGGTCCTCGTCGCCAAAGCCACCGGACGCGGCTCCTACACCCGCACCACCCCGGACCGCTACGGGTTTCCCAGGCTGCGGCGCGCCCGAACCAAGCAGCACTTCGGGTATGTCACTGGAGATCTCGTACGTGCTGTCATGCCCATCGGCAAGTGGGCAGGGACCTGGACCGGCCGCATCTCGGTGCGAGCCAGCGGACAGCACAGCCTCACGACGCCGATGGGCAGATTCAATGTCTCCCACTGGAATCTGCGGCTTCTGCAACGGGGCGATGGCTACGGCTACAGCACGCGATCGGAATCGCCACAGTCAACATCTCGAAAAACCCGTTGATCGGTGGCCGAGAGGTTCCTAGTGTGTGGCTCACGCCGAGAGAGGAGGTGATCCGGTACATGTATGAATCCCGGACGAGCGAGGTGGCTGCGGGCTAGCGGCTCGCCACCACACGCAGTGCGGTGCCGGACCAGCACGTGAGAAAAGCGTGCAGCCGGCCCAATCCAACGCAGTCACCCGACCCGCGAGCTCGCCGGTAACGTCCGGCCGGCTCCCCCGCCACCGGCGGAGGGACCCGAGCTCGCGGGTCGTCTGCGTTTTGGAGGGCCGCCCGTCAGTCGTCCTCGCCGCCCTCGCCGCTGCCGTCGTCGTCCTGTCCTTCCTGGCCAGCGCTCGTCTCCACCGCCAGGCTCGGGGAGGCGGTAGCGGGCGGGCTCGTGGCCAGGGGGGAGGTGGATGCGGAGGCGCTCGGGCTGGACGGTGCCTCGGACTTCGTACCGTCCGAGGTGGTGTTGTCGGGGGAGAACCACAGCATGCCGAGGAGCATCGCGGCCACGAAGAGCACCGCTCCGGCCACCATGGCGGCCACGCGCCGGGTCCCGGCCCGGGGTCTGGGGCTGGGTCTCGGCCGGGCTCCGGGCCGGGAGCGGGACCGGCCGACGGACGCCGTTCCTTGGGCCGACGGCAGCATGTACGTGGTCGGCGTGCTGGCCTCACCCACCTGCTGTGCCCCACTCACCTGCTGTGCCCGGGCGGCGGACGCCGGGGCGGCCGCCCGATGCCGGGACGGTGACGTCGCGTCGGGCAACGGCTCGGGACGTCCCTGCCAGGCGCCGCCGACGAACCAGTCGGCGGCCTGCTGTGCTGCGGGCCGGTGTTCGGGGTCCTTGGCGAGCAGGCCGAGGAGGTAGTTCTCGAAGGCGGGCGGCAGGCCCCGGACGCCCAGCTCGCGGGGCGGTACGGGGGCGGCGTCGAGGTGCTGGTGCAGGATGGCGACCGCGGTGTCGGCGTGGAACGGCGGGCGGCCGGTGAGGAGCTGGTAGAGGACACAGCCCAGCGCGTAGACGTCGGAGGCCGGGCCCGCCGGCTTTCCCAGGGCGCGCTCGGGGGCGAGGTAGAGGCTCGTGCCGACGATCTGTCCGGTGGCGGTCAGCGCGGCGCCGGGGTCGTCCAGGAAGCGGGCGATGCCGAAGTCACCGATCTTGAGGGTGCCGTCGGCGTCCAGGAGCAGGTTGCCGGGCTTGATGTCGCGGTGGACGATGCCCTCTCGGTGCGCGGCGGCAAGACCGGCGGCGGCCTGGGCGGCGATACGTGCCACGCGTTCGGCGGGCAGGGCGCCGAACTGCGACGCCACCCGGGCGAGGCTGTCGCCCTCGACCAGCTCCATCACCAGGAAGAGCCGGTTGTCGTGCTCGCCGAAGTCCCGGACGCCGACCACGTTGGGATGGTCGATCCGTGCTGCGGTCTGCGCCTCCAGCCGGAACCGGGAGGTGGCGGTGGGGTCGGAGTCCTGGGGCAGCAGAAGCTTGACGGCGACCTGCCGGGCGAGCGTCTCGTCGTATGCCCGCCAGACCTCCCCCATCCCACCGCGCCCGATCGACTCGCTCAGCCGGTAGCGGCCCGCTATCAGCACCTGTTCTCATCCTCATGCCGTGGGACGTCTCGGTCGCCGCAGGCCGTAACTCACCGCGTGGGGACGGATGATGGAGTAAGGGCGCCGCAGCCGACCCAGCATACTGGCGGAGTGGATCAGTCACGTTCCGTAGGGCGTCTTCGGCGGCACGGGCCGGCCACCGAGCGGCATCACGCGGGGCTGGTCCGCCCAGCGTGATGCCGGCCCGCCGGAGGGGTCGGGGGTCCCGGAGGGGTCGGGGATTCCGGTGCGCTCGGGATCAGTGCGCGATGTCCGCGTAGCCCTCGACCTCGCGCGGGTCGCGCGGGCCCGGGCCCATGTAGCGCGCGGAGGGGCGGACGAGGCGGCCGGTGCGCTTCTGCTCCAGGATGTGCGCCGACCAGCCCGCCGTACGGGCGCAGGTGAACATCGACGTGAACATGTGCGCCGGGACCTCAGCGAAGTCCAGCACGATGGCGGCCCAGAACTCGACGTTCGTGGCCAGGACCCGGTCCGGACGGCGGGCGTGGAGCTCCGCGAGGGCCGCCTTCTCCAGGGCTTCGGCGACCTCGAAGCGGGGGGCGCCCAGATCCCGGGCGGTGCGGCGCAGGACCCGGGCGCGGGGGTCCTCGGCGCGGTAGACGCGGTGGCCGAAGCCCATGAGGCGCTCGCCGTTGTCGAGGGTCTGCTTCACATACGCCTCGGCGTCGCCGGTGCGCTCGATCTCCTCGATCATGTGCAGGACACGGGAGGGGGCACCGCCGTGCAGCGGGCCGGACATGGCTCCTACGGCGCCGGAGAGGGCGGCGGCCACATCGGCGCCGGTGGAGGCGATGACGCGGGCGGTGAAGGTGGACGCGTTCATGCCGTGTTCGGCGGCGGACGTCCAATAGGCGTCGACGGCGGCCACGTGCTTGGGGTCGGGCTCGCCCCGCCAGCGGATCATGAAGCGCTCGACGACGGACTGGGCCTTGTCGATCTCGCGCTGCGGAACCATCGGCAGGCCCTGACCGCGCGCGGACTGGGCGACGTAGGAGAGGGCCATGACGGCGGCGCGCGCCAGGTCCTCCCGCGCCTGCTCCTCGTCGATGTCCAGAAGCGGTTTCAGTCCCCACACGGGGGCCAGCATGGCGAGCGCGGACTGGACGTCGACGCGGATGTCGCCGGAGTGCACGGGGATCGGGAAGGGCTCGGCGGGCGGCAGACCGGGCCGGAACGCGCCGTCGACGAGCAGCCCCCAGACGTTGCCGAACGAGACGTGGCCGACCAGATCCTCGATGTCGACGCCCCGGTACCGGAGTGCGCCGCCCTCCTTATCCGGTTCGGCGATCTCCGTCTCGAACGCGACGACTCCCTCGAGTCCGGGTACGAAGTCGGACATCAGGCGGCTCCTCGTGATGTGTGCGACGGATGGTTTGTGGGTGGGACGTGGGTGGGACGACCACATGTCGGTCAGCAGAGATCGGGACTCGCGCCCGGTGGATCCACGGTCAAGAACGCGGGGACTCGCGGTCCGGGGCGTACCCCTGTGATGCCCCGTGCGGCCGACGGTCATCCAACCGCGACGACATCAGAACGATATCCCCCAGTGCCACCTTTGGGGAGGCCCTGCGGCACTCAGTGCCATGCCATGGTGACCGGCACCATGCCGGACGGCGCCCGCGGCATACGGCAAGATGACCGAGTGACCGACCGAGACGCCGTCCCCCTCGATCCTGCCGAGCCCGTCCCCGACCCCGCCGCCATGCGCAAGCACTACCGGGCCGAGGGCCTCGCCGAGACCGACCTGGCAGCCACTCCGGTGGAACAGTTCGCGCGCTGGTTCAAGCAGGCCGCGGCACAGGCCCACCTCTTCGAGCCGAACGCGATGATCGTCTCCACCGCGGACGCCGAGGGGCGGCCCAGCTCCCGCACGGTGCTGCTGAAGCAATTCGACGAGCAGGGCTTCGTCTTCTACACCAACTACGACTCCCGCAAGGCCCGAGATCTCGCCGAGAACCCGTACGTCTGCCTCCTCTTCCCCTGGCATCCGATGGCTCGCCAGGTCATCGTCACGGGCGTGGCGCGGCGCACCGGGCGCGACGAGACGGCCGCGTACTTCCGCACCCGCCCGCACGGCTCCCAGCTCGGCGCCTGGGCCAGCGCCCAGTCCTCGGTCATCGCCACCCGAGCCGACCTCGACGGCTCGTACGCCGAGCTGGCGGCGCGCTATCCCGAGGGCGAGCAGGTACCCGTGCCGCCGAACTGGGGCGGTTTCCGGGTGGCGCCGCAGGCGGTGGAGTTCTGGCAGGGGCGGGAGAACCGGCTGCACGACCGGCTGCGGTATGTGGCGGAGCAGGACGGGAGCTGGCGGGTGGAGCGGCTGAGTCCGTGAGCGGCGGCCTCGTCAGAGCTTGCCCCACACATACGCCGTACGGTGGCCGTCCAGGAGCTCGGATATTCGGGTGCGGAACTTCTCGGTGAACGGGGGCCAGTTCCAGAACTCGAAGCCGAGGTGGCCGAAGGCGAAGTAGTCGTCGGCCCAGGTCCAGTCGGTCAGGGGGACGGACTCGGCGCAGGCGGGGCAGTCGACGTGGGCCGCGCCCGTCTTGTACCAGACGTCGATGGCCTTGCTGAACGGCACCCAGGCGTCGTCGATCAACTCCCACTCGTCGGTGATCAGCCGGGTGGTGACCCCGCAGCGCGGACAGCACACTGCCTCCGGCTCGCCCTGCCCGCCATGGAAGACAGTGCGCCCGGTGTGCACGGCGAGGCCGTCCCAGGGATCCCAGTCGGCGTCGTCCGGCCCCACAGCCTGCTGCCAGTTCGGGCCCGGGGGATGGCCGAGCGGCTGCCCGAGAACACAGTCCGTGCGCTCGGCGAGCACGATTCCCTCGGCCACCAGCCACTCGACCACGCGCTCGGCGAGGTGCGGCGCCCGCTGCGGGCTCGCCCCGAGGTCGACGATCGTTTGGAAGTGATCACCCATGCCGAAACCGTAGCCCTCGCCACTGACAACGCCCTCAGCCCAACGCCTCCTCCAGCAACACCGCCCACTGCGCCACCACCCTCTCCCGGCGGGCGGCGTCGTCCGTGAGCAGGTTCGCCAGGCCCAGCCCGCGGGCCATGTCCAGCAGGCCCTGGACCGTCTCCCGCACGCCCGGCCCGGACTCGTCGGCGCCGAGCAGGTCCACCGCGATGTGGTGGGTTTCCCGGCCGACCCGGGCCTCCAGTTCGGTGACCCTGGGGCGCAGCTGCTCCTCGTTCGATGCCGCCACCCACAGGTGGAGGGCTGCGCGGAAGAGTGGGCCGGTGTAGAGGTCGACGAGGGCGGACACGACTGCGCGCCGGTCGCCTGCGGCGCCTTGCGGGAACAGGGCGCGCAGGGCGAGGGAGCGTTCTTCGGCGACGTACTCGACCGCGGCGGTGAAGAGGTCCTCGCGGGTCGGGAAGTGGTGCTGGGCGGCGCCTCGGGAGACTCCGGCGCGTTCGGCGACGACGGAGACCGTGGAGCCGGCCCAGCCGTGCTCGGCGAGGCAGGCCACGGCGGCTTCCAGGAGCCGTTGCCGGGTGGCGCGGCTGCGGTCCTGTTTGGGCACGCGGTCCGCCCGGTCCACGCGGTCGCTGACTGTGCTCACACCACCCATTCGGGATCCCGTCTTTCGAGGAAGGCCGTCATCCCCTCGCGGGCCTGTGCGGAGGAGAACAGCCGGGCCGAGAGCGCGGTCAGGTCGGCCGCGTCCCGGTGGAAGGTTTCCAGCACCTTAGTCGTGAGCAGTGCTTTCGTCTCGGCCAGGGCCTGGGGGGAGGCGCGACGCAGGCCGTCCAGGACGGGGGCCAGTGTCTCGTCGACGTCCTCGCCCTCCGTCGTGAGCAGGCCGATGCGGGCGGCCTCCGGGGCGGTGAAGCGTTCGCCGGTGAGGTAGTAGCGGGCCAGGGCGCGGGGGTCGGTGCGGGGCAGGAGCGGGAGGGAGATGACCGCGGGGGCCACTCCGATGCGGACCTCTGTGAAGGCGAAGGTGGCCTCCCGTGATGCCGCCGATATGTCGCAGGCCGCGAGCAGGCCGAGGCCGCCCGCGCGGACGTGGCCGGTGACGCGGGCCACCACCGGTTTGGGCAGTTCCACGATCTGCCGGAGCAGCGCCACCAGTCCGTCCGGGGGCGGGGGGTCGCGCAGGTCGGCGCCTGCGCAGAACGTGGTGCCTGTGTGGGTGAGGACGATCGCGCGTACGTCGGCGTCCTTGGCGCAGTCCGTCAGCGCGTCGGTCAGTTCGCCCACCAGCGCCGCGGAGAGCGCGTTGCGGTTGGCCGGGGAGTCCAGGGTGAGGGTTTCCACGGCACGCGCGCGTGTACGGCCGATCAGTGTCATGTGGCCTCCCTGAGTGTCCGCAGTTCGCGGCGGAGGATCTTCCCGGAGGCGGCTCGCGGGACGCCGTCGATGAAGGTGACCTGGCGGACGCGTTTGTAGGGGGCGACACGTTCGGCGACGTACATCATGACCTCTCCTTCGGAGAGGTCGGTGACGGACGGCTGGCGGACCACGTACGCGTGCGGGACTTCGTTGCCGTCGTCGTTGTAGACGCCGATCACCGCGGCGTCCGCGATGCCGGGGTGGGTGAGCAGGAGTGCTTCCAGTTCGGCGGGTGCCACTTGGAAGCCCTTGTACTTGATGAGTTCCTTGACGCGGTCGACGACGAACAGCCAGCCGTCGGCGTCGACGTGGCCGACGTCGCCGGTGTGCAGCCAGCCGTCGGGGTCGATCATCGCGGCGGTGGCGTCGGGGCGGCCGAGGTAGCCCTTCATGACCTGGGGGCCGCGGATGAGGATCTCGCCGGACTCGCCGACGCCGAGGTCCTTGTCAGGGTCGTCGAGGGAGACGATGCGCATCTCGGTGCCGGCGATGAGCCGGCCGACGGTTCCGGGGGGCGCGTCGTTCATGGCGTCGAGGGGGACGACGTGGGTGCCGGGGGACAGTTCGGTCATGCCGTACGCCTGGCCGACCGGCGGCAGGCCGAGGCGCTGCGAGCAGGCGGCGGCGAGCTTTGCGTCCAGGGGTGCGGCGGCGCTGACGATGTACTTCAGGGACGACAGGTCGTACTGCGCGACCAGCGGGTGCTTGGCGAGGGCGAGGACGATCGGCGGGGCCACGTACAGGCCGGTGATGCGGTGGTTCTGGATCGCCGCGAGGAAGGTCTCCAGCTCGAAGCGGGGCAGGACGACGACCGTCGCGCCCAGCCTCAGGGGCGCGTTCATCAGGGCGGTCAGGCCGTAGATGTGGAAGAAGGGCAGCACGGCGAGGATGCGGTCGCCGGGGCCGGTCGGGATGACGGGTTCGAGCTGGGCGAGGTTGGTGGCGATCTGGCGGTGGGTGAGCATCACGCCCTTGGGTATGCCGGTGGTGCCCGACGAGTACGGCAGGGCGGCGACGTCCGTCGCGGGGTCGATGTCGGTCTGCGGTTCGGGGGCCGCGGACGCCAGCATGTCGATGAGTGAGCGGTGTCCGGGTGCGCTGTCGCAGACGAAGATCTCCTGGACCCCGCCGGCGAGTTCGGCGGCCCGGCGTGCCGCCTCCAGCAGCGGCGAGACGGTGACGATCCAGCGTGCCGCCGAGTCCTTCAGCTGCTTGGCGAACTCCTCGGGCGTGGCGAGCGGGTGCACGGTCGTGACGGAGGCACCCGCGCGCGTGGCCGCGTAGAAGGCGGTGGGGAAGGCGACGGTGTTGGGGCTGTGCAGGGCGAGGACATCGCCCTTGCGGACGCCCGCCTCGGCGAGGCCGGCGGCGATGCGCCGGTGGAAGCGGTCGAGCTGTTCGTACGTGAGGGTGGTGCCGTCCGTGCCGTCGATGAGCGCGGGTGCGTCACCGAATGCGGCGGCGGGGCCCAGTACGGCCTCGTGGATGGGGAGTTCTACGGCCGGGACGTCTGCGTACTCGCTGCGGAACACGGTTCCTCCTCGCGACACGGTGCCGTACGGATGCCGGTCAGTACGACTTGGGCAGGCCAAGAGTCTGGTGGGAGACGTAGTTGAGAATCATCTCCCGGCTCACCGGAGCAATACGAGACACGCGCGCGGCGGTTATCAACGAGGCCAGGCCGAACTCGCGGGTGAGGCCGTTTCCGCCGAGGGTGTGCACGGCCTGGTCGACGGCTTTGACGCAGGCCTCCCCCGCCGCGTATTTCGCCATGTTGGCGGCCTCGCCCGCGCCCACGTCGTCTCCGGCGTCGTACAGGTACGCCGCCTTCTGCATCATCAGGCGGGCCAGTTCGAGGTCGATGTGCGCCTGGGCGAGGGGGTGGGCGATGGCCTGGTGGGCGCCGATGGGGGTCTTCCACACGGTGCGGTCGCGCGCGTACTCGACGGCACGCGCGAGGGCGTACCGGCCCATGCCGATCGCGAAGGCGGCCGTCATGATGCGTTCGGGGTTGAGGCCGGCGAAGAGCTGGAGGAGGCCCGCGTCCTCGTCGCCGACCAGGGCGTCGGCGGGGAGCCGTACGTCGTCGAGGGTCAGCTCGAACTGCTTCTCGGGAGCTTGGAGTTCCATGTCGATCCGGCGGCGCTGGAACCCTTCGACGTCCCTCGGGACGATGAAGAGGCAGGGCTTGAGACGGCCGGTGCGGGCGTCTTCCGTGCGGCCGACTATGAGGGTCGCGTCCGCTATGTCGACGCCGGAGATGAAGACCTTGCGGCCGTTGAGTACCCAGTCGGCGCCGTCTTTGCGTGCCGTTGTCATGATGCGGTGGCTGTTGGAGCCGGCGTCTGGCTCTGTGATGCCGAAGGCCATGGTGCGGGTGCCGTCGGCGAGGCCCGGGAGCCACTCGCGCTTCTGTTCCTCGGTGCCGAAGCGGGCGATGACTGTGCCGCAGATGGCCGGGGACACGATCATCATGAGGAGGGGGCAGCCTGCGGCTCCCAACTCCTCCAAGACGATGGAGAGTTCGGCGATTCCGCCGCCTCCACCGCCGTATGCCTCCGGCAGGTTGACGCCGAGGTAGCCGAGTTTGGCGGCCTCGGACCAGAGTTGCTCTCGGTCGAAGGTGCGGCCGTGGCGTTTGCCGAGGGCGGCTACTGCGGACCGTAGGGCCTTGTGTTCTTCGGATTCGAGGGTGGGGGGCATGGGGCTCCTTCCCGGGTGCGGGTCGTGTGTGGTTGCTCGCGCTCACGCGGCGGTAGCCGCATATCGATACAGTCCCGCGCCCCTTTAGGCCAACTGCACTACTGCAAGCAATGAGCCGACCGTCACCTGTTGGCCAGGTACGGCGTGAAGGGCGCTCAGCGTTCCCGTGAGCGGCGCTGAGATCTTGTGCTGCATCTTCATTGCCTCCAGCCATAGGAGGGGTTGTCCGGCCTGTACAGCGGCCCCGACGGCCAGTCCCTCGGCGATCCGTACGACCGTGCCGGGTATGGGGGCCACCAGGGACCCCGGCGCCAGCTGTGCCGTCGGGTCCGGGAAGCGGGGTAGTGCCGTGAGGCGCGTGGCGTTCACGTGGATCTCGTCGCCGTACCTCGCGACCTCGAAGTTCCTTCGTACGCCGTCCACCTCGAGTACGACCAGGGCGGCATCGGCTCGTACCACCCGCACCCCGTCGGCCTCCAGGCCCGCGCGCGTGTGGCGGTAGCGGACCTCGATCTCCTCGCCCGCCCTCGCGTAGCGCTTGGTCTGCGACTGCGACGGCACGTTACGCCAGCCGCCGAAGCGGGAGCGGCCGTGGGCGTCGGACAGGGCCGCGGCCAGGGGGGCGTACGGGTCCGGCGTGGGCCGTGTCAGGTCGGTGAGGTGGCGGTCGTAGAAGCCGGTGTCCATGCGGGCGGACGTGAACTCCTCGTGGCGCAGGGAGCGGACGAGGAGGTCGCGGTTGGTGAGCGGGCCGTGGAGCGTCGTCCGTTCCAGGGCGCCGGCGAGCTTGCGGATCGCGGCCGCGCGCGTGGGGGCGTGGGCGACGAGCTTGGCGAGCATCGGATCGTAGTGGACGCCGATCTCGTCGCCGTCGGTGAAGCCGGTGTCCAGCCGGACGCCCTCGGGTACGGCGAAACGGTGCAGGGTGCCGGTCTGCGGGGCCCAGTCGTGGGCCGGGTCCTCGGCGTAGAGGCGGGCCTCGACGGCGTGGCCACACGCGTGTGGCGGGTCGGCGGCGAGGGCGTGGCCTTCGGCGACGCGGATCTGTTCCGCGACCAGGTCGATGCCGAAGACCGCTTCCGTCACGGGGTGTTCGACCTGGAGGCGGGTGTTCATCTCCAGGAAGTGCGCCTTGTCGCCGGCGACCAGGAACTCGACGGTGCCGGCGCCGGCGTAGTCGACGGCACGGGAGGCGCGTACGGCCAGTGCGTGCAGCTCGTTCGTGAGCCGTTCGGTGAGGCCGGGTGCCGGGGACTCCTCGATCACCTTCTGGTGGCGGCGCTGCAGGGAGCAGTCCCGGGTGCCGAGGGCCCAGACGGTGCCGTGGGTGTCGGCGAGGATCTGCACCTCGACGTGGCGGCCGTTCTCGATGTACGGCTCGACGAACACCTCGCCGTCGCCGAAGGCGCTCGCGGCCTCAGCGCGCGCGCTCTGCAACGCACTGTCGAGCTCCTCCAGGCGGCGCACGATCCTCATTCCGCGCCCTCCGCCGCCCGCGGCCGCCTTCACCAGCACGGGCAGGTCGCTCTCGGTGACCTCGCCCAGGGGGGCAAGCCCCATCAGCTGTTTCGCCCGTGTCTTGGACGCCATCGCCTCGATCGCTTCCGGGGGCGGGCCGATCCAGACGAGCCCCGCGTCGAGGACGGCGCGTGCGAAGTCGGCGTTCTCGGAGAGGAAGCCGTAGCCGGGGTGTACGGCGTCCGCGCCGCAGGCCACGGCCGCCTTCACGATCAGGCCGCCGTCGAGATACGTGTCGGAGGGGGCCGCTCCCGGCAGCCGTACCGCCGTGTCGGCCACGCGCGTGTGGAGGGCGTTGTCGTCGGCGTCCGAGTACACGGCGACCGTCCGGATTCCCCACTCACGGCACGTGCGGAAGATGCGGCAGGCGATCTCGCCCCGGTTGGCGACGAGCACAGAAGTGATCACTGGAAGGTCCCTCACATCCGGAAGACGCCGAAGCCGCCACGCGCGCCCTCGTACGGGGCGGTGTGGATGGCGGACAGGCACATACCGAGGGCGGTGCGTGTGTCGCGCGGATCTATGACGCCGTCGTCGTACAGCCGCCCCGACAGGAACATGGGCAGCGACTCCGACTCGATCTGCTGCTCCACCATGGCGCGCAGCGCGGCGTCCCCCTCCTCGTCGTACGGCTGCCCCTTCGCGGCCGCCGACTGGCGGGCCACGATCGAGAGCACGCCGGCGAGCTGCTGGGGGCCCATGACGGCGGACTTGGCGCTGGGCCAGGCGAAGAGGAAGCGGGGGTCGTAGGCGCGGCCGCACATGCCGTAGTGCCCGGCGCCGTACGACGCACCCATGAGGACGGACAGATGCGGCACCCGGCTGTTGCTGACCGCGTTGATCATCATGGCGCCGTGCTTGATGATGCCGCCCTGCTCGTACTGGCTGCCCACCATGTAGCCGGTGGTGTTGTGCAGGAAGAGCAGCGGGATGTCGCGCTGGTTGGCGAGCTGGATGAACTGGGCGGCCTTCTGGGACTCCTCGCTGAAGAGGACCCCTTGGGCGTTCGCCAGCACGCCGATCGGGTAGCCGTGCAGGGCTGCCCAGCCGGTGGTCAGGCTCGTTCCGTACATCGGCTTGAACTCGTCGAAGTCGGAGGCGTCGACGATGCGGGCGATGACCTCGCGCGGGTCGAAGGGGGTCTTGAGGTCGCCGGGGACGATGCCGAGGAGTTCGTCGGCGGAGTACTTGGGGGGCTCGGCGGGGCCCGGATCGCCGTAGGCCTTACGGTGGTTGAGGCGGGCAACCACCCGGCGTGCCTGGCGCAGGGCGTCCGGCTCGTCGGCCGCGAAGTAGTCGGCGAGGCCCGACACGCGCGCATGCATCTCCGCACCGCCCAGCGACTCGTCGTCGCTCTCCTCACCGGTCGCCATCTTCACCAGGGGCGGACCGCCGAGGAACACCTTGGCGCGCTCCTTGACCATGATCACGTGGTCGGACATGCCGGGGACGTACGCACCGCCGGCCGTCGAGTTGCCGAAGACGACCGCGATCGTGGGAATGCCGGCCGCGGACAGCCGCGTCAGTTCCCGGAAGATGGCGCCCCCGGGGATGAAGATCTCCTTCTGCGACGGCAGGTCGGCGCCGCCCGACTCGACGAGGTTGATGCAGGGCAGCCGGTTGGCGAGGGCGATGTCGTTCGCGCGCAGCGCCTTCTTCAGCGACCAGGGGTTGCTCGCTCCCCCGCGCACGGTCGGGTCGTTGGCGGTGATCAGGCACTCCACGCCCTCGACGACCCCGATACCGGTGACGAGGGACGCGCCGACCGTGTAGTCACTGCCCCAGGCGGCCAGCGGCGACAGCTCCAGGAACGGCGTGTCGGGGTCGAGGAGCAGCTCGATGCGCTCACGGGCGAGGAGCTTGCCGCGCTTCCTGTGCCTGGCCACGTACTTCTCGCCGCCGCCCGCGAGGGCTTTGGCGTGTTCGGCGTCGAGGTCGGTGAGCTTGGCGAGCATGGCCTCGCGGTTGGCCCGGTAGTCGGGGCCGGTGGTGTCCAGGGTGGAGGGCAGGACGGTCACAGCAGGGTCTCCGGGATGTCCAGGTGGCGGGAGCGCAGCCATTCGCCGAGCGCCTTGGCCTGCGGGTCGAAACGGTGCTGCGCGGCGACGCCCTCGCCGAGGATGCCCTCGACGACGAAGTTGAGGGCGCGGAGGTTGGGCAGCAGGTGCCGGGTGACTTTCAGCCGACCGCTTTCCGGGATCAGCTGCTGGAACCTGGCGGCTGTGAGCTCGTGCGCGAGCCAGCGCCAGGCGTCGTCCGTCCGCACCCAGACACCGACGTTGGCGTTCCCGCCCTTGTCGCCGCTGCGGGCGCCTGCGATGAGGCCGAGGGGGACGCGCTTCGTGGGCGCGGGTGGCAGTGGCTTCGGTAGGGGTGGTGGCTCCAGTACATCGTCGAGTACGGCCGTGTCGTGGGCCGGCGGCACGTGGGCCGGCAGCACGTGGGCCGGCGGCACAGGAACCCGGCGTCCGTCGTGGAGGACGGCCACATGGTCGACCGCACCATGGGGGACGTACACATCCTCGAAGACCCCATAGGGCGAGCCCTTTCCGGGTGGTGCCAGCACATGGAAGCCGGGGTAACTGGCGAGCGCCAACTCCACGGCGGCCCCGCTCAGCGCCCGCCCGACGACCGCTTGGTCCGCATCGCGTACGACGAGCCGCAGCAGCGCGCTCGCCATCTCCTCCGTCGGCGCGTCGGGCCGTTCGGTGCGGACCAGGCCCCAACGGACCTCTGCGGGCGGCGACTTGGCCAGCGCGTCCGTCATCTGCTCCCGCACGAGGGCGGCCTTGGCCTCGATGTCGAGGCCGGTGAGCACGAAGGCGACCTCGTTGCGGAAACCGCCGAGGCGGTTGACGCCGACCTTGAGGGTCGGGGGCGGGGCCTCGCCACGTACGCCCTCGACACGGACGCGATCCGGGCCGTCCTGCGTCAGCCATACGGTGTCCAGGCGGGCGGTGACGTCCGGCCCCGCGTACCGGGCACCCGCCGTCTCGTACAGCAGCTGAGCCGTCACCGTGCCGACGTCGACGAAGCCGCCGGTGCCGGGGTGCTTGGTGATGACGCAGGTGCCGTCCTCGTGGAGCTCGGCGAGCGGGAAGCCGGGGCGCCGGACGTCGCCCTCCTCGAAGAAGGCGTAGTTGCCGCCGGTCGCCTGCGCCCCGCACTCCAGCACATGCCCGGCGACGACCGCGCCCGCGAGCCGGTCGTACTCCCCCGGCCCCCACCCGAAGTGGGCGGCGGCTGGCCCCGTGACCAGGGCGGCGTCCGTCACCCGCCCGGTGACCACGATGTCCGCGCCCTTCCGCAGACAGGCGGCGATGCCGAAGCCGCCGAGGTAGGCGTGGGCGGCGAGGCTGCCCGGGTGGGCGGCGGTGAGATCGTCACCCTCGACGTGGGCGACCCGGACGGGGACGCCCAGGCGATCGGCCAACTGCCGTACGGCGTCCGCCAGTCCGACCGGATTGAGGCCGCCCGCGTTGGCGACGATCCTGACGTCCCGCTCGTGCGCGAGCCGTAGGCACTCCTCCAGCTGCCGCAAGAAGGTGCGCGCGTATCCGGCGCCGGGGTCCTTCAGCCGGTCCCGGCCGAGGATCAGCATGGTCAGCTCGGCGAGGTAGTCGCCGGTGAGGACGTCCAGTTCGCCGCCGGTGAGCATCTCGCGCATGGCGTCGAAGCGGTCGCCGTAGAAGCCGGAGGCGTTGCCGATCCGCAGCGGACGGGGCGCGGGCGTCACTGCGCGGGCCCCTTCGGCGCGCGACCCTTGCCCGGCGGGCCCGCGAAGACCTGGGCGATGTCGAACCAGCGGTCGGCGTCCGGGCCCTCGGCGTGCAGGGCAAGGTCGGAGCGGTGGGCTCGCTGGGTGACCAGGAGGCAGAAGTCGAGGGCGGGGCCGGTCACGCGCTGCGGGGCGTCTTCGGGGCCGTAGGTCCACAACGCGCCGGAGGGCGAGACGAGTTCGACGCGGAAGTCGTCGAGCGGCGCGGGGAGTCCGTGCACGCCGAAGGCGAAGTCCCGGGTCCGTACCCCGATCCACACCACATGCCTCAGCCGGTCGGTAGGTGTGCGCGCCACACCCAGTGCGTCGGCGACGTCCAGACCGTGGGCCCAGGTCTCCATAAGTCGGGCCGTGGCCATGGAGGCAGCCGACATGGGTGGGCCGTACCAGGGGAAGCGGACGCCGGTCGGCGCCTCGCGCAACGCCGCGTCGAGGGCAGCCCGCCCTTCCCGCCACCTCGCCAGTAGCTCGGCGGGCGGAAGTCCGGCCCCCTCCTCCGCCCCCTCGTCGACGAACGAACCCGGGGTGACCAGCGCCTTCTCCACCAGCGCGTGGAACGCGTCCACGTCGGTCACCGCCAGCAGCGCCGAGCGGTCCGTCCAGGCGAGGTGCGCGATCTGGTGGGCGACGGTCCAGCCGGGCGCCGGAGTCGCGAGTGCCCACCGCTCGGGGCTCAACTCGGCCACGAGCCGGTCGAGTTCCTCGCTCTCCTCGCGCAGATCGTCGAACACAGGCGTCGGATCGGACACGGTGCGCTCCCCTCGGGACACGGCGGTGTGCGGGGTGGTGCGGTGTGTGGCGCTGCGGGATGGTGCGGCGTGGTGAGGAGCATGGCAGCGGAGAAGAAAACAAGCAAGCACGCTTGCATGAATCAAGAGGCGTTCATGAAGGGAAGGGTGTGCGTGTGGGTGTGGATGTTGGCGTGCACTCAATACACTCGGCCGTCGCGCCTGCGGCATCGGCAACGCAACGCATGAGTCACGCATCGGGGGAAGCACAACGATGAGCAACTGGAACCCGAGCGGGCAGCCGCCCTACGACCCGCACGGCCAGCAGCCGTTCCCGCCGCAGCCCGGGCCGTACCCGCCCCCGCCGGCAGCGCCCGCACCGCCCGCCGGAGGCCATCCGCCTCACATCCCGCACCCTTACTCGCCGCACCCCCATCCGCCCTACTCGCCGTACCCGGTTCCGCCGATGCCCGCCCCGCCCGGGCCCTTCACGCGGCTGTGGCGGAAGATCGGGCCCATCCACACCGCGCGCAGGGTCTTCAAGCCGTCCAGGCCGGGCATCGTCGAGGACCTCGCGGTGGTCCGTATGCAGAAGATCCGCACCATGGTGGGGCTGGGCGCGATGGTGTGGCTGTCGGCCACATACAAGATCGCCAACTCCGTGCAGGACGCCGCCAGTGACCGTTTCAACCAGTCCTGGATCAGCGTTCTGGTGCTGTGCGTGACCTTCCCGGTCGCCGTGGGGATCCTGCTCGCCCTGGCCTCTCCTGAGGCACGGCGGGAGCTGCTGCGCCGGGCGGCCAAGTGCTTCGGTGCGATGGTGGCCCTGGTGGCCGCGGTGTTCGTGTTCCCGGCCTCCGTTCTCACGGGCTTCATGGACGGCCGTTTCGCCACCAACCCGGTGATGACCGTCCTCACCTACATGGGCATCGCGCTCACCTTCGTGTGGGTGCTGCCCTTCATCGTCTGGGGCATCGGCCTGGCCCTGGTCCACGTGTTCCGCACCGCCGACATCCACGAGACGATGCCGCCGCTGCTGGCCATGACGCTGGTGTGGGAGATGGCTCTGATCGACATCTTCACGAACCCCTACGAGGCCGTGCCGCTGCCGGTCCGGGTCGTGTTCATCCTGGGCGCCCCCGTCTCGGTGACCGCGGTGGGCCTGTGGGAGCTGCACCGGCTGCGCGTCCATCACGGCCGTGGAATCCAGGGATTGCTGATGCGCTAGCCGCGACCGCCGGGCCGCGACCGCCGGGCCGCGACCGCCGGGCCGCGACCGCCGGGCCGCGACCGCGCGCCTAGCCGTTCAGGACGGCTTTCGCCTTCCCCCGGCCCACCTGCGTCCGCACGGCCCCCATGCTCGCCGCGATGACCAGGGCGATCGCCAGGGCCTGCAGGGCGGACAGGGTCTGGTCGAGGATGAGGAAGCCGGCGGCGGCGGCGAGGGCCGGCTCGAGGCTCATCAGGACGGCGAAGGTCGCTGCGGGCAGGCGGCGCAGGGCGAGGAGTTCGAGGGTGTAGGGGAGGACCGAGGAGAGGATGGCCACGGCCGCGCCCAGTCCGAGGGTCACGGGGTCGGTGAGCTTCATGCCCGATTCGGCGATGCCCAAGGGGAGGAAGAGCACGGCGCCCACCGCCATCGCCAGGGCCAGTCCGTCGGCCTGGGGGAAGCGCCGGCCCGTGCGGGCGCTGAAGATGATGTAGGCCGCCCACATGGCGCCGGCCCCCAGGGCAAAGGCGACACCTATGGGGTCGAGGCTGCCGAAGCCTCCGCCGCCGAGGAGGAAGACGCCGCCGAGAGCGAGTCCGGCCCAGAGGACGTTGATCGCACGACGCGAGGACAGGACGGAGAGGGTGAGCGGGCCGAGCACCTCGAGGGTGACCGCGGGGCCCAGCGGGATACGGGCGACCGACTGGTAGAAGAGGCCGTTCATCGCGGCCATGGTGATCCCGAAGACGATCACCGTGGCCCAGTCGGTACGGGAGTGACCGCGCAGGCGCGGCCGGCAGACCAGCAGCAGGACGACCGCCGCCACCAGCAGCCGCAGCGCCACCACCCCGAGCGCACCGGCCCGCGGCATCAGGCTCACCGCCAGGGCACCGCCGAACTGCACCGAGACCCCTCCGGCGAGCACCAGACCCACGGGGCCGAGGGCGCCCCAGCGGCGCGGGGTGCCGACCGTCGGCTCGGGGACGGCCCGGGTGTGGGTCGGTGCGGGTGTCGCGGCGGCGTCAGGGGTGCTCACGGGCGTTCCAGGGCTCGGCTCAGGGATTCGTTTCGTTCATCACGCTGTACTGCCTAGTCCAGGGTATTGGACATCGTCAGGTGTGTGAACCTATGACGCGGCTGTCTCAGAGTGTGGTCGGGTGAATTCCGAGCGAGGCGCGGGGAGGCGAGCTACCGCCGAGCCATGTACAGGTCCAGTGCCTTGTGCAGCAGCCGGTTGAGCGGGAAGTCCCACTCCCCCAGGTACTCGACCGCCTCACCGCCGGCGCCCACCTTGAACCGCAGCAGGCCCAGCAGATGGTTGGACTCCTCCAGCGTGTCGGTGATGCCCCGGAAGTCGTAGACCGCGGCGCCGAGTTCGTGGGCGTCGGCCATCATGCGCCACTGCATGGCGTTGTTCGGCTGGACCTCGCGCCTGCGGCTGGTGGAGGCGCCGTAGGAGTACCAGACGTGGTCGCCGACGGTCAGCATGGTGGCGGCGGCGAGGGTGTCGCCGTCGTGGTGGGCGAGGTAGAGCCGCATGCGGTCGGGGTGTTCGGCGGTGAGCGCAGTCCACATCCGCTGGAAGTAGGGCAGGGGGCGCGGGATGAAACGGTCGCGCTCGGCGGTCTCGGCGTAGAGCTCGTAGAAGACGGGCAGGTCCTCGTAGCCGCCCCGCACGACCTTCACACCGGCCTTCTCGGCCTTCTTGATGTTGCGCCGCCACTGCTGGTTGAGGCCGCGGTGGATGTCCTCCAACGACAGCCCGGCGAACGGCACTTGGCAGACGTACCGCGGCTGCCCGACGGCGAAGCCCTCCTCGCTGTCCGGCTCGGCCTGCCGCCAGCCGGCCCGCCGCAGCCGGTCGGCGATGTCGAGGGCGCGCGTGTCGCATGACGTCGGCTCCGCGTCGCGCAGCCGCCGGGCGGCCGGGTCGGCGATGGCCGCCTTCGCCGCCTCGGTGTTCCAGCGGCGTACGACGACGGGCGGGCCCATCTTGACCGAGAAGGCGCCCTGCCGCTTGAGGTGGGCGAGCATCGGCTCCAGCCAGCGCTCGCCGAGGTCGGGGGCGTACCAGTCGATGAGCGGGCCCTCGGGGAGATAGGCCAGGTACCGCCTCAGCTTCGGAAGCGGCCGGAAGAGGACGAGCCCCGCGCCGACCAGCCGTCCCGCCTCGTCGAACCACCCCAGACTCTCCGCCCGCCAGTCGGGCTTCACGTCGCCCCAGGAGGGCACCTGCGTGTGGCTGGCGGAGGGGCGGGACGCGACGAAGGCCAGGTGCTCGTCGCGGGTGATGGGCTGGAGGCGGAGGGACATGGGTGGGCTCCTGTGCGTCTCGGCGGCTGAGCCTGTCAGCTTACGAGGCGGCCTCCCGGCCATCCCTCGGTCCGAACACCCTCAGCGCGTCGGCATCCGTGGCACGGGCATGGAGGAAGTAGTCCGCCCACTTGGCGATGTCGGCGTACCCGCACTGCGCGGTCAGCCGGGCGATCGCCCCCGGAAGGTCGTACGCCGTCACCCGCAGGTCGACGCCCGGCCCGAGCAGGCACCAGTGGGCGCCCGCGCGCCCGTACGGCATCCCTACACTCCCCGGGTTGACCACCAGCCGTCCGTGGGCGAGCCGTGCGTACGGCATGTGGGTGTGCCCGCAGACGACCGTGCGGACGGAGTCGGCGACGCCGTCGAAGACCTCCGCCCATCGATCCGGGCGCGAGTCGACCAGGACGACCTCCTCGTCGTCGCGGGGCGTGGCGTGGCAGAACAGGACGTCGCCCAGGCCGTGCACCCGGAGCGTGAGCGTCTTGGGGAGGGAGGCGAGGAACTCGACCTGCTCCTCGGTGAGCCGACCCGCCGCATAGGGGCCGATCGGGTCGGGAATCTCGTCCCGCTCGCCCCGGCGGTACTCGACCAGCTCCCGGTCCGCGTTGCCCGCGATCCACAGCACGCGGTCGCCCTGCTTGTGCAGGAGGTCGAGCACCTCTGCGGGCTGCGGTCCCGCCGTGATGTCCCCCGTGACCACGATGCGCTCGGCGGCCGCGACGTCCGGCTCGGCGAGCACCGCCTCCAGGGCGGGGAGCACCCCGTGGAAGTCGGAGAGGACAGCCACCCTCCCCAGTCCCACAGCCATCCGCCCCCGCTCAACGCCCGCCCGTCCCCGCTCACCGGTCATGTCCGTGGCCGCCCTCCAACGCCTCCGCCAGCACCTCGGCCAGATGCCGCCCCCGCACCCCGGCCAGCTGCTCCAGCTGCGTCCGGCAGGAGAACCCGTCCGCCAGCACCACAGTCCCCTCCCCCGCTCCCCGCACCGCCGGCAACAACTGCTCCTCGGCGCAGGCCACCGACACCTCGAAGTGCCCTTTCTCGAAGCCGAAGTTACCGGCGAGACCGCAGCAGCCCCCACTCAGTTCGCCGGAGAGCAGAGCGGCTTGACGCAGCCGGCGATCGGCCCCGTCGCCGAGGACCGCGTGCTGGTGGCAGTGCGTCTGACCGACCACCGGACGGTCCAGCCGGGGCGGCGTCCAGTCGGGAGCGAGGCGCTCCAGCGTCTCCGCGAACGTCAGGACGCGGTCGGCGAGGAGGCGGGCACGCGGGTCGTCGTGCAGCAGCTCCGGGAGGTCCGCGCGCAGGACTGCCGCGCAGCTCGGCTCCAGGACGACGACCGGGGCGGCCGTCTCCAGCACCGGCTCCATGAGATCGAGGGTGCGCCGCAGCACCGCGCGGGCGTGGTCGAGCTGCCCCGTCGAGATGTACGTCAACCCACAGCAGACGCGACCCCGGCCCCGCAGGAGGGACCCGGGGTCCAGCGCCACAGTCGTACCGCCGCCCGCCGTCTTCAACCGCACCGTCGGCGGCAGCGCCACCCGCAGCCCGGCCGCCTCCAGCACGTGTACGGCCGCCTGCCCCACGGACGGCGAGAGGTGCTCGGTGAAAGTGTCCGGCCACAGGATGACCAGGTCGCCGCCCCCGCCGCGCCCGCCACCCCCGCCATCCCCGCCGCCCTCGCCACCCCCGTCAAGGGCCGCCTTCTCGCGCCGCCGCTCCCACCACGCGCTGAACGTCCGCGTCGCCAGCCGCGGAATCTCCCGCTCCGGCGCGATCCCACCGAGCCGTTTCGCCGCCCGGGCCAAGGGCGGTACGGCGGCCAGGGCGTTGACCAGTGACGCCGTACGCGTGCGTGCCACCGCGCGCAGCCACTGCGGCAGTCGCCCCATGCTGTAGTGCGCGGCCGGGCGTCGGCGGCCCTCGTAGTGGTGGTGCAGGAACTCCGCCTTGTACGTGGCCATGTCGACCTCGACCGGGCAGTCGGACCGGCACCCCTTGCAGGACAGGCACAGGTCCAGCGCGTCCCGCACCTCCGTCGACCGCCAGCCGTCGGTCACCAGCTCCCCGGCGAGCATCTCGTGCAGCAGCCGGGCACGCCCGCGCGTGGAGTGCTCCTCCTCGCCGGTGGCCCGGAAGGACGGGCACATGACGGCGGAGCCGGTCGCCGACGTCGTACGGCACTTGGCGACCCCGACGCACCGCCGTACGGCTGCCGAGAAGTCGCCGCCGTCGGCCGGGTAGCCGAAGGCCACGTCCACCGGTTCGCGGGGCAGGACGGAGAAGCGGAGGTTGGAGTCGAGGGGGGCCGGGCGCACCAGCATCCCCGGGTTGAGCAGGTCGTCGGGGTCCCAGACGCCCTTGGTCCGCTCGAACAGCCCGACCATCTCGTCGCCGTACATCTTCGGCAGCAACTCGGCGCGCGCCTGCCCGTCCCCGTGCTCCCCGGACAGCGAACCGCCGTGCGCGACGACGACCTCGGCGAGCTCCTCCGAGAAGCGCCGGAAGCGGCCGATGCCCGCCTCGGTCAGCAGGTCGAAGTCGATACGGACGTGGATGCAGCCGTCGCCGAAGTGCCCGTACGGCGTGCCGCGCAGCCCGTGGGCGGTCAACAGCGCGCGGAAGTCCCGTAGATACGCCCCGAGCCGCTCCGGCGGCACCGCGCAGTCCTCCCAGCCGGGCCAGGCCTCTCTCCCGTCCGGCATCCGGGTCGCCGTCCCGCTCGCGTCCTCCCGGATGCGCCACAAGGCCCGCTGCCCGGCCGGATCGGTCACGACCAGCGCGTCGACGACATCGGCGGCCCGCACGATCGCGTCCGCACGCGCGCGTGCCTCCGCCGCCGACTCCCCGCCCGTCTCGACGAACAGCCAGGCACCGCCCCGCGGCAGCGCCGTCGCCGACGGCACCAGGTCGGCCGCCATCCCCTCCACCGTCAATGGCCTGTGCGGCAGCAGCCCGGCCGCCGCCTCCGCGGCCGCGCTCTCGTCGGCGTATGCCAGCACGGCGAGCGCACGCGCGCGTGGCGCCTGAACCAGCCGTACGGTCGCCTCGGTGAGGATCCCGAGGGTGCCCTCGCTCCCGCAGAAGGAACGGGCGACATCGGCGCCCTTCTCGGGCAGCAGGGCGTCGAGCGCGTATCCGGAGATACGGCGGGGCAGTTCGGGGAAGCCGGTGCGCAGCCGCGCCAGGTCTCCTTCCACCAGGTCCCGCAGCCCCCGCGGCGCACCGGCCCACTCCTGCCCGAGCCGCAGCCGCTCCCCACGCCCGCTGATCACGTCCAGCTCCCGCACGCTGTCCGCGGTCGTCCCCCATGCCACCGAGTGCGAGCCGCACGAGTTGTTGCCGATCATTCCGCCGAGCGTGCACCGGCTGTGGGTGGAGGGGTCGGGGCCGAAGCGGAGTCCGTGCGGGGCGGCGGCGTCCTGGAGACGGTCGAGGACGAGGCCGGGCTGGACCACGGCGGTGCGGGTCTGCGGGTCCAGGGACACGATGCGGTTCATGTGGCGGGTGAAGTCCAGCACGATGCCGGTGCCGGTGGCCTGTCCCGCGATCGAGGTACCTCCGCCTCGTGCCACGACCGGCACCATGTGGTCCCGGCACACCTCCAGCACCGCTGCCACGTCAGCGGCGTCATGTGGTGCCACCACACCCATGGGGACACGCCGGTAGTTGGAAGCGTCCATGGTGGTCAACGCCCGAGAGGTGACATCGAAGCCGACCTCGCCTCGGACGGCGGTACGCAGCGCAGCCTCGAGATCCGTCATACCTCCAGCAAACCAGCCGACGCCCACCGAAACGCCGTCTCATCCGACGGACGAGGTTTCGCCCAGGTTTCCCCCACCGGCTAACCTCCCTGTCGTGGCTGAGATCCAGATTCCCGCTGACATCAAGCCCGCCGACGGACGTTTCGGCGCGGGCCCCTCCAAGGTGCGGACGGAAGCGCTGGACGCGCTGGCCGCGACCGGTACCTCCCTCCTCGGCACCTCCCACCGCCAGGCCCCGGTCAAGAACCTGGTCGGCCAGGTGCGCGAGGGCATCTCCGAGCTGTTCCAGCTGCCCGACGGCTACGAGGTCGTGCTCGGCAACGGCGGCTCCACCGCGTTCTGGGACATCGCGACGCACGGCCTGATCGAGAACAAGTCGCAGCACCTCACCTTCGGTGAGTTCAGCTCGAAGTTCGCCAAGGCCGCCAAGCTCGCCCCGTGGCTGGCCGAGCCGGAAGTCATCTCCACCGACCCCGGCACGCACCCCGAGCCGGTCGCCGCGGCGGGCGTCGACGTCTACGCCTTCACGCACAACGAGACCTCCACCGGCGTCGCCATGCCGATCAAGCGCGTGGCCGGTGCCGACGAGGGCGCCCTGGTCCTCGTGGACGCGACGAGTGGCGCCGGCGGCCTGCCCGTCGACGTCTCCGAGACCGACGTCTACTACTTCGCCCCGCAGAAGTCCTTCGCCTCCGACGGCGGCCTGTGGATCGGCGTCTTCTCCCCGGCCGCGATCGAGCGCGCCGAGCGCATTCACGCGTCCGGCCGCCACATCCCGGAGTTCTTCTCGCTCCCCACGGCGATCGACAACTCCCGCAAGAACCAGACGTACAACACCCCGGCGCTCGCCACCCTCTTCCTGCTGAACCAGCAGCTGGAGTGGATCAACGGCCAGGGCGGCCTGGACTGGTCGGTCCGCCGCACGGCGACCTCCGCCCGCACCCTGTACGGCTGGGCCGAGGACATCAAGTACGCCAACCCGTTCGTCACCGACCCGGCCAAGCGCTCCCAGGTCATCGGCACGATCGACTTCACGGACGAGATCGACGCCGCCGCCGTCGCCAAGGTCCTGCGCGCCAACGGCATCGTCGACACCGAGCCGTACCGCAAGCTCGGCCGCAACCAGCTCCGCGTCGCGATGTTCCCGGCGATCGACCCGGCGGACGTCGAGGCGCTGACGAAGTGCATCGACTACGTGATCGAGAAGCTCTGATCACTCCCGTACGACAACAAGGGGCGCCCGGTGAGTACCGGGCGCCCCTTGTTGTCGGCGTTGTCGGCTCACCGGCGCGATCCCCCTCGTCTCAGGCCGTCACGACGTTGAAGGCAGGAAAGATCTTCGGCTGCACATCGGCGACGCCGAGGTCCCGCAGGATGGGAAGGATGATCTGGCCGAACTGGTTGAAGGCATCCTCGGATTCCCAGACGTCCGTCACGAACCAGCCGTTCTGGGTGGGACCCGCGATGTGGGCGAGAAGACCGGGCACCGGCCAGTCGGAGCCGGCTTTGGGCAGGCCGCGCCCCTGGTTCACTCTGTTTGCCCCGTCCTCGTACTGGGCCTGCGTCATGCCGGGCATGTCGAACACCGCGATGATGGCCATGATCACTCCGTCTCGTCGAGAGTCCTCAGGGCTCCCAGTCGACAGGCCAGGCCACCCGCCCGCACCCCGAAGCCCGCCATCCGGACGAGCCGACCCTTCGACGGCGTCGGCATCCCGCGGTCCGGCGGGGCGCCCAGCACACCAGGCGCCCCGCCTCACAGCGCCGTCACGTCGCCGTACAACTCACACTCGGCACACCTCCACCCCCGGGCGCACCCCCGAACCCGAAACTCGCCGAACCTCCCGCCGCGATCGCCCCGTTGTGGCCCGCGTTGATGGCGGTGACGGTCGCCCCGGTCTGGGTGTACGACGCGTTCCACATGCTGGTCACCCGCTGGGAGCCGGTCCAGGTCCAGGTCACCTTCCAGGAGTTGACCGGTGTCGTCCCCGTGTTGGTCACCTTCACCTCGGCGTTGAAGCCGCCGCCCCAGTCGCTGCTGACGGTGTAGACGGCGCTGCAAGCGGCCGTGCCTCCGCCGGGGTCGGGATCACCCCCGCCCCCACCCCCGCTCCCCGGAAATCCCGGCGCCTTGACGCTCGCCAGGTACCCGTCCTTCACAGTGTCCACCGTCTGCCAGTCGTCCTTCAGGATCCCGCCGGTGTCACCGGAGTTGGGGTTCCACGACCAGAAGGTCCAGTGGAAGGAGTCGGCGCCGTACGTCGACGTCGGCCGCAGGTAGTTCACCAGCGCCGCCAGCCACTTCTGGTCCACCGCCGACTGGAGCGTCGTACCGAACTCGCCGACCCACACCGGGGCGATGTTCTGCTTGAAGATGTAGCCCCAGTACTTGTCCCAGATGCCCGGCATGTTGTCGGGGAACGCCGGATCGCTGAACCACGGCTGCTGGGCCACGGACGTGGCGTAGTCATGGGCGGAGTACACGAGCCGGTTCGGCACATCCAGTTGCACCGGGTACTGGGCCACGCCCATGAGGTTGCCGCCCCACCAGCCGTTGACGCCGTTGAACGACTGGACGCCCTCGACCATGATCAGCAGCTCGGGGTTGACGGACAGGACGGCGTTGCCGGCTCGTTGCGCGGCGAGGCGCCAGTCGCGGGTCGTGTCGCCGCAGCCCCAGCAGGCGGGGTCGTGGGGCTCGTTGTGCAGGTCGATGCCGATGACGGTGCTGTCGCCTTTGTAGCGCTGCGCCAGTGCCTTGAGGTTGGCGATCCACGTCGCCTCGGGGACCGACGCCGTGTACCAGAGCGCCGACTGGCCGCCGGAGTCTGGGCGATGCCGGTCGAGGACGATCTTCAGGCCGGTCTGACCGGCATACGTCACGATCTTGTCGAGGACCTGCAGGGACGTCAGCCCCTGCAGGTCGGCGTTCTTGCCGTCGGCGAAGTTGATGCTGTCCGGCATGGTGCCGGGCTTGAGGATGTCGTCGCTGAAGGGCAGGCGGAGGGTGTTGTAGCCCAGCGACCTCATCTGGTCGAGCATGCTCTTGTAGTCGCGGGCCCACAGGCCGTGGAGGACGTGGTTGCCGGTCTCGAAGCCGAACCAGTTGATCCCGGCGATACGGACCGGCTGCCCGGCCGCGTCCAGGATCTGCCGGCCGCTGGTGTGCCAGTATCCGGCGCCGGCCTCGGCCTCGGCCGCGTGGGCCGTTTGCGCGCCGACCCCGACCAGCGGTAACAGGAGCGCCGCGGTCACCACACACAGCGCTCTTCGCAAGCTGCGGAACATGTCGCTGCTTCCTCTCGGGAGGCGCGGGCCCGGAACATGTGGGAGCGCTCCCACATCCCGCACCTCCCATGGAAGTCGGGTGACTTGGACACGTCAAGGACGCCGTATCAATATGCGGCTCCGCCGCGCGGCGTCACCGGCTCAGCTTCTGGAACCTCCGCACCGCGAGCGGCAGGAAGATCACCGTCAGGATCACCGGCCACACCCCCGCCATCAGCAGCGCATGCTGCTCGACCCAGGAGTCCCCGGCGACAGCCGTGCCCGGCACCCCGAACAGCTCGCGGCTGGCCGCCGCCGTGGACGAGATCGGGTTCCAGGCCGCCACCCAGCCCAGCCAGTCGGGCATCAGCTGCGGCGCGACGAAGATGCTGGAGATCATCGTGAGCGGGAAGGCGACGGCGAACAGACCGCCCGCGGCCTCCGGGTTCGGGACCAGCAGGCCCAGCCACACCCCGATCCAGATCAGCGCGAACCGCAGCCACAGCAGCAGACCGAAGGCGCCGAGGAAGCCGAACCCGCCGTCCGGGCGCCAGCCCATCGCGAAGGCCGTCAGCATCATGATCGCCAACTCCGCGCAGGCGGCGAGCAGATCGGTGATCCCGCGCCCGGCGACCACCGCGGACGAGGCCATCGGCATGGAGCGGAACCGGTCGATGACGCCCTTCGTCGAGTCGTAGACGACGAGGGTGGCGGTGTTGATGAAGCCGAACGCCATCGTCATCACGAACATGCCCGGCATCAGGAAGTCCTTGTAGTTCCCGCCGCCGGGCACCTTCATCGCGCTGCCGAAGACATAGCCGTAGAGCAGGACGGACAGGATCGGGAAGCCCAACTGCCAGGCGATGTTGATCGGTTGGCGCTGGTAGTGGGTGAGGCCGCGGCGGACGATGTTCCAGACGTCGGCGAGGGTCCAGTACAGGCGGCCGTGCGTGGCCGGGACGGTCAGGTCTACGGCGGTCACGCGACGGCCCCCTTCTCGGTCTTCTCGGTCTGCTCGGTCTTGTCAGTCTTCTCGGCGCGGTGTCCGGTCAGGCGCAGGAAGACGTCGTCGAGGCTCGGCCTGCGCAGCCCGATGTCCTCGACCTGGACGCCCTCGTCCTGCAACGTCCGCGCGACCTCGGTCAGCGCGGACACCCGGTCGACCACGGGCGCGTGCACCCGCAACTCGCCCTCCTCCGTCTCGGGTTCGCCGTCCGAGACGCGGGCGACGACCTTCGCCACCTGGGGGAGGTCGGCCCGGTCGGCGACGACGACCTCGATACGGTCGCCGCCGACGAGGTTCTTCAGCCCGTCCGGGGTGTCGTCGGCGATGGCCCGGCCCTGGTCGATGACGGTGATGTGCGAGGCCAGCTTGTCGGCCTCCTCCAGGTACTGGGTGGTCAGCAGCACGGTCGTACCGCTCTCCACCAACGCCCGTACCGAGTCCCAGACCTCGCCCCGGCTGCGGGGGTCGAGCCCCGTCGTCGGCTCGTCGAGGAAGAGGACGGCCGGGGCGAGGATCATCGAGGCGGCGAGGTCGAGGCGGCGCCGCATACCGCCGCTGTACTTGCCCACGCCCTTGTCGGCGGCGTCGGTCAGGTCGAACTGTTCCAAGAGCTCGGCGGCGCGCAACTTCGCCCGTTTGCCGCCCAGATGGAAGAGCCGGCCGAACATCTCCAGGTTCTGCCGGCCGGTGAGCACCTCGTCCACGGCCGCGTACTGTCCGGTGAGCCCGATGCGGGCCCGCACCTCGCGCGGCTGCCGGGCCACGTCCAGGCCGGCCACCGTCGCCCGGCCGGCGTCCAGCCTGATCAGCGTGGACAGGATGCGTACGGCGGTGGTCTTGCCCGCGCCGTTCGGCCCGAGCAGACCGTGCACCGTGCCCTCGCGGACGGCCAGATCGAAGCCACCGAGGGCGCGTTTCTCGCCGTAGCGCTTCTCCAGCCCCTCGGCGCGGACCGCGTATCCGTCGTCACCCATGAGTCCCCCTTTCGATAACTGAGTACAGCGTACCCGATTGCGCGTACGCCGTACTCAGTTTTTTCGGAGGACTTAAGCTGAACTGCATGACGAGCGGCAAGGGCGGCACCAGCGGTACGGAGACCAGCGGCAGCGGCGACATCGTCCGCACGTTGGAGCTGCTCTGGGAGACGGGCCGGCGCCCCAGCCGCGGGCCGAAGCCGACCCTCACCCTGGACCAGATCGTGGAAGCGGCCGTCCGGGTCGCGGACGCCGAGGGCCTGGAGTCGGTGTCCATGCGCCGGGTCGCCGCCGAGCTGGGCACCGGCACGATGTCGCTGTACCGGTACGTCCCCGGCAAGGCCGAGCTGCTCGACCTGATGCTGGACCGCGTCCAGCGCCCCTCCGAGAACCCGGCCGACCTCGGCGACGGCGGCTGGCGCTCGGCCCTGGAAGCCCTGGGCCGGGCGACTCTGGCCCTCTACCGCCGCCACCCCTGGCTGCTCCAGGTCAACCAGTCCCGCCCGATCCTCGGCCCGAGCGCCCTGGACGGCATGGAGAAGGTGCTCGACCGCATCAAGCCGATGGGCCTGACCGACCGCGAGCTGGTCTCCGCGATCATCATGATCGACGGGTACGTCGTCGGCGCCGCGCGCACCCAGCTGTACCAGCGGGAGGCCGAGCGCCGGACGGGCCTGACGGACGGGGAGTTCTGGCAGGCCCAGGCGCCGATGCTGGAGAAGATCATGGCGTCCGGCCGCTACCCCCTCCTCGCCTCCCTCGACGAGAACACCTGGAATCCCGACTTCGACCACTTCGAGTTCGGGCTGCAGCGGATCCTGGACGGGCTCGAGGTCTTCGTCGCCCGGCACGGAGACCCCTCGCCCCGGCGCCCTAGCTAGGGCCTGTCTGACAATTCCCGTCGTCCGCCCGGAGGGCGGGCCCCGCGGCGTCATGGGGGAGGAGCCACGTGGGCGGTTCGGCAACGCGGCTGGGGGTCCCCCTCTGGGGGGAGTGCGTGCCAGGCGTCGCGGGGCAGGCGGGAATTGTCGGACAGGCCCTGACCGCTCACCTGCGGCGCACCAGCCGCCGGAACCCGAAGACGACCGCGCAGGCGACGAGCACGGCGATGGCGCCGAGCTTGAGGTCGCCGGTCCGGTCGCTGTCGCCGTCGTCCGAGGAGGCCGAACTCCCGCCGCCGGACGAGGATTCGGCGGACCCGGCGTTCCCGGGGGCGTCCTTCGCCACGACGCCGCTGTTGACTCCCTCGCTGCCGAGCATGATCTTCGTGCCGTCGGTGGAGTAGGAGACGGACTCCCCCTGGCCCAGGGGCACGCTGATGCGCTCCAGGCGCTTGAGCTTGCCGCTGTTCCAGTCGTAGGCGATGCCGCCGAAGTAGCCGCGTACGGCGAGCGTGTTGCCGTCCGGGGAGAAGGCGGCGTCGGTGGCCCACAGGTCGACCGGGCTGATGGGCTTGAAGACGTTGGTGCCGGTGGCGGAGAGCTCGGCCGGCGCCTCGTACAGGTGCCCGCCGTCCTCCTGCTTGTCGATGATGTAGACGCGCCCGGTCTTGGGGTGCACGACGAGCGACTCGGCGTCGCGCGGCCCGTCGGAGTACTTCACCACGTACTGCGTGGCACGGATCGTCTGATCCTTGAGCGTCTTCGGCTCGGGCAGCCGGTAGACCCACACATAGGGCCACTCCACACCGTCGTTGTCGCCGATGTCACCGACGTAGATCTCGTTCCCCGGCCCCATGGAGATGGCCTCCACGTCGCGCGGGGTGCCCACGCCGGTCAAGGTGATCGTCGCGACGGTCTCGCCGGTGCTGCTGTCGACGGCGTAGAGGTAGGCGCCCTTGTCCTGGTCGTTGTGCGTCCAGTAGATGCCCGGGTGCTGACGCGACGCGGCGAGACCGCTGGACTCTGTGATGCGCGGGTCCTTGATCGTGAAGTCCTCGTCGCCGTCGGCGGCGGAGGCGGGTAGGGCGCACGCGCCCGCGATCAGGAATCCGGCGAGAAGGGCGATCGGTCGGCGCATGTCCCCAAGCCTGCCATCCGGCCCGGTGTTTCGGAGTCCGGGTCGGCAGCGGGGTGAACTGCTCCGGGAGTGTCAGGCTTCACACCCGGCCGCCCCCTACCGAAAGGTAGCGATCGTCCATCATGAGCGGATGCTCAGGTTCATGCCCGTCGGCGACTCCCAGACCATCGGCAGCGCCGGCGAACACACATGGCGCTACCGCATGTGGCAGCACCTGCGTGAGACATACGGCGGCCCCTTCGCCCTCGTCGGCCCGCGCGAGACGCTGTACGACAAGGCCACGGACGCACCCACGTCGTACGAGTACGCCGACCCCGACTTCCCCCGCGCCCACCTCGCCGGCTGGGGAGAGGGCTGGCTGCACATGGCACCGCTGATCGGCGAGGCGGTGCGGGCGTACCGGGCGGATGTGCTGCTGGTGTCGCTGGGCCTGATCGACCTGGGGTTCTATACGAACGCGGGGCAGACAGCGGAGAACGTGCGGGGGTTCGTGGCGGCGGCGAGGGCGGCGAACCCGCGCGTTCGGATGGTCGTGCTCCCGGTGATCCCGAATGTGCGCGCAGAGTCCGAAGTGCTCTTCGCCGCCGAGGTCGCCCGCTTCAATGAACTCCTGGCGAAGGCAGTCGCCGACCTGGACGAACCCCGCTCACCCCTGCTCCTGGCCTCCCCTCCCCCGTCGTACGACATCCATCTCGACACGTACGACGGCACGCACCCGAACGCGAGCGGTGAGCACAAGATCGCGGAGGCGTTCGCGGAGGCGATGTACCAGGCGTGGGACCTGGGCGAGCCCTACGCGGTCTGAGTGTCCGGGGCAGGCATGTGAGGTTCCCTCGGTGTCCCGGTTACGGTGCGTATCGTTGTACTGCGCGGCTGCACCTTTCCGTGGAGCGGCCGGGGAGGAGCGCCACGATGACCGTCCTTGAAGACAGGATCGAGATGGCCGAGGAAGACGGCGAGCTGACTCTGGACGGGCTGTTCGAGTCGCTTGAGCGGACCACCCCCGAGGGCTACAAGGTCGAGATCGTCGAGGGGGCCATCTTCATGTCACCGCAGCGGGACACGCACTGGGAGATCATCGCCGACATCTACGAGCAGCTGCGCACCAAGTACCCGCGCAAGCGCGTGAAGTCGGATGTCCGCGTCGACTACCCGGGGCACCTCAACGGCTTCGCCTCGGACGTGACCCTCGTGGCCGAGGGAGCCGAGAAGAACGAGAAAGGCCTCTGGCGCTGCCAGGACGTCGTCTTCGTGGCCGAGGTCATCTCGAAGGGCACGGCCCACAACGACTACGGCCCCAAGAAGACCGCCTACGCCCTCGCCGAAGTCCCCGTCTATCTCATCGCCGACCCCTACCAGGGCAAGTGCCACCTGTACACGCAGCCCAAGGACGGCGACTACATCACGGAGACGACGGTCACCTTCGGCGGGGACGTCGACCTCACCATCACGGACATCGGCCTCACCCTCACGACCGACGAGTTCCCCCGCGACTGACTGACGCCGATCAAGACGTGCCGAAGGCCCGCCGGGCAAACCGGCGGGCCTTCGCGTGAGAGCGAGGTCAGGCTCGCTCAAGGGGCGGGATCACGGGTCGATGAAGATCGTGCAGGTGTAGGTTCCGGGCTCCAGGCCGGGGACTGAGAGGTCGGCCGGGTCGGCGAGCTCACCGCTGCTCTCGCCGTCGCAGGTGATCCGGGACTTGGTCTCGTCGTTCAGCTGACCCTTGACGTGCACCGTGAGATCGGTGAGCGGCGGGTCCGAGAACGTGACCTGGCCGTTGGACTGCCCGGTGGGCTGGTTGTCCGTGCAGTTCGTCCCGGAGACCACCGTGGCGGTCTTGGTGTCCTGGTCCCCGGCGTACCCCTGGGGAGCCTTGGTCTCGGCGACGGTGTACTGGCCGGGGGTCAGACCCGAGATGCAGATCTCGCCGGTCTCCGGGTCCTCGTCGGGCACCTGTCCGTTCGGGGTCGTCGTGCTGTCGGTCACCTTCTCGCTGTAACCGGAGCCAGTGACCGAGAACTCGGCGCCTGGGGTCTGGACGAGCCCGCCCTTGCTGCTGTTCTTCACGATCCGCAGGGCGCCGGGCTGAACCTGGCCGATGCAGAACGAGATATGGCTGAGGTCGAAGAAGCGGTTGTTCCGCGTGTTGACCGGCGCGTGCAGGAGGGAGTCGTCCGCGTTGCCGGTCGGCCGGTAGTCGTAGAGGTTGCCGCCCGAACCACCCTTGGCGAAGACACCGATGGCGACGAAGTCACCGTCGAAGTCGAAGCTGAACACCTGCCCCTGAGAGCTGTTGCTGACGTCGATGTCCAGCGTTCCCATCAGGGTCTGGCCCGTGTCGGCGTTCGTGAAGGACAGCGGGATGTTCGTCGCGTCCTCCACGGGCTCCTCCTGCTTGTACTCGAACAGGAAGGAGTCCGGGGGCAGGAGCGCGGCACAGGTCGGGTTGCCGTCCACGAACGTGGGCTGCACGTTGTCCCCACTGGGGGGCCCAGCCGTCTGGGCCGCCGCCGAGCCGGCGAGGCCGATCGACATCGCCGTCGCCAGGCCGACGGCGAGGAAGGACGTCCGGAGCCGTCTGACCCGGGACCGCGAAGGGGCTCGAAATGCTCGAGCGATTACTTTCATAGAGATTGCTCCACCTTGTTGGCGCTCGTCTTCGGGATTTCACCCAAGGGCGAGTATTCGAACCGGCAGACACAATTGGCACGCCGCCGCGCCGTCGAAGAACCCATATAGACCTTTCATCTGCCTATTCCGCCGATCCGGTGATGCGGGGGCGGCGACGGAGAAAGTTCCGGCTTCAATCTTGTTGGGATTTCAACACCACTTCGTGAAGCAGATCCCCACCACGAAAGGGACTTCCTCCGTCGGTATCGACCGCCATTCCAGCGGCCAGGTGACGCCGGTCAGGGCCGGTACGCCTACGTATGCCAGGCAGCCGGCGGCGCGTGTCAGGGTGCGTACGCCGGGGGGCCAGCGGTGGGTGGCGGCGGGTTGCGGGGGCAATAGGAAGTACAGGTATCGCTCGCCCGCGAGCTCGCGGATGATCGAGCCCGCGTCGAAGTGGGCGCGGAGGAGGAGTTCGACGGCGGTGCGTTCTGCCTGGGCGCCTTTCATGCGTACGGCGTCGAAGTGGATGCCGGCGTGGCGGAGAGCGTGGCCGGTGTCGGGGATCCAGGTGGGGAGCCAGGGGTTGGCGATTTTCTCGTACATGCCGCAGATGCAATCGGCTGCTTACATACTGTGACCAGAGGTTTGTGGTGGTGGTGCGGGGCTGTGCTGGAGATGTTCGGCTCGTTGTTGCGGTTCTTCCGCGAGCGGGCCGGGATGACGCAGGAGGCGCTGGGCAAGTACGTCGGGTACTCCAAGTCCCAAGTGGCCATGGTGGAGCGGGGAGAGCGGGCACCCAAGGGCAAGTTCGTCGAGGTCGCGGACGAGGTGCTCGGTGTACAAGGTGCACTCCTTGCAGCGGGGCGGGAGTTGAAGGTCAGTCGTTTCCGGTCGTGGTTCGAGGACTACGCGGAACTGGAGGCGACGGCGACCGTGATCTACATGTACGCCAACCACGTGATCCCCGGAATGCTCCAAACCCCGGCGTACGGGCGGGGGGTCTTCGCCTCCCACTGCCCGCAGCTGGAGGACGAGGAGATCGAAGCCGACCTCGAAGCCCGCCTGAGCCGACAGGCAGTCTTGCGGCGCAAGCCTGCGCCCATCGTCGGCTTCGTACTGGAGGAACACACGCTCAGGCGTCCGCTCGGCGGTAACCAAGCCCTCAAGGAGCAGTTGGACCACCTTCTCGATGTCGGCCAACAACGCAACGTCGAGATCCAGGTCATGCGCACCGACCGCGAGGGGCACGCGGCGCTGGACGGCCCGATGATGCTGCTCGAACCGACGAGCGCGAACGCATCGCGTACGTCGACGGGCCGAGCGGCGCGTACTTTGTGACCGAACAACCGCACCTGGGCAACATGTTCGCCCGGTATGGCATCCTGCGAGCGCAGGCTCTCAACCCCGAAGAGTCCTGTTGCAGTGGGACGACGAACGGGTGCCGCGCGCCCAGGGCTTGGCCCTGTTCGACGCCTTGGCCTCCGCCGAGAGAACCTTGCACGCCAACCCCGGCAGACACGCGGAGATCCCGGCGTTCGAACTGGACAGCACGCTACGGTTCTTCACCCGGCACCTCGGCCAGGGCCGCCGCAGAGCTACTCATCCACCCTCCGGGCCCTCGGCCAGTCGGCGCCACCACCAGCGATTGGAACGCCACGGCCGAGGAGCAGTAAGCGGATCCGGAAGTGTGCGCTGGACGTACTTGGCGTCCAGCGCACGCACTCGGGCATTGAGTTCGGCGCGTGGCCGGGGAGGCAACGCAAGACTTTCTCAAGCACGTCGCGGGCGTGCCGCACATCCTCGAAGGAGCAGCCGCGGCACGAACACCCGCCCTCCCGCGGATAGCGGGACCGTCGGCCCGGTGGATGCAGGAACGCCCGATAGCGCCGCAGTCCACGGGCGGTGGCGCCGGGGTAGAGGTAGCAGCCGTCCGAGAGCCTCTCGACCCGGTCTATCGCCACGCTGGTTCGGGCCGAGAGGCTGTGGATCCGGTCGGGAGGCAGACCCCACGCGACACAGAGAGACTGTCGAGACTGTTCAGCGCGCAGCGCGCCAGGCCGTCTACGCGGCATCGGCCTTTCGGTACATGGTCATGACCATCATCACGCCATCGCGAAGCGGGACGGCCCTAGAACATCCCGTTGTCATTCGCGGACGTCGCCGGCACATCCTGGATCACGTCCCAGTGCTCCACGATCTTCCCGTTCCGCACCCGGAAGAGATCCACGATCGCCTGCCCCCGCTCCCCCGGCGCGTTCACGTAGTGACTGTGCACCGCCACCAGGTCACCTTCCGCGATCACCCGCTTCGGCGTGACCTTCAGCTGCGGGAACGCCTCGAAGTAACCGCCCAGCCCTGACTTCACGCCCTCCACCCCGTCGGCGATCGCCGGGTTGTGCTGGTGGTATTCGGTACCCCAGTACCGGTCGATGGCGGACAGGTCCTTGTCGACGATGAGTTGGTCGAAGGCCTTGGTGACCAGCTTCTTGTTGTACGCAGTGAGCCAGGCCGGCCCCGGCCGCTGCGTCTGCGGCCAACTCACCGTGGAGAACATGTCGTTGCCGTTGGCGGAACTCTCCGGCACCTCCTGCCCCACATCCCAGTGCTCGGCGATCTTCCCGCCCTGGAAGCGGAAGATGTCGAAGACGGCCTGACCGCGCGCGCCCGGCGTCAGCACGACGTTGGAGTGGACCAGCACGAGGTCGCCCTCGGAGATGACCCGCTTGACGTCGTACTCGGCATCCGGGAACTGCTGGTGGATGGCCTTGCCGAGGTTCTTCAGCGTCTCGGCGCCATCGGGTGCCAGCGGATTGTGCTGGATGTAGTCGGGGCGGACGTAACGGTCCACGACGTCGGTGTCGCCGCGCTCGAACACGCCCTTCAGGACACGGACGGTGACAGCCTTCTGGTAGCCGAGGTGCGCGGAGTCTCCGTAACCGGCGAAGGAAGCGGCGAAGGCGGGCGCGGAGGCGACGGCCGGCACGGCAGCGGCGCCGAGCAGGGCGGCCGAGGCCAGTACGGCGACGAGGGCCTTGCGGGCAGAGGAGGTGGGGGTCACGACGCTCTCTTTCCAAGGAGATTGAAAGTTCAAGCTAGTGCTAACCAAAGGAAAGCACTAACCAGTGGTTAGCGTCAAGATCGCTTGCATAGAGCGCACTCGAAGCCGTTGGCTGGGTGGTCATGAAGTACACGCAGCTCGGACGCACGGGACTCAAGGTCAGCCGACTCGTCCTCGGCACCATGAACTTCGGTCCGCAGACCGACGAAGCGGACAGTCACGCGATCATGGACGCGGCGCTGGACGCGGGCATCAACTTCTTCGACACGGCGAACGTGTACGGCTGGGGCGAGAACAAGGGCCGTACCGAAAGCATCATCGGCAACTGGTTCGCGAAGGACGGCGAGCGGCGGGACAAGGTCGTCCTCGCCACCAAGGTGTACGGCAACATGGGCCCGGACGGCGCGGCGTGGCCCAACCACGACAAGCTGTCGGCGGTGAACATCCGGCGCGCCGTCGACGCCTCGCTCAAGCGGCTGCAGACCGACTACATCGACGTCTACCAGTTCCACCACATCGACCGCGCCACTGGCTTCGAGGAGATCTGGCAGGCGATCGACGTCCTCGTCCAGCAGGGCAAGATCCTGTACGTCGGCTCGTCCAACTTCCCCGGGTACAAGATCGCCCAGGCCAACGAGATCGCCGCCCGGCGCGGCGGCACCATCGGCCTCGTCAGCGAGCAGTGCCTCTACAACCTCTTCGAGCGCCGCGCCGAGATGGAGGTCATCCCGGCCGCGCAGGACTACGGCCTCGGGGTCATCCCCTGGTCGCCGCTGCACGGCGGACTGCTCGGCGGCGTCATCAAGAAGGAGGTCGAGGGCGGGCGCCGCAGCTCCGGCCGGGCCGCCGAGGTCCTCACCGACCCGGCCGTACGCACCAAGATCCAGGCGTACGAGGACCTCCTCGACAAGCACGGCCTGGAGCCCGGCGAGGCCGCCCTGGCCTGGCTGCTCACCCGCCCCGGCGTGACCGGCCCGATCGTCGGCCCCCGCACGGCCGAACAGCTCGACTCGGCCCTACGCGCGGCGGAGCTGGAGCTGAGCGAGGAACTTCTGGCAGGTCTGGACGAGGTGTTTCCCGGGCCGGGGCCGTCTCCTGAGGCGTTCGCCTGGTAGGGAAGCAGGAGCGGCGGCGGTGGCGCTCGGTTACCTGCCGAGCGCCGCAGCCAACGCCACCACCACGAACATCAACACAAGCGCACCGGCCATGATCCGGTTCCGGGTTTTCGGGTCCACGGAAACGAGCCTAACCGGCCCCTCCGAGCGGCCAGCGGGCGACCGCCTCGTACCGGGGCTGCTCGCCCGCCACCCCCGACTTCGGCAGATTGCTGCGCACCAGCACCAGCTCGTCCACCGTCCAGGTGCGGCTCGTGAACGAGTCGAGGGCCGCGACATACGGCCGTACGTCCACCGCCCACCGGCTCCTCGCCACCGTCAGGTGGGCCTTGTACCGCCGGTGCTCCCCCATCGGCACCCCGGCTTTGCGCGCCGCCGCCTCGCTGCGGTCCGCCAGCAGCCGCAGGGTCTCCAGGTCCCCTTCCGCGCCCGTCCACAGGGCCCGCCCGTGCCCGAACTGGCCGCCGCCGCGCAGGGCCAGCCGGAAGGACGCCGTACGGTGCGCGGCGCGCTCCAGGCGGGCCGAGAGGTCGGGGACGAGGTCGTCGTCGACCTCGCCGTAGAAGGCGAGGGTGAGGTGCCAATTAGCGGCTCCGCCGCGGGGCCAGCCGGGCCGGCCGGTCCAGCGCAGCCCGTCCGCGCCGGGCAGCTTCTTCAACTCGGCGACTTCGGTGGCCAGCTCACGCATCACGCCCTCTGGGGGCAGCACGGCGGCGAAGAGTCTCATGCCCCCAGCCTGGCACCATGAGGGGATGACGATCACCATCCGGGACGGCGGGCCCGACGACATCCCCTTGATACTCCGCATGCTCGACAGCGGCGTGGAGTGGCTGGTCGCGCAGGGGCGCCCGGGACAGTGGGGGACGAAGCCTCTGTCGAAGCGGCCGGGGACGGTGGAGTCGGTGACCCGGCACATGGACGAGGGCAGCGTCTTCATCGCCGAGATCGACGGCGTACCGGCCGCCGGCCTCACCCTCACCGACTCCCCCGGCGCCTCCCTCTCCCACCTCCCGCCGCCCGGCGAGCCCGAGCGCTACATCCACTGGCTCGCCTCCGACCGCCGCTTCAAGGGCCACGGCGCGGGCAGCGCCCTGCTCGCACACGCCGCCGAGGTGACCCGGCGGGCGGGCGTCTCCCTGCTGCGGGTGGACTGCTACGCCGGCGACGACGGCAAGCTGGTCCGTTACTACGAGAGCCAGGGCTTCGTGCGTACCGAGACTTACGTGGGCACGCACGACTGGCCGGGGCAGGTGCTGGCGCGGAGGGTCTAGCTCCCTCGGGACGGGAGCGTGACCATCGCCACACGTGACGCGGTCACTGTGCGTATCGTTGTACTGCGCGGCTGCCACTGACCGAGCGGCGGCCGGGGAGGAGCGCCACGATGACCGTCCTTGACGACAGGATCGAGATGGCCGAGGAGTGCGGCGAGCTGACTCTGGACGTGCTGTTCGAGTGGCTTGAGAAGATGCCCATCCCCGAGGGAATGAAGGTAGAGATCGTCGGGGGGAACATCTTCATGTCACCGCAGCGGCAGACCCACTGGGAGATCATCGCTGCCATCTACGACCAGTTGCGCGCCAAGTACCCGCGCAAGCGATTGGCGTCTGATGTGCGGATCGACTTCCCCGGCCATCTGAACGGGTTCGCCTGCGACATGACGGCCATGGCCGAGCGGTCTGTGAAGGACAGCAAGGGCCGCTGGCGCTATCAGGACGTCGACTTCGTGGCCGAGGTCATCTCCAAGGACACGGCGGCCAATGACTACGGGCAGAAGAAGGACACCTACGCCGCGGCCGAAGTGCCGGTGTACCTGATCGTGGACCCGTACAGCGGCGAGTGGCATCTGCACACCCTGCCAAAGGACGGCAAGTACCACAACGACGTCAGCTTCTCCTTCGGTGAGGACATCGACCTGACCGGGACCGTCGTCGGCCTCGTCCTCAAGACCGACGAGTTCCCCCACGACTGACGTCCCTACGCCACTGTCGCCAACTGCTCCTCCCGCCGCTGCCGCGACACGAACCCCACCTGCGGATGCCCGCGGTTCCAGCCCACCGACAGCCGCAGGCCGCCGACCCGGGCCAGGACCAGGGCGATGGTGACGGCCGCGGTGGCCGTGATCGCGCCGCCCACCGCCAGGCCCGCCCGGACGCCGTACGCGTCCGTGATCCAGCCGGCGATCGGCGCGCCCAGCGGTGCGCCGCCCATGAACACCATCATGTACAGGGCCATCACGCGGCCCCGCATGGCCGGGTCGGTGGTCATCTGGATGCTGCTGTTGGCGGTGACGTTCACCGTCATGCCGAACATGCCGATCGGGACCATGAGCAGGGCGAACAGCCACAGGGAGGGCGCGAGAGCGGCCACCATCTCCATGGTGCCGAAGGCCACCGCCCCCGCGATCAGCACCCGCATCCGGGCCGTACCGCGCCGGGCCGCGAGCAGGGCGCCCGCCAGGGAGCCCACCGCCATCAGCGTGTTGAAGAGGCTGTAGGAGCCGGCGCCCGCGTGGAAGACGTCGTCGGCGAAGGCCGACAGATAGACGGGGAAGTTGAAGCCGAAGGTGCTGACGAACCCGGCGAGGGCGATGGTCCAGATCAGCTCCGGTCGCCCGGCGACATAACGCAGCCCTTCCCGCAGCTGCCCCTTGCCACGCGGCGCCCGCTGGACGACGTGCAGCTCACGCGCCCGCATCAGCAGCAGTCCGGTGATGGGCGCGACGAAGGACAGGCCGTTGGCGAGGAACGCCCACCCCGTGCCGACACCGGTGATCATCAGGCCGGCCACGGCGGGGCCGATCAGGCGGGCCGACTGGAAGTTCGCGGAGTTCAGGCTGACCGCGTTCTGCAGCTGGTCCGGGCCGACCATCTCGGAGACGAAGGACTGCCGGGCCGGGTTGTCGACGACCGTGGCGAGGCCGACGGCGAAGGCGGCGAGGTAGACGTGCCAGACCTGGACGTGTCCGGTGAGGGTGAGGGCGGCGAGCGCGATACCGGTGAGGGCCATCGACGTCTGGGTGACGAGCAGCGTGCGGCGCTTGGGCAGACGGTCGACGAGGACGCCGCCGTAGAGGCCGAAGAGCAGCATCGGCAGGAACTGCAGGGCCGTCGTGATGCCGACGGCGGTGGCGGAGCCGGTGAGGCTGAGCACCAGCCAGTCCTGGGCGATGCGCTGCATCCAGGTGCCGGTGTTGGAGACGACCTGGCCGAGGAAGAACAGGCGGTAGTTCCTGACCTTCAGTGAGCTGAACATCGAGGACTTGCGGGGCTTGAAGGTGGATGTGGGTTCGTGGGCATCTGGTGCGGGTGCGGAAGCTTTTCCGGGTCCCGTACTCAAAAGAGTTCGCCTCCCAGCGATGGTTGCTTACAGATGTGCGAGCTTCTCCAGGACGGGGGCGGCGGCGCGGAGTTTCGCCCACTCGTCCTCGTCGAGGCCCTCGACCAGGGTGGCCAGGAAGGCGTTGCGCTTGCGGCGGCTCTCCTCGAGCATCGCCTCGGCCTGCTCGGTCTTCGTGACGACCTTCTGGCGCCGGTCCTCCGGATGCGGCTCCAGACGGACCAGTCCCTTGGCCTCCAGCAGGGCGACGATGCGGGTCATCGACGGCGGCTGGACGTGCTCCTTGCGGGCGAGCTCACCGGGGGTGGCCTTGCCGCAGAGGGAGAGGGTGCCCAGCACCGACATCTCGGTGGGGCTCAGCGACTCGTCGACCCGCTGGTGCTTGAGCCGGCGGGACAGTCGCATCACGGCGGAGCGCAGAGAGTTCACGGCGGCAGCATCGTCGCCATGGGTAAGGTCCGACATGTTGTTTAGGATAACTCATTACTCTGGCTAAAGACCACTCGCCGCACCATCACTCATCTGGGTGATCCGATGGCGGAACGTGACACACCGGACCGACCGGTGCCGTAACCCTCGTGTTCATGGGGACCAGCGTGCTCAGCCTGCGGATAGACCACGAGCTGCTCGAACGACTCCGAGAGCATGCGGCAAGAAGAGGAATGAGCGTCCAGGACTACGTCGTCCGGACGCTCATCCGCGATGACTTCGACGAGCGGTTCCAGACCGCCGTGGAAGAGACAGAGAAGTTCTACGGGCTTACATGAGGCGGCTTACGTGAGGCCCAGCGCCGGCATCAGGTAGTAGAAGCCGAACACCGCCGCCACGACGTACATCGCGACCGGCACCTCCCGGCCCCGTCCGGCGGCCAGCCGCAGTACGGCGAAGGTGATGAAGCCCATGCCGATGCCGTTGGTGATCGAGTAGGTGAACGGCATCATCACCATCGTCACGAAGGCCGGGATCGCGACCGTGTAGTCGGCCCAGTCGATCTCCTTGACGGAGTTCGCCAGGATCAGGAAGCCGACCGCGAGCAGGGCCGGGGTGGCCGCCTGGGACGGGACCATCGTGGCCACCGGCGTCAGGAACAGCGCCACGCCGAACAGGGCGCCGGTGACGACGTTCGCGAAGCCGGTACGGGCGCCCTCGCCGACGCCGGCCGTGGACTCCACGAAGGCGGTGGTGGCGGACGAGGAGCTGGCGCCGCCCGTGGCGACGGCGAGGCCGTCCACGAACAGGACCTTGTTGATGCCCGGCATCTGCCCCTGGGCGTCGGTCAGCTTCGCCTCGTCGCTGACGCCCATGATCGTGCCCATGGCGTCGAAGAAGCTGGACAGCAGGACCGTGAAGACGAAGAGGGTGCCGGTCAACGCGCCGACCTTGTCGAAGCCGCCGAAGAGGCTGACCTCGCCGAGCAGGCCGAAGTCGGGGCTGGCGACCGGGTTGCCGGGCCACTTCGGGGTCGTGAGCCCCCAGGACGGCACCTTCGCGACCGCCTCGATGACGACCGCGAGCACGGTCATCGTGACGATCGAGATCAGGATCGCGCCGGAGACCTTGCGGACGATCAGCGCGAGGGTGAGCAGCGCGCCGAGGATGAACACCAGGACCGGCCAGCCGCCCAGGTGACCGTCGCCGCCGAGCTGGAGCGGGACCGTGGTCTGGGCGACGTCCGGGATGCGGGAGACGAAGCCGGAGTCGACGAGGCCGATCAGCATGATGAACAGGCCGATACCGATGGAGATGGCCTTGCGCAGGCTGTAGGGGACGGCGTTCATGACGCGCTCGCGCAGACCGGTGGCGACGAGCAGCATGACCACGAAGCCGGCGAGCACCACCATGCCCATGGCGTCCGGCCAGGACATCCGGGGCGCCAGCTGGAGGGCGACGACCGAGTTCACGCCCAGACCGGCGGCGAGTGCGATCGGCACGTTGCCGATGACGCCCATCAGGAGCGTGGTGAACGCCGCCGTGACGGCCGTCGCGGTGACCAGCTGGCCGTTGTCCAGCTGGTGGCCGTACACGTCCTTCGCGCTGCCGAGGATGATCGGGTTCAGCACGATGATGTAGGCCATCGCGAAGAAGGTGGCGAAACCGCCGCGGATCTCCCGGGGCAGGGTGCTGCCGCGTTCGGAGATCTTGAAGAAGCGGTCGAGTGCGCCGTATGCGGGGCCGGCTCCCGGCTGTTCAGGGGCGGGGACCTTGGCGGGGGCCGAGGAGGGCATGCGTTCGGTGTTTCCTACGAAGAGAAGTGGTCAGACACAAACCGTTTCAGTATGAACATATAAGGGCTGGATCGGCTATCTCCGCGCGTAGATCTGCGCAGATCCGATCGCCTCGTAAGCTGTCCCTCATGGCGAAGTGGACCCCCAAGCACGAGGCGCCGGAGCCCCTGGAAGGGCCCGTGGTCGCGACCATCACCGGCGGCACGATCATCTGGTTCGTCCTCTTCGTCGTTCAGCTGCCCTTCTACGGCTGGTTCGACGACCACGGATACGCCAAGTGGGTGTGGACCTGCCTGGCCGGCGCGGGCCTCGGGCTCATCGGCATCTGGTACGTCCGCAGGCGCGACGCGGCGATCAAGAGGGCGGCCGCCACCCCCGCGGAGCCCCGGGAAACCACCGGCGAACCCCAGTCGTCCTGAGGTGCCGCGCCCTACAACCACGGCACGACACCCCGTCCTCCCCAGGTCGGAACTTCCGCCCACTCGGCGGGTGAAGCCGTAAATCCGCACGTACCGTCGAATGCATGACGCATACCGATGCGGGCGCCGATGTGGACAATCCCGTGCACCCTGCCGCCGTCCCGGTGGCGACGGGTGGGCTGACCGCGGCCGAGGTGGCCGAGCGGGTCGCGCGGGGGCAGGTCAACGACGTGCCGGTGCGCAGCAGCCGGTCCATGGCCGACATCGTCCGCGCCAACGTCTTCACCCGGTTCAACGCGATCATCGGCATGCTCTGGCTGATCATGCTGTTCGTCGCGCCGATCCAGGACAGCCTGTTCGGCTTCGTGATCCTGGCCAACACCAGTATCGGGATCATCCAGGAGTGGCGGGCGAAGAAGACCCTCGACTCGCTCGCGGTGATCGGTGAGGCGCGGCCCACGGTCCGGCGCGACGGGGTCGCCGCCGAGGTGAGTACGTGCGAGATCGTGCTGCACGACCTGATAGAGATCGGGCCGGGTGACAAGGCCGTCGTGGACGGGGTGTGCGTCGAGACGGACGGGCTGGAGATCGACGAGTCGCTGCTCACCGGGGAGGCCGACCCCGTCGTCAAACGGCCGGGAGACCAGGTGCTGTCCGGCAGTTTCGTCGTCGCGGGGGGCGGCGCCTTCCAGGCCACCAAGGTCGGCCGCGAGGCCTACGCCGCCCAGCTCGCCGAGGAGGCCTCGCGCTTCACCCTCGTCCACTCCGAGCTGCGCTCCGGCATCTCCACCATCCTCAAGTACGTGACGTGGATGATGATCCCGGCCGCGATCGGCCTGATCATCACCCAGCTCACCGTGAAGGACAGAGACCTCGACGACTCGATCGCCCGGACCGTCGGCGGCATCGTGCCCATGGTCCCGGAGGGGCTCGTACTCCTCACCTCGGTCGCCTTCGCCATCGGCGTCATCCGGCTCGGCCGCCGGCAGTGCCTGGTCCAGGAACTCCCCGCCATCGAAGGCCTCGCCCGCGTCGACACCGTCTGCCTCGACAAGACCGGCACGCTCACCGAGGGCGGCATGGACGTCACCGAGCTGCGGCCCCTGGACGGCAACGACGAGGAGTACGTACGGAAGGTGCTGGGCGCCCTCGGCGAGTCCGACCCCCGCCCGAACGCCTCCCTCCAGGCCGTCATCGACGCCTACCCGGACTCCGAGGACTGGCGCTGCACCGAGTCCCTGCCCTTCTCCTCCGCCCGCAAGTACAGCGGCGCCTCCTTCAGCGAGGGCAACGGCGAGGCCAGCACGTGGCTGCTGGGCGCCCCCGACGTGCTCCTGCCCACCGACGACCCGGCCCTGGCCGAAACCGATCGGCTGAACGAACAGGGCCTACGGGTCCTGCTGCTCGCCCGGGCCGACCGCGACCTCGACGATCCCGACGTCGCGGACGGCGCCAAGCCCGCCGCCCTCGTCGTACTGGAACAGCGGCTGCGGCCCGACGCCGCCGACACCCTGCGCTACTTCGACGAGCAGAACGTGCGCGCCAAAGTGATCTCCGGGGACAACGCCGTGTCCGTCGGCGCGGTGGCGAACAAGCTCGGGCTGACCGGTACGACGGTCGACGCCCGCACGCTCCCCCGCGACAAGGACGCGATGGCGACGGCCCTCGACGACGCCACGGTGTTCGGGCGGGTCACCCCGCAGCAGAAGCGGGACATGGTGGGCGCGCTCCAGTCCCACGGGCACACCGTCGCCATGACCGGCGACGGCGTGAACGACGTCCTGGCCCTGAAGGACGCCGACATCGGTGTGGCGATGGGCTCGGGGTCGGAGGCGACCCGGGCGGTCGCTCAGATCGTGCTGCTCAACAACAGCTTCGCGACGCTGCCGTCGGTGGTCGCGGAGGGGCGGCGGGTCATCGGCAACATCACGCGGGTCGCGACGCTGTTCCTGGTCAAGACCGTCTACTCGGTGCTGCTGGCGCTGATGGTGGTGTTCTGGCAGGTGGAGTACCCCTTCCTGCCCCGCCATCTGACCCTGCTCTCCACCCTCACCATCGGCGTCCCGGCCTTCTTCCTGGCCCTCGCACCCAACAAGGAACGCGCGAAACCCCATTTCGTACGGCGGGTCATGCGGTACTCGATCCCGGGCGGCCTGGTGGCCGCGGTGGCGACCTTCGCGACGTATCTGATCGCCCGTCACTACTACAGCGGGGAGGGCGCGTTGGACGCGGAGACGAGCGTGGCGACGCTGACGCTGTTCCTGATCTCGATGTGGGTGCTGGCGATCATCGCCCGGCCGTACACCTGGTGGCGTCTGGCGCTGGTGGCCGCGATGGGCCTCGGGTTCCTGCTGGTGCTGGTCGTGCCCTGGCTGCAGGAGTTCTTCGCGCTGCGGCTCGTCGGGGTCACGATGCCGTGGATCGCGGTGGGGATCTCGGCGGTGGCGGCGGTCGCCCTGGAGTTCACGTGGAAGTGGGTCGACCGCCGCTTTCCTGCCTAGGAGAAGGGCTGTGGCCGGCTACTGCACGTCGACGAAGTCACCCGTGGCGTTGGCCGCCGGGGTCGTCGTCGTGCCCGCGAAGGTGTAGCGGAAGTAGCCGTCCTCGGTGGCCTTGACCGTGGTCTTCAGGCCGCCCGTGGCGTTGGTCTTGATGGTCTTCACCGTGGTGTAGGTGCTGCTGTTCTTCTTGCGGAACTGCAGGTTCACCGGCTGCTCGACGTAGCCGTTGTACGTGCCGCGGTCCCAGTTGGCGCGGGACAGCTTGCCGGTGATCGTGATGGTCTTGCCCTTCTTCACCGGCTCGGGCGAGGCGTTGACCGTCAGCTTGGAGAAGCGCTGCATCAGCGTGGTGCCGAGGCCGTCCTGGCGCTTGTAGCCGACCTTGGTGATGTCGAAGGTCTCGCCCTCCGGGTCCTGGCCGTTGAAGGCGGTGGCCTCCGCCGCGGCCTTCCAGGTGCCGGCGTCCGTGTTGATGAGCTCGTGGGCGCCCGGGTAGACGTCGATGGTGCCCTTGCAGGTGGCAGTGGTCGCCGAGGCCGCAGTGCACTTGGCCTTCTTGTTGCCGTAGAGCCGGTTGTCCGGGCTCGTGAAGGAGCCCTTGTAGATGTAGGGGTCGGTGATGAAGTCGGCGGCGGCGATGTTGACGTCCTCGCCGTGGGTCAGCGTGTACGTCACCGTGGCCGCGACGTGGTTGGTCGTGCCGACCTTGATCGCCTTGGCGATCTTGAAGTTGGAGAAGGTGACGTTCAGGGCGTACGGCTTGCCCTCCTCGGCCGCGGCCCTGCCGGACGCGGCATCGGCGGCCTGGCGGATCTTCGCGACGTCCGCACGCTGGGCGGCGGTGGAGTCGGCGGCCTGCGCGGCCGGAACGGCGAGGGCGGAGAGGGCCAGGGCGCCGGAGACGGCGGCCACGGTGGCTCTGATGCGCATGCGTTCCCCTGGTACGGAAAGGGGCCCCGCTGGTCGTCGTTCCGTGCACTGCCGGTCACGTCGGGGCCCGAGTGATCGTGGGGCCTGTTGACCCATGTGATCAGATAGGCGACCGGGGTTGCCGGTTGTGCGGCCGGCGCGGAAGTTTCGTGAGCTTCGTCACGAACTCCCGGCGGGGGCCGGGAAGTTCGTGACGCATGCCCTTTTTCTCCTACTGCCGTGCTGCCCTACTGCCTACTACTGCCTACTGGACGTCGACGAAGTCACCCGTGGCGCTGACCGCCGGGGTGGTCGAGGTGCCCTCGAAGCGGTAGCGGAAGTAGCCGTCCGTGGACGCGGTGACCGTGGTCTTCAGGTTGCCGTAGGTGTTCGTCTTGATGGTCTTCAGCGTGGTGTAGGTGCTGGTGCCCTTCTTGCGGAACTGCAGCTTCACCGGCTGGGTGGAGTAGCCCGCGTACTTGTGGGTCTCCCAGTTGGCGCGCGACAGCTTGCCGGTGACCGTGATGGTCTTGCCCTTCTGCACCGGCTCCGGCGAGGCGTTCACCGTCAGCTTGGAGTAACGCTGCAGCTTGGTGCTGCCCAGGCCGTCCTGCATCGCGAAACCGACCTTGCTCCAGTCGATGTCCTCGGACTCCGGGTCCTGGTCGTTCCAGTCGATCGCGTAGCCGCCGGCCTTCCACGTGGTGGCGTCGGCGTTCACCAGCTCGAAGTCCGGGTAGACGTCGATGGTGCCCTTGCAGGTGTCGGTGGTCGAGGAGGTGGGGGTGCAGACCGGCCAGTCGTCACCGAAGAGGGTCTTCGTCGCGTCCTCGTAGGTGGTGCCGCGGTAGATCTCGACGTCGATCATGAGGTCGGCGGCGTTGAGGTCCATGCCCGCTTCGTGGGTGACCGTGTAGGTCACCGGCACGGTCACCTGGTTGCTGATGCCGGCGACGATCGGCTTGCCGCTGTTGATCTTCACGTTGGAGAAGGAGAGGTCCAGGGCGTACGGCGTGCCCGTGTCCTCGGCGGCGAAGGTGCTGCGGGCGGGGCCGTCGGCGTCCGCCTGACGCGCGGCCTGCGCCGCCGCCCGGACGTCTTCTTTGCTGTACGACGGGGCGTCGGCGGCCTGCGAGGCCGGCACGGCGAGGGCGGAGAGGGCCAGGGCGCCGGAGACGGCGGCCACGGTGGCTCGGATGCGCATGCGCTCCCCATGGGGATGAGGGACCCGGCGATGGTCGTCACGGGACCGGAGTGATGGTGGAATCGGGAACCGCCCGGCGCCGGAAGAACCGGCACCGGGCGGCAGGCGTCCCGTCGCTCTACTGACTGGCGGACGTCCTGCTGACTAGCGAACGTCGACGAAGTCACCCGTGGCGCTGACCGCCGGGGTGGTCGAGGTGCCCTCGAAGCGGTAGCGGAAGTAGCCGTCCGCGGACGCGGTGACCGTGGTCTTCAGGTCGCCGTAGGTGTTCGTCTTGATGGTCTTCAGCGTGGTGTAGGTGCTGGTGCCGTACTTGCGGAACTGCAGCTTCACCGGCTGGGTGGAGTAACCGTTGTACGTGCCGCGGTCCCAGTTGGCGCGGGACAGCTTGCCCGTGACGGTGATGGTCTTGCCCTTGGCGACGGGCTCCGGCGAGGCGTTCACCGTCAGCTTCGAGGCGCGCTGGACGAGGAAAGTCTTGGCGTTTTCCTTCAGGACGTAGTCCGCGTCGTTACCCGCGGCGATCGCCCAGACCTTCCAGGTGCCGGCCGCGCTGTTGAACACGTTGTAGCCCGGGTCGAGGTTGAAGGTCGACTTGCAGTTCGACGTGGTGGCGCTGACCGCGGTGCAGGTGGCACGGCCGTCGCTGCTGTTGGCCACGGCGCCCGTGTCGGAGCTGTCGATGTCGGCGCCGTGGTACAGGATCGCCTGCGCCCAGTCGACGCCCGAGGCGTCCTGGACGGTGAAGGAGACGGTGATCGTCTTCGTCGTGGTCGCGCCGACGACGGCCGCCTTGCCGCCGTTCACGACGACGTTCGAGATCGTCGTGTCGCCCTGGACCTCGTCGGCCTGCGCGGCCGGGACGGCGAGAGCGGAGAGGGCCAGGGCACCGGTGACGACACCGAGGGTGGCACGCATGCGCATGAGTCGTTCCCCACGTGGAGAAGGGGGTCCCGGCGCCGGTCGCGTGTCGTACCGAGCGGCCCACGGCGCCTTGCGGGACCCGAGTGATCAGGGAGCCTATTGGCTCGCATGATCAGATTCACGACACAAGCGAAAGGTTGTACGGCTCCTGAATAATTTGTGCGGGAAATTTCAAGATCAGCCCCGGAAGGTGATGTCATGACGGTGTACTTCCTCGTCGTCCGCTATCTCAAGGACGACGACCTCCCGGACTCGTCCACCGACGTCACCGCGGTCGGCGCGGAAGCCTTCGGAGAACTCCTGGGGATGCCGGCGGACCATCTGGTCGACGTGTATCCGCTGACGCAGGAACACGCCGAGCGCGTCCGGCAGCTGACCGGTATCGCGCTCGACCTGGAGAAGTACGACTACTTCCTGGAACCCGAGGCGGACTGACGAAACGAGCGGGGACAGGGCCGCCCGAGGGGACGACCCCGGAGGCTCAGTCGAACCAGCGGTCGTCCGGTTCACGAGGTCCGGGATGGACCCGCGGTTCCGGGCGGCGCTGCATGAGCGGTTCGAGCAGCTCAGGCAGCAGTACCCTGACCTCGACCTCAGACTGGAGATCGCAGATTGAGCTACCCCTTCGAGTACGGCAACGAGACGCTCTGGGACGCGGGCTACCACAGCGGACAGCTGTACGCCTCTTTCGTCCAGGGAGCGGCCGAGTTCCTCGATGTTCCGTCTGGTCTGGCACCTACCCGCGAGGGTGGCTGCGAGGTGGATCCGGCGGCGTTGCAGGAATTCACTGCGCGGCTGTACCGCCTCTACTCCTCCACCAATAGTGACGTACTGCGTGGGCTCACGCAGGGCCTGCTGGTCACATCGCTCGTCCTGATGGAGCGGGTGGGCGGCGCCATCACTCTCCGGCCCGAGCACGAGGCGTACTTGAGAGAACAGATGACGGCCTTCGCACACTCCATGGCGTAGCACGCCGAGGCTCGATGCGGACGACCCGGTGAGAAAAGGGTGCCCCCGGTGACTCCGGGGGCACCCGCATGCGTAACGGTCACGCTCTCAGTCGAACCACCGATCCCGCGCCAACTCCCCCGTCCGCGACGGATCCTCCAGCAGCGCCGCCACCTCGAACCGCCGCGGCCACTGCCCCGCCGCCCACGCAAGCCCCGCGGCCACGCCCTCCAAGGTGGCGGCGTGCAGGACGCCGTCGTTGGTCAGCCGCCAGTCGATCTCCACGCCGTCCACGACGAGTTCCTCGTGCTCGACGTACGACTCCGGCGTCCGCGCCCCCAGCAGCACCCGCACCGGCTCCGGCACCTCATGCTCGGTGCCCTCGCTCGTCACCTCCCCGGTGACGGACTCGCTCAGCCGCCGCACCTGGAACAGTTCGGCCAGCTCGGCGGCCCGCGAAGGCCGCACCGGCAGCAGCGGCACCCCCTCCGTGAAGGGCAGCAGGTCCGGCGAGTCCACGACCACCGCGTCGGCCGCGTCGACGACCTCGACCCGCCCGTCGACGACGGCCCGCACCTCGTCCGGCAGGGTCACCTGCTCGGGGTCCAGGTCGGCCAAAGCGCCGTACAAGGCGTGCAGCTGGGCGGAGGTGACGGGGCGCTCCGGGTCGGCGAGCCGGTCGAGCAGCTCGGCGGCGCCGCCCGGCTCCTCCAGCAGCGCGGCGACGGACGTCCGCACGCCCAGTGCCCGCAGCACCTGCTCGTCCTCGAAGCCGGTCGCGTCGGCCTCGTCGTACAGGCCGCGCAGGAGCGGGTCGCCGCCGGAGGCGAGCAGGCCCGCCGGGCGGCGGCCGTCCAGCACCGGGTGTCCCCGCAGCCACCAGGCCGTGTACGGCCGTACGACTTCATGCGTGCCGTCGGGCAGCAGGATCCGTACCTGCTGGGTCAGCGCGTCCCGCAGGGGCGGCTGGGCGAGCAGGGCGAGGGCCTGCGGCCACTTGTCGTCGTCCACCAGATCCAGATCGCGTACGGCGATCAGCTCGGTGGCGACCGGCGGTACGGGGGTGTCCGGGAAGCGGTCGAGGATGTCCTCGCTCCACACGTCCACGGCGTCCAGCAGACCCGCGTCGTCGGGCTCGGCGAAGTCCCCTTCGCGCGGCTCCAGTTCATCGGGGTCGAGGACGACGTCCGTGGCCCGGACGAGGGCGAAGTTGGCGAGGACGCCACAGGCGGCGAGCGGCTGCTCGCCCCACTTCTCGGCCAGCTCGGCGTCGACGGTGGCGAGTTCGTCCTCCCGCATGACCTGCGCGAAGGGGCTGCCGGGGAGGACGAGTTCGCCGGCCGGAGCCAACTCCCCCTCCTCGTCGGGCAGGGCGAGGGCGCCGAGCCACGGCTCGTCACCGGGCTCCAGACCCGCGTCCCGCACGAGGGCGAGGACGGTGTCGGCCAGCTCCTCGGCGTCGAGGGTGTCCTCCTCCCAGCCCATGCCCGCCCCGCCGTCCTCGTCGAGGGAGGCGGCGACGGCGGCGCGCACCTGGGGCGTGGTCAGGACCGCGCGGGGCGTGGCCGGCAGGGCGCCGAGCTTCTCCAGCAGCGGGTGCGCGGCGTCCGGGTGAGCGACCTTGAGGCCGAGGCGGGCGAGGATCTCGGGGTCGATGGAGGCGCCGTCAGGGGTGGGGAGCAGGACCTGCCGGGGCCCGATGGTGGTGCGCCCGTCGGCCAGCGGCACGGGGAGACCGGACAGGCGGTCCGGGTCGACCCCGGCGAGGCTGTCGTAGAGCCGCCGCCACCAGCCCGGCGCCTTCTCCAGTCCGGCGAGCCGGTCGATCGCGTCGGTGAGCGGGACGCGGGCGACGCCCAGGGTCCGCAGCTCCACGCGCCGTTCGAGCCCGGCGGGGAGCAGCGTGGGCAGCACCTCGGCCAGCACGCGCACCGTGTCGGCACCGGCGCCCTCGACGACCTCGGCGTCACGCGGCCGGAGCGACTCGGGCAGCTCCGGTTCCAGTTCGTGTGGCTCGACGGCCGAGGGGAGGGAGGCCGGGTGGGCGGGCGGCAGAAACCCGGTCCGGGGCAGCCGCTCCAGGATCGCCTGACGCAGGGCGCCGTCCAGTTCGCCCTTGCCGAGCGGCCCGGGCACGAGTCCGATGATGCCCTCGCTCACCGGGCGCCAGTCGGCGAGCAGCTCGGCGTAGGCGTCCGCCGCGCGCTGCACGAGGAAGTCGGTCAGCGGGCCGGGGGCGGCGTGGCGGCGGGTGGTGTCGAGGGGGAAGGAGGCGATGAGGAGGGCCGGGACGCCGAGGGGTTCGTCGCTGGGGGTGGGCGCGTGCAGGACGAGGGCGGTGCGGGGCCGGTCCGGGGTGCTGTCCGCGGCGTTGACGGGGACGGCCCAGGTGAGGGACCAGTGGGGCCGCAGCCGCTCCTCCACGGGGCGGTCGGCGAGGAGCTCGGGCGTGAGCGGGCCGTGCGCGGCGGCCGTACGCCAGTGGGTGACACCGTTGCCGGAGTCCTCCACGACCGTGAAGGGGCCGTCGACCCGGCGGCGCAGCGTGCGCGGCTCGGCGTCGCCGACCTCGACCACGACCTCCTCCAGGCCGGGCAGGGCGAGCAGCAGCGCGTCGTCGACGGCGTGCAGCAGCCGCTCGGCGAGATCGGCGGCGGCGGTGTCGCGCAGAGGGAGGATGACGGCGGTGTCGTACGGATCCGGGGCGGTCCCCTCGGCGGCGAACGGCAGCCGGAGCAGGGGCACATGTCCGTCACGGCGCCGGATCTCATCCCCGAGCCCCGGACTGTGCCGCGCGGTCTCCCGGGCCAGCTCCCGGGCCTCGGCGAGGGACCACCGGATGCCGCCGTGCCGCCCGACGACGGCGGGCTCGTCGGTGACGGAGATGACGGCGGCGAACCCGACACCGAAACGCCCCACGGAGGCCGTGTCCCGCTTGGCGGAGGCGCGCAGGGTGGACAGCGACTCGACGCCGGCCGCGTCGAGGGGGGCGCCGGTGTTGGCGGCGACGAGAACGTCTTCGCGGAGAGTGAGCCGAAGCCGTCCGGCCACCCCTGCCCTGGCCGCGGCGTCGGCGGCGTTCTGAGCAAGCTCGACGACGAGCCGGTCCCGATACCCCCCGAGGACGAGATCCTCCTCGGCGTTGGCGTCCTCGCGGAAACGGGCGGGACTGGTGGCCCAGGCGTCCAGCACGCCGCGGCGCAGACGGGCCGTACCGAAGGGGTCGGCACCTTCGGCTGCGGGCCGCACGAACTTGCTCACGTTGACTCTCCTCATCGGCTGACGATGAAGGTACCGCTTGGGGCGGCGGGCGCACGGCACAGGATGCGGTGCTAGTCAGCCGGAGGCGATGCGCCTCACTCCGTCAGGAGTTCTTAAGCTGAGCCGGTTGATCACGTAGACGTCTCATCTGCACGGGAGTGCCGAATAATGCTGGAGCTGATCAAGGAGACCCTCAGTGAAGTGGCCTGGGTGGTCATCGGGCTCATCTCGCTCGTCTGGTGGGTCGGCGGTCCGGCGTTCACCGCCTTCATCTGGAGCGACGGCGACAAGAACCTCGCGCTCCAGTTCCTGGCGCTCTGGGCGGCCGTCACCGCGCTGTACCTCACCGCGTCCCGACTGATCCGCCGCGCGAGGCGCGCCCGGCGCGGTTGATCGCGCGTCGGCGCGCCGTTACGGGGCCACCTGGAGGCGTACGGGGAGCTGAAGCAACTACGGCAGGCGCCTGGACCGGCCAGTCCTCCCGCTTCTGACCGAGGCCGGCCGCCTCAGCTCTCGGACGCGTACGTGACGAAAGCGGACCAGGCCTGCGGCGCGAGGGCGAGGCGGGGGCTGGCGTCGACATACTTGGAATCGCGGACGTGGACGGTGCGGGGCGCTACCGCGATCTCGACGCAGGAGTCGCCCTCGCTGCCGCTGCTGTAGCTGCTCTTGAACCACAGCAGCTCGGAGGCGTGCCCGGCCGAGGCGTTGCGGATCATGTTTCCCCCAGCAGTTGCTCGATGAAGGCCGTCGACTCACGTGGTGTGAGAGCCTGCGCCCGGATGATGCCATACCGCAGTTCAAGGATACGGAGCAGCTTGGGCTCGGTCACCGGGCGGCCATTGGCCACTGCTGGCGAACGCCCCACAGCCGAACCGTCGCCGAACTTCAGCACCTCGATCCCGCCGTCCACCCCGGCGTGCTCCTCGCGATCCATCGGCATCACCTGGAGCTCGACGTTCCGCAACTGCCCTGCCGCCAGCAAATGTTCGAGCTGGCCTCGCAGCGCCGTCCTACCACCGAGGGGCCGCCGAAGCGTCCACTCCTCCAGGACGAAGCTGAGTTCAGGCGCCGGATCCCGCTCGAATACGGCCTTACGGGCCACGCGCGCCGAGATGAACCGCTCCACCTCGTCCTCGGTGTACGCGGGGCGCCGCATGAGGAGCAGCCCACGTGCGTACTCCGGCGTCTGCAAAAGGCCGTGGATGTTCAAGGGGTCGTAGAGCTGCATCTCGACCGCCTTGGCCTCCATCTCCCCCAGCGCCCGCACCTTCTTCGGATACCGGACCTTCTGCACGTCCTCCCACGTCGCCGCGATGAGCCCGCCCGCCTCCAGCACCTCGTCGGCCTTGTCCAGGTACTCCTCCCGGGGAATCCGCTTCCCGCCCTCGATCTTGTAGACGAGGTCCTCCCCGTACCCGACCGCCTTCGCGAAGTCGGCGGCCCGCATCCCCACCGCCTCCCTCCGCAGCTTCAACTGCCGCCCCACGGTCGTGATCACCGCCACGCCCCACTCGTCGTCCGGATCCACCTCCCAACCCGGCTCATCCGCCTCGCTCTTGAGCCGACCCGTGTCCACCTCAAGCGACATCCGTACCCCTCCGTTCGTACCGCCGCGATGCAGCAGCGCCCTACCCGCGCACCCATCCCGACAGCCTGGACACCACTGGACAAGCTCCGGACAGTCACTCGACGCACGCGCTGAGTCACTGTTCACAGTAAGCACGCACCGCCACGCTGAGTGACGTGAATCTGAAATCCCCCGAACTCCCCACCCGGATCCGCAACTTCAGCGTCCAGCTCTCCCCCACCCCCCGCGCCGCCCGCCTCGCCCGCCTGCTCGCGACGGAGCAGCTCCGTTCCTGGGGACTGCCGCTGGACCCGGCGAGGCAGGTCATCGCCGAACTGTCGGCCAACGCGGCGATCCACGGGCGCGTCCCGGGACGCGACTTCCGGCTGCTGCTCTACGTCGTCGCCGACACCCTCCGTATCGAGTTGACCGACACCTACGGAGACCGTCTCCCCCGCCCCCAACACCCGACCACCGACGCCGAGTCAGGCCGAGGACTCGTACTCGTCGAGGCGCTGGCCAGCCGCTGGGGCGTCTCCCCGGGCCCCACCCCGCGCAAGACCGTGTGGGCCGAAGTCGTCCTCCCACCGGCCGTCAGGAATCCATGCTCCGGTGCCGCGGGCTGTCTCCCCCAAGAAACACGAGGGTGAAAGGACCCCCACCAAACCCCACCCCTCCTCCCGCTCCTCCCGCCCGCGACGGCAAACTCACCCACTCGGGTGAACATCACCAACTCGGCTGGATTCGGGCACGGTTGCCTGCCCTACGCTCGGCGCAACACAACCGCAGACATTCAACGGCCCTCGCCGGGACGGCAATCCCAGTGCGAGGGCCTGACCACCAAGGAAGTAGCACCTTCCCGATGGATGCTCAAAACCCTAGCGCGCCCACGCGCGCCCAGTCCCGTACCGCGGGCAAAAACCACCCCCACCGACAGGCCAACTCCGGCGGCCTCATCCACGACAACGCCCGCCACACCACCCGCTTCACGGTGATCGGCAACCACCTGGCCCAGCACCCGGACCTGTCGGGCCTGGCCATCGGACTGGCGGTGTACATCCAGTCCCTCCCCGCCGGAGCCCGCGCCGACATCAAGACCCTCGCCGCCCGCTTCCCCGAGGGCACGACCCGTATCGCCGCCGCCCTGCGCGAGCTGGAGGCCCACGGCTACCTACGCCGCGAACGCCACCGCACCCCGACCGGCCGCATCGTCACCCGCACGATCTCCTGCAACCAGCCCGGCCACAGCCCCGCCCAGGACCAGGACCACCCGGCCCCGCCCCGGAAGAAACGAACCCCGGCAC
>NZ_LLZG01000119.1 GCF_001509475.1 Streptomyces regalis
CACGGGCGATCTTGGTCGAGAACCCGTCTACCAGGAGCTTCGTCGTTGCGCAGGACAGTCCAACTCGCGGTCAGACACCGCCAGCTTGCAAAGGGCTCAATCTCAGCTGCCGTCCTTACCCTGGATCGGCACCGCTGATAACGGTCAGGGAGCCTCTTCAGCGGTGCCGCTAGAGGCTCAGTGGCTGGAAGCTGACTATGTGCCACAAGTCAGCCGTGCCATGGGCCTGATACTAGAGATCATCTGCTTTGCTCATGTACCCAGCTGATTCAGGAGCCCGGAAACAGTGGAACCCCTACACACGCTCGCGCTCGGCCCAGAGTGGCTGTCTCCGGACTATCTGATCTCACACTTCGGCCTGATCGGCATCCTGGTCATCGTCTTCGCCGAATCGGGGCTCTTCGCGTTCCTGCCGGGCGACTCGCTGCTGTTTACGGCGGGCCTGCTGGTCGCGGACGGGAAGTACATCACCCAGCCGCTGTGGCTGGTCTGCACCCTGATCGCGGCCGCCGCGATCATCGGTGACCAGGTCGGTTACATGATCGGCAAGTTCTTCGGCCCGAAGCTGTTCAACCGGCCGAACTCCAAGCTCTTCAAACGGGAGAACCTGGATAAAGCTCATGAGTTCATGGAGCGGCACGGCCCGAAGGCCATCGTGCTCGCCCGCTTCGTGCCAATCATCCGGACCTTTGCGCCAATGGTCGCAGGAGCCGGCTCAATGAAGTACCGGACCTTCCTCACCTACAACGTGATCGGCGGCATCGGCTGGGGGGCCGGTGTCACGGTGGCTGGCTATTTTCTCGGACAGATCGCGTTCATCCGGGAGCACGTTGAATCGATCTTGGTGTTGATCGTGCTCATCTCGGTGGTCCCCGTGATCTTCGAAGTGCTCAAGGCTCGCAAGGAGGCCAAGACCGCAGGCACTAGCAGGCCAGCAAATATCGAGCCAACGGCCTCGCGTGATCCTCGCATCAGGCAGTAAACGTTTTTTGGTCTTGTATTTTGGAAGAGAGCGGGCAGACCGGCGAGGCGAGGATGCTGCCCGCTCTGGCACAGCCAGTTCGGATGCACACCCCAGTAGTCAGGCCACTGGAGTGCATTCGATGATCGAGGACCCCGAACCCATCCGTTGAACTTGCCCCACCTCAAGTCCCGCGGTGCCCGCGAGATCCGTGTATTCGGCCAGAGTCCTCTCCCGCCCCCCGAAGGTCGCCATCATCCGCATGTCCATCCCGGTGATCCGGCGGCCTGTCTGGGCGTCCCCCATGACGTGCTCGACGATGGCAACTCGGCCATTGCGTGTCACCGCTTCCGCGCATCGGCGCAGGATCTGGGTTGCTTCGGCGTCTGGCCAGTCGTGCAGGATGAATGACAGTAGGTAGAAGTCGGCGTCCGGGGGCAGTGGATCGAAGAAGCTCCCTGATGCCGCACGACATCGGTTCGCGAGTCCCTCCTCCTCGAAGTGGCGTCCAGCCGCCGCTGCCGTGGCAGGGAGGTCGACGAGGATGCCGGACAGGTGGGGGTTGCGCTTGGCGATCTGAACCAGCTGGCGTCCGGTGCCTCCGCCGACATCCACCATGCTCGAAACCCCATTCCAGTCCACGGCCGCAGCGATCTCAAGGGCGGCCGTGGTCCTCTCGGAGGCCATCAGGGCGTCGAAGGATGCACCCAGCTCCGGGTCCTCGCTGAGGTCATCCCAGAATGGTCTGCCGAACACACCTGGGTAGGCTGGCTGACCGGTGCGCACCGCCTCCAGGAGACCGAAGAACGCCAAGTCCGATCTTCCGAGGGCACTGGTCGTGTCGAGCCAAGGTCGCAGTCCTGCGGGGTGATCCGATCGCAGGACATCTCCGAGGTTGGTCAGCTCGAAACCCCCGGAGGGACGTTCCACCAAGATGCCGACTGCGGCGAGATGGCGCATGAGACGCAGGAGGGATCCCTTGTCGGTGCAGGTGGTGACGGCGATCCGATCCGGGCTGTGGATCCCCTGACCGATGAGATCCGGGATCTTGAGAGTCGCGGCGACTCGGATGGCCATGGGAGTGGAGATGCTGGAGAGCACCAGTACGCGTGTGACATCTTGATCGTTTGCAGAGGTATTCTGCCGAGGTTCTGCCGCGTCTACCAAGATTGATCAGGGTCCTTCCGTGCGCTGTTCACCGCTCCACCTGGATGGGGAGAGCCTTGGGGCCGAAGATTCCCAGCTCGTAGAACTCCATATCCTCTATGCCTCCTACCTTAATTTCAGAGAACTCTTCGAGGATCATGGGTATGGCAATCTCTGCTTCCAGGTAGGCGAGCGGAGCACCCAGGCAGTAGTGAATTCCCCGGCCGAATGCGATGTGAGGATTGATGCCGCGATGGATGTCGAACAGGTCCGCGGCCTGAATTTCCTCTTCGTCGCGATTGGCTGAGAGGGTCCAGGCCAGGATCATCTGGCCTGCAGGCACAACTATACCGCTCAGTTCGACGTCATGCTTGGTGACCCTTCCTACCTGCGTGAAGGGCGACCGATAGCGCATCACTTCGTCGATTACCGGCCGCAACAGAGACGGATTTGCGCGAAGATCCCGCAACGCGTCGGGAAATTCATTGAAGCACAGCAGAGTGTTGCCGAGCATTACGGTGGTCGTGAGATGTCCGGCAAGGAAGAGGAGGCCGGCGAAGTTCACGATCTCTTCGTCGGTAAGTCGCTCACCGTCGACCTCAGCCTGAACGAGGCGACTCATCAGGTCGTCCCGAGGAGCCTCCCGTCGAGCCCTGCACAGTTCCGCCAGGTAACCGTTGAAGTCACGCCCAATAAGCTCGACCGACTTCAGGAAGTCCTCGTCGATTGGCCCGTCCACTGCAACAGCGACCTGTGCCTCGGACATCCCTCGCATGCCAGCCCAGTCCCTTTTCGGAATGCCCAGGAGCTCTGCAATCACCATCATCGGCAAGGGATAGGTGAAGTGTTGTACGAAATCGAAGAACCGTTCGCTGGACACGTTCCGGAGCAGGGATGTCGCAATCTGCCGGATTCTGGGTTCGAGATCCCGTACGACTTTCGGGGTGAACGCGGCGCTGACGATCCTTCGGAGTTTTCTGTGATCCGGAGGGTCGGTCAGCATGATATTTCCCCGGGCGAACTCTTTGGACTCAGGAACTACCTGGAGAATGTCTGACGAGAACGCTTCGGTGTCTGACATGATGCGGAGAACGTCGGCCCGCCGGAATGCCTGCCAGATACCAGTTTTCTTGTCCTTGCAGACGGGTGCCTCCTTGCGCATTCTGCGCAGCCAGGCGATCAGGGCTTCTCCGCCGTCGGAGACGGGTGGCGGAGCTGTACGAATGACACTTGTCACGGCGATGCTCCCAGATGGGCAGGTATTTGCGTCGAGCAGACCAGCTTCAACGGCTGGCGAGGCCGGCCATGAATGACTTCCCCCGCAGGCCAGGAAGCACGAACTGGCCCTTGAGGGTGAGCATGAAGCGTTCGAGTCCGGGGATCAGGATCTGAACAACGCTGACACCGCTGTCGAAGGTGTGCGTCACATGCCGGTAGACCTCCAGGCCGCGCGCATGCAGCGCTTCCATGAGTGCCTTGAGATGTGCTTCAGGTCCTTCCAGGGAGTCGGACCGGACGAAGGGGACGGTCTCCGCGCGGGACAGGGCCTCTGTCAGGTTGAACTCTGCACATGCCACTAGCTTCGGGTAGTTCCGCACCAGGTGCGTGGAGGGGACGATCGTTGTGCCCTCGCGTGCGGCCACCTGGAAAATCTGAAGCAGCTCCGTCAGAGCGCGATAGACGGAGTACGTAGTGGAGAGCGAGGCGCCTGTACCCCGCCAATAGGCGCCGTCAGGGCCCGGGGCTACGTACGCGAGCGTGACAGGGACACCATTGTCGGTGGTCATGTCTATGAGGTAGACGCGGTCACCGACGACTTGCTCTGCGTAGGAGAGAAGTTCCTGCAGGTCCATTGGAAGGGTCTGGGGGTCGATGGTCGCAAGGACCGGATCGGGCGAGAGGAAGCCGCGTAAGGCGATCAGAGAAAGGGCATCCCGCTCGATCACCTCGTTGATGGCATGCACGGTAGCTTCGGTGACGTTGGCGCCGATCGCACTGCCGTTGTTGCTCGCGTAGCGGCCTACCGAGCCGTAGTTGTAGTTGTCGCCCAGGCGGCGCCGCCGCAACTCGCTTTCGCCCTCAGTCCACCAGACGGAGGAGAGGAACAGAGGCACCTGGATACGACTGGCGTCGTGCAGGGCTTCGTACTCAAGGCATGACAGCGACGTGTCGTCGCCGTCCTTCAAGAGGGCGACTGCCCCGTCGGCGCTGAGCGCAGGCTGGGCGGCTACTCGGTGAGCCGGCACGAGGGAGAGCTTCTTGTCGTCGAAGAGAAACCCGTCGAGGAACTGGTGCTCGATGGCCTCGTAGACGGAACCGACGCGCGCCATGAACCCATGCCCCTTACCGGTGCCGGGTATCCCGCCGAGTTGGTCCGTCCCTCTCCGGAGCTCGCACCGGCAGGCGCCCGGGTCCCCATCCAGTTTGATGAAGTCTGCGGTGAGGCCGATCTCGGCGAGGGTGTCGTGGGCCTTCTGCCAGGCTTCCTCAAGGCTGAACGATCGTTCCCCGGAAACTGCAGATCCGTAGGCATCCATTCCTTCTCCATCTCTCGCGCCTGCTGGGAAGTGGAAAACCCGAAGGGTGGGCACGTGCACGTGCCCACCCTTCGGGGTGCTGCTAGCCCTGCTGGAGGCCGAGCTCCTCCAGGGTCTGCTCCTCCGTGGCGGTCAGCTCAGCGTCGCTGTCCGGCTTGATGCTGAGGTACATCTCGTAGAAACCCATCTCTGCCTCCTGGTTCGTCGCAGAGGCCGCCTGCGGCAGTCGTGACGATGCCCGCAGTCAGGTGCGGCCGCCCTTGGTTGAGGACTTGATCAGCTTTCGCGGCGAGATCCCCACGGGTCAACCATGTGTCGACAAGTTCCCTCAAATCTGGACAACGTCGAGGGGGCTTGATCGGCACCCCCGATCTCGACAGCACTCACCTGCAACGTTGCGGTCTCGAAGTGATGCAGGGCGCACGGATCTCACAATATAACCATCCAAATGAGCCAATGTTTTCGTTCCTTTCGGGACCAGCGTGGCCGGATTGGCGCAACCCCTGCGGTGTTCATGGCAGAAAGAAGGTCCGTTCAGGCCATTGTCCAAAAACGTCGATCACCACTCGGGGTGCGCATCTCACATTGACTGGCAATGGCGCGGAGTAGGTCATACGTGGAAGATGGTCAGATGACTCACGACGAAGTGTCCGGCCAGGGTCCCCTTCCTCGGAATGTGGCCGACGAATATCTGGATGCCTTTACACAGTTGGACCCAATTACTGGCAGATTCCTCGGAGCACCCGAATCCATGGAGGGCCTACCTGACTACTCACCCGATGGTCACGAGGTCTTAGCGGACCTCGCGCGCCGCACTCTCCGCCGACTGGCAGTAGCTGAGCAAACGCCAAACTCGGAAGTTTCGCGAGAGCGCCACTGTGCACGTCTGCTCCGAGAGCGCCTCACCGCTGACCTTGCTTTACACGAGTCGGGGGAGAAACTACGGAACGCCACCAATTTCCGTTCGCCCGTACGAGCGGTGATGGAATCGTTTATGATGGCACCGCCCAGGACTCAAGGAGACTGGGAATCGGTTGTAGAGAGGCTGACCGCCGTGCCAGCCGCACTGCGCGGATACCGCACGGCACTTGCCGAAGGTCTCAGCCGCGGGCTTCCCGGCCAGCCGGCGCAGCTGGAGGAGCTACTTACCCAGTTGCAGACCTGGATCGGCCAGAACGGGAGCTGGTTCCAGGCCCACGTAGAAGAAGGACCCCCGATACTCCGCGCACATCTGGACCAGGCGGCACAGGTCGCCACAACCGCGCTGCTGGAATTGCGCGACTGGCTACGCGACAGCTACGCCCCGGCCATAGTCAACGCCTCCGATGTGATCGGTCGGGACCGGTACGTCCACATGGCACGCTTCTTCACCGGCGCAAACATCGACGTCGATGAGGCATATGCGTACGGCTGGTCAGAGTTCCACCGCCTGCTGGACGAGATGAGAGAACAGTCTCAACAGATCCTCCCGGAGGCCGAAACCCCCTGGGATGCCCTCGGCTGGGCAGACGAACACGGCGAAGCGGTGTTCGGTGCCGAGCAGACTCGCCGATGGCTCCAACAACTGATGGACACCACCATCGAAGAACTTGACGGAATTCACTTCGAACTCCCCGAACAGATCAGACGCGTGGAATCCGAAATCGCCCCTGGGGGCACCGCCCCGTACTACACACCGCCCTCAGCGGACTTCGAACGCCCGGGCCGTACCTGGCTCCCAGTCATGGGACGAACCCGATTCCCCGTGCACAGCCTTGTTTCCACCTGGTACCACGAAGGTGTGCCCGGCCACCACCTCCAGATGGCTCAGTTGGTCTACACCGCAGCTCACCACTCGCGCTACCAGACCACCCTCGGAAAGATCAGCGCGAACTCCGAAGGCTGGGCGCTCTACGCCGAACGCCTCATGGACGAGCTTGGCTTCCTTTCCGATCCTGCACGGCGCCTTAGTTACTTGAACGCCCAGATGCTCCGGTCGATGCGCGTCATCATTGACATCGGAATCCACCTGGAGCTCCCCATACCAAGCGATTCACCAATCCATCCCGGGAAGCGGTGGACTCCTAGCCTGGCCCAGAGCTTCCTGGCATCACACAGCGGATTGTCACAGGGGTTCGTCAAGAACGAGATCCGGCGCTATCAAGGCATGCCCGGTCAGGCAATCGGCTACAAGCTCGGTGAACGGTCCTGGCTCGCTGGCAGGGAGGCAGCCAAGCAGCGTCACGGCTCACAGTTCGAACTCAGGCGCTGGCACATGGCCGCGCTGGCACAACCTCCTCTTGGCCTAGACGACCTGACTGCCGAGCTCTCCCAACTGTAGGGAAAAGACACGTCGGCGGTGTGACGAGGTGAGCTACTGAGCCCTTTGCAAGCTGGCGGTGTCTGACCGCGAGTTGGACTGTCCTGCGCAACGACGAAGCTCCTGGTAGACGGGTTCTCGACCAAGATCGCCCGTG
>NZ_LLZG01000120.1 GCF_001509475.1 Streptomyces regalis
GCGTAGTGAGGCGAAGGCCCCTGCGGGTGGGTGGGGGCTAGGGATGGGGGCGTCTCGTCCTCGAACGCCGGACGGGCTGAAATGCACGGACCGGCGCTGGGACGTGACCGTCGACACGGTGAGGCGAAGCCCCTGCCGGTGCCGCCGAAGGCACCCGTCACCCCACCGACAAATGATCCAGCTTCCGCAAGATCACGCCCTCCCGCAACGCCCAAGGACAGATTTCCAGCGTCTCCACCCCGAACAGATCCATCGCCCCCTCGGCCACCAGCGCCCCCGCCAGCAGCTGCCCCGCGCGCCCCTCCGAGACGCCCGGCAGTTCCGCGCGCTCGGCGACCGTCATGCCCGCCAGCCGCGGAACCCAGCCCTCCAAGGACTCCCGCTTGAGCTCGCGCTGGACGTACACGCCCTCCGCGGAGCGGGCCGCGCCGGCGAGGCGGGCAAGTTGCTTGAAGGTCTTCGACGTGGCGACCACGTGATCAGGAGCCCCGAAGCGGGCGAATTCGCCGACCGTACGGGCGATCTGGGCCCGGACATGCCGCCGCAGTGCCCGTATGTCCTCGGGATCGGGCGGATCACCCGGCAGCCAGCCCGCGGTGAGACGCCCCGCCCCCAGCGGCAGCGACACCGCGGCATCCGGCTCCTCGTCGATGCCGTACGCGATCTCCAGGGACCCGCCCCCGATGTCCAGCACCAACAGCTTCCCGGCCGACCACCCGAACCACCGCCGGGCGGCGAGAAACGTCAGCCGAGCCTCCTCCGCACCGCTGAGAACCTGCAGCTCGACCCCGGTCTCAGCCTTCACGCGCGCGAGGACGTCATCGGCGTTACTGGCCTCCCGCACCGCGGACGTCGCGAACGGCAGCACTTCCTCGACACCCTTGTCCTCGGCGGCCTGCAACGCCTCGTGGACGACGCCGACCAGTTTGTCGACCCCCTCGGGACCGATGGCCCCGGAGTCGTCGAGGAGTTGGGCAAGGCGCAGCTCCGCCTTGTGTGAGTGCGCGGGCAACGGGCGCGCGCCAGGGTGTGCATCCACCACCAGCAGATGCATCGTGTTCGATCCCACGTCGAGGACACCGAGTCTCATGTACGGAACGCTACTGCCACCTGGGCGATCCTCCGTCCTCGAAGCCGCAGCCACGGACGCCGTACTCTGGACCCGTGCCAAAGACGAAAAAGGCGAAGAACGAAAAGATGGACAAATCCCCCAAGGATTCCTCCAAGGGTTCTTCGCAGGCGAAGGCGGCAACCAAGCCCAAGAAGCCGAAGAACGGCTCCCCTGAACCGGACGAGAAGGGGCTCGACTTCGCTCGCGCATGGGTGGAATTCCCTGATCCGGCGGACGGCGAGCAGGTCTTCCGCTGCGATCTGACATGGCTGACCTCCCGTTGGAACTGCATCTTCGGCAGCGGCTGCCAGGGCATCCAGGCGGGCCGCGCGGACGACGGCTGCTGCACGCTGGGCGCGCACTTCTCGGACGAGGACGACGAGAAGCGGGTCGCCGAGCATGTGGCGAGACTCACGCCGGAGATCTGGCAGCACCACGACGAGGGCATGGAGCACGGCTGGGTCTCGGAGGACGAGGACGGCGACCGCCAGACCCGCCCCTACAACGGCTCGTGCATCTTCCAGAACCGCCCCGGTTTCGCGGGCGGCGCGGGCTGCTCGCTGCACATCCTCGCCCTGAAGGAGGGCCGCGAGCCGCTGGAGACCAAGCCGGACGTCTGCTGGCAACTGCCGGTGCGGCGGACGTACGACTGGATCGACCGGCCCGACGACACGCGCGTGCTGCAGGTGTCGATCGGCGAGTACGACCGCCGCGGCTGGGGGCCGGGCGGCCACGACCTGCACTGGTGGTGCACCTCGGCGACCTCGGCACACGGCGCCGGTGACCCGGTGTACGTGTCCTACCGGCCCGAGTTGATCGAGCTCATGGGCAAGGCGGGCTACGACCGCCTGGTCGAGCTGTGCGAGGCGCGACTGGCGTCGCAGCTGCCGTTGCTGGCACCGCATCCGGCTGATCCCGTCGGCTGAGGGGTCGGCCGGGAGGCCGCCCAGGGGGCCGGACGGCGCGACCGGCGTACTACGACGCCGACGGGCTCGGCTCGCCGCTGCCGCTGGGCGGCGGCGTCGGGCCCCCCGGATAGGACGGGCCGGACGGACCTGACGGGCCCGACGGCGACGGCTCGCCGGCCGTGGGCGACGGATCGGGCGACGAGGGCGGCGGCTCGCTGGGCATGGGGTCGGGCGGAGCCGAGGTCGTCGGCGTCGGATCGGGCCCGGAGGACGAGGGCGGCGGGCTGCTCGGCGTCCCGGGGGCGGTCGGATCGCCGGGATGGGTCGGGTCGGTGGGGTACGGATCCGGGCCAGGGCCCGGGCCGTGACCTGGGTCGGACGGACTGGGGGCGGTGCCGTAGCCCTCGATGGAGACGAGGGCGCCGGCGGGTGAGACCGCCACGCGCGCGCTCCAGTGCCCGGACGGCTCGCGCAGATGGTCGACGTACACCTTGATCGTCAACGACTCGCCGGGCGCCAGCGTTCCCGTCGACTGACTCAGATACAGCCAGTGCGCACCGGTGGTCGCGGACCAGCGCACCGGCGTGCGCCCCGTCGCCGTGAGGGTGACGAGCGTGGTGTCGCCGCTGTTGCCGGCCGACACCTCCAGGTGCCCGGCGCCCGCCCCGCGCCCGCCGCCGACGCTGATGACCTCCACGAAGACGTCGGGTCGGTCGCGATCACCGAAACGGTCACCGCGCTTGGCGCTCGCATTGCCGGCGTTCTCGTAGCCGCCGTCCGCGGTCTCCCCGTCGAGCATGCCGGGGCCGTGCGCCTCGCTCGCGCTGGCCGAGTGGCCGTCGACGCCTTCGCCGGTCGGGGTGCCCCGGTAGGCGGCCCACAGCGCGAGGACGGGGGCGGCGACGACGGTGGCGACGACGGTCGTCGTGACGGCACGCGCGCGTAGCCGGTCCCTGCGGGCGGCACGATCCTTCGGATCCATCGGGAAGCCACGCCGGTCGAACCGCGGTACGGCGCCGCCTCGCGCGCGTGGGCGGTGCGTCAAGGCCATGTGCAGGGCCGCGCGGGGCGCTTCCAGGACGGGCAGTTCGGCGGGGGTGACGGCCGCGCCGGGCCACCGGCCGGGGATCGCGCGCTCGGCGGTACGGCGACAGCGGGGGCAGTCGTCGACGTGCCGGACGAGCTCGCGGCGCAGGGCCGTGCCGAGCACGAGCTGGTTGTCGCCGGTGAGCCGGGCGACGCTCGGACAGGCGCCGGTCTCGACGACGGCGAGCGCCGCGCGCGTGCGCTCGACCTCGCAGGCCGCGGAGGCGAGCAGCTCGCGGGCGGCGGCCAGGTCCATGCCGAGGACGGCGGCGACCTCGTGGGCGGCGAGGTGGTGGCGTACGGCGAGTTCGAGGGCCTCGCGCTGCTCCGGGGTGGTGCCGGCGGCCTCCGGCCAGGCGAGCAGGGCGAGTTCACGGCGCCGCTGCTCCTGGACCTCCTCGGAGACGGGCGGGCAGGAGGTCGGTGCCGCCGACTGCCGCTGGGTGCCGGGCCGGCCCGCCGCATGGCTGCCCAGACGTTTCTGCTTGGCCTCGGCCAGCTTGCGCAGGCATGCCCAGCGGGCCAGCGCGTACAGCCAGGGACGCCGGTCCGCGGCGGCCTGCGGCACCCGCTGCCCGCGCCGCTCGGCGAGCGCGAGGACGTCGCCGAGGGCGGCGGTCGCGGCGTCGTGGTCGCACAGGACGGACAGGCAGTAGGTGAACAGCCCGTCCAGATACGGCTCGTAGCGCGCGGGCGGCCGCTGCGCCAACGTACGCGCCGCCGCCCGATCACGCGCCTCCCGGTGCGCTCGATGGGCGCCGGCGGTGCGGGTCGAGGTTTCCGGACTGCTGCTCATCATTGGTGGACCGTAGGGGGCCGGGAGAGGCGCCTTCTCCCTGCTTGAGCTCTTTTAATCCATACGGGTGAAACGATCCCTCAATAGGGGACAGGAACGCCGAATTCCATGGTTTGTGCATGACGAAGCGGCCGTACGGCAGCCCGAAGCGGCGCTGCACACACAGCTGCACACACAGCCGTACGGCGTTGTCAGTGGGCTCGGTTACGGTTCATCGCATGGCTGCCCGTACCAAGACCACGAAGGACCGCCCGTCCTACCGCTGCACGGAGTGCGGCTGGCAGACGGCCAAGTGGCTCGGCCGCTGCCCCGAGTGCCAGGCATGGGGGACGGTCGAGGAGTACGGCACGCCCGCGGTCCGTACGACGACGCCGGGGCGGGTGACGACGTCCGCGGTGCCCATCGGGCAGGTCGACGGGCGGCAGGCCACCGCGCGGTCCACCGGCGTGCCCGAGCTGGACCGGGTGCTCGGCGGTGGACTGGTGCCCGGCGCGGTGGTGCTCCTCGCGGGCGAACCCGGCGTCGGCAAGTCCACGCTGCTGCTCGACGTGGCGGCCAAGTCGGCGAGCGACGAGCACCGCACCCTCTATGTCACCGGTGAGGAGTCGGCGAGCCAGGTGCGGCTGCGCGCCGACCGCATCGGCGCCATCGACGACCATCTGTATCTCGCCGCCGAGACCGATCTGGCCGCCGTGCTGGGCCACTTGGACGCGGTGAAGCCCTCCCTGCTCATCCTCGACTCCGTGCAGACCGTGGCCTCCCCGGAGATCGACGGTGCGCCCGGCGGTATGGCGCAGGTCCGCGAGGTGGCCGGCGCCCTGATCCGGGCGTCCAAGGAGCGCGGGATGTCCACGCTCCTGGTGGGACACGTCACCAAGGACGGCGCCATCGCCGGACCCCGCCTCCTCGAACACCTCGTGGACGTGGTGCTCAGCTTCGAGGGCGACCGGCACGCGCGCCTGCGTCTCGTGCGGGGCGTCAAGAACCGCTACGGCGCGACGGACGAGGTCGGCTGCTTCGAACTGCACGATGAGGGCATCACGGGCCTTGCCGACCCGAGCGGACTTTTCCTGACGCGTCGGGCCGAACCGGTCCCCGGCACCTGCCTGACGGTCACCTTGGAGGGCCGCCGCCCGCTGGTGGCCGAGGTCCAGGCGCTCACGGTCGACTCGCAGATCCCCTCGCCCCGCCGTACGACGTCCGGCCTGGAGACGTCCCGCGTCTCGATGATGCTGGCCGTGCTGGAGCAGCGTGGGCGGATCAGCGCGCTCGGCAAACGGGACATCTACTCCGCGACGGTCGGCGGCGTGAAACTCTCGGAACCCGCGGCCGACCTCGCCGTCGCCCTCGCGCTGGCCTCCGCCGCCAGCGACACCCCCCTGCCCAAGAACCTCGTCGCGATCGGCGAGGTGGGCCTCGCGGGCGAGGTCAGACGGGTCACGGGCGTGCAGCGCAGGCTCGCCGAAGCACACCGCCTGGGCTTCACGCACGCGCTCGTGCCGGGCGACCCGGGCAAGATCCCGGCGGGCATGAAGGTGCTGGAAGTGGCCGACATAGGGGACGCCCTCCGGGTCCTTCCGCGCTCGCGTCGGCGAGAGGCCCCACGGGACGAGGAGGACCGCCGGTAGACTTTGCCCTGGTCTCGCCCGTCCGTACGAACCAAGTGTGCGAAACGGGAGCGCCCCAGAACCTGCGACCGGAGGAGTGCAGTGGCAGCCAACGACCGGGTAGCAGCTCCCGGAAAGTCCGGTGGGAGTGCCGGTTCCGATGGCCTGATGCGCGCCTCGCTGAGCGCGGTGGCACCCGGCACAGCACTGCGGGACGGTCTCGAACGAGTCCTCCGCGGCAACACCGGCGGGCTCATCGTGCTCGGCTTCGACAAGACCGTCGAGACGATGTGTACGGGCGGATTCGTCCTGGATGTCGAGTTTGCGGCGACGCGTCTGCGGGAGCTGTGCAAGCTCGACGGCGGCATCGTGCTGTCGTCCGACCTGTCGAAGATCCTGCGGGCGGGCGTGCAGTTCGTGCCCGACGCGACGATCCCGACGGAGGAGACGGGCACCCGGCACCGCACGGCGGACCGGGTCAGCAAGCAGGTCGGCTTCCCGGTCGTGTCGGTCTCCCAGTCGATGCGGCTCATCGCGCTGTACGTCGACGGACAGCGCCGTGTCCTGGAGGACTCGGCGGCGATCCTCTCCCGCGCCAACCAGGCTCTGGCGACCCTGGAGCGCTACAAGCTCCGCCTCGACGAGGTCGCGGGAACGTTGTCAGCGCTGGAGATCGAGGACCTGGTGACGGTCCGCGACGTCTCCGCGGTCGCCCAGCGACTGGAGATGGTGCGCCGTATCGCGACCGAGATCGCCGAGTACGTGGTGGAGCTGGGCACGGACGGCCGCCTTCTGGCCCTCCAGCTGGACGAGTTGATCGCGGGCGTGGAGCCCGAGCGCGAGCTTGTGGTGCGTGATTACGTCCCCGAGCCGACGGCCAAGCGTTCCCGCACGGTCGACGAGGCCCTGTACGAGCTGGACGCCCTCACCCACGCCGAGCTCCTGGAACTCGCCACCGTGGCCAAGGCGTTGGGCTACACGGGGTCCCCGGAGGCGCTGGACTCAGCGGTGTCCCCGCGCGGCTTCCGCCTCCTGGCCAAGGTGCCGAGGCTGCCCGGCGCGATCATCGACCGCCTGGTGGAACACTTCGGCGGCCTGCAGAAGCTGCTCGCCGCCAGCGTGGACGACCTCCAGACGGTGGACGGCGTCGGGGAGGCCCGGGCGCGGAGTGTCCGGGAGGGACTCTCGCGCCTGGCGGAGAGCTCGATCCTGGAGCGGTACGTCTAGCGGTACGTCTGGTCGGCGAGCCGTGTCCCGCGGCACTCGGCGCTGCCGTGAGGCCGGGGCGGCACGCAGCCCGGCGCGGCGGGGCGCCGCCCGCTAGGGCCTGTCCGGCGGATCAGGTCGGCTGCAAGGGACGGCACCTCATCAACGCAGGTGAGCGGGGCCTGGTGCGTCCAGCTGCAAGGCGGAGGAGCCGTGTCGATCAGCCGCTACCGCGGCG
>NZ_LLZG01000121.1 GCF_001509475.1 Streptomyces regalis
CGAGCGAAGTCGAGAGTGGGGGAGTCGGCAACCGACGACAACGCCGCTGGGGGTACCCCCTCTGGGGGAGGGCGTGCCAGGCCCCGCGACGCCGGCATGGTCCGCCGGACAGGCCCTAGTCGTTCTCCAGCACGAACGACATCTGTGCTGTCCCGAACCCGGGCGTCTTGGCCTCGACCAGATAGGTCCCCGCACCGGCCGACCCCGCGGCGGGCGTCGCACACTGCGGAGCGCTCGCCCGGCGGTCCCACTTCACCGTGTACGTGATGCTCGAACCGGCGGGCACCCGGAACACCAGGCTGCCGGAGACCTTGGGGCAGTCGGCGGAGGACCAGAAATCGTCCTCGGATCCCGCCTGAGTGATCGTCACCACCGAGTTCTTCGGGCCGAGATCGATCTTGCAGTCGTAGCTGGAGGTGTTCGTCGCGGTCAGCAGCAGGGCGGGCGTCTCACCGGGCTCGTAGGCGTTGTGGAGGCTGCTCACCGTCAACTTCACGGCGCCCGCGATGCAGTCGGTCAGCGTGGAGCCCGCAGCCACCGTGTCGTCCACACCGACACCGGTGCCCGAGCCGCCACCGGCGGATCCGCTGCCCGAGCCGTCCGACCCGCCGGAGCCGTCATCCCCGGTGCCCGTGCCGGCGTCGTCACCGGAGCCCGACCCGCCGGAGTCCCCGCCGCCGGGCGACTCGTCCCGCCCGCCCGGCGCTTGACTGATCGCCGGCCCCGAAGTCGACGGGCCCGGCGTGATCGTAGAGGGCTCGGGATTCTTGCCGTCGGATCCGCCCGCGTTGTTCTTGCCGCCTCCGCCGCCCGAGGTGAGCACCCAGGTGGTCAGCAGCGCCAACACGGCGACCACGGACAGCATGACGACCCTCCGTCGCCAGTAGATGGAGGAGGGAAGCGGCCCGACAGGATTGCGCAGAGATCCCACGGCGCAAACTGTACGAGAGATCGGTGCGTTACCTTGCTCCACCCGCCGCCGAAGACCGCAACTTTTCCGGATCATCATCCCGGAAGCCCCCCTCGGCGACTACTCCGCGACGACCACCCCACCCCTGTCTTTCGTCGGGTGCGGCACCTGCCGATCGCAGGATGTGACGGTATCGGCCCGCCGCCTACGGTCCGTGACCATGGACTTCGAGGACGCCGAGCTCTACCGGGACATCACCGACTTCGCCCAGGACACCCCAACGTGGGTACAACACGCCGCAGGAATATGGACGGAGGCTGGACTGCTGCTGTTCGCCGCGCTGTTCGTCACCACCTGGTGGCGAGCCAGGCGTGACACCAGCCAGGCCTTCGCGATCGCGGCCCTTGCACCTCTGGCCACGGCTATGGCGTACCTCTGCAGTCAGCTCCTCAAGTCCCTTGTCACGCAGGAGCGTCCGTGCCGGGCGGTCCCGGAAGCAGTCACCCCGCTCAGCGCCTGCCCGCCGCCCGGCGACTGGTCCTTCCCCAGCAACCACGCCACCATCGCGGGCGCCGCCGCCGTCACTCTGGCCCTGACCAGGCGCGCACTCCTGTGGCTGACGGCACCCCTGGCCCTTCTCATGGCCTTCTCCCGCGTCTTCGTCGGCGTGCACTACCCGCACGACGTCGCCGCGGGCCTCGCCTTCGGCGCGCTGGTCGCGATGACGGCCGTACGACTGGCCACACGCCCGGCGACGCGACTGGCGGAGGCGATGCGCGCGGCGGACGCACCGGCGTTCGTACGGTGGTTGACCGGGCGGGGGCGGTCCGGACTGCCGTATCGCCGTTGAACCTCAGGACTGTTCCTCACGGCACTTCCTCGCGGCTACTCCACCATCCCCGCCTCGTACGCCACGACCGCCGCCTGCACTCGATTGCGCACCCCCAACCGGTCGAGCACCGCGCTCACATACGCCTTCACCGTGCCCTCGACCAGGTGCAGCCGGGCGGCGATCTCCGGGTTGGACAGGCCCGCGCCGACGAGCCCGAGCACCTCGCGTTCGCGCGGGCTGAGCTCGGCCACGCGCGCGCGTGCGGCGGCCTCGCGGCCGAGTCGCCCGTCGCTGCCGCCCAGCCCGTCGATGACATACCGCGCCACCTTCGGCGACAGAAAGGCGGCGCCGCCCGCCACCGCCCGTACGCCGGCGATCAGTTCGTACGGGTCCCCGGACTTCAGCAGAAAGCCGGTGGCGCCGCCGCCGAGCGCACGGGCCACGTAGGCCTGTTCGGAAAAGGTGGTGAGCATCGCCACGGCCGTGCCGGGGACGGTCCGTACGATCTCCTCGGCCGCCGCGAGCCCGTCCAGGCGGGGCATACGGATGTCCAGCAGGGCCACGTCCGGCCGGTGCGCCCGGGCCAACTCGACCGCCTCGCGCCCGTCCCCCGCCTCCGCGACGACCTCGGTCTCACCGCCACTCGCCAGGATGGCGCGCACACCGGCTCGCACCATCGCCTCGTCGTCGGTCAGCAGGACGCGGATCACCGTGCGAACTCCTCGGTGGGGGAAGGGCATTGGGACAGACCGGCCCTGGGGATCACGTCCTTGGCGACCAGCCGTTCCTCGTCGTCGAAGCAGAGTCTGAAGTGGTCGACGGAGACGAGGAGTTCGCCACTCGCGCGGTAGTAGCGGCAGTCGCTGTCCTTCGGGGGCGGCACGGGCGCGCGCTCCACGGGCGCGTCCCGCGCGGTGCGTTCCGGCAGGACGTGGGCGAGGTCGTGGGCCGGCGTCCCGAGCCGCAGCTCGGTGCCGCGGGCGGCAGCACCGAGTGCTTCTCCGTGTACGCGTACCAGGCGAACCGTTACCAAGAGCCTCAGTGGCTCTCCGCAATCCTGGCGTTTCCGCCCGGAAGGTCCGTACCGCCCAGCTCGGCGGCTTACGGTCCGCGCTTCACCGACCACCGCCCAGACAAGTCCCAGGTCTTACACGGTCTCCACGCAGTGTTTTACGTCTCCGAGCCACTCCCGGCGACGGTGGGCCGTGGCCCACGGGC
>NZ_LLZG01000122.1 GCF_001509475.1 Streptomyces regalis
GGTGACCTCCAGCGCCACCGGGACCGCATCGGGGTGCGTCACGCTGCGCGGGTCGCGGGCCGTGGCGTAGACCTTGCCGGCACCGCGTGCGTACAGCTCTTCCACCAGCGCCTTGCCGATGCCCCGGCTGCCACCGGTGACGAAGACGTTGGCGCCCTTCAAAGCGGTCATGACTGCCTCCACAAGAATCGAAAACCGATCGGTTTCCAACACGGTAAACCGATCGGTTTCCAGGCGCAAGTGCAAGCAGATACTGCTGCGAGTCGGTGAGGGTCTGGCGGCGGGCCCAACAGCGGGGATGGCCGGGCCACGACCTCGCCGCCCTGGGCAGGGCGATGACCTCGTCATTTGCCGCAGCGCACGGTCACCATCCCGCCGATCGCCGCGGGGTCGACGGAGTAGTCGCCGGTGTCGACACGGACGTAGTGGTCACGCCCAGGCGGATGTGGACCCGCCTCCAGGACGACGGGTCAACGGGCGGCAGTGCGAGCATCCTGGCCCGATCCGCCTCCCACCCGTCGCTCGGGCGGGTCCCCAAAGTGCGGCGGATGCGCCGGTTGGCGACCTTCAGCCAGGCGTCCAGCTGGGTGTTGAAGTCGTCGGGGCCGGTGAAGTGACGGCCCGACAGGAAGGGAGTCTCCAAATAGCCGTTGGCCCACTCGACCAGGCCTTTCACTTCTGGATCCCGGGACGGCAGAGGTGAATCCTGGTGGACAGCAGACACGGCGAACGCGGCGAGCTCGGAGGTGTCCCAGCCCCTGCCGACGCCGGCCTCGTTGCCCCAGACGCCAGTGATAAGCACGACGCATGACAAGGCCCTGACCGGCTCTTTCGCAGAGACGCTTCCGACAGAAGCCGTCTCTTGCGGCAACCACAGTCCTCAGGACCCTGATTCCAACCGCGGCACGCTGGGCAGCGACGCCCCGCCGACAGGGACGGGAATGCCATGGCTCACACCACCGGCTCCTGCCAGGAACCAGTGGTTCCCGGCAGGAGCAGGCAGCGAGACGCTCTCGCCAGTGATCACTTCTAACGTGCTCCGCTGCCGGACGCACCATCGGTGATCGAGTTCAGCCGGAGCGGATCGGTGAGAAGACACCCCGTACATGTACTTCCAATGCAGCCGGTGCCGAGATGTCTGCTACGGAGCGGCACCGGACCGCCCTTGACACCCGGAATGCCCGGATATACGGCATGGGCAGCATTCAGAAACGACGATACCTGTAGCGTGGATTCGACCCGGATTCGACCCCGAGGGTTTGTTCACCGAGTAAACATGCCCTCTGACCTGCGGAAATAAAGGGCGGCAGACGAGTCGGGCTGTACGCCGGGTTCTGTTCCCAGGGTTCCTCGCGGAGCCCCGGGCGACGGCCATCCATCTACGACCGGCGTTGCCGCCGGCCTCCTGCGGTCTACCCGCGGACTCGGGCGGGCAGCCCTCGAACGTCCGCGCAGAGCCGCCTTTTACAGCGGCCCCTCTTGACCTTGCTCCGGGTGGGGTTTACCTAGCTGCCCAGGTCACCCTGGGCACTGGTGGTCTCTTACACCACCGTTTCACCCTTACCCAGCGCCAAAGCGCTGGGCGGTTTGCTTTCTGTGGCACTGTCCCGCGGGTCACCCCGGGTGGCCGTTAGCCACCACCCTGCCCTGTGGAGCCCGGACGTTCCTCGGGAAGCCCCCTGAGGGACTCCACGCGGCCGCCCGCCCGGCTCGTCTGCCGTGTCGACCATGTTACCGGCCTGCGAGGGGCGGCGGTCGCCAGTACCGAGCCGGCAAGGATCAGGACGAACGCGGCCAGCACCCCCGCCGTGAGGGGTTCGTCCAGGAACAGCGCCCCCGCCGCCACCGCGACCGCCGGATTGACGTATGTGAAGACCGTCGCCCGCGTCGGGCCCACCTCCTTGATCAGCTCCAGGAAGGCCACGAAGGCGGCTGCCGTGCAGATCACGCCCAGGGCGGCCAGGGCCGCGAGGACCTCGGCCGAGGGGACCGAAGCCGGCCAGGTCAGTGCCGCCGCGGGGACGTACACCAGCGCCGCCAGCGTCAGGCAAGCCGCCGTGAGCTGGAGGGACGGTACGTCCCTGAGCCGGCGCGCCGCGATCAGCGGGGCCGTCGCGTAGCCCAGAACCGTCAGCAGTACCTCCGCCAGGGAGCGGGCGTCGCCGCCCGTCAGGTGCGGGACCGTGAGGGTCGCTACGCCGGCCAGGCCCAGGGCGAGGCCGGTCAGCCGTCGGACGCCGAGGTGCTCCGCGGAGCCGAAGAAGCGGGCCAGGGCCACGCCGACTATCGGTACGCCCGCGATCAGCAGGCCGGCCGTCGAGCTGGACAGGTGGCGCTCGGCGTCGGTCAGGGTCCACCAGGGGCCGATGATCTCTATGCACGCGAAGGCCAGCAGCGGCCGCCAGTGCCGGCGTACCGTCCGGATCAGGCCGCCCTGCCGGATCGCGAACGGCAGGAGCAGCGCGGCGCCCAGCGCGCACCGCGTGAACACCACGACCGACGGGGAAACCGCCTCCACCGCCACTTTGATCATCAGATACGGGATGCCCCAGACCACGCCCATCAGGGCGAACAGAAACCAGCCGCGTGCAGTCATGTGGCGAGTTTCGGCCGGGTCATGCTCCCGCGTCTTGAACGCTGTTGCGGTACGCCGCCGGGGTCACCCCGAGCACGCGGCGGAACCAGCGGGTGAGGTGGGCCTGGTCGGCGAAGCCGACCAGGGCGGCGACCTCCGCCGGGCGCAGACCCGTCTCGAGTAGGCCGCGGGCTCTGGTCACGCGGTACTGGGCGAGCCAGGCGTACGGCGGTACCCCCATCGCCGTACGGAAGGCGCGCAGGAGCTGGTAGCGGGACACGCCGAGGTCGGTGGCGAGGGACACGAGGGAGGGTGGGGCCGTGAGTTCGTCGGCGAGGCGGTCGCGGACAGCGTGCGCTATGTGGTCGGCGCCGGGAACCCTGTCGCTCGCCGCGCGGGCCGTCGAGTGTCGGCGGGCCAGGGCCGTCAGGAGCCAGGGGAGGCGGGATTCGACCTCCAAAGGGTCGGGGCAGGCGGCGAGTTCGGTGTGCGTGACGCGCAGGGCCGTGGCCAGTTCCGGGTCGTCGAGGAGGGGGTCGCGGAAGTGCGGGACGGCCGTGCCGAGGGTGCCGTCCGTCAGCAGCGACGTCTCGGCGTACAGGGCTCGGTAGGCGTAGCCGTCGGAGGCCGCCGGGCGGCCCGTGTGCATCTCTCCCGGTGCCAGTACGACGACCGAGCCGGGGCCGGGGCGGATGCGGCCGCCCCGGTAGTCGATGACCTCGCTGCCGCCGACGCATACGCCGATCGTGAACTCGTCGTGGGCGTGCGGGGCGTAGACGTGCCGCTCGAAGCGGGCGGTCAGCAGATCGAGCGGGGGTCCGCACCGGCCGAGCCGTGCCCTGGTCCACCTGGCCTGCTCGCGTGTGTTCACCCCGCACCCCCTTACGCTCCTAGGAGTGCAACGCGGGGAGCCTCAGAGAAAGTCCGCCGTGTCCAGCTCGATGGCGAACGGCTCTGGGAGGGCGAGGGGCTTGCCCAGCGGGCGGGTGCAGTGCTCGCGATAGTCGTCCTTCTCCGGCTCGCTGAACAGCGTGACCGACGAGGCCTCGCGGTCGACGAGCAGGTAGAGCGGGATACCGCCGCGGGCGTAGCAACGGCGCTTGGCCTCACGGTCGGCCTTGGGCTTGGTGGACGTCACTTCCAGGACCATGGCGACGCCGTCGCAGGGCATCCAGGAGTCGGCGCCTCGGTAGAGCCGCAGCTTCATGGGAGCGAACGTACCGTCCGGAATCACGTGATCCTTCGGGCAACCGCCCCCGCTCTGCAGCTTCAGCCCCTTGTTCCCGGAAAACTGCATGTCGGTCCGGGAGCGCCTGATCACCTGGTTCACGATCAGCCCGATGTAGTCCTCGTGATCCCCGTCCGGCGGCGGTGTCACAACGATCTCCCCCTCGATCAACTCGGCCCGGAAACCCTCCGGCGCGTCCAGGGCGAGAAAGCCCTCCAGCAGGACCTCTTCCTGCGTGAGCGGCTCATGGGCCATGGCAGTCATGTCACGCCCCTCCTTCTGTCGCTCGCCAGACTGAGACATCGGCTGATCACCTGTCCGTGAGATCGGGACCCGTTCCCTCGATCGTGGCACACCATCGTGATCGTCGGCAGGCGGCGAGCCGTCCGCTTGACCCTGCCGCAACGTCAACGTCTCTACTGATCCCATGCGGATCGGAGAACTCGCCGCCGCCGTCGGCGTCACCACGCGGACCGTGCGGCACTACCACCATCAGGGGCTGCTGCCCGAGCCCGAGCGGCGCCCGAACGGCTATCGGGACTACACACTGCGGCATGCCGTCGCCCTCGCGCGGATCCGGCGGCTGACCGAGCTGGGACTGGGGCTCGCGGAGGTGCGGGACGTGCTGGCCGAGGACGCCGGGAAGGATCTGGTCGAGGTGCTCACCGAGCTCGATGAGGATCTTGCCCGGCAGGAGTACGCCATCCGGGAGCGGCGGGCGCGGCTGCGGGCCTTGCTGGAGGCGGAGGGCGGGTTGCCCGCCGAGGGGCCCGTGTCGCCTCAACTGGCCGCGTTGTTCCAGGACATGGCTCATGTCGCCGAAGACTCACCCATGGCCGCCAAGGACCGCGAGATGCTCGCCTTGATCGAGACCACGGCGGGTCCCGAGGAACGGGAGCAGCTCCTGGGTGCACTGGAGGGTGCGCTCGCCCGGCCGGGCGGTCAGGAACGGGCCCTCGCCGCCTACGCCCTGCTCGACCAGCTCGCCGACGCCGACCCCGGCGACCCGCGCGTGGACGAGGCGGCCCGTGCCCTCGCCGACTGCCTGCCCCGCGACCTGTTGCCGGAGCCGCTGGAGGTCGACCCCGGCAACAGCTTCCTGCGCGCCTTCTACGCCGACTTCGCCCCGGCACAGGCGGAGGCCATCCGCCGCACGCTGCACCTCCTCACGGAAGGGGACGGGCCGTGATGCGGACCCCGCTCGTCCTCGCCCGGCACGAGCTGCGGCTGCTCGTCAGCCTCGCCCTGTGGGTGGCCCGGCGGCGGCACGAGACCGGCTCGGGCACCGCCTTCGGGTATGCGCGAGGCCAGGGACCGGTGATGTTCGGGCTCGCCTTCGTGTGCGTGGTCGAGTCGATCGCCATGGCCGTGCTGCTGCGGGACTATCCGGCCGTGCACCGGGTGGTGTTCATACTGGACGTCTACACGATCGTGCTCGTGGTCGGAATGCACGCGGCCTCCGTCGTACGACCGCATGTGCTCGACGCCGGCTCCCTGCGCATCCGGCGTGCCGCGCACGTCGATCTGCGCATACCGCTGGAGAAGGTCGACAGCGTGCGTCGCGAGCTGCGCACCACCCATCAGCGGGCCGACGGGGAACTCGATGTCGTCATCGGGGCGCAGACCTCCGTGACGCTCGAACTCACCGAGCCCGTCGCCCACTTCACCTCCCTCGGCCGCCGACGGGACGTCCGCCTCGTCCGCTTCCACGCCGACGACGCCGACCGCCTCGTAAGAGAAGTCCGGAGGGAAGTCCAAGCCGTCAGGCAGGCGCGAACCGCACCTTCGGCGCTCCCGTCGCCACTGCCGGATCAGCCAGCGTGAGGCGGACCGGGAGCCGCTCCCCCAGTGGCAGCGGGGACGAGCCCGGCCCTTCGATCCGGCCGATGACCGCCGGGGACTCCAACTGCACCACCCCGACGGCGGGTTGACGCTCGTGCACGTCCACCACCCAGCCGTCGAACACCTCCCCCACCCGGTCCTTCAGCAGCGCCGCCTCCACGATGTCCACGCACTCCCGCTCCACCCTGCCCGCGCGCCGGGTCCCCTCGGCCATCCGGGCGGGCAGCTCGTCGAGGGCGGCCACCACCCAGTCGGGCACCGCCTGACCGGCGGCGGCCGCGAGGCAGATCTCGGCGGCGTACCGGTCGGCGAGGCGGCGCAGAGGGGCCGTGCAGTGGGCGTAGGGGGCGGCCACCGCGGAGTGCGTGGTGATGTCGGGCAGGACACCGTCCCGGAAGACCGTGTAACCGGCGCCGCGCAACAGCGTCGTGCACTCCTGGAGGAAGGCCGCGTGGTGCGGGCGGTGCGGGTCGAGGGAACGGACCAGTTCGGCGTACGAGACGTGGTGCGGCCAGTCGATGTACAGGGCGCGGGCGGTACGGCGGAGGCGGCCGACCGCGCCGTCGGGGGCGGCGGGGAGGGTGCGCAGGACACCGGTGCCGCTCGCCAGCATCAGGTCGGCGGCGGCCATTCCGGTCAGCAGGGAGATCTGGGCGTTCCAGCCGTCGGCAGGGTGTGGTGCGCGGTAGGCGAGCTCATACGTGTGATCGCGGTAGTGGTGATCGCGGTCGTGGTCTCGGGCGTCGTCGTGCTCGATGATCTCCTGCTCGGGCACGTTGAGTGAGATCCCGCCGCGCTCCACCTCCAGCCGCTCCCGTAGCTCCCCGATCTCCTTCAGCAGCGCCAGCGGCTCCTCGGCGGTTCCGCCGTCGATCTGCTTCTGGACGCCGTCGTAGTCGAGCTTGGCCCGGCTGCGGACGAGGGCACGGCGGACGTCGACGGCGAGCGTACGGCCCTCCGCGTCGAGGTCGATCGTCCACAGGACGGCCGGGCGGACCTGGTCCGGGAGCAGGCTCGCCGCGCCCTCGCTCAGCACCTCGGGGTGCAGCGGGATCTTCTCGTCGGGGAAGTAGAGGGTGGTCACGCGCCGGTGGGTTTCGTGGTCGAGCGGGCCCGACGGTACGACGAAGGCGGCGACGTCCGCGATGGCGTACCGGACGCGGTAGCCGGTGCCCTGCGGGGAGAGGTGCATCGCCTGGTCGAGGTCGGTGGAGGTGGGAGGGTCGATGGTGAAGAAGGGGATGTCGGTGGCGTCGTGGGGAGGGAG
>NZ_LLZG01000123.1 GCF_001509475.1 Streptomyces regalis
GGCGGGGACCGTGCCAGGTGACACGCGGAGGTGGGCATCGTGTCGATAGGTGTGTCCCGCGGCTGGCCTAGCGGATTCGAGCACACAGGTCAGGGTGCGATCAGGTATTTGATGCCTGCTCGTCGGTTCGGGTGATTTGCATCCGGGTGCATACCGGGCGGGGTGAAGGGATCAGGCGTCAGGCGTGCCGGGCGGGGTGTGGTTGTCGCAGAGAGTGCCGAGCAGGTCCTCGATGGGGACGTGGAAGGCGTGGGCGAGGGCGTGCCAGGTGGTGACGCTGCCGGTGGTGCGGCCGTGCTCGAGGTCGATGAGGGTGCGCCGGGCCAGGCCGCTGCGTTCGGCGAGTTCGTCGAAGGTCCAGCCGCGCTGACCACGCAGGCGCGCGAGCGTCATGCGCAGCGCGTCGAGGTCGGGGTCGGGGTCGGGGTCGGGCGGCAAGATCGTCACTCCACCATCCGACGGTGCAGACCCCTGCCCTGTCGGTGCAGACTTCTGCACTATCTGCGGAGATGGGGGTGACATTCACGGTGCAGGAATCTGCACTACGGTGCGTCCGTCCCGGCCTCCTGCCGCCGGGCACCGACCATCGTGGCGCGGACAGTTGGGAGGACGACCAGCCGATGAGGCTTGCCGGCGCGCATGTGGCAGTGCGGCGTATCTGGACCGTGGAGCTGCGTGCGCAAGCAGGCGGCCTCACGCTCGTCTGCCCCGCTTGCACCGCCCACACATCTGCTCTCAAGGCCTCCTCCGCGCGGTCCGCGGCTCTGGCGCATCTGGCCTGCCACGCCCGTGCCGAGGCGCTGCCGGCCCACCTGCGCAGCTGTCAGTGCCGGACGCAGGGCTGCGTGTGGCATCCGCGCCACCGCGGCTGCGCCGGGCCGGTACTGCTCGCCCTCACCCGCGACCGATACGGCCGCTCATGGCGGCTGGCCGACACCTGCTCGGCCTGTGCATCGGCGACCAGCAATACCGCCGTCGTACCGGACACGCTGCTAGGCCCCTCCCGCCCGCATCCCACCACCTGTCCCCCACCATCTGTGCACGGCAAGCTCCGTCTCGGACTCAAGGAGCGGGTGCGGGTGCGGGAGATGCTCACCTACCTCGGCACCGCGCTGCCCCGGTTCACCTCTCCCGCCGCCCGGCTGCTGGCCGTGCAGTGCGCCCTGCGCGCCGATGCCTGCGGTCATGTCCGGCTGCGCGCAGGTCTGCTGCGCGGTATGCGCCTGCGCGGGCACCGCGAGCTGTGGCAGGAACTGGCCCACGCCGACTGGCTGGAACTGCCTGACTTCAAGTCGGCGCCTGTGCGGCTGCGGCTGCTCGATGCCACGGTTCTCGACCAGGCACCCGGACGGCGCGCCCGCTGCCGCGCGGCCCACTGGGCCCTGCCGGCCGCACCGCCCGCTCTGCAGCTGACCGCCCTTGTGCTGGCCGCACATACCTCCGCCGAGGCCGAACACAGCACCGACATGGAGATCCTCGCCCGGCTGTGCGGACACTCGCCTCATCAGTCCGCGGAACTCTTCGACCGGCTGGTCGCCATGCGCGCACTAGCGGCCTGGCATCACAACCGGGATACCGACGAGGTGTTCTGGCAGCTATCCGTGCATCACACAAGGGTGCCGCCCGCAGGACGGCACCAGCGGCAGAGTGTGCTGTAGCGGTCCTATATCAGGCGCACACTGGTCTCAGGCTGATCGAAGGCATTGCTCACGAAGCAGAAACAGGTCTACCCACCCGTATTATCACTGCCCCAAGCAACCTCAGCCGGAGCGCCTGTCCTGCCTCGCTGCAAGGCCACGGGGCTTCACCCGGCTGCAAACCGAGGAGAAACGGATGCCTGAAAACACGGCTCCAGCCACTGAGTTGACATCGCAGTACGTCAACCAGGTAGCCAGTGACCTCGAACGCAACGTCAAGGAGCAGGAACGCATCACAGCGGAAGTCACCGCACTGCAGCAGCAGTTGGCCGCTCTGCAGCATGACCACACCGTGCTGGTGAACATGCAACAGGCACTCGGCGTCGCTGCAACGGCACCTGAACCTGTGCGAGCCGACAGCGCCACCGTGCCCTCCCCCCGGCAGAAGGCCACTGCTAAGTCGCGCAGGCAGGCGAAGGCACCGGCTACCGAGAAGCCCGCGGCCAAGAAGCAGACCGGCAAGAAGGCCGTCGCGAAGACGGTTCAGCCCACGCTGGTGGAACTTGTCCGCCGTCACCTGACGGAGCAGAGTGAACCGCGCTCTGCGGCGGAGATCGCCACGGCACTCAGCCAGGCACACCCCGACCGTGGCGTCAAAACCACCGTCGTGCGCACCACCGTCGAAAATCTTGTGGCCAGGAACCAGGCTCAGCGCACCAAGCAGGGCAGCTCCGTCTTCTACACGGCTCCCAATCCGCCGGAGCCCACGGCAGCGCCCAAGGTCGAGACTCAGCCCGAAACCGGCGAATAAGCCGCGCTGGCGTGGACGGAGTTACCGGCGCCGCGTTCGCCGACGCTCCTGTTCAGGGGGAGCTTGCCTTCCCTGCTCTGCCGCGCTCGCTGTGTGGCGGCGGGCTGGTCAGCGCGGGCGCCAGGTGCGCACTTCGAGGTGGAGGATCTGCGCGTCCGCCCGAATGCGTCCGGTCTCAACCATCCACTGGTGTACGGCCGCGGTGACGTCGCCCGCTGCCGCGTCTACGCGGCGGGCGAAGTCGGCGGCGTCGAAGCCGCCAGTCTGCGCGGAGCCGTAGGAACGTTCCTCGGTGTGGTCGGCGCGCTGGATGACGTCGCGGCGGATGCCGGGTGAGTCGGTACGGCTGCCAGAGGCTAGCACGTAGCCGGTCTTGGCCAGGCGGACGGTAAAGGCCAGGCGCAGGCCCAAGCGGGCCGCTTCGGCGATCAGGGGACGCAGGCGGGCGGAGCCGGAGGCAATCGCCTGGGCGCCGACACGGCCGGTGCCGGAGCCGGTCGGGGTGATCAGGACGGCCTTGGTGCGTACCCGGGCGCGGGCGCCGGAGGCAGTGGTGCGGCGGTGGGTGTGGCGGGCGGCGATGGCGGCTAGTTCGGGCAAGTCGGTGATGCCGCCGGTCTCGATGGCGGCCAGGACCTGGCGGAGGGCGGGGACGAAGGCGGCTCCCTTGTTCTTGGTGTAGAACTGCGAGACCAGTGAGGGGTCGCGGTCGAGGATGCGGGCGATGTCACGCTTGGTGCAGCCGGCCTGTTGGAGCCGGTCGGCGAGTCGGGCTGCTTCGTTCAACTCGCCCTGCCGTTGTGGCTGGTTGCGGCGGGTGCGGGGCGGCATCAGGCCTCCCGTTCAGCGATGAGGGCCGCACGTCCGCTGTCCCGCAGGGTGAGGAGTTCTTCCTCGGTGGTGGGAGCGGGCAGGGGGCCGCTGAGGTGGCCGCGCAGGAGGTAGTCGCCGGGCTGGTGGTGGTAGGGCCAGTTCTGCGGCTCGGTGAGGTACAGGGCGTCGGTGCGGAAAGCGACGACGGTGCCGGGCGGGGTGTGCAGGGCTCCGGCGTAGGTGTCGTCGTCGCGGTGGCGTTGGGTGAGCAGGGCGGCGCGGGCGCCGGACCAGATGGCTGCTGCCCATTCGGGGTGGGCGTTGGGGTCGCGGGCGAAGCCGGTGGGCTTCTGCCAGGTGATCAACTCGTCGTCGAAGCCGATGATTTCGGCGTCCGGCGGCACGTCGCGCTCCAGGGCCCGGGGGGTGGTGCCGGTGACCATGCGGGGGCGCTGGGCGAAGGCCCCGATGCCGTACAGCAGGATGGAGCGCACCGCGCGGGAGGCGAGGTGGGCGGCGCGGGCCTGCTGGGCGTCGCCTTGGAAGTGGGCCTGGGCGGAGAGGTTGGTCCAGGTCTCCTTGAGTTTCTTGGCCCAGTCGTCGAGGGGTTTGCCGTCGTCCCACAGGATGCCGTCGAGGATTTCGATCTTCCACGGCTGGATGGGGTTGGTCAGGGCGGTGTGGATCTCGGGGCCGCCGGCCCAGGTGGTGAAGGTGGTGCCGGGTTCGGCGGGGTAGTGCCAGGCGCGGTCGCCGGGGGCGGGTGCGGGCAGCAGGCCGACGTGGTTCCAGGTGTCGGGGACGGTCACGCGGACCTGCCAGTGCCCGCACCCGTACAGGGCGCGCATCTGCTCCTTCTCCGACCAGGCGGCGAATGCGTGGGCGGTGATGCGGCGGGGGGTGCCGACCGGGGATTTCCAGGTGTGCTTGGCGTAGGCGAAGGTGCGGTCGTACTCGACGAGCTGGGGCAACTGTTCTGGGACGCGGGGCGGGGTGAGCAGTTCATTGCGGCCCTGGCCTGCGGTGGCGTGCAGCAGGCTGCGCAGTTCTTCCGACAGGACAGGGAACCCGTCGGACCACTGGCCGCGGGTGGGGATGGTGCGGGTCCACAGGTCGCGGCCGGTCTGGGAGGGGGAGCCCATGAGGACGGCATCGTTCCAGTGGCGGCGCAGGGCCTGCCACAGCAGCACGAAGGCGTCGCGGATGGTGTGCGGGTCGTCGCCGTCGACGTCGAACCACTCCCCCACCGAGCGGATCTCTACATGCTGCTCGCCGTTCTCGCGCTGGTAGCGGCCGACGGGGTTGCGGACGTGGACGAAGTGTCCGGCCATCCGGTCGCGGCCGCGGCCGGTGTCGGTGCGCCAGCCGGGGGTGGGGGCGTTCAGCCAGGCGGCGACGGCGTCGCGCAGGTAGGGGTAGCGGTCAGCGTCACGGTGCCAGGGGTCGCCTGCGGTGATGTAGATCCGTTCTGCGCCCTCGGGGATGGCGTGGAAGACGGCGGTGAGGATGTCTGCGGCCGACCGGCTGGCGAGGTCAAGGTGGTGGGTCTGGTTGCGGTGGACCAGGATGCCTGTGGTGGTGTCCAGGAAGACGGTGGAGCGGGCCTGCTGGGTGAAGTTGGGCCGGGTGGAGGCCAGACCGGGCGTGGGGGCGAGCCAGGCGTCGCCGCTGGCACCTGCGGGGATGGAGGGCAGGTCCCGCGGCGTCTGGGGCGGTGTGCGCACTTGCGGGGCCGCGGGTTCGGCGGGGGTAGGTGGCGGAGCGGGTCGCGCGGCGGCGGTGGTGGTCATCGCAGGGGCGGCCGCTGCCTGCTGCGGCGGTGGTGGTGGTGCGGTCTCGGGGGTGGCCTGGGCCGTGGACGGCTCGGCCGTCGACGGCTGCGGGGTGTCGTGCGTAGCAAGGCTGTCGGGGGTCAGGGCCGGGGCGAGGGCGACGACATCGGCCATGCCCAGTCCGGCCGCCTGGGCGACCCGCTCTGCCTTCGCCTTCGGGTAGGAGGCCAGCTGGATGATCAGCTTGTCGCGGTCCGCCTCCTGCTTCGCCAGTGCGGCCCGGGTCTTTTTGATCTGGTCCCGTACGGTGCGCAGTTCGGCGAGGGCTGCGTTGTAGCGCTGTGCGTCCATCAGGCTTCCTTGTCCGGACGGCGGGCGGCGTGTGCGGGGACGTAGGCGATCGCCCCGCCCGAGTGTGAGACAAGCCGGCTGCCCAGCAGCAGATCAGCGAGCATCCGGTCGGCCTGCGAGGAGGCGGTCACGTGATGGACGGGCGTGGCCAGGTCGGTGACGTAACCCACCAGCCGCGCGTGAGGGAAGGCATAGCGGCCCTGGGTGTTCTTCTCCCAGTCTTCCAGTCCGGTCAGCACGGCCACCACGTAGCCCGACAAGGTCACCGGCAGTACTCCACCGGCTGCCACGCTCGGCGCATCGCAGCGCCACCAACCGCGCAGCGCCTTGAGGAGGTCCTCGGGGGCGAGGGAGGCCGCGAAGCCGATCCAGTTCCGGTCCGGTTCCTGTACCTGCTTGGCCGCGTCGACCCGCAGGACGGCGATCTCGTGAGCATCCAGCCGGTCCAGCGGGGCGTGCCGGCGCTGACCGAGTGCCTGGACCACATGGAGCGGAACCATGACGCGCACGCCACGGCGGGACAGGCCCGGCAGCAGTCCGGCGTGTACGAGACGACGGAAGGTGGTGATGGCGCAGCCGAGTTCCTGGGCTGCCTGTCCGGTCGTCAGTAGCATCCCACCCACCCCCCTTCATGCAAACTCCGATATCTGATTCGGCATGAAGATTAGCGGAGTCCTGAAAGGCCGTCAAAGACCGGCTGACCGGCCCCTGCCCATCAAGCTCAGGCCTCCTGCCTGCCGTCGGCTTCATGACGGAGGCGGACGAGGGGCCGGTCAGGTCATTGACCCCGCGCAGATGAGAGCGAAGAATCCCCTGGGGTAAGCGAATAGGGGCGAGGTGGCCGACCCGTCGGTCTGGTCCCGCGGCAGACCCACCGGGCCCCTAGCGGCGGGCCGCCCTACACCAACCCTTCCTGCGCGGCGTCGGTAGCCACCCCCATGACGGTTACTACCGAGCCGTCTATCGGCACGCCGGGCACAGGTTGTCGTCGTTGTACTCGTATGGAACGCCGGCCGGAGCAAGGTGGACGGTCCGGCACGAGGTGCACAGGTCTCCCCCGCAGCTGCGACAGCCCACGTAGCGCCCACCCGCGTACTCGTAGCGTCGCTTCTCGATATACGGGTCGTTGCACCTCTTTTGCTGTTCCGGCTCAGCCTCGGGGTACAGCGCTGCGACTTGGTAGGCGTCCTTCAGTTTGACCTGAGTGAGGTCCCGGCCTTCTTGGAAGACTCGTCGCCACTCTCCTTGCAGGTGCAGTTCGTCAGCGCCGCATACCTTCACGAGGGTCAGGCCTTCGTCGTATGCCTTGTTGAACCGCTCCGGGATCGGTGGAGGCTCTATGCGTTGACTCCAGCCGCCGGTTGGGGCTGGTGTTGAGCGTAGTAGTTGGTCTCGTGCTCGTGGGGCGG
>NZ_LLZG01000124.1 GCF_001509475.1 Streptomyces regalis
AGAAACAGCGCTACAGCGCCGTATCCCGCCCGGCTCATGCCCTAACGACCTCACGCGACGGGACCTACGACGACTGACCGGCGTCGGCGACGGGCGCCGCGCGGACCACGCCGGGCGCCGGGAAGGGCGCGGTGCGGTGCGGGCCGGGAGCCTGGATCTGCCGTGCCCCGAAGAGTGCGGACGCTTCGGCCGCCCGGGCCAGGGAACGGCGGTCGGTGCGGCTGCCCGGCGCTATCGGCTCCTGTATCTCGACCTCGGCGACCAGCTCGCGTGCCCTCACCACCCGCCACACCGAGGTGAGCAGAGAGTCCTCGCCGACGAAGGCGGCCGCAGTGCTGGGTGTGCCCTGGGTCGTCCGGTAGTGCAGGCGGACCGGCTGGACGGGGACGTCCGCGTCCAGTGCGGCCTGGAAGGCGGCCCGGCGGAAGTGGCCCTGGGCGCGGCCGCACCAGGTGCTGCCCTCGGGGAAGACGGCGACCGCCTCGCCGGCCCGCAGCGCCCCGGCGATCAGGCCCACCGTCTCGGGCAGGGCGCGGATACGGTCCCGGTCGATGAACAGGGCGCCGCTGCGGGCGGTCAGCCACCCCGCCACCGGCCACTGGCGGATCTCCGACTTGGCGAGCATTCGGGCCGGGCGGACGGCGGCGAGCAGCGGGATGTCCAGCCAGGAGACGTGGTTGGCGACGAGCAGCAGACCGCCGTCGGGCGCGGCGCCGCCGTTGATGCGGACCCGGACTCCCGCGGCCCGGACGACCCAGCGACACCAGCGTCGGATCAGTTCCGCGGATATCCCTCCGCTGAAGGGGCTGAGCGCGATCCCGATGACCAGCAGGAACAGGACCGCCGCGATCCGCAGGACGGCCAGGGGCAGTGCCCGGGCCGGTCCCGTCACGTCCACGCACGTCTGCGGGGTGCAGGGCGCGCTGGGCCGCCAGAGGGTCGCCGCCTCGGCGGGGTGGGCGGTCGCGGCCGGTGCGCCGACCGCCCCGGCCGCGCGAGCGGTCGCCGTGGGGAGACCCACGGCGCCGAGGGAGTGGGTGCTCATGGCCGCCGCGTCCGTCACGCCGGGACGAGGGAGAGGAAGTGCCGCAGATAGCGCGAGTTGACCCGGCGCATCGACAGCAGCACGTACATGTCGGCGACCCCGAACTCCGGGTCGTGCGCGGGCTCGCCGCAGACCCAGGCGCCGAGGCGGATGTAGCCGCGCAGGAGGGCCGGGAGTTCGGTGCGGGTCGCGGGGGCGGGGGCGGTCGGCTGCCAGGGGCGCAGCGGCCGTACGCGGTACTCCTCCGGAGCCAGGTGCTTGGCCTGCACCCGGTCCCAGGTCCCGGCCGCGAGCGTGCCGCCGTCGGCCAGCGGGATCGAGCAGCAGCCGGCCAGCCACTCATGACCGCGGTCGACCATGTAGCGGGCGATGCCGGCCCAGATGAGGCCGATGACTGCGCCGTCGCGGTGGTCGGGGTGGACGCAGGACCGTCCTACCTCGACCAGGTTCGGGCGCAGGGCGTCGATGCGAGTGAGGTCGAACTCGCCCTCGGAGTACAGCCGGCCCGCGACCGCGGCCCGCTCCGGCGGGAGCAGCCGGTAGGTGCCGACGACCTGTCCGGACACCTCCTCACGGACCAGCAGGTGGTCGCAGTACGCGTCGAAGGCGTCGATGTCGTGACCCGGCTGCGGGGTGGACAGCAGGGCCCCCATCTCACCGGCGAAGACATCGTGCCGCAGCCGCTGGGCGGCGCGCACGTCCTCCTCGTTGCGGGCGAGGCCGACGGTGTAGCGGGTGGGTGCCGTGGGCTGCGGGGGACGTTCGACGGTCAGTACGCCGGTCATGGCTTACTCCTGGTCACGGGCCGGGGACGGCGAGCGGAGAGCGGTGGGAGCGATACGATGTGCCGCCCCTGTTCTTCCGATGCCGGTTGGCGTATGCGTGACCTGTGCCAGGAGAGCGGATGTGCGGATGTTGAACGACGCGGGCCGGTACCGGCCGTCCACCTTCCGGTGCCCGATCGGTCAGCCGGGCGCTCCGGTGCCGTTCACTTGGCGGGCGCGAAAACGCGAGACGGGGCCGGGGAGCACCACTCCCGGCCCCGCCCGTCCGCACTTGTCGGCGAACGTCTGCTGTGCGGACCGACTTACCGCTTCACCTTCCGGGTGGCCCGCAGCCACTCCTTGTTCATGCCAGTGATGGACATGAGAGGGATGCCCTTGGGGCAGGCGGTGGCGCACTCACCGGTGAGCGTGCACCCTCCGAAGCCCTCGTCGTCCATCTGCGCGACCATGTCGAGCACCCGCGTCTCCCGCTCGGGCGCCCCCTGCGGCAGCACATTGAGATGGTTGATCTTGGCGGACGTGAACAGCATCGCCGCCCCGTTCGGGCACGCCGCCACACACGCCCCGCACCCGATGCACTCGGCGTGCTCGAAGGCAAAGTCGGCGTCCGGCTTCGGCACCGGCGTGGCGTGGGCCTCGGGAGCCGCGCCCGTCGGCGCGGTGATGTAACCACCGGCCTGGATGATCCGGTCGAACGCGGACCGGTCCACCACCAGGTCCTTGATCACCGGGAACGCGGACGCCCTCCACGGCTCAATGTCAATCGTGTCGCCGTCCTTGAACGACCGCATGTGCAACTGACACGTGGTCGTCCGCTCCGGCCCGTGCGCATCGCCGTTGATCACGAGCGAGCACGCACCGCAGATGCCCTCACGGCAGTCGTGGTCGAAGGCGACCGGGTCCTCGCCCTTGAGGATGAGCTCCTCGTTGAGGGTGTCGAGCATCTCCAGGAACGACATGTCGGAGGAGATCCCGTCCACCTCGTACGTGGACATGGCGCCGTCGGCGTCGGCGTTCTTCTGCCGCCAGACGCGCAGGGTGAGCTTCATGCGTAGCTCCGCTGGGTGGGGTGGACGTACTCGAAGACCAGGTCTTCCTTGTGCAGGACAGGAGCGGCACCGGTCTCGGTGAACTCCCAGGCCGCCGCGTAGGCGAACTCCTCGTCCCTGCGGGCCGCTTCGCCGTCCGGCGTCTGCGACTCCTCGCGGAAGTGGCCGCCGCAGGACTCGCTGCGGTGCAGCGCGTCGAGGCACATGAGCTCGGCGAGCTCCAGGTAGTCGACGACGCGGTTGGCCTTCTCCAGCGACTGGTTGAACTCCTCGCCGGTACCGGGCACCTTGATGCGCCGCCAGAACTCCTCGCGGATCTGCGGGATGCGTTCCAGGGCCTTGCGCAGGCCGCTGTCGGTGCGGGCCATGCCGCAGAACTCCCACATCAGCTCGCCCACCTCGCGGTGGAAGGAGTCGGGCGTGCGGTCGCCGTCGACGGACAGGAGCAGGTTGAGCCGGTCCTCCGTCTCGGCCAACACCTCCTGCACGGCGGGGTGTTCGTCGGTGACGGCTTCGTGGTGCGGGTTGCGGGCGAGGTAGTCGTTGATGGTGGCCGGCAGCACGAAGTAGCCGTCGGCCAGGCCCTGCATCAGGGCCGAGGCGCCGAGGCGGTTGGCGCCGTGGTCGGAGAAGTTGGCCTCGCCGATCGCGAAGAGACCCGGGATGGTGGTCTGGAGGTCGTAGTCGACCCACAGTCCGCCCATCGTGTAGTGCACGGCCGGGTAGATCCGCATCGGCACCTCGTACGGATCCTCGTCGGTGATCCGCTGGTACATGTCGAAGAGGTTGCCGTACTTGGCCTCGACGGCCCCCCGTCCCATCCGCTTGATGGCGTCGGCGAAGTCGAGGTAGACGCCCTGCCCGCCGGGCCCGACGCCCCGGCCCTCGTCGCAGACGTTCTTCGCGGCGCGGGAGGCGATGTCGCGCGGGACCAGGTTGCCGAAGGACGGGTAGATGCGCTCCAGGTAGTAGTCGCGCTCGTCCTCGGGGATCTTGTTCGCGGGACGGTCGTCGCCCCTGGCCTTCGGCACCCAGATCCGGCCGTCGTTGCGCAGCGACTCGCTCATCAGCGTCAGCTTGGACTGGTGGTCGCCGGTGCGCGGGATGCACGTCGGGTGGATCTGCGTGAAGCAGGGGTTGGCGAAGTAGGCGCCGCGCCGGTGGGCCCGCCAGACGGCGGTGGCGTTGGAGTTCATGGCGTTCGTGGACAGGTAGAAGACGTTGCCGTAGCCGCCGCTGGCCAGTACGACGGCGTCCGCGAAGTATGTGTCGATCTTGCCGGTGATGAGGTCCCGGGCCACGATGCCGCGCGCCCGCCCGTCGACGACGATCAGGTCGAGCATCTCGGTACGCGGGTGCATCTCGATGTTCCCCGCGGCGATCTGCCTGCTGAGGGCCTGGTAGGCGCCGAGCAGCAGCTGCTGTCCCGTCTGGCCGCGGGCGTAGAAGGTCCGCGAGACCTGCACACCGCCGAACGACCGGGTGTCGAGCAGACCGCCGTACTCCCGCGCGAAGGGCACGCCCTGCGCCACGCACTGGTCGATGATCTCCACCGAGATCTGGGCGAGCCGGTGGACGTTGGACTCCCGGGCCCGGAAGTCGCCGCCCTTGACGGTGTCGTAGAACAGCCGGTGGATGGAGTCGCCGTCGTTGCGGTAGTTCTTCGCCGCGTTGATGCCGCCCTGCGCGGCGATCGAGTGGGCGCGGCGCGGGGAGTCCTGGTAGCAGAACTGGACGACGTGGTAGCCCTGTTCGGCGAGTGTGGCGCCGGCGGAGCCGCCGGCCAGGCCCGTCCCCACCACGATGACCGTGTGCTTGCGCCGGTTGGCCGGGTTGACCAGCTTGGCCTCGAAACGGCGCTTGTCCCAGCGCTCGTTGACAGGGCCGGAGGGCGCCTTGGTGTCGACGACCGGTTCGCCGGTCGCGTAGTTCACGTATTCAGCGGTCATGTCAGCTCACCACTCCGGTCATGACGCCCACGGGTACGGCTGTGAACCCGGCCGTGAGCAGCAGCGCGAGGACGTTGGCGACGGTCTTGAGGGCGCGGTCGCGGGTGCGGCTGCCGGCGCCGAGGGTCTGGGCGGCGCTCCAGAAGCCGTGCCGGATGTGCAGGCCGAGGGCGAGCATGGCCACGATGTAGATGGCGTTGCCGTACCAGGTGGAGAAGGTGTCCACGATGTTCTGGTACGGGTGGCCCTCCTGGAAGCCGCCCGAGTGCACGGTGCCGGTCGTCAGGTCCAGGACGTGCCAGACGATGAACAGGCCGAGGATGATGCCGCCCCAGCGCATGGTGCGGGTGGCGTAGGAGGCCCGCGGCTTCTTGTGCACGTACTTGCTGGGGCGCGCCTTGATGTCGCGGCGGCTGAGCTGGAACGCCGAGACCGCGTGGGCGACGACAGCGACGACCAGCACGACGCGGATGAGCCAGAGCGTCCACTCGTAGTGCATGAACGGCTCGCCGACCGTGCGCAGCCAGTGGCCGTACGCGTTGAACTCGCCCGCGCCGAAGTAGATCTTCAGGTTGCCGATCATGTGGGTGACCAGGTACAGCAGCATGATCAGCCCGCTGACCGCCATCACGGTCTTCTTGCCGACGGTGGAGTCCCACACGGTGCGTGCCATGGACGGCCGTCGGTCCGTCCGCGTTGCCAGAGCCATGGCACAGGACGCTAGGGCCGAACGGCCCCATCGGTCCAAGACATGGTCCGGCTCGTTTCGATAGGCCCTGGCTATTCTGACTGGATGCAGTTCCAACAGCTCCAGTACTTCGTGGCGGTCGCCGAGACCCGGCACTTCACCAGGGCCGCCGACCTGGTGCACGTCGCGCAGCCCTCGCTGTCGCAGCAGATCAAGGCGCTGGAGCGGGAGTTGGGCGCGGACCTGTTCCTGCGGGCGCGCGGCAACATCACGCTGACGGACGCCGGAGAGGCCCTGCTCCCGCTGGCCCGGCGCATCCTCGCCGACGCGGACACCGCACGGCACGAGGTGCAGGAACTGGTGCAGCTGCGCCAGGGCCGGGTCCGCCTCGGCGCGACCCCGAGCCTGTGCACGGGCCTGCTCCCGGACGTGCTGCGCGCCTTCCACGACCGCTATCCCGGCATCCAGCTGCTGATCGAGGAGGGCGGCTCGCACGACCTCGTACGGGAACTGGCGCGCGGCGCCCTCGACCTCGCCCTGGTCGTCCTGCCCCTGCCGACCCCGTCCCCGGCGCTGACCACGGTGGAGCTGCTGCGCGAGGACCTGGTGGTCGTCTCCTCACCCGAGGCGCCCCGCCCGGGCGGCGGCCGGCGCACCGTGCGCGTCGCCGACCTGGAGGGCGAACGCCTGGTGATGTTCCGGCACGGCTACGACCTGCGCGAGCTGACGGTGGCCGCCTGCCGCGCCGAGGGCTTCGAGCCGGACTTCGCGGTGGAGGGCGGGGAGATGGACGCGGTGCTAGGGTTCGTCCGGGCAGGGCTCGGCATGGCCGTCGTACCGCGCATGGTGGCGGCACGTTCGGGCCGAGGGCTACGGGTCACCCCGCTGGCCCGGCCGGGGCTGCACCGGACGATCGCGCTGGCCCACCGCAGCGACGTGGCTCCGCCTCGGGCCGCGCGGGAGCTCCAGCGGATGCTGCTGGAGCGGTGAGCGGCCCGCCCGCGAACGACCCTGTTCCCGGCACGGTCAGCGGCGGCGGTACTCGCGCCAGACGTACGCCCCGATGACGCCGGCGACCACGACGGCGACTGCTGCCCGCCAGGGCAAGGTGGTCACGAACGACAGGAACACCAGGCTGAGGCATCCACTCCGCACTGCCGAACGCGGCAGCAGGTAGACATGGCGGGCGGGGTGGATGCGCAGGCCCGA
>NZ_LLZG01000125.1 GCF_001509475.1 Streptomyces regalis
CGTTCCCCTTATGCCCCCGACTCCCCGCGCGCTGCCTCACTCCCGAACCACCCCCCGCTGCTCTTCCTCACCACCTGCGACTCGCTGCACCGCCTCGTCCCCGAACTCGGCCCGGGTGAGAAGGACTACGTCACCAAACCGCTCCGCATCGCCGAGGTCCTCGCCCGGGTCGACGTCCTGCTGCGCCGCCGACGCCCCGAACGGCAGACGGCCCAACCCCGTTACGGCGACCTGGCCTTGGACGACGCCACCTGCCGCGCCCGCCGCGGCGCACGCGCCCTCGACCTCACCCCCGCCGAGTACCGCCTGCTGAGCCATCTGCTCGTCAACGCCGAGTGCGTGCTGTCGAAGGAGCAGATCAGCCGCTATGTCTGGGGGGACTTCCGGGCCAACGAGGCCATCGAGAAACTGGTCTCGCGGCTGCGCCGCAAGGTGGACCGCGATCCCGGGGAGCCGGCGCTGATCCATACGCGCCGCGGGTTCGGGTACTGGCTCGGCGGCGCCGGCTGACCTCACGCCCCGCACCGCCCAGGCCCGTGCCGTGAGCGGGACGGAACCGTCCGGCGCCGTGGGGACCGTCGTACGCAGCGTCTCGCGCAGCCGGTCGCGGGCGGTCCGATCCGAGCCGCGACGGGGTCTGGCGGGCGGACGTCGGGGCTGCCCGGCAAGGTGCGGACGACCGCCACACCGACGACAGCAGCAACTGGATGACTGTGCGCCACAACGCCGTCTACAACTACCGTGCCTCGATCGGCGGGTGCAGCGAGGAGTGGGGCACCAGGGCAACTTCTGGGACGACGCCGTCCCCGAATGGCTGCCGCGCCGGGCCTACCCCGGAGCCTGGCCGCCCGCACCGGACTGCGGCGACCCGCACCGCCTCGGGTTCCAGGCCAACATCCGGCTGCCCCCCCGCCGCCCCCACCGCGGACTGAACATGAGGGCAGCCGGAACCGGGCGGCGGCCGGTCGGCCGCCGCCCGCGGTCGACTCACCCGGTCACGGCGTGACCCGGGTGCCGCCGAAGGTCACGACGAGACGCCCGTCCGAGGCGAAGGACCAGCCCAGGGCGCCGCCGTACGACGAGCACCGGGAGCCGTTCGTGCCCGACCAGAACTGGTTCGAGCTGTCGGAGTCGCCGATGATCCGGTCGTTCGTGCCGCTGCCGCTGCGGCACGAGGTGTTGTTGCGGAACACCGAGGTGCCGGCGTCGAAGTTGTAGTTGCGCTGGGCGCTGTCGATGCTGATGTTGTCCGACACCGTCATCGTGCCCGGGTTGCTGTTGTAGGTGAACCCGTGCTTGCCGTTCTTGTAGGCGATGCTGCGCTTGACGATGTGGTTGACGGGGATGTCCTCGCCGCCGAGCTTGTAGCCGTTGCGGTCGCCGTTGCCGGCCTGGGAGCCGTCGCTGAGGGTGCCGTTGTTGTAGGCGAGGGAGTCCTCGATGGTCACCGGGCCGATGGCGCCGGTGTCGGACTTGGTGTAGAGGTCCCAGCCGTCGTCGATGTTGTTGTGGGCCACGGCGTAGCGGAAGACGTTCCCGGTGCCGGTGGTGAGCTTCGCGGCGAAGCCGTCGGCGTCCTCGCCGTCGGAGTCGGCGTTGTCGTGCGACTCGGCGCTCAGGATGAGGTTGTTGGCCGGCCACTGGTCCTTGGGGGTGGTGGAGGCGATCCGCCCGAGCTGCAGCCCCGTGTCACGGTTGAAGCGCGTCACCGTGCGCTCGATGACGTTGTTGCTGCCACCGACGTAGATGCCGTTGTCCCCGGCCCGCTCGACGACGATGCCGTTGACGTGCCAGTACGACCCCATCACCTGCAGCCCGCGGTTGGACGAACTCTCGCTCTGTGCCGAGAAGTTCAGCACCGGTCGCTCACCCGGGTAGGCGGACAGCTTGGTCCGGGCGCTCGATGTGCCGTCGGTACCCGCCGGGATGGTGACGGTCGAGGAGTAGGTGTACGTCCCTCCGCGCATGTAGATCGTGCCGCCCGCGGAGATACGGCTGATCGCCGAGGTGAGCGTCGTGGGCGCCGACTCCGTGCCGGCCGCGCCGTCGGTGCCGTTCGGCGCCACGTACAGGACGGGGCCCGTCGGTGCGGGGGTGCTGCCGCTGGTCTCGACGTCCAGGTAGTCGATGTTGGGCAGGCCGGCGGAGGTGGTCGGGTTGAGGCGGATGGTGTTGCTGCCGGCGTTGACGGGGACGGTGAGTGTCTTCGTCGCCCAGGTCGTCCATGCGCCGGTGCCCTCGAAGGACGGTGTCTGGACGGTGGTTCCGTTCACGACCAGGGAAGCAGGGCGGGCGGTGGTGGTGCCGTTGGCGAAGCGGACGCTGAGCGTCGCCGTGCCTGCTGCGGGGGCGTTCACGGTGAACTGGGCGTAACCGCTGGTGGCGTTGGCGCCGTTGCAGAACCCGGCGCCGGAGTAACCGGCCCAGTCGGAGTCGATGGTGCCGGTGCAGATCGCCGGGGAGCTCTCGGCCTCGTAGCGGGTGGTCGCGGCCTCGGCGGTGGTGCCGGTGAGCGCTACGAGGGTGGTGGCGAGGAGCGCGGTGGAGGCCAGGGCGGGGGTGACGCGTCTGACGGGTCTCGGGTGCGAGCGCGAGTGCGGGTGCGGGTGCATGGGGCTGACCCCTTTCTGTTACACGTCGTGGCAGATAGGGAAAGCGCTTTCTCGATGCTTCTCGGGACCGTAAGGGGCTGTCGCATACACGTCAATAGATATGTACGTGATGCAGGTTCATGACCATGAACAAAGGCGCCTGGGATGGATGGGCCGCCCCTGCGCGCGGCTTTGCCATCTCTTTACAACCCACCCCGCCCCCGCGTCGTCTCTCCGCTCGACCGTCACCCAGCCCGCCGTGTACGGGAGTACCGGCCGGGCCCACGAAAGAGAGAGCGACACAATGCGCCGAACCGTCCTCAGCGCCATGGCACTCACCTGCACGGCCCTGCTCGCGAGCATCACGCCGGCGTTCGCCGACAGCGCTGCCCCGACCGCGGTCCCCAGCCCGGCGGCCACCGCCCCTTCGGCCACGGCCGTCCCGACGCCCAGCGCCGCCGAACCGACCACCGCGCCGAGCACCGAGCCGCCCCGGGAAGCGACCCCCGTCCCGTCGGCCGAGCCGACCCGCGCGCCGGACGGCGGCCAGGTCTCCGTCGTACCGTCGGGGGCGCCCGACACCGGAGTCACGGCACCGGCTTCGGGTTCCGGCACTGAACGGGGCGGGCTGATCGGCGGGGGAGCCGCCGCGGTGCTCGTCGCCGGAGGGGTGACGGCCTTCGTCGTACGGCGTCGGCGGACGAACGGCGCATGATGCCGCTGTCCAGGCGCGCGTTCGCCACGGCGGCGATGGCGTCGGTGCTGGTGGGGTGCGGTGGCCGGGGAGCGGAGGAGGGCGCGGACGCGAGCTCCCGGAGGAGGAGGGGCGCGCAGCCGCCCGAGGAGGACTCGTCTCCCTCGAATCCCCCGTCTTCCTCGTCTTCCTCGTCGTCCGCGAACTCGGCGCGCGCTCTGGGCCGTTCGTCCCCGGTCCGCCTGCAGATCCCGGCGATCGAGGTCGACACCCCGGTCATCCGGCTGGGCTTGGCGTCGGACGGCACCGTGCAGGTGCCGCCGATCACGGCCGACGACCGGGCGGGCTGGTACCGGCACTCCCCGACGCCGGGTCAGGTCGGCCCGTCGGTCATCCTCGGCCATGTCACGGTGGGCGCCTACGGGGACGGGGTGTTCCGTCACCTCGCCCGGCTGCACCGGGGCGACCGGATCGTGGCGCGCAGGGAGGACGGCACGGTGGCGGAGTTCGCGGTCCGTGCCGTACGGACGGTGGCCAAGGCGGACTTTCCGGCGGACGACGTGTACGGGGACGTGGACCGTCCGGAGCTGCGGCTGATCACGTGCGGGGGGCCGCGGGCCGGGGAGGAGTACCGCGACAACGTGATCGTGTTCGCGGGGTTGAGCGCCACGACACCCTGACCACCCCCCTGACCATCTCGCCGACCACCCCGCCGACGGAACGTACGCCGACGGTCCGGCATCCCCACAAGTAGCCGTGCGAGCTTCCTCATGACCATGGAGAGCGTTGGAGAGCGTTGAAACGGTCCCGAGACAAGGCAGCGTCCGAGCTGTTCGCCGCCCTCTACCCGCGCCTCGCCGGCTGGTGCCGCCGACTCGTCGACGACGACGAGACGGCCCACGAGATCGCGTCCGAGGCCTTCACCCGGCTCTGGGCCCGCTGGAGCCGGGTGGAGGAGCCGCGCGGTTTCCTCTACGTCACCGCGGCGAACCTGGTCCGGGACCACTGGCGCAAGCTGGAGCGGGAGCGGCGGGCGATGCGCCGGGCCACGACGGAGGCGGTCGTCAACTCCTATACGGAGCAAGCGGAGCAGGCGCAACAGGCGGACCCGTCCGTACGCCTGCTGGTCCAGTCCCTGCCCGAACGCCTCCGCACCCCGATCCTCCTCCACTACTACGCTGACATGCCGATCCGGGAGGTGTCCGTGCTGACCGGGCGCAAGGAAGGAACCGTCAAGGCCGACCTCCACGCGGCCCGCGAACTGCTCCGCGTCCACCTGAGGAGAAGCCTTGACCACACGCTTTGACGACGACGATCCCGACGGCCCGGTGTTCGTTCCCGACGACCCCCTCGCGGTGATCCTCCGCCCCTCCTCGGACTACCTCGCCCCACCCCCCGGCAGCTACGAGGCGATCCGCCGCAGGGCGTCCCGCCGACGACTGGTGCGTACGGCGATCGGGACGGCCGTGACCTGCGCCGTGGCACTCCTCGTCGCGCTGCCGCTCCACCTGGGGACCTCGGCGGGCCCGACGTCCCCTGCACCGCCTCTCGCCCCTCCGCCCGCGAGCGAACGTACGACACCTCCCGCCCCGTCGGTGACCCCGCCCCCGTCGGCGATCCCGACCCCCTCGGCGTCGTCGCCCCGATCGGCATCGCCGACGCCGACGGTGCCGCGCGAGCCCGCTACATCCGAGCCCACCGCGAACTCCCGGACCGACGACTCCCGTGCGCCGAGCAGTGCGGCGGTCCCGACCAGCCGGCCGTCGACGGCATCGCCGCGGTCGTAGGTGGTCGAGGGGCGGGAAAGTGGCGCGATCCGGCGTTGCCAAGGGGGCTGTGAGGGCGCAGCCTGTGCAGTGTGGGAGCGCTCCCATGATTGCACTTGTACTGCACTTGCGCACCCACCCCACATCCCCCCACCTTGAAAGAGGGAGACCGTGCTGCATCGTCAAGCTTGTCATGATCACATCACGCGCCCTCTCGCGCACGCCCCCACGCAACGGCCCGCATCCCCACGGGCACTCCTCCTGACCGTGCTCGCCGCACTGCTCCTCTGCCTGATCCCGGGGAGCGGGACGGCTGCCGCCCACGGTTCGGTCGTCGACCCGGCGTCCCGCAACTACGGCTGCTGGCTGCGCTGGGGCAACGACTTCCAGAACCCGGCCATGGAGCAGCAAGACCCCATGTGCTGGCAGGCCTGGAAGGACAACCCGAACGCCATGTGGAACTGGAACGGCCTGTACCGCAACGGTTCCGCGGGCAACTTCCCGGCCGCCGTCCCCGACGGCCAGCTGTGCAGCGGGGGCCGGACCGAGGGCGGACGCTACAACTCCCTTGACGCGGTCGGCGCTTGGAAGATGACGGATGTAGCGAGCAACTTCACCGTCAAGCTCTACGACCAGGCCAGCCACGGCGCGGACTACTTCCTGGTCTACGTCACCCGCCAGGGCTTCGACCCCACCACCCAGCCACTGCGCTGGAGCGACCTCCAACTGGTCGCCCGTACGGGGAAGTACGCCCCGAGCCAGAACTACGCGATCGACGTGAGCACTTCGGGCCTCACCGGCCGCCACGTCGTCTACACGATCTGGCAGGCGTCGCACATGGACCAGACGTACTTCCTGTGCAGCGACGTCAACTTCCGCTGAGCTGACGGTGCCTGGAGCTGCTGGTTCCCATCGGATGCGATGCGTCCGGTGGGAACCGTCGTACCGCCAGGTGTGCAGGTCAGGCAGAGCGAGGCGCGATGCTCACCGCGCGGTAGTCGTAGCCGTCCTGTGGGAAGCCGGGGGCTTCCCAGGTGAGGTCGACCTGCTGTCCGGGCGTCAGTGTGCGGAAGCCGTCCGCCTCGATGTCGGCGAAGTGACCGAAGCAACCGCCGGGAGTCTCGGGCGAGTCGAGCACACCCCACCCTTCCTCTTCGTTCCACTCACGGACAGTCGCAGTCACTATGGGTGGAACCCTACGCCGCCTTGTCAGCGCTGTCAGGGATAGGCCTGACGGCATGCCCGATGCCGCAGAGGCCTCCTCCGCTCCGGAAGCACCCGAGCTTCGCGCTGTGCGGGCAGGGGGGAAGGACGTACAGCGGGGAGACTCGTGAGGTGAGAGGAAAGTTGCACGGCAGGACTGAAGGGGAGGCGGGGAGGCCATGAATCGGCACCTGGGGCCGCTGGAGCTGCTCGGGGACCGGTGGGTGATCGGGGGCCCGACGCGGAAGGCCGGCCTGTGCGTCGTGCTCACCCCGGAGGGCGTGGAGCACCGCCGACGCGAGGAGACGGCACCCCTGCTCGCCGTCCCGTGCGCAGTTCGTGGAGCTGAAGGTGCGAGCCGCTTACTTGAATCCTCCCCCTCGTAAACGAGGGGGATTCCTGGCTCAGGCTGCCTGGCGGAACAGCGTCCCGCCAGGTCTTGCGCCATCAGCACCAGCCGGGTTG
>NZ_LLZG01000126.1 GCF_001509475.1 Streptomyces regalis
AGCGGCAGTTCCGCGCTTCGGGCTACAACGGCACGAGCGTCGACGACATCAGCGCCGCGACCGGCCTGGGCCGCGGCAGCCTCTATGCCGCGTTCGACGACAAGCACGGCGTGCTGCTGCAGGCGATGACCGGCTACTTCGCCCGGCTGGCGCAGGGTCCGCCGAAGATGCTCGCCGGACCGGACGAGGGCGCCCTGGAACGACTGCACGCGTACTTGCTCCGCGCCGTCCACGGGGTGCCACTCGCCGCCGACGTACCCCCCGCCGATGACCGGGCGGCCGCGACCTGCTTCGCCGCCAAGATGGCCCTGGAGATCGGCGCCTCCGACCCCGAGGTGAAACGCCTGGCCAACGACTGCTTCTCCGTAGTCCGGACGGCCGTCGCCGAGTGTCTGCGAGCGGCGCAGCGCAACGGCGACATCGACCCCGACGCGGACCCCGACGACCTCGCCTACCTTCTGCTGACCGTCATCCGCGGGAGCGATGTCGTAGGCGCGTACGGCCACAGCCCCGACCGCCTCACCTCCATTGCGGAGAACGCGTTCGCCTTGCTGCCCCGCCCACGCCACCACTGACCAGGGCACAGCCGAACACGGCCCGAAGGTCCACTCGCCGCGGGGCAGACGCCTGGGCGGCTGCCCGAAGAACTGCACCCGCATCCAATCGAGTTGCTCCACCACATGCGCGGTGCCGCCGGGCTTGAACTGCACGGTCAGTCGCCGAACGCCACGCCGCCAGCGGACAGCGGCACTTCGGCCGCCGCTCCGCCAACTCGGACCGCGTGTGCCCGAGTCGGCGACCGGTCCGATCGTCGCCGTCCTGCGTGGCGTCAGCCTGACGTCATGCTCACCCACGTGGCGAACGTCTCCGTCCCCGGGACCACAACCAGGCACAGGCGGCCACCCGGCTGACGCGCAGGATCGCCCAGGCCCACGGCCACTACCGTGCACCCGGCCGCTCGTCGCCGCCCAGGGGTTCCAGTTCCGGCCGTGCCAGCCACAGGTCTGCGACGTTCCCCCCGACCTGCTGCTGGACGTCACACCCGTGTTCGACGTCGAGACCAAGGCGATGGGCTGCATGAACGTGCTGGACCACATGGTCCGAGCTGACGGCAAGGGGCTTCCCCGCCTGTTTGCGAGGGGTCTCGGCGCAGGGCGCGGTGAAGGCCGGTCTCGGCCCGGTGGCCGCGCCCGCCGTGGTCGCCGGCACCACCGTCGGACGCGGTGACGTGATCGTGGCCGACGACGACGGAGTGCTGTGCGCTCCTGCTGCGCCGCTCGCACACACTCGGCCACCGCCGCCGCAACCACGGAGAAAGGTAAAGCCGACCCGTCGCACTTGACAACTCAGTACAGAACTGCCTAGATTTCTGACTGTTCAGTACATAACCGTTTTGAGCTCACCGGACAGGCTGCGTGGCGCCATCACCGCCCCGTCGCTCTACCTCCACGGGGCCGACGACAACTGCTTTTCCGTGGAGGTGAGCGATGGCATGGCCGACCTGTTCACCAACGGCTTCGAACGCATCGTCATACCCGGCGCGGGGCACTTCCCGCACCTGGAGCAGCCCAAGACGGTCGCTGACCACATCCTGGGCTTCCTGAACGGCTGACCCCCTCCCACCACCCGGAACTCGAAGGGTTGACCGAACCATGACTGACAAGGAACGGCAGGAGGCCATGGCTGTGACGACTTCTTTCGTGGAAAAGCACCGCGGCACCGAGGCCATGCTGGCCCTCCTCGACGCGATGGACCAGATGCCGAGCGCCAGCCTGCTGCGGGCCCGCTCCTACGAACTGCTGTCTCTTGTCCCGGGCTCGTCTGCCGTGGACATCGGCTGCGGTGCCGGGCGGGCCGTCGCCGAGCTGGCCGAGCGTGGCGTCCACGCGGTGGGCGTGGATCCCGATCCGTGGATGCTGGCCGAGGCCCGGAAACGGTGGCCGGCGGCCGAGTTCCGGGAGGCGGGGGCGGAGGAGCTGCCGTTCGCCGACGGAAGTGTGCGCGGCTACCGTGCCGACAAGGTCTTCCACGCACTTCAGGAGCCATGGCGCGCGGTGGCGGAAGCGCGGCGCGTCCTCTGCCCGGGCGGCAGGATCGTCCTGGTCGGGCAGGACTGGGACGCCATCATGGTCGACTCCGATGATGCGGCGCTCACCCGCACGATCGTGCACGCCCGCGCCGACCTCCTGGGCACGCCCCGCGCCGGCCGCCAGTACCGCAACCTGCTCCTGGACGGCGGCTTCAACGACGTCACAATCGAGGTGCACACCAGCGTGTTCACCGATCCCGCGATGCTGTCGCTGCTCACCGGGCTCGCCGAGCGGGCCTGCACGAGCGGTGCCGTCGGCCGTGACCAGGCCCATGAGTGGCTCGCCGAACAGCACCGACGCGCCGAGGCCGACCGCTTCCTCATCGCCATTCCGTTCTTCGTGGCTGCCGCCTCCACCTAGAGAGCAGATGGAGCACGGGCTGCGGGGATCCGCGTGACCGGGGAACGGTGACCACGCCTGTCAGGCACTCGTGGCCGATGTGGGTTTCCATGGCCAGCTGGGGGTGGCCCCCTTCCGTGCGAGACGCCTGGTCATAAGGGCGATTACGACCCAGGTGATCAGGCTCTCAGTACTGGATGCCGTTCGTAGTCCCGGGCATGGCAGCATGCGTGCATCATCCACGCGAGCGACCTCTCGACGACCCAGCGGCGCGGCAGCACGACGAAGCCAGAGGCGTCTTTGGGGCGGCTGACCGGCTTGACGGTCAGGTTGAGGTGCTGTTTCGCCCAGTCGACGAGCTTTCCGGCGTAGGCGGGCGAGGGCGGCGAGGGCCGGGACGAGCAGATGCCCGAGGAGAACGCGGCGATCGTCACCGGCCCCGTCGAACGGCCGGTCAGCTCGGCGAGTTCACAGCGGGCCTCCGCCTGGTCGTCGAGTACGACGGCGACGATCCCGATCCGCACGAGCAAATGCGCGACCTGGCGTCCGCGCCGATCGCCGACGACGAGTACCGCGTGGTCGCCCCGGCCGACTGGTCACCGTCGCCCCGCTCGGTCAGGGACCTCGCCGACCGCCCCTGGGTGACCGGCCGGCACGGCGTGCGGTCGTGCCCTCGCGCGCATCTCCGCGCAGTACGCCTACACCCCGGGCCGCGCCCACACCGCTCGGGAGTTCCCCATCGCACCGTCCCTGGTCCGAGCGGGCCTCGGCGCGGCCGTGGTCCCCACCCTCGCCCTCACCGGCGCCCCACCCGAAACCGTGGCCCTGCCCCGCGGTCCCCGCAGCGGGCCACCGCCGCATCGCGGCCGTATGGCCCGCTTCCCCGTCCGGCCCACAACCCCGAACCGCGGCCGTGGCTCAGGCCCTCCGCCAGTCGGCCGAGAACCTGGGGCTCACGCCTGCGCCCTTGAGGGAAACGGGCGTGACGTGCGTGACTTGGAGGCCGCGCCGGCGGCGAGGATACCGATGGGCTCAACGCGCACCTCCCAGCCGTGGCAGTACGGGCAGTGCACCAGTCTGAGCAGATGTGGTGCCTGACGGTGGCCACCGACGCAATCGTTACCTGGAGCACCGAGTTTCACGGCCTGGCGGTGACCCCGCTGCGTCGTGCCGGCTGGCCCATCGACGATGAGCTGCTGGCCTCTGGCCCAGCCACCACGCCAACGTCCACTTTTACGGAACCCACTCGGCGGACATCGACGGCGTTGGCCAAGCTGGACCCGACGGCTACCGGCCGCTGCGGCCACCCAGGGCCGCCCGCGGCTGATCTGTGCTGTGGCTGCTCGCCTTACAGGCATGGCCAGCGAACTGCACGATGCCTACACCGGCCGGCTGCGTTCGTTCCTCAACAACGCACGCACCAGCATCGGACCCGGCTCCTTCGTCGTCCGCGACCGCCGCGGTGGCGGCGATTCCACGACCAAGCCGCGGCGCCGATGACCCGCCTCGCCAACCGCGTCGTGCGCTCTGAACCCGCCCAGGGTCCGCTGCGGCTGCACCGCCTCGACCGCAAGACCGGGATCGCGTGCAGCCGGTGCGGCACCCGCAGCCGGACCACGGTAGTCGTCACAGTTGCGGGCCCAGACGACCTCGTTCTCCCGCTCTTATTCGAGGAACTCCACTCACGCTGCAGCGGCGGCGATATCCAGACTTTTCATCCGCGCACTGTTGGCCCTCGTCTTGGCGAGCAGCCGGCCGGCGATCGGCAGCCGGGCGAGGCGGATCATCGCGGACCGAAGCAGCAACTCGGCGCGGTTGCCTGGGGTGAAGAAACTGCGCTGGCTCACAGCGCTGCCGAGATGGTGGGCGATGAACGGGCGCAGGTGGTCCTCCCAGTCCTGCAGCGCTCGTGGCACGTCGTGGGGGTGGCGTTCCAGCATGGTGCCGAGCAGGTCCGCCCCGGCCATGCCGGTGGATGCCCCCATGGCGGAGTAAACGGTCAGGCACCACGCGGCGTCGCCGACGAGCACGACTCGGCCGCGGTGCCAGTGGTCGAGGTGCACCTGCTCGGCGGAGTCGAACAGGTGGTCCGGGGCCTTCTCGAACTGGTCGAGCAGCCAACCGAGCGTGGAGCCGGTGGGCTCGGGGCCGTAGGCGGCGCGCAGCGAGTCGATGGCCGGCCGGGTGAACTCGGCGTCCACGTCGTCGGTGCGGTAGGAGAACAGCACCGACGGCGTACGGTCGGCGAACGGGAACACCCATACCGATCGGCCTGCCTCGGTCATGCTCAGCCCGTCCTGTGGGCGGTAGCCGGGTACCGGCTCGGGCAGTCTGTACACGGCGATCATGTAGTTCAGCCGACGGATCGGGCTCTGCTCGGGCTCGAACGCAAGCCGGCGCACCGTCGAGCGCAGTCCGTCTGCCCCGACCACCAGGTCGAACCGTTCGACGGTCGACGTCTCCGTCGTCAGGTCGCGGATCTCGACGTCCACCCCGTCGAGGTACTGGTCCAGCGCGATCGGCACGGTCGAGTACCGTATCTCGACCTCGTCGGGCAGGGCGGTGAAGGCCGCGTCTTCGATGTCGCCCCGCAGTACCATTCGAGACCCGCCGAACACATCGGCGTAGCCCACACCGCGGCGGCGCCGGCCCGTGCGGTCGAGGTCGTAGCTCACGCTTTCCGGAGCGAAGCGATTCGGCACCGCATCGGCGAAGCCCAGCCGTTCGGCGGCGGCGAGCCCGGTCCCGAACAGGGCGATGAAGTATCCGCCGCGGCGCCGCTCGGGGGCCTTCTCCAGCACCACCACGTCCCAGCCCGCGCGATGCAGTCGCAGCGCGGAGGCGATCCCGCTGATCCCGAGGCCGACCACCAGGGCCCGCTGTCTCGATGTCGTGTTCTTGTCCATGGGATTGCGCTCCGTCATTGTCGTGTCCTTCATCTGGTTGGGGTGGGTCGGCCGTTCAGGAAGCCGAGGATGTGGAGTCGTCGAGGCGGGCGAGGACGTCGAGGAGTGTGGCGTTGACCTCGGCGGGACTCTCCTGCTTGCTTGCTTCTGGGCATGGCTGAATCCGTCTGGAACCTGATCAGCTTCCAGACGGGAAAACGGATCGGTTTCCTCACTGATGAAGGTGAGGCGAGGGGGATGGGCTGAGATCTCAGGGCTTCAAGATCATCCTGTGGTCCCTTGTGGGCTTACCTTGGTGATCCCCTGGAGGGCCGCGCCGGTGTCCGCGGTGGCCAGCATCCTGTTGATGTCGAGGCCGGCCGCTGCGGAGGCCCCGACCTGGGCGACCAGATCGGTGGCGTTGCCGGCTCCGCACGCGCGGAGCCGGCCCTTCGACATTCAGGATTCAGGTGCGCGCGGACGTCGTCTGCAGGAACAGTTCGAGCAGTGCCAGCAGCGTCTCGGGCGCGTCCTCGGTCGGGAAGTGGCCGGCGCTCGGGATTTCGACCACGGGTGCGTCGGGGTAGGCCAGCCTGAACGACGGGATCACGTACTCGGGCAGCAGTGCGGTGTCCCGCATCCCGACCGCCAGCATCGCCGGTACGGCGCGCAGCGCGGCGACGGCTTCCATGGACGGCGGCCCGGGCTGGGGGCCCTGCGGGCCCTCCAGGACCTGCCGGGGGAAGGCGATGACACCGCGGGACTCCGCCGGAGTCGGGAAGGGGCTGGAGTAGGCGCGGATCCAGGTCGGCGTGGCGATCTCGGGCCGGGCGACATGCTGCAGGTCGATCATCAGGTGGGCGATGGTGTGACCCGCGTTTCCGAGGATCTGCTCGAACGAACCGTCCGAGAGCGCCGAGTGGGCCCACTGGAACCACCGGCTCTCGGCGCCGTTGGCCTTCATGAGAGGGGCGATGTCGTCTGCGAGGGGCAGCACGGTGTTCGTGGCGAAGATCCGGGAGATCCGGTCGGGGTGACGCAGTGCGAACCCGGTGCCGATGGGGCCGCCCCAGTCACGGAGCACCAGGGTGATGTCCGTGAGGTCGAGCGTGTCGACGAGCAGTGATTCGAGATTCAGGATGTGCTCGCTCGCGTCGTACGTGCGGTCCTGCGGGGTCTCGCTCTTGCCGAAGCCCATGTGGTCGGGGGCGATCACGCGGTGGTGGCGTGACAGCGGCCCGATCAGGTGGCGCCACTCGTAGCCCCAGGTGGGCTCGCCATGCAGCATGACGATCGTCTGATCGGGCCGTGAGGGGCCCTCGTCGACATAGTGCTGGCGGAAGCCGGCCGCCTCGGTGAAGCGGGCGGGATACGGCCACGTGCCATCGAACGTCTCTTCAGCAGCAATCACTGGACCTCACGCCTTCCTTGCGGTGTTGTCCGTACGGACCGCGGTCATGCGGTCCTCTGGAGTGTGTGGGTTTGAAGCAGCGTTCACCGGTCGGCTCGTTCCAGTGCTGAGCTGCGTGCTGCAGGCGTGCATGCAGCCGGTCCGGTGAGCTCAGCACGGTTGTTTACTGAACAGTCCGAAACCTAGATGGTTCTGTACTGGGTTGTCAAATACGGTGGATCGGCCGTATCTTCGGTGTATGGCGAGACCACGAAGCTTCGACCCCGACCACGTCCTGCATGCCGCCGAGCGGCAGTTCCGCGCTTCGGGCTACAACGGCACGAGCGTCGACGACATCAGCGCCGCGACCGGCCTGGGCCGCGGCAGCCTCTATGCCGCGTTCGAC
>NZ_LLZG01000127.1 GCF_001509475.1 Streptomyces regalis
ACCCGCGCGAACAGCTCCCACAACTCGTCCGGCACCAGCCGCTCAACGATCCCTGCCACGACCGGCAGCTTACCCAGCCAAATGAGATGACGTCTAAGACGGCCATCTCCCGGCGCGCTCCCGCCGCCCAGCGGTAGTGAGCCCGCACCCGAGTCCCGTCGGCACGCTCGTACTCCTCAATCCAGGGCAACCTGCTGCCTCCCCCTCGTAGTTGATCCCCGTGCGACAGACCATGCTTGCATCCACCACTGACAACCGGGCAGCACTCCGTGACCTTCGCCCCTGCATCAACTCCCCTGTCTGCCCTCGGCGTTGAGGGAGTTGACCGGCCAGGTGGCCGAGTGGACGGCTCGTGTCTGGGTGCCTCGGTCAGCGGTCCACAGCGGGCAGGTGGGCCAGGCCGGTGTCGAGCAGGATGCGGTCGACCGTCTCCTCAAGGGTGCTGTCGGCGCCGATGACGGTCTCGGTGCCGCCGGGCAGCAGATCGCGCGGCCGGTACCAGTCGCGCAGCTGCGACTCGTTGACGTCGTCGGCGATCGGCTTGGTGGCATGCCGGGCGAGGGTTTCGCCGAACGGGACATCCAGGTAGTAGCTGTGGGTCGGGATCCGGTGGTCGGCGCGCAACTGGTCGAGCATGTCGCCGTAGCGGTCGGCATAGAGGATGCCTTCGACCACGACGTGGAACCCTGCGTCCAGGGCGTAGCGGGCCGTCAGGTCGATCAGGCCGATGTTCGCCGCTCCCGGCCGGTCCCGTTCGCGGAGCACGATGCGGCGGAGGTTGTCCTGGCCGACCAGGGCCAGGCCGCGGCCGAACCGATCACGCAGGCCAGCCGCGACGGCCGACTTCCCCGAGGCGCTGTTGCCGCGCAGCACGACCAGCCGGGTTCCTTCGGTGCCCACCATCACGGCAGCCACGTTACCGACGGCCGGGGACAGCACCTGTGGCGTTCCAGAGCCGCGGCGGCGGGGACGCCAGGCCGAGGGAGGCAACTCGTGAACGAGGTCTGACCTCGTCGGCGGGCCAGGAGGACGACGTCGCCAAGAGCCGGGGGCCGGGGGCAAGCCGGCTCGCCTTCACCACGGCGTCCCGAACGGTATTGCCCGACACGCTCCTCAGGGCGAACCGATTCCGGCTCGGATCATGTCCGACGTGGGCCGGGAGGCAAGCTGCTCAGCCCGCGGTTGCACAAGGCCGGTCAGGCTTGGTGTCACTGCGGGCAGTTTCGAAGGTTTCCGTTCTTCGGGGGGAGAACGGGGAGGGGTCGGCCGTCGAGTAGGTGAAGGCGCCACCTACGCGCCACTGAACCCCGACGGAGACCAACTCACATGACGTCGTCCTTGGACTGGGCCGGACTTGTTTCGGCTGTAACGGCCACCGCGCAGGCGGCGGCCGTCATGGTGCACGTGCACTGGGACCGGCGGCTACGCGGTCTCAGGACGACGGAGGACAAAGACTGCCGCCGCATGCCCCACCACGGCAAAGCCTCCATGCCCGGCACTCGTGCGGTCCACGTACAGGCCAGCACCGCAAGCCGCGCCCGTACGTCGGTCACGCTGGTCATCCTCGTGGACGGCAGAGCCGACGGTGCGTGCCCGTCTTCGCTGCCCGCGAAGGGATACCGCCCGTGGTAGCGGGCGAAGCGGCAGCGGAGCGCTCCGCCCCCGCTGATGGGCAGCCCTCCGCGTGGACGGAGGTGGACCTGGGCAAGAGGCTGCTGGACTACTACGACACGTTCATGGCTCAGGAGACGCAGTTCCTGCGCAGCATGTGCAACGGCAAGCTCTCGGAGCAGGCCTGCGAGGACATTGCCCAAGAGGCGTTTTTGAGAGTGGTGAGGAAGGTCGCAGCCGCACAGCTGGAACCCGACGTGAAAATCGGGGCCTACCTGCGCACGACCTCATGGAATCTGGCAGTCGACACGCTGCGCGCCCAGAAGCGGACCGATCTGACGGATGACACCGCACTTGTGGCGGCGCCCAACCCGCAAAGTGAGGACATCGACCCGCTGAAGGAGCTGGTCCGGCCCGCGATCGAGGCGATGCCGCTCAGCAGGCGCCGCACGATCGTGCAGCTGCAGAGCCAGGGTCTCGACGACGCACAGATCTCCGCGGCGCTGGGCATAGCCCCGGACCGGATCCACAAGGACCGGTACGCAGCCGTCAGCGAGTTGCGCAATGAGCTGGGCAAATTCATCCGGGATGGGCACCGCAAGAAGACACAACGCGCGAAGAAGGACAGGTGACGGTTGTGCGCCGCTTCACTGAGGGCAGCGGCGGCCGCCCGACGCCGGCGGTACCGGCCGAGCTGCTGACGCTCATGGACAAGCTCGCCGGGCCCCCCGATGTCTGGGATCGCCCCGATGGCGACTTCGGCCCCCTGAGCGACCTGTACGAGCTGGACATCGAGGCGCGCCAGGAGGCGAACTCGTTGTACCGGATCGGCTCCAAGGCACTGAGCCGCGACGAGCTGTCCACGGCCGCTGACTTGCTGGGATCGGCGGCCGCCGCCGGTCATCCTGGCGCCCTGTTCCGGCTCGCTCTGGTCGCGCTCCGCTCCGGTAAGGACTGGATCGACAACGCGTGGTTCCTCGTCGCCGAAGCCGCTCGGCACGGGCACGGTGACGCCCAGCGGCTGCTCACCGCGCCAGCGAGCTGCCGCCCCTCCCCCGCCGGCAGCGCCCCACTGATCGAGGACACTTCGTTCTTCGAGGAGGTGCGTCTCCTGCTCGGAGTTGCCCTACCCCTTATCGAGCCAACTCCACCCGGCGCCTCGCCAGCTCCGGGTCAGCGGCCCGATACGCCAGACATCTGCCACGCGACGGACACAGACAGCCCAACGGCCGCGTCCGGGCCCGCCCTCGTCCCGCCCACACGTCACGGGCCGGTACCGCCCCCGGATCACACACCAAACCGGAAGCGAGCGCACCTGACCGCACTGGCCGGGGGTCTGCCCCTGTCGGTTCCGGACATGTAGCCGCCGCCCCTGCGTCCACGCACGCCCGCTCGCCGCCCGGTGCCAGTGCTGCACAGCCCGGACGTGGAACCGTCCAGACCGGTGCCTTCCATGGCGGCCTGGATCAGACTGCCGAGTCGATCAAGGTGCGTAGCGGCACCTCCCGGGCAGGGGCCGTCGACATCGCGCGCTCTGCACGACGCAGGCCGTTGACGCAGTCGCCGCGCGGACCGATGCCGACTGGCAGCATCTGCGTTTCGTCGTCCCGGTGCTCCACCATGGAAGGGCCGGCCGCTGCGGGCGCGGAGTAGGACGCCCGACGGGCAGATGCCGAGGTACGGGGCGATGGTGGCAGCGGCGGTCGCGGACTGAAGGTAGTTGGTGGCACGGCGGAAGTGGAACAGGGGTTGATGACACTGGTGTGGTCCAAGGCATCGCCCTCAAACTGCTGGCCGAGTTGGGGTGGGGCGGCTACGGGGCCGACGATGTTGACCCAGCGTGTGCAGCTTGCCACCGGCCGAGGGCGGCCCGCCCACAGCCGTCCTCGGCGTCCCAGGCCACGCACCTGGGACGCCAGAGGGCAGCAGCCCAGGGCCGCTGCCCGCAGGGAGCCGAGGCGCGCGTACACACGCTCTGCCGAAACTCTCAGCGGGTCACCGGCATAATCGGCACGGTCGCAGCAGCAGGACAGGAGCCCGGTTTGGTCAGCACGCCCGACGTCCCCGGTCCGTCCATGGACGCCATCCCGACCCGCTACGGCGACACCACGTTCCGCTCCCGGCTCGAAGCCGCTGGGCCGCCACCCTCGACGGCAACGACATCCGGTGGGAGTACGAACCCGAGACGATCACCCTGGACTCCGGCACCCTCTACCTCCCCGACTTCTGGCTGCCCGAACTCGGCACCTGGATCGAGGTCAAAGGCCCCGGCATACCGCGTACCGAGAAAACGGAGGAACTGGCCCGCACCCGCGCCTGCCGGTGCGAAGGCTCCTGCACCTGCCGGTGGCCCGGAGGCGAGTTCGTCCTCCTCGGCAAGCCGTCCCTGGCCCCCGACTGGAACGAACCCGGCCACCGCCCCCGCAGCGGCTACGCGAACTGGGCAACCCCCTTCGGGCTGACCGCATACTTCGTGACCTGCCGCACGTGCACACGGGCGCAGTGGATCACCCTCCGGCGGCCGTGGCGCTGCCGCGCCTGCCAGGCACTGCTGGAGAGAGAACAGGTCCACCGGCCCGTCGACCGGTTCGTCCGCTTCGTCGAGACCGCCACCGGCACGGGTCTCTTCGCGATGCCCGACCTGGGCGGACCCTTCACTGACGCGGAACTCGGCGTTCCTGGCGCCGGAGAAGACGATGTGCTGTGATCAGGGCGGCCCACCCAGGCTGGGTACACAGCCGCCCGGCACAGGACAACTGATGCGCCTCTCGCCGGCCACACCCCCACACCCATGCCTTACCCTCACCGATCCACAGACCCCAACTCCAACCCCCCTACTTCCTGCGAGTTCGGGAAACGTCTCCTCCCACACCCCACGCACGAACCGGCTGATCAGCCGCCTCAGCACCGGCCACTGCGCAATCAGCAGGCCCCTGTTGGGGAACGAAACCACGTCCTCGCACTGCCCCTCGGCAAGCACGGTCCGATACAGGCTCATCCGCGCTTGGACTGGTCCAGGGGAAAACTGCTGCGCCCCGACCGGACCACGTGCAGCGGCAGGTCGACTATGCCGCTGGAGGGACGGGCCAGGCCTTTCAGTTGCGGGCAGACGGCTGCGGTAGCGATTGCGCAGCACCACACCGGCGTCGATCGACGGCGGTGTTCCCGGCTCTATTGCCCCATCATCCCCTGCCGCCCCATCCCCAAGGCGCAGCCTGACGGCGAAGCGGGACGAGCGAACCAGCCGGTGCCCGTAAGGCGCCCTCATGCAGCCACATCACGGCGCGCGGAACAGCACCGCCGCCCCAACCGGGCGCGGGCCGCTCGCCGATTCCTATGCCCCTTCGCCGTCTGCGCGCAGGTGCTGCAGGTTGCGCTCTCTGTGACTGACGGCCTCGGCGATCAACACGCTGCACAGTTCGACCAGTTCATGAGGCTGCTCGCGTACACGTTGCAGGCGAAGGGCGCGTTCCAGGACCTCCTGGTCGTCCAGTGAGTCGAGCCAGACGCGGACCGTCTCCGTTTCGGGCCCCTCTGGGAAAGGAGCGAGGACCTCAATGAGCCCGACACGGGCGACGACAGCAGCAATCCTTTCCCCGGCCCGTACAGCAGCGGGTGCAAGGCCTGCAGTTTCCAGCTCCCCACGCAGATCGCCGTGCCCGATCGCGATGTCGAGGTGCGGCGGCAGCGGGCTTACGTCGTGGCCGCCGGTGATGAGCACGGGGACAGCTACAGTGCGCACCCACTCCTCCAGACCCTGCAGTTCGCGGGCGGCGATGGCCCACACTCCGGTGTGGGGCCGCTGCAACGACACTGTCGTCACCACGGAGAAGGGAATCCGGCTCCCGCGCGGGGCGCTGGCGAGGACGTCGCCTTCCCGCAGCGGCAGGCCATCGCCCGGCTGCGGATCCCGCTGGAGGGGAAGCGCAACGGTAAGGTCGCTGTGCGGATCATCCGGGTACACAGCGCCGAGCCGGGGTTCGAGCAGCACCGGGGCTCGGTGCTTGGCCAGATTGGTGTACACGGCCAGGAGCCGCAGCGAATGCTCGTCGGGGTCTCGCCGCTGAAACGGCTGCAGCCGCTCGATCCGCTGTGCAAGAGGGGTACCAACATGCAACGGCGGAAGCCGGCGCCGCCGACCGTCACGGAACCACCTGGCGAGCGCGCCCGCGTCCGTGGCCGTGGGCATCTCGACACCTCGGGCCTCCTCTTCCGTCAAAGGCCGTTCGAGTCCAGCTTCGACCTCCGCGTAAAGGGTGTGCTCCAGCGCAGCCCGCAACTGAGTCAGAGCGTCAGCTACGAGCCGTGCCACCGCCTGCGGGAGCGGGGCAACCGCCTTGACCACAACGTCCGCACGGTCGCCCCTGATCACCTCATCGAACGTGACCGGCCCCTGCGCGCTGTAGTCATGAGTCAACTGGAGCAGCCGGTCGATCGTGTGATCCACATGGGCCAGCGTTGCAACCACCTGCAGCTGGTAGTCCGGCAACCAGGACCAGTCCGCGTCCGAAGGGCTCATGAGCAGACCCTAACGGCACACTCCCCCGCATCCGCGTCAATCAACGGCATCTCCCTCTAAGGGCTTGCAGATCATTAACACGTCGTCTTGATCATGCTGTTGAGGTTGTCGGTCTGAGCTCGAACCCGAGCCTGGAGGGCTGTGAGGGCGGCGGGCGGGGTGGCCGCCGGCGCGATGACGATGCTCTGCGCCTTGAGTAGGCTCCTGATCTTCAGCAGGGTGCGATGCATGGCAGTCCGGCTGCTGTCGAACAGCACGGCGAGGGGTTCCGCGGCCAGGGCGACCCGTAGGTGGAGCACG
>NZ_LLZG01000128.1 GCF_001509475.1 Streptomyces regalis
AGCCGAAGCCCAGGCCGGCACACTCGACTTCCGTTCGGCCGACGGACAGCCACAGTCGGCATCCGAAGTGGCCGAACAGTTCCTCGGCATGATCTGCAGCCAGTTCCTGTGGCCTCAACTCGTACGAACCGACTTCGTCCCGCCCAACCCCACCGACGCCGCGATCGTGGACGAAGCCGTCGCCCTCATGCTCAGCCGCTACAGCACCGGATCCTGAACCCCGGACTACCAGTTCACGCTGCCAGGACCCCGAAACGCCGCCCTACCGGTACAGGTGCAAGTGGCCTCCCGGTACTGCCGGTGTGCGCCAGTCCGCGCCGCCGCCGAACGCGGCCACCGCTGGCGCAATCCGCTCTGGCGAAACACCGACGGCTCACTGGCCGCCTGGTAGCCGCACCCAGCACCACCAGTCGGCCCGACGTTGCTCGCCGGCGTGGTACGAGGTCATGAGCAGGCCCGTGGTGAGGGCGGCTCTGTGCGGTGGTGCGAACTCCATGGCCATGGCCAGGCACAGCGGTATGAGCCCGCCCAGCCCGAGGCCGGCGATGAACCGGCCGCACCCGAACAGTCCGACCCCTCCCGCCGTGGCGCAGATCGCCGAGCCGATGGAGAACAGCGTCACGCTGGAGACGAGCGTCAGCCGTCGGCCCAACCAGTCGGTGAGGTTTCCGGCCGTGAGCGCGCCCACGAGCATGTGGGGCATCACGGCGCCGTAGATGTTGACGTCCATGCCGTCGAAGAACACGGTCAGCCATCACAGGGCCAGCACAGGGAACACCGTGCGGAACGTGTGCGAGGGAGTCGACGCGGCGGACGTGGGGGGAAGAGAGCATCTGCGTCCTTGGAGATGGGGGGCCTCGAAGCGCGAGTCTGTCGACAAGTCGGTTCGCCTAGTGAAATATGGTTCACTTCAAGGGAGCATGAGTCTCGGACGACGGTCGGCCGGTGTCAATGGGAACGACCGGTATTCCGTCTCGGTCCCCCGACTTGCATCCCGTGCGTGGACCGTCTGCCCGGCAGCCGGTCCTTTGAGGAGCCATTGATGAGCAGTAGCGAGTTTCCTGAGGTCAGGACGGCGGCGGGCGCGGTGCGCGGTCGCCGCGAGGGTGGCCTGGAGGTCTTTCGGGGCATCCCGTTCGCCCAGCCCCCGGTGGGTGCGGCGCGTTTCGCGGCGCCGCGACCGGTGGACCGCTGGGACGGAGTGCGTGAGGCGTTCGCGTTCGGACCGCCGCCCCCGCAGGAGCCGATGGGCCCCGAGGTGGAACTCCCCGCCGGCCTTCCGGCCGGTGACGACTGGCTCACGGTCAACGTCTGGACGCCGGAGACGGACCCGGACGCACGACGGCCGGTGATGGTGTGGATCTACGGTGGCGCCTACAAGTTCGGCTCCGCCGACGACCCGGCCTACGACGGCAGTCGTCTCTCCCGCGACGGTGACCTGATCGTGGTCACCCTCAACTACCGAGTCGGGATCGAGGGGTTCGCCCTGATCGACGGCGCACCCGCGAACCGCGGACTGCTCGACCAGGTCGCCGCCCTGGAGTGGGTGCGCGAGAACATCAGCGCCTTCGGCGGCGATCCCGACCAGGTCACCGTCTTCGGCGAGTCCGCGGGCGCCGGGTCCGTCGCCGCGCTGATGGCCATGCCGCGTGCGCGGGGTCTGTTCCGGCGGGCCATCGCCCAGAGTGTGCCGGGTACGTTCTTCTCCGCCGCGCTGGCCGGTGACATCGCCGAAGCCCTGGCCGGCGGGCTGGGGCTGCGCCCGACGGTCGCAGATCTGTCCGGTGTGGACCCGCGCAAGCTGCCCGAGGCAGGAGCCGCACTGACCGCCGGGATGCGCGGGTACGTCGACCGCTGGGGCCCGGTCGCTCTGACCCCGACCCCCTTCTCGCCCGTCGTCGACGGCGATGTCCTGCCCACCACCCCGTGGCAGGCACTCACGAGCGGCGCCGCGCGGGACGTGGAGCTGATCGCCGGGCACAACCGGGACGAGTACCGTCTCTTCCTCATGCTCGGTGGGCTGCTCGGACGGGTGGACGAGGCCCTGGCCTCGATGGCGCTGGGCCTGTTCGGACCGGCACCCGACGGCGAACAGACCTACCGTGCAGCGTTCCCGGACGCCCCGTCGGAGTACCTGTTCGAACTGGTCCAGTCCGACTGGCTGTTCCGGATGCCCTCCCTTCACCTGGCGGAGGCGCAGGTGGCGGGCGGCGGCCGGGCGCACGTGTACGAGCTGACCTGGGCCGCACCCGCCAACGGCGGCGTTCTGGGCGCCTGTCACGGACTCGACGTACCCCTGACCTTCGGTGTGTACGGCGGCCTCGGCGCCATGCTGACCGGGCCCGTGCCCTCGCCCGAGACCGAGGCGCTCTCCGCCCGTTTCCGCTCCGCCTGGACCGCCTTCGCCGCCACGGGCGACCCGGGCTGGCCCGCGTACGACGCCGAGCGCCGCCTCGTCCAACTCCTCGACGCCGAACCGACGGTCACCAGGTACCCGGAAGAGGCCGCCCGCCGCATCTGGGAACACCACGTCTTCGCCCCGCTGCCTCTGACGGCGGCGTAGCCCGGCCACGTCGGGATTGCTTCGCTCCATGGTCGGCCAGGTGATGACCGGTCGGCCATGGCGACCCTGGCCCGCTGTCACCCTTCGCCGCGAACCGGATGCTGAGGGTCCCGGTCGCGTGTCCGCCGATGCCGTACGCCGGAAAGCCAAGCCTCCGTAACCGCTGCCGTACCGCCTCTTGACCTCGGTGCGGGCGGGGGCCTAGCGTCCGGCCTGTTGTGTTCGGCACACGAAAATTTGTGCGCTTGGCGCACGCATTGCTCCCTCAGGAGGGGCCCTATGCAAAGGCGCGTTTTTGGGCTTGCCGTCACGTTGGCGACGGTCGTGGCCGCGGCCGGATGTGGATCCTCGTCGTCCGGGGCCAGTGACTCGGCCTCCTCCGGCGGCGGGACCACGCAGGTCAAGGTCGGCGTCATCCCCATCGTGGATGTCACCCCGCTCTATCTGGGGCAGAAGAAGGGCTTCTTCACCAAGCACGGCATCGATCTGAAGATGGAGACCGCGCAGGGCGGTGCGGCCATCGTCCCCGGTGTGGTGAGCGGTCAGTTCCAGTTCGGGTTCAGCAATGTCACCTCCTTGATGATCGCTCAGACCAAGGGCGTGCCGATCAAGTCCGTGGTCAACGGAGTGGCCACCAACGGCAAGGTCGGGGCCGATGTCACCGGAGTCGCCGTCAAGAAGGACAGCTCGATCAAGTCCGCCAAGGACCTCGTCGGCAAGAACGTGGCGGTCAACACCCTTCAGAACATCGGGGACACCACCGTTCGCGAGTCGGTGCGCAAGGCCGGTGGCGACCCCTCCAAGGTCAAGTTCGTCGAGATGCCGTTCGACCAGATGCCGGCCGCACTGGACGGCGGACAGGTCGACGCCGCCTGGATGGGCGAGCCCGCGCTGACCATCGCCAAGGGCCAGGGCGCTCGTGTCGTCGCTTCACCCTTCGCCGAGACCGATCCGAAGCTCACCGTGGCGACGTACTTCACCTCCACGAAGCTCCTGGAGCAGAAGCCCGACCTGGTGAAGAAGTTCACCGCGGCCATGACCGAGTCACTGGAATACGCCTCCCAACACCCGGACGAGGCACGCCAGATGCTCACCAGCTACACCAAGATCAGTGGCCCGGTGCTGAAGGAGCTCACCCTGCCTACCTGGCCGACGGAGATCGACATGGCCTCGCTGCAGAAGCTGGCCTCGCTCGGCGAGCAGGACGGCATCTTCGGTGGCAAGAAGCCGGACCTGAACGCGCTGTTCTCATGACACCGTCGGCAACCACGTCCGTGACGACGAAGCCCGCCGGGACCGACACCGGTCCCGGCGCTGCCCGAAACCCGCGCCGCCTGGGCGGCGCCGCCGCTCCGCTGCGGGGCCTGGCCGGTCTGGCCGGCCTGGTGGTGGTCCTTCAAGTGCTGCCGCACAGCGGCCTGGTGTCCGGCGACTACCTCCCGCCCGCTTCGGAGATGGCCAGGGCCCTCTGGCACCTGCTCGCCGAGGACGCTTTCTGGACCGCCCTCGGTGACACCCTGACCGGATGGGGCCTGGGCCTGGCCATCGCCGTAGCGGCGGGGCTGGTGGCCGGAATCGTGATCGGTTCCGTGCCCGTCCTGCGGGCGGTGACCGCCTCCACGATCGAGTTCTTGCGTCCGATCCCGTCCGTGGCGCTGATCCCGGTGGCGGTGCTGCTCTACGGCACCGATCTGAGGTCGGTGCTCCTGCTGGTGGTCTACGCCTCGTTCTGGCAGGTGCTCGTCCAGGTGCTGGCCGGGACGCAGGACGTCGACCCGGTCGCCGAGGACACCGCCCGCAGCTACCGGCTGGGCGGCTGGGGGCGGGTGCGGTACGTGATGTGGCCCACCGCGCTGCCGTACGTCATGACGGGTGTGCGGCTGGCCGCCACCGTCGCGCTGGTGCTCACCATCACCGCCGAACTCGTCATCGGAGCCCCGGGCCTGGGCCACGAGATCGCCATCGCACAGACCTCCGGTGCCGTGCCGCAGGTATACGCCCTGGTCCTGGTCACCGGGCTGCTGGGGGTCGCCGTCAACCTCATGGCGCGGGCCGTCGAGCGTCGGGCGCTGCACTGGCACCCGTCCGTGCGCAGGGAGGGGTGACAGGATGTTCCGGACGACCGTCCTCACCGTGGGAAAGCGGGTCTCGCTGGTGCTGGGCCTGCCCGCGGCCCTGTTCGCCGTGTGGTGGTTCGCCACCGCCGGCAGCACCGACTTCTACGTTCCGCCGCTGTCCGTCATCCTGCAGAAATTCGGGGAGGTCTGGACGGGCGCGCGGCTGGAGTCGGACGTCCTGCCCAGTCTGCTCCGGCTCGGCGCGGGCTACCTCCTGGCCGTCGTCACCGGGGTCGGACTGGGGCTGCTGGTCGGTCTGAGCCGCATCGTACGGGATGTCCTGGAACCGGTCCTGGAGCTGTTCCGGGCCGTCCCGCCACCCGTGCTCGTACCGGTGATCATGTTGTTCGCGGGCATCGGCGACACCATGAAGATCATCGTCATCGTCAGCGGCTGCCTGTGGCCGATCCTGCTGAACACGGTCGAAGGCGTCCGTGCCGTGGACGAGGTGCTCAGCGACACCTGCCGCTCGTACGGCATCGACGGCCCCGCCCGCCTGTGGCACCTGGTGCTGCGCTCGGCGAGCCCGCAGATCGTCACGGGCATGCGGCAGTCGCTGTCGATCGGGATCATCCTCATGGTCATCAGCGAGATGTTCGCCGCCAGCAACGGCCTGGGCTTCACGATCGTGCAGTTCCAGCGGTCGTTCGCCATTCCCGAGATGTGGAGCGGTGTGCTGCTGCTCGGCCTGCTCGGGTTCGTTCTGTCACTGCTCTTCCGCCTCGCCGAGAACCGGGCCCTGGCCTGGTACCACGGCCTGCGCCGCGCCCAGCGCACCCCCTGACAAGGAGACGTCGATGCTCGACGTACGCAACCTGCAGAAGACCTACACCGGACGCAACCGCAACGTCGAAGCACTGCGGAACCTGACGTTTCACATCGACGCCGGCGAGCTGGTGTGCCTCGTCGGCCCGTCCGGCTGCGGCAAGACGACCCTGCTGAAGTGCATGGCCGGCCTGCTCACCCCCACCCGCGGCGAAGTGATGCTGGACGGCCGGCCGGTCAGCGGGCCACCTCCAGGCATGGCGGTGGTCTTCCAGGAGTACGGCCGCTCGCTGTTCGCCTGGATGAACGTGCGCGACAACGTCGCCCTTCCGCTGCGCCGCAAGAAGCTCGGCAAGGCCCGTGAGCGGGAACTCGTCGAACACGCCCTGGAGGTGGTCGGCCTGGCCGACGCCCACCACGCCCACCCCTGGCAGCTCTCCGGCGGCATGCAGCAGCGCGTCGCCATCGCCCGCGCCGTCGCGTTCGAGCCGAAGGTCCTGCTCATGGACGAACCCTTCGCGGCCGTCGACGCCCAGACCCGCGCCGAACTGGAGGACCTCATCCGGCGGTTGTGGCACGAACTCGGGGTTACCGTACTGTTCGTCACCCACGACATCGACGAAGCCGTCTACCTCGGCCAGCGCACCATCATCCTGTCCGCGTCACCGACGGTGGTGCAGGAGGACCTGACCATCGACCTCCCCGACGAACGCGACCAGTTGCACACCCGCTCCAGCACCCGCTTCGCGGAACTGCGCTCGCACGTCTACGAGCAGATCCAGCGCGCCAAACACCACAACGGCGACACCGAACGGACGGGGACGGCCGACCCCAGTGATGACCTCGCCCTGCAGAACTCGGAGCCCTAGGGCCAATGCTGTTGCTTTACGGTTCTGCGGGTTGAGGGCGCTGGATGCGGATAGCTTGGGTGCCGGTGCGGGTGGGTTGGGGCCAGGCGCGGTGTC
>NZ_LLZG01000129.1 GCF_001509475.1 Streptomyces regalis
ACCGCACGCTCACGAAGCTCAGCAGGATAGGGGGACGGACGTGCCATGACTCGATCCTCTCAGGGAATCGAGCCTCCATCAGACCCGGAGCGGTTCACTCCACTCACCCATTGCAGCACATCCGTTGTATCCGCCGTGATCGCCTGCACTGGGCAGCCGACACCATTGACACACCCGAACCAAACGATCACGTTCGGAAAGCGGATGGCGCCTGAGGGTCCCGATACTGGTGACCTACAATTAACTGTCTGTGGAAGATAATTCTTTGGAAGATGAGTGATGGCTGACGCTGACCTGAAGCTGCTGTACCGGGAGCTGGTCTCGCTGGAGATCGAGTTGTGGGACGGCATCGAGGGGCGGTTGCGGGCCGAGTACGACTTGGCGCTGACCTCGTTCGAGGTGCTGCACCTGCTGTTGCGGCGGCCTGGGCGGCGGATTCAGGACATCGCGGAGGAGTTCTCGATCACGGTGGGCGGCACGAGCAAGGTCGTCGACCGTCTGGAGGCGGCGGGCCTGTGCGGGCGGCGGGCCAATCCGAACGACCGCCGTTCCTCGATCGTCGAGCTCACCCCGGAGGGGCGGAAGCTGGTGGACGGGGCGCTGAAGGTCTTCGAGGAGGAGCTGGAACTGCGGATCGGGTCGGTGATTCCCGAGGAGTCGGTACGCGAGGTGACCGCGGTCCTCAGTACGCTGCGGGCGGCCGGACGTGCTCTGGACGCGGAGCGGAAGGCCGCAAGCCAGACGTCGGTTCCGGCCTTGCGGGCGCCGAAGCAGCCTGGCCGGTCGGCCTCGTGAGCCAGGACGTCTCGGGAACGGCAACGGGCGGCTGGGGCGGGGCGGGTGACAGCCGCCCGTTGCCGTTCAGTCGGCGATGCCGTTGAAAGCGATGACTTTGTCGATGTGGGCGCGGACAAGGAGGTTGCCGGGGCCGCCGTTGCGGGCGGCGTACTCCTGGGTGCGGTCTTCGCCCATGTAGCGGGCGCCGAGGAGACCGCCCCAGTGCAGCATCTCGTCGGGGTTCGCGGAGGTCTCGGCGCGTCCTTGGAGGATGACGAACGCGTATGGGGGGTGGTCGTCGTCGACGCAGAGGGCGAAGCGTCCGTCGCGGGCGAGGTTGCGGCCCTTGACGCCGTCCTCCTCGGTGGTGAGCACGATGTCGTCACCGTCGAGAAGGAACCAGACCGGTGTGACGTGCGGGCTGCCGTCGGCTCGGACGGTCGACAGCTTGCCGGTGCGGGTGCTGTGCGTGACGAACGCCCGCCACTGCTCGTCGGTCATCTTCCGCATACGGTGCCTTTCACTCTGGTGGGGCCGTTCGCCGGCCCCGAGGCCCGGCCGGCCTCGGGGCACGCAGTGGGTGTCAGCGGCCCCAGAAGGCGTCTTCGGCGTTCTGGTCGCCGGAGAAGAGCCACATCTCGGTGATCTTGCCGTTCTGGATGCGCAGGAGGTCCACGCCGTCCATGGCCATGGACGTGTCGCCGCGGCGGCCGGTGAAGTGGATGGTGGCGGCGACCAGGTCACCGTTGCCCATGAGTGAGTGCATCTCGTCGATGGCGAAGGTGCCCTGGCTGGCCTCCATCATGCCGCCGAGCATCTGGAAGACGGCGCCCTGGCCCTTGTGGTCGCCGGAGAACTGGTTGGCGCCGGGCTGGTGCCAGACGATCTCCTCGTCGAGGAGGCCGCCGAGGGCGGCCATGTCTCCGGTCTGCACAGCCTGGAAGTAGGCGCGGGCCAGGTCGAGGTTCGCAGTGGTCATCGCGCTCTCCATGGTTCTCGTGCGGGTTCGGTCGGGGTCATCGGGCGAAGTCGAGGCGGTCGGCCAGGCCGGCCTCGGTGAAGGCGGCCTCGATCTCGGCGCGGCCTTCCTGGAAGTGGGCCCAGCTGTCGTAGTGCGCGGGGACGACGCGTCGGGCGCCGAGCGTCCTGGCGGCGTCGGCGCCCAGGGCGCTGTCGAGGGTGAGCAGAGCGCCGTCGAAGGCGAAGGGCATGCGGGCGCCGCCGAGGAAGAGGATCGCGGTGTCCACCGGGGCGAACTTCTCGGCGATCTCCTTGACGTGCTCCAGGGCAGCGTTGTCGCCGCTGACGTAGACCGAGGGCAGGTCGTCGGAGGTGAGCATGAACCCGATGACGTCACCGGAGATCGGCTCGCAGCCCACGGGGCCGTGCCGGGCGGGCACGCCGGTGACGGTCACGGTGCCGCCGTCGGGCCGCTTGAGCTCGGCGGTCTGCCAGAAGGCGAGACCGCGGGCGCTGCCGCCCAGGCGGCCGGCGCCGCTCTCGGTGGTGAAGACGACCGGCACCTCGGCCAGGAGGGCACGCCCGGCGTTGTCGAGGTTGTCTTCGTGCGTGTCGTGGGAGAGCAGGACGGCGTCGACGCGGCCGAGGCCGGCGGCGGTGACCGGCGAGGGGGCGGTCTTGACCAGCTTGTGGTCGCCGGGGAGGGGCATGGGGTACTCGCCGGGCGGGTCGAAGGTCGGGTCGGTGACGAACCTGAGCCCGCCGTACTCGACGAGCGCGGTGGGGCCGCCGTAGACGCGGACAGGGATCTTTTCGCTGGTGGCGCTGGCGCCAGACATCGGGGAACCTCTCGGTCGGGGGAACGGTGGCCCGTGACCCTGCGGCGCGCTCCGGCGGGAGGCAGGGCGGAAGGGGCAGGGTTACGGGGCGGGTACGGAGAAGACGCCGAAGTGGTTGCCGGCGGTGTCCTCCAGCCGGGCGAAGGTGAAGCCCGCAGCGTCGGAGACCGGCTCCATGAGGACCTCGGCGCCGAGTTCCCGGCCTCGCTCGACAGTCGCTGCGACGTCCTGGACCAGGACGTAGAAGATCGCGTAGTTGGGGAAGTTGCCCTCCGACTCCCACACGCCGCCGGTCGGCTGCCCGGCGCCCGGCGTCATCACCGAGTGGTAGGTCACGCCGGGGGTGTTGGTGTTGAGGACGTACTGCCAGTCGAAGAGCTCGCCGTAGAACTCCTTGACCTTCTCGGGCTGGTCGGTGCCGAACTCGAACCAGGCGACCGAGTTGAAGGCGGGAACAGTCATGACACGCACTCCTTACGCCCCACAAGGGGACGGATGTGACTCTCTGGGCCGGGCTAAATGCAGATGGTGACCACCGCTCCGCGCGGGGCTCGCCGGAGTCCGGCGGGGATGGCGGGCTCCGGACCGGCCCGGGGTCCAGCAAACCATTTGCATTCCATGGAATCAAATTCCGCAGATTATTGTTCCTGTGTATGGGTTCGATGGCCTGCGGTCCACCGGCCCTTGGACAGCACAGGACCCCGGCGCGTCGGACACGGACGGCCGGGCCTCAGGAAGGAAGCACGTCATGGAGCCGGTCGAGATCGAGGCGAAGACCCTGATCCAGAAGTCGAAGACCCCCTCGAACGACTACGTCATCAACCCCTACACCGGCTGTGTGCTGGGCTGTGCCTACTGCTTCGCCAGCTTCGCCGGGCGCCAGTTCGGCCGGTCCGTCAAGGAGTGGGGCGACTACCTGTACGTGAAGACGAACGCGGTCGAACTCGCCCGCAAGGAGCTGGCGAAGATGCCGCAGGACAAGCGGCGGGGCACGATGCTGCTCAGCTCGGTCACCGACCCCTACCAGGGCCACGAGACGAAGTACCGGCTCACCCGCGGCATCCTGCGCGAACTTCAAGCGGTCGAGTACCCGGGCCTGGTGCGCATCCTCACCAAGTCACCTGTGGTCACCCGCGACATCGACCTGCTCACCAGCCTGCCCCGCGCCGAGGTCGGCATGACTGTGACCACCACCGACGACAAGGTCAGCCGCTGGCTGGAGGTACGCGCCCCACTCGCCTCCCGCCGCCTGCGCACCCTCGCCGAACTCAACGAGGCGGGCATCCCCACCTACGCCTTCGTCGGCCCGCTCCTGCCCCACTTCGCCACCCAGCCCGAACTCCTCGACGACCTCTTCGGCCGGCTCGTCGACGCGGGGGTCAGCGAGGTGTTCATGGAGCACATCAACCTCAAGCGGTACATCCGCGAACGCATGGACCAGGTCCTCGCCGACGAGCCCGAAGACGTACGCGAGGCATATCTCCAGGCGCGGACCAAGGAGCACCGCGATCAGCTCGACGCGATCGTGCCGGAGCTGCTGGACAAGCACGGGCTGCGGCTGCGCTTCGAGGAGGTCGTCCACCACGACGACAACGACACCCTGCGGCAGAGGCTCGCATCCTCGGCGTGACCATGGCCATGAACATGTCCGGGGGCCGGGCCGGGCCAGACGTACCTCAGGCGGTGACGCCGGACTCGGGATCCGGCACCGCCATGGCCCACGCCCCCATGGCCTCCAGGACCTCGCGCAGCCCCTCGCCGAGAGGGGTCAGTGCGTACTCGACACGCGGCGGGATCTCCGCATACGTCGTGCGAGTGACGATGCCGTGCCGCTCGAACTGGCGTAGTCGGCTGGTCAGGGTGTGCGGGCTGATGCCGGGCAGGGCCTCGCGCAGCTGGTTGAACCGGTGGGAGCCATGCAGCAGTTCGCGCACGATCAGGGTGGCCCACGGCCCGTTGAGCAGCGTGAGGAACCGGGCGACACCGCACTCGGGCAGACAGGGATCAGTCACATTTTTGACGGTACCCCATTAGTGCAGTTGATGTAACCGGTGCACCTCATGCACTAATGACGTCATGACCTACGTGATTCACGGCGCCACCGGCGCCCAGGGTGCCCCCGTCGTCGCCGCTCTCGCCGCCGCAGGCAGGACCGTCACCGCTCTGACCCGCAACCCCGACGCCGTCGTGCCCGGCGCGCAGCACGTCGTGGCCGCCGGCTACTCCTCCGCCGCCGACCTGACCGACGCCTACCGAGGTGCCGAGGGGATCTTCGTCCACCTGCCGGTGGCCTCGGAGGAGGACCGCCAGACCTACGCGCACAACATCCTCACCGCTGTCCGCGAGGCCCGGCCGGACCGCGTCGTGTTCTCCACCAGCGGCTTCCCCATCGATCCCGCCATCGGCGGTGCCGCCGCGACCCTGGCCGCCGGCCTGGCAGACAGCGGTGTATCCCACGCGGTCATCGCACCCGAGCTCTACCTCGAGAACCTGCTCATGCCGCACGTCATCGGCTCGGTCCGCGAGCGCGGCGTACTGACCTACCCGATCCGAGCCGACTTCCCCGTCTCCTGGGCCTCCCACCTGGACATCGCCGACGCCGCCGTCGCCCTGCTCGACCGCACGGACGTCACCGGCGTGGTCTCCGTCGGCCAGTACCCGGCGATCACCGGGCCGGACCTGGCCGAAGCATTCGGTGCCAGGCTCGGACGGGACGTGGTCTTCGACCAGATCACCGCCGAGGAGTTCCGTACCTCGATGGCCCCCCTGATCGGGGACGGCCCGGCCGCTGATATCGCAGGGGCCTACCAGGCGATGAGTGCCATGCCCGGCCGCTCGATCGCACCGGAGACCTCCGCCCAGAAACTGCTGGGCGTCACCCCCCGGACCACAAGCCAGTGGCTGGCCGACATCGGCCTCTGACCACAACCGCTGTCAGCTCCGGCCGACTTCGCGAAGGCTTGGCAGGCCGCCATATTCGGCGGGCGGCCCTGCCGAGCCTTCAATTACCGCCGACCGCCCGGGCCAGGACCCGCCCCCGACTTCAACACGCTGAACTTGACAGGGAACTGACCTGGTCGTCGAAGAAGATGTGGGGCTTGAGGACTCGCATGATCGTGCTCTTGTCTATGCCGCCGAGGAAGAAGGCGTCGTTGACGGTCACTCCCCAGTCCTTCAGGCTGCGCACGGCACGTTCGTGGGCGGGTGCGTTGCGGGCGGTGACGAGAGAGACATGGACGCGGATCTGATATCCGGGGTCTGTTGTCCGCTGTTCTTCTTCGCGCTGCTGGAGTCGATTGATGCTGGCGAGGAAGTCCCGCAGGGGTCCCGGATCGTGCGGTGTGGCGGCGTTCATCGTCTCGTGGGAACGGAATCCCTCGATGCCGTCGGTCTGGTAGATCTGTTCCGAGGCGTCGTCGGCGAGTACGCCGTCGAAGTCGAAGGCGATCCGCAGGTCCTGGTCGTCGGTCTCGTCGGCCGTGATGGCACCCAGGACACGGCCGGCGGGCAGCCCGAGGGCGACGGCTTCGCGAACGTCGGTCTCGTTCGCGGACAGGAACAGAGACATGTTCAGGGCAGGCATGAAGTGGTAGGGCGAGCGGCCCTGCATGAAGATGGCCCGGCTGATCGGCAGGCCGTAGGCCTGGATGGATCGCATGACCCGAAGCCCCGTGTCGGGGTCGTTGCGTGACAGGACGATCACCTCGACCAGAGGGTCCTCGGGTGAAAGATCGTTCAGGGACAGCAGTCTGCGGATGAAGGGAAGGCGACGCCTTTGCCCAGCGTGTCGTTGAGGTGCTGTTCCTGGTAGGCGCGGTAGACCTCCTCCCCCTGCTCACGAAAGACGGCGTCCGCCTCCGCCAGGTCGAACAGCCCACTGGAGGCGATGCCGATGACCAGGCGCTTTTCAAGTTCGTAGGCCACGGCACTCCCCCTTGCATCAATTCGCACACCTGTCTCAATCATCGTACCGAGTCGCCGTGCACCCCTGGGCTGGCCGGCGCCAGGGGCACCCCCGGTCGGCGGCTGTCCCGCGAGGAACCAGTGGTGCGGCACCCCCAGTCCGGCCGACGGGTACAGACGCCGTCTTCGTCTCAGACCCGGAAAAGGCCCCTGGCCGGTATCAACGAGGACGTCCTGAGGTCGGCCTTCCGGTAAACGCGCTCACCGGCTCCGTACCCGGGGGCCGGACGCGAGGAGGCGACGCTGCACGGTCATCGCCCGGCACCTGGGGTGTTGGTGAGGTGCCCCATGACGCCTCGGCGGGGTCCATCGGGGCGGTGATGGAGCAAAGAACCGTCCCACCCGCCCTGGTCAGTCAGAAGAGCCGAGCTGGTCGAGCCAGGCGCGGGCAGCGCGGGCAGCGCGGGCAGCGCGGGCAGCGCGGGCAGCGCGGGCAGCGCGGGCAGCGCGGGCAGCGCGGGCAGCGCGGGCAGCGCGGGCAGGGCAGCGCGGGCAGCGCGGGCAGCGCGGCAGATGACCTGTTCGTCTGCGCCGACTCTGGTGATGACGCCGACTTTGCGGTTGAGGCGCGCGTTCACTTGCCGGTGCGTGGTGCCGGTTGCTTTGACGAGGTCGTTGACCATGGCTGTCAGCTGGGTGTGGGGGTCCGGTTCGGTGTCGGCTTCCTCGTCATGTTGCCCGTCGTCCTCGGGAGCGGCGTCGTAGAACGACTCCTGCTTCGAGCAGTCGGCGCAGGCCTCGAAGGCTCCGTCGACCTTCGCTTGCCCGCATCTGACGCATACCCACCCGCCGCACTTCGCACATGTCACCGAGGCTTCGTCCGAGTCGTGGCCCAAGGCGTGTTCCTGCGAAGTGCATGGGCCGGTGCAGGGCCGCACCGTAGCGCTGGGACTCGCTGCAGGCCTTGGCACGTCCCCGGGAGACTCCCGTACAGCGTGTTCTGCCTTCCAGCGGGCGTTGAATTCCTTCCTGGACCGAGCGCGGGCCTGCTGGCAGGCTGCCTGCTCCTCAAGTGTGAGGTGGCTGAAGCACGCGGCTACCGGAGAAGGCAGGTCGTCGACGAGCGGCCACTCGGCAGCCCGGCGGCGGCATCGGCGGCCAGTGGTCTTGCCGTATCGGGTGCACGTCCCGTCTGCAGTCGGCTCCTGCCTGCGAGGAGTCACGGCGGCTTCCTCGGCACGGGGCTGGGACAGCTGGTCGGGAACTGCTTCCGTGGCCAGCTTTGTCTGCAGGACCTGCCTCCAGTCGTCACCGATCTGGGGAAGCGCGGGTGCGGCGGTGACTCCATTGATCCTCAGTCCGTGCCGCCCCGCCACGTGCTCGAACACCGGCCGGATCGCTGCAATGACGTCTTCAGTGAACCTGGGGACGAGATAGGCCGGCACGATGAGGACGGCGTCCTGGGGATGCCCTAAGCGGCTTGCGGGGCCCAGTTCTACGTTTCCTACATCCGCAAGCAGGGCCGCGGCCTGGTTGTTGCCCTGCTCGTGCATCAGGAACGCCGTCTGGCCCAGAACACGATGCAGGGTGGAAGTCGCTGGCTCACCCGGCTGGAGTGACGGGGCAGGAGCCGTGACGGCGACAGATACGTGCAGGTGCGTCGCCGGGCCTTCGGACACGGGATGGCCGAAGGCAGGCGGTGTGCCATTGACCACCGATTCGATGGTGACCTGGTGGTTGTGGACCTCCTCAAGCGCTTCCTCGAGCACGCGGCGGGAGTCGGAGCTGACGAAGTTGTCCAATGCGCCCTGATTGACCCAGGTCAATATCAGCGTGGCACCGTCATAGGAGAGCGCTGTTACGTTCTGGCTCAGCAGAATCCAGGTGAACCGCCGCCGCTTTTTGGCTGCTTCCAGCACCTGCGGCCACAGCTCCTGCATGATCGCCGTCCTGTTCGCCATCCCGCCTCCCGCAACATGCCCGCTCTGCAGCGCAGAAGCTGGCGCTGGCAACTAGGGTTGCAACGAGGGCCGTTGGTCCTGGTCACCGGCTCTGGAGTTCCTGACGCAGGATCACTTAGCAGCGCACGCACCCGGATCCCCTGGTTGTCGTGGTGCCCTCGGCCTTCTCGGTCGCCTCCCGGGCAACGGCGGCCCGGGCCGCGGCAAGGGCGGTGCGGATTCGGTGGGGACGGGGTCCGAGCAGGAAGCGGGCGAGCCGGACAGCATCAGCGGCGCGGCCGCCGCCCTCATTCCAGGACTGGTGGCCTCGGCGTACACGCGACCTCGGGCCATGGCGCAACAGTCAGGAGAGTGCCGAGGGCTTGCGCGGTGGCGGCAGGGCGCGCAGCAGTTCCCACAACGGTCTCGAGCCCGTGGCCCACTCCGCCAGGACTTTGCGGTCGACGAGGTGCAGCCGCTGCTGTTCGGCGAAGGTGCGGCCGGGCTGGGTGATCCGGCCGTTGGTCACCAGGACCACGACGTCCCCCTTGTGGACCGGCCGTCCCGTTCCGTTGAGGATCTGGAGGTCCGGTGTGCCCACGGCCGCGCCCCGCTCTCCGTTCTTGCGGTGCTTGCACCGGAGCACCCAGCGGCGTCCCAGCGGATCGGTGGCCTTCACGTCCGCTCCCAGGTCACCCTGCCCGCCGACCTGGGCGGCGTCTGTGCAGCCGTCGCGGCGCATCAGGTCCCGCACCGCGTGCTCGAACTCCCGGTGCGTCAGCGCATCCAGCTGCGCCAGCCCGTACCGCAGCGCACGTGCCTGAACCTGTTCCCACTTCATGCGCTGCACCCGCTGCTGCCACCACCCCGCAGCGGCCAGGACGGCAAGGAGGGCGGCGACGAGCAGCACCCACCAGTGGGTGAGCAGCCAGTTGACCACCATCACGACCAGGGAAACGGCCGCCACGGTGACGACCAGGAGGACGACGAGCTGCACATCCCCCTGCTGCCGGCGCCTGCTCCTGCGCCGCGGGCGCCGCCTCGTGGGCCGCCGGCTCACCGGCCGCTGCCCATCATGGAGAAGTCGATCGGGTACGACACCGTCGGCCGGGGAACGGCCGGCACCATCTTGGGGGTGTCGAACTTGATCGGGTAGGAGACCGTCGGCCGCGGCTGCGCGCCGTCTCCCTCCCGGGTCGTCGTCTGCTCGAACCGGATCGGGTACTGCACTGTTGATTGCGGCCGCGGCGCCGTGCCGTCGGCGGTGCCCACCTGCACCCCACCGTTGCCTATCCCGACCACGGCTGACGCGACCACGGCTAAGACGTCATCTCATTTGGTGAGCCTGCGGTAGCAGATCAGGGTGCAGGCGATGCTGGTGAAGGCGAGGAAGTGGTCGGCTTTGCGTTCGTAGC
>NZ_LLZG01000130.1 GCF_001509475.1 Streptomyces regalis
GAGGAACAGTGCGGCGCGGGGGGCGGGGGCCTCCCGAGGGGAGTGACAGTGCGGAGGGGCGGGGGCCTCCCGGGGGGAGGAACCGTGTTGGGCGAACACGTCGAGCCATTGGGGACCTGGGGGGTTCTGTGCGGCAGGGGGGATTAGTCAGCCCGTTTCCGTCGGAGCGCGGGCGTCCGGCGAACGGGGAGATCAGCCGGCCCGCGAGCGACTGGGAGCAGCGGTACCGCCGTACCGTGATCATCAGCGACACGGTGGTCACCGCCTTCGTGGTGGCGGCGATCGGTGAATTCTTCGGGGCCCGGGACGCGGCCAACTGGCATGAGAAATGGGGAATTCTCGCATTCGGCACCGAGCTGCTGGTGCTGGGAGCGCTTGCGGTGAGCCGGGCGTGGTCTCCGGCCGTGCTCGGCCAGGGTGCCGAGGAATTCCGCCGGCTCGGACGCTCACTGTTCACGGCGACCGTCGTACTGGCACTCGGCGGGATCGCTCTCACCTCGCGCAACATCAAGCTCTGGATCTTCGTCGCGATCCCCGCGATCGCGCTCGTCACCATGACCGCGCGGTATCTGCTCCGCCTCGGGCTGCACAAACAGCGCAAGGAAGGGCGGTGCCTGAGACCGGTGCTCGCTGCCGGGAGCCCGGACACCGTGCGCGACCTGATCACCCGAACCCGCAAGTTCCCGCACATCGGATGGCGGGTGGACGGAGTGTGCACGACGGACGGTCGCGGGCTCGACGGTGACCGACTGGACGGAGTGCCGGTCGTCGGCCGGCTGACGGACGTCGCCAAGTTCGTCCGCCACGACGGCTACCGTGTCGTCGCGGTCACCCCGGACCCGCACTGGTCACCGGACCGGCTGCAGCGGCTGGCCTGGAACCTCGAAGGCAGCGACGCCGAGATGGTCGTGGCCCCCGTGCTGATGGAGGTGGCCGGCCCGCGGCTGCACGTCGACGCGGTGCTCGGGATACCGCTGCTGCGCGTCAGCATGCCGACCTTCACCGGGGGCCGCCGGGTGATCAAAGGGGTCGTCGACCGGATGGGCGCGGCGGTCCTGCTGGTGCTGTTCGCGCCGCTGATGGTGTTCGTCGGGCTGCTCGTGCTGGCGGACAGCCGGGGCGGGGTGTTCTACCGCCAGCGCAGGGTCGGCAAGGACGGCCGCGAGTTCACCATTCTCAAGTTCCGCACCATGGTCGCCGGGGCCCACGGGGCACGTGCCGAGCTGGCCGACCGCAACGAGGGTGCAGGGCTGCTGTTCAAGCTCCGCCGGGACCCGCGGGTGACCCGGGTGGGGGCGGTGCTGCGCCGGTACTCGCTCGACGAGCTCCCGCAGCTCTTCAACGTACTCACCGGATCGATGTCGCTCGTCGGTCCGCGGCCTCCGTTGCCGGAGGAGTGCGCCGCGTACGACCCGGACATCCGGCGGCGGCTGTTGGTCAAGCCCGGGCTCACCGGCCTGTGGCAGATCAGCGGACGCAGCGACCTGCCGTGGGAGGAGGCGGTCCGCCTCGACCTGCGGTACGTGGAGGACTGGTCGCTCGCCCTGGACACAGTGATCTTGTGGAAGACGCTGCGTGCGGTGCTCCACGGACAGGGGGCCTACTGATGCTCGGGGGGCGTCGCTCAGCCGGCGCGTGGACCGCAGGCCACAAGGGCCTGCCTGGGGGGAGGAACGCGTCATGAGAGTCAGCGTTTTCGGGCTCGGCTACGTGGGCTGTGTGTCGGCCGCGTGCCTGGCCAGCATGGGTCATGAGGTCATCGGGGTGGACGTGAACCAGGTGAAGGTCGACCTGGTCAACAGCGGCTTGGCCCCGGTGGTCGAGGAGCGGATCGGCGAGCTCATCGCCGACGTCGTGCGGACCGGAGCATTACGCGCCACCGTCGACGTGCGCGAGGCGATCATGGACAGCGAGATATCGCTGATCTGCGTGGGCACGCCGTCGGAGCCCAACGGCAGCCTGTGCACCACGTACTTGGAGCGGGTCACCGAGCAGATCGGCGCCGCGCTGGCCGAGGGGGCCAAGCAGGGGGGACGGCACACTGTCGTGTTCCGCAGCACCATGCTCCCGGGCACCTGCCTGAATCTGCTGGTGCCGATCCTGGAGAAGTACGTCGGCGGCACGGCCGGGGTGGACGTCGGGGTCGCGGTCAACCCGGAGTTCCTGCGCGAGGGCACGAGCGTGCGGGACTTCTTCGACCCGCCCAAGACCGTCATCGGCGAGCTCGACGCGGCAAGCGGCGACGCGGTGATGGCGCTGTACGACGGCTTGCCCGGCGAGGTGTTCCGGGTGCCGGTCCCGACGGCCGAGGCGATCAAGTACGCGGACAACGCGTTCCACGGCCTCAAGATCGGCTTCGCGAACGAACTGGGCGCCGTGTGCCAGGCGCTCGGGGTGGACTCGCACCAGGTGATGGACGTGTTCCTGGCCGACCGCAAGCTGAACATCAGCCCCGCCTACCTGCGGCCCGGCTTCGCCTTCGGTGGCTCCTGTCTGCCCAAGGACCTGCGCAGCCTGGTCCACGCGGCGCAGCGGGCCGACGTCTCGGTGCCCATCCTCGCCCACGTGCTGCCCTCCAACTCCGACCATCTGCAGCGCGCGGTGGAGCTGGTCGAGCGCACCGGCAAGCGCCGGGTGGGAATGTTCGGGCTGTCCTTCAAACCCGGCACCGACGACCTCCGCGAGAGCCCGCTCGTCGAGCTGGCGGAGAGGCTCTTCGGCAAGGGTTACGACCTGAAGATCCACGACGCCAACGTGAGCCTCTCCCGGCTGATCGGCGCGAACCGCGAGTACATCGAGACCCGGCTGCCGCACCTCGCGCAGCTGCTCGCGGACTCCGTCGACGAGGTGCTGGAGCACGCCGAAGTGTGCCTGGTCGGGACCAGGGATCCGGCCGTGCTGTCGGCGCTGCCCCATGGCGGCGCCCCGGTGATCGTCGACCTCATCCGCCTTCCCGACGCCGAGACGCGCCGGGCCGAACCGGGGTACATAGGCCTTGCTTGGTAACACGTCTTTCAGTGACACGGCCGGCGGTGACGGGTCGGGCCGGCGCGCGCTGATCCTGGTGGAGAACCTGTCGGTGCCGTTCGACCGGCGGGTGTGGCAGGAGTGCACGACGCTGCGCGACGCGGGCTGGGACGTGCACGTCATCTGCCCGCAGGGCAGCAAGCGGGACACGGAGGCGGAGGCCGAGATCGACGGGGTGTGGATCCACCGCTACCCGTTGCGCGCGGCCACCGGAGGACCGGCCGGCTACCTGAAGGAGTACGGAACGGCGTTGTGGCACACGACCCGTCTCGCCCGCAAGGTCGGCCCGGTCGACGTGGTCCACGCCTGCAACCCGCCCGACCTGCTGTTCCTGCCGGCGCTGTGGCTGAAGCGGCGCGGTGCGCGGTTCGTCTTCGACCAGCACGACCTGGTACCCGAGCTGTACCTCTCCCGGTTCGACCGCGGCAAGGACCTGCTCTACCGCGCCGTGTGCGCGCTGGAACGGCGGACCTACCGGGCCGCGGACATCGTGCTCGCCACGAACGAGAGCTACCGGGACGTCGCGGTGCGCCGTGGCGGTCGGCGGCCAAAGGACGTTTTCGTGGTGCGGAGCGCGCCCGCGATCGAGCGGTTCCAACCGGTGCCGCCCGAGCCGGAGTTGAAGCGCGGCAAGCCTCATCTGCTGTGCTACCTCGGCGTCATGGGCCCGCAGGACGGCGTCGACTACGCCTTGCGCGCCCTCGCCAAGCTGCGCGACGAGTTCGGGCGGACCGACTGGCACGCGGTGTTCGTCGGCTCCGGCGACGCCTTCGACGCGATGGTGGAGCTGTCCCGGCAACTCGGGCTCTCCGAGCAGGTGCAGTTCACCGGGCGCATTCCGGACGCCGACCTCGTGCGCTACCTGTCCACCGCGGACGTATGCCTCTCCCCCGACCCGCGCAATCCGCTCAACGACGTGTCGACCATGAACAAGGTCCTGGAGTACATGGCGATGGGCCGGCCGATCGTCTCGTTCGACCTGAAGGAGGCGCGCGTCTCCGCCGGTGACGCCGCCGTCTACGCGCCCGCCAACGACGAGGCCGAATTCGCGGGGCTCATCACGCTGCTGATGGACGATCCGGAGAAGCGGGCCCGGATGGGCAAGATCGGCCAGGAGCGGATCAGCGGGCCGCTCTCCTGGCGCAACTCGCAAGCGTCGCTGCTCGCCGCCTATGCCGCTGCCTGCCGTGACCACGCTCCGGTGTCGGCGGGCCGCCCGGTCCGAACAGGGAAGAGGCCGCGCAGTTGAGCGATGACACGATCCGCCTCGTCACTATCGGGCGGATACTCCGTCGGCGGTGGCGGCTTCTCGCCGTCCTCGCCGTGGTGGGCGCACTTGTCGGCTACGGCACCTCGGTGGTGGTGTTCCCGCCGCGGTACACGGCGTCGGCATCGGTACTGCTGCCGGGGCAGTGGGAGGAGCGCGAGCTGCTGACCCAGGTGGACATCGCGACCAGTTCGACGGTGGTCGACCGCGCGGCCGCCGCTCTGAACTGGTCCGGCGTCAGCGGCACCGATCTGCGGGACCGCGTGAGCGCCAAGGCCGCCGACGGGAACATCATCAAGATCTCCGGTACGGCCGACACCCCGAAGCGCGCGCAGCAGCTCTCCGACCGGCTGGCCAAGGAGTTCGTGACATTCGCCGCGCGGATCGCGGGCGGCGGCACCGACGCCGGAGCGGCTACGGGTGCCGAGGCACTGCGGAAGAAGGTCGAGGAGACCAACCGCCGCATCACCGACCTGGCCAAGGCCGCTGATCCAGGGCAATCCGTGGAGAGCGTCCAGGCCCGCACCGCGTTGGAGAACCTGCGCACCTCGCTGGAAGAGGCCATGAAGAAATTGGACGAGGCCGACCCGGCGACCAACAAGGTCGGCATGGTCGTCATGGGTCCGGCCGCCCGGCCGACCGGCGAGGCGCCGCCCACGAGGATGCAGCTCATCGTCGCCGGGGCGGTGCTGTTCTTCCTGCTCGCGGTCCTCGGCCATCTCGTCGCCGCACGGATGAATCGCCGACTGCGCACCGAACCGGAGATCGCCGCGGCGCTGGGCTCGACGCTCCTCGGCACCGTCGACGTACCTGATGAACGGCGCGCGCACCGGCCGGAAGGCGGGGGCCCACGAGCCTTGATCCGCCGACTCCTCGGCGTCGACACCCGGTGGGACCTACCGGCCCCGCAGAAGTCCGGCGACGAGGCCGGCAGGCGGATCCGCTACCGGCGGGTGTGCGCCCGCCTCCGGGAGCAACTGCCCGCCCCCCGGCGGCTGATGGTCGTCGTACCGGACGGCGACGAGGTCGCCCGCCGGGCCGCCGGGCAGCTCGTCGCCGAGGCCAAGAGCGATCCGCTGCTGCGGGTGGTGGAGGTTTCGGTGGACCGGCCGACGGTGCCGGACCGCGACACCGAGTCCGGTGCCCTGGTCGTCCTCAGCGCGGGCAGCTGGACCGCGGAGGAGCTGGCCGGCATCGCCGAGGCATGTGCGGACGGCAGGCATGAGGTCGTCGGCATCGTCGTCGCCGGCCTGGTCCAGGCCCGCCCCACGCGGTCGGCCGGCCGGCTTCCGGATGACGCCGCTCCGGCGCTCGCGGTGCGCGGCCACGCGACGGGAGGTTCAGCGTGACATCGAGCACAACTTCCGAGTCGTCGGCGGCCGTTCCGCTCCTCGACCTGCAGGCGCTGGTGGTGGCGGTGCGCAGGCGCCGCCGCCTCTGGTACGCCATGGCGCTGCTCGGCCTGCTGGTCGGCGCGGCGGTGGCGGTCCTGTTGCCGCCGCCGCCGAGCGCGGTGACCAAGGTGCTGGTCGCGCACAAGGAGGACCAGCCGAACGACACCGGAACGCTGATCCGCACCGACGTCGAGTTGCTGCAGACCACGCGGGTCGCCGGCAAGGCCCTGCAGGCCCTCAAGTCCCCGGAAAAACCCGAGAACTTCATGCGGGACTACCGGGGCACCGGCCTGACCAACAACCTGCTGCAGATCGATGTGACCGGAGACAGCTACGCGGAAGCGGTGGCCCGGGCCAAGGCGCTGGCCGATGCGTTCGTCGCGGACCATGTGAGGCGGATGCAGGAAGCCGCGAAGGCCGAGTCCAAGGCCCTGCTCGACCAGCGTGACCGCATGCGCGAAGAGCTCGCCCAGGTCAACGAGGCGATCGGGGACCGCTCCGCGGACAGCGACCCGAAAGCGTCGGCGAGCACCGAGACGCTCTTCGCCCGCCGGGCCGAACTCAACTCCCGGATCGCCGACTTCGACCAGCGCGCCGCGGAGGCGCGCACCGGCACGCCCGAGGTCATCGCCGGCACGCAGATCGTGGACGCCCCGCGCGCGGTTCGGCACTCCCTGCCCAAGGCCGCGGTCACGGACGCCGGAATCGGACTCGTCCTCGGGCTCTTCCTCGGGCTCGCGCTGGCCGCGGTCGGCACGGTGGTGGCGGACCGCCCCGTGCTGCGCCGGGACATCGCGGCAGACCTGGGCGCCTCGGTCATCGCGGAACTGCCCCGCCGGTCGGGCAAGCTGTGGCAGCGCCGACGGACCCGGGTGGCACGCGAACGGCTCACCGCGAGCCTTGCCCGCACCGTGCGCGGCTCCGCGGAACCGGTGTCGCTGCTGGAACTGGGCTGTGCGCGCAGTACGAGCGTGATCGCTCTGGACGTCGCCCGGGCACTGGCTCCAGAGGGCCCAGTGGTCGTCGTCGACGGTCTGCCCGGCTCGCAGCTCTCAGTCCGCCGCCCGAAGCCAGGAGACCCGACCGTGGTCAGTGGCGAGCGTGCCGCTGCCGTGTCGCCTCAGGAGCGCCGGCTCGGCGTCGGCTCGGTGGCGCCCGGCACTGCGTGGACCGATCTCCAGTACCTCGGCACGCAGACCGTGCTCGTCGTGCGTGCCGGGCACGGCAGCGCCGCATGGCTGCACACCGTGGCGCGGCAGCTCGCGGACCAGCGCATTCCGGTGATCGGTGTGGTGCTGATCGACCCCGATCCACGTGACCGGACCGACGGCACGCTGTGGGACGGGCTGCACACCGCGCTGCGGGGCCACAGCGAGCGGCCGGCCCGGCAGAACGGTGGGGGTACCGCCCACGCCGTTCAGGCAGTGGGGGAGGGCCAACTGCGGACGGAGCGGCTGCCGATGTGGGCCGCACGAGTCCCGGACAGCGACCAGGAGGCGCGGTAGGACATGTGTGGCATCGCAGGCACTTACCGATGGCCGGACGGGAAGCTGGTGACCGACCGGCTCACCGAAACCCTCGCCCACCGCGGTCCGGACGGAGCGGGCCGGTACGGCTACCCCGTCGGTGACGGCGAAGTGCAGCTCGGGCACCGACGGCTGGCCATCATCGACCTGTCCGAGACCGGCGCCCAGCCGATGGTCAAGGACAGCCTCGTCCTGACGTACAACGGCGAGCTGTACAACGCGCCCGAGCTGCGCGCCGAGCTGGCGGCCGCCGGGGTGCGCTTCCGCGGCACCTCCGACACCGAGGTGCTCCTTGAGGCCTGGCGGCGCTGGGGCACGGACTGCCTGCCCCGGCTGCGCGGCATGTTCGCGTTCGGGATCTTCGACGAGCGCACCGGTGAACTGGTGCTGGCCCGCGATCAGTTGGGCATCAAGCCGCTGTTCCTGCTCCGGCGCGGTGAGGGCCTGGTGTTCGCCTCCGAGCTCAAGGCGCTCGCCGCCGCGACCGGCGGGGGCGGGTCGCTGGAGGTGGACCACGCGGCGCTGGTGGCCTCGCTGCTGTACTACTGGGTGCCGGACTCACGGTGCGCGTTCCGTGAAGCGGAGAAGCTGCCGCCGGGGAGCTGGCTGAGATGCCGGCCCGACGGCCGGGTGGAGCGCGGCCGGTACTGGCACCTGAAGGACGTCGCCGCCGAGGGGCGCGAGCGGGCCCGGAGCGGCGAGCAGCCGGACTTGGCCGCCATCGTCGAGGAGTCGACCCGGCAGCACCTGCTCTCCGACGTACCCGTGGCGACCTTCCTCTCCGGCGGCCTCGACTCCAGCTACCTGACCGCGCTGGCGGCCCGCCACCAGCCCGGGATCTCCGCTTACACGATCGGATTCCGCGCCGAGGACGCCAAGTTCGAGGCGATGCCGGACGACCTGCGCTATGCCCGGCAGGTGGCCGAGCGGTTCGGCGTCGACCTGCACGAGATCGAGATCGCCCCGAACGTGCTCGACCTGCTGCCGCAGATGACGTACCACCTGGACGAGCCGATCGGCGACCCCGCCGCGATCAACACGTTCCTGATCTGCTCGGCCGCCCGGGAGGCCGGGGTCAAGGTGATGCTCTCGGGGATGGGCGCCGACGAGCTGTTCGCCGGGTACCGCAAGCACCTGGCCAACCTGCTCGCGCTGCGCTACCAGCGCGTGCCCCGGCCCCTGCGGCGCGGCGTGTCCGCGACTGTTGACCGGCTGCCGGTCGCCACGGCCCGGCGCGGGTACCGGTCGGTGCGCTTCGCGAAGCGGTTCCTCTCCTTCGCCGATCTGCCGGAGGAGACCGCGTTCCGGCGCAGCTACACCATGTACGACCAGGAGGAGCTGGTCGCCCTGCTCGATCCGGACCTGGCCGGGACGGTCGACGACGTACTGACCGAGCATGCGGACACCTACCAGGACAACGACCTCGACGACTTCGTCAACCGCATGTGCCTGACCGACGCCCGGATGTTCCTGCCGGGCCTGAACCTCACGTACACGGACCGGTCGAGCATGGCCGCGTCGACCGAGGTGCGGGTGCCGTATGTGGATGTCGAGGTGGTCAGGGCGGCGTTCGCCGTGCCCGGCGACCGCAAGATCGTCGGACGGCAGGGCAAGGCCGTCCTGAAGGAGGCGGCCACCTCGGTCCTGCCCCGGGAGATCGTCTACCGGCCCAAGGGCCTGTTCAGCGCCCCGCTGCGCGCCTGGATGAGCCGGGATCTGGCACCGCTGGTGCGCGAGGTGGTCAACGACGGCGAGCTCGTCCGCTCCGGGTTCCTGCGCCGCGACGCGCTGGCGCGGATGGTCGCCGAGGACGCCGCCGGTCAGCGGGACTTCTCCAAGCATCTGTGGCATGTGCTGACCCTCGAGTACTGGTATCGCGACGCGACCTCTGGGTCCGGGCAGAGCACTCGGTCAACGGCTTAGGAATTTCAGAGGAGTTCGGGTGAAACAGGTTGTACAGAACTACAAGAGCGGCGAGCTGGCGGTGCTCGACGTGCCGGTGCCGGGGTGCAAGCCGGGCGGTGTGCTGGTCCGCAGCGCGTTCTCGCTGATCTCCACCGGGACCGAGCTCATGAAGGTGTCCGAGGCCGGCATGTCGATGCTGGGCAAGGCCCGCTCCCGCCCCGACCAGGTGGCCAAGGTCATGCAGAGCGTGGCCACCAACGGGGTGCCCGCCACCTACCGCAAGGTGATCGGCAAGCTGGACTCCTACACGCCGCTGGGCTACTCGCTGTGCGGGGTGGTCGAGCAGGTCGGCGCCGGGATCGACGATGTGAAGGTCGGCGACCTCGTGGCCTGCGCCGGCAACGAGCACGCCTTGCACGCCGAGCTGAACTGGGTGCCGAAGAACCTCTACGCCCCGGTGCCGGACGGCCTCGCGCCACGGCACGCGGCCTTCGGCACCGTCGGGTCGATCGCGATGCAGGGCGTCCGCCAAGGCGAGTCACGGCTTGGCGAAGTGGCGCTGGTCATCGGCCTCGGGCTGATCGGGCAGCTGGTGGTGCAGCTCCTCGCCGCCTCGGGAGTCCGCGTCGTCGGCGTCGACCCCGACCCGGTGCGCTGCGAACTCGCCGAGCGCCTGGGCGCCGCGGCCTGCGGCGATCCCGCGTCCGCGGCCGTGGAAACCGCCGTCGCCGAACTCACCGGCGGTCACGGCGTGGACCAGGTGTACCTGGCCGCCGGCGGCGGCAGCAACCAGCCCGTCGAGCTGGCCGCCCGGCTCTGCCGGGACCGCGGCCGGGTCGTCGACATCGGCAAGTGCCGCCTGGACCTGCCGTGGAACGCGTACTACGAGAAAGAGCTCGACGTCCGGTTCTCCCGTTCGTACGGGCCCGGGCGCTACGACCCGTCGTACGAGCTGGAGGGGCGCGACTACCCGATCGGCTACGTGCGCTGGACCGAGCGCCGCAACCTGGCGTGCTTCCTCGACCTCGTCGCCCGCGGCAGCGTCGACGTGGAGCCCTTGGTCTCCCACGTCGCCGACTTCGATGACGCCGTCGAGACGTACCAGCGCCTGAAGGACGGCGATCTGAAGGCCGTGGCCGTGCTGTTCCGGTACCCCGAACAGGCGGGGGAATCGGAGGGAGTGGCGGCCACGGCGGTGGCCGTGCCCGCCGTGAACGTGAAGCGGGGTCCGGTCCGGGCCGCCAAGACGCCGGTGCGCCTTGCGTTCGTCGGCGCGGGAAACTACGCGACGTCGATGCTGCTGCCGCACCTGGCACAGCGCGACGGCGTCGAGTTGTCGACCGTCGTCACCACGACGGCGCTGTCCGCGGCCAACGCGCAGCGGAAGTTCGGCTTCGCCGAGGCGACCACCGACCTCGACGCCGTACTCGGCGACAAGTCCATCGACGCGGTGTTCGTCGTCACCCGGCACAGCTCGCACGCCGAACTGACCCGCAGGGCGCTGCTGGCCGGCAAGACCGTGTTCGTGGAGAAGCCACTGGCGCTCACCGAGGACGAACTGACCGGCGTGCTCGCAGCGGTGGAGGAGTCCGGCAACGACCGGCTGCAGGTCGGCTTCAACCGCCGGTTCGCGCCGCTGCTGCAGGAGGCCAGGAAGCGGTTCGGCGCCCGGACCGGTCCGGCGAACCTCCGCTACCTGGTCAACGCGGGCCGACTGCAGCACGGCAGCTGGTACCTCCAACAGGGCACCGAGGGCTCGCGGTTCGCCGGCGAGGGCGGGCACTTCATCGACACGGCGAGCTGGCTGCTCGATGCCGACCCGGTCTCGGTGTACGCGGTCGCCACATCCGGCAACGACGACCTTCAGGTCGTACTGCGCTACCCGGACGGGTCCACCGCCACCATCAGCTACGTCACCACCGGCCCGGCCGGCTTCCCCAAGGAAACGCTGGACCTGGTGGCGGACGGCAAGGCGCTGCGGCTCGACGACTTCGTCCGTGCCTCGCTGTTTGTAGACGGAGGGGTCGGCCGCAAGCGGTGGGTCAGTTCGCGGCTGCCCAAGGCCCGCGACAAGGGCCAGAACGCCGAACTGGCCGCGTTCATCAAGGCCGTACGGACCGGCGGGCCGATGCCGGTGCCGCTTCAGTCGCTGGTCGCCACCACGACGGCCACCCTCGCCGTGCAGACCGGTCTGGCGGCCGGTGCCCTGGTGACGTTGGCGGGGGCGCGATGACCATGAGCGCGGGCTGGTACCTGCGGCGGCTGTCCCGGATGGGACCGCGGGAGGTCACGGGCCGGGTGAGCGACGCGGTGCGCAGGCGGCGGTGGCGGACGGCGCGGCCCACCTGCCCGAGCGTGACCGGCGCCCGGTTCACCGCGGTCCTGCCCGCCGGGACCGTCGCCGCGATACCCCCGGACGCCGCGAAACGCCTCATCGCCGAGGCGGACCGGCTGATGTACGGGCACGCCGAGTACTTCGGGGTGGTCCGCGACGACCTGGCCGACCCGGACTGGTGGTGCGACCCGAAGACCGGGCGCCGGGCTCCGTGGGGCTACGCCTTCGACGTGCCGTACCGCAACGAGGACGCGGTCGGGGACATCAAGCAGATCTGGGAGCTGTCCCGGCATCAGTACCTGACCGTGCTCGCCGCCGCCTACGCGATCACCGGGAACGAGCGGTACGCCGAACGGGTGGCCGAGCACCTGCGGTCGTGGTGGGCGGCCAACCCGCCGCTGCGCGGCGTGCACTGGATCAGCGGCATCGAGCTGGGCATCCGGCTGCTGTCCTGGGTGTGGATACGCCGGCTGCTCGACGGCTGGCCGGGCGCGGCCGGGCTGTTCGAGGACAACCCGGTGGCGCTGAACCAGATCTGGCACCACCAGCGCTGGCTGGCCGCCTTCCCCAGCCGGGGCTCTTCGGCGAACAACCACGTCATCGCCGAGGCCGCCGGGCAGTTCGCCGCGGCCTGCGCGTTCGGCTGGTTCCCCTCCTCGGCGCATTGGCGAGCCGACGCGCTGCGGTCGCTGGAGCGGCATCTGCGCGGCAACACCTTCGGCTCCGGCCTCAACCGCGAGCTGGCCACCGAGTATCACGGACTGGTGCTGGAGCTCGGCCTGGCCGCGGTGGCCGAGGCAGATGCCGCCGGCGTGGCGGTCCCCGCGTCCATCCGGCTGGTTCTGCTGCGCATGACCGACGCGCTCGCTGCCATTGTGGACAACCGGCTACGGCCGCCGCGTCAGGGGGATGCGGACGACGGGCACGGTCTGGTCGTGGACGGCGCGGGCACCGACCGCTGGGCCTCGCTGCTGGCCACCGGGGACGCCGTGTTCGGCCGGCTCGCCTGGTGGCCGGCAGTGACCGGCACCGATGTGCGCACCCCACTGCTGGCCGCGCTCATCAGGCCGTACGCGCATGAGGGCGCTGCGCCGGCCGTGTCCCGCCCGGCGAGCCGACCGGCCCACTTCGCCGACGCGGGGCTCACCATCCTCCGCGGCCCGGAGAAGATCTGGTGCCGCTGCGACGGCGGCCCCCACGGCTTCCTGTCCATCGCCGCGCACGCCCACGCGGACGCGCTGTCCGTGGAGGTCCGGCACGACGGTGTCGATGTGCTCGCCGACCCGGGGACGTACTGCTATCACGGGCAGCCCGAGTGGAGGCAGTACTTCCGGTCGACCCTCGGCCACAACACCCTGCAGCTGGACGGCAGGGACCAGTCCGTCTCCGGCGGCCCGTTCCTGTGGACCCGGCATGCCCGCAGCCGCGTCCTGGCCATGGACACCTCCGGCGAGGGGGTGGCCCGCTGGTGTGCCGAGCACGACGGCTACCAGGACTCCGTGCACCGCCGCCGGGTGGAACTGACGGCCGCGAGCCAGGAGCTGAGGGTGGTCGACGAGGTGCGCGGCCCGCGCCGGGCCGTGCAGCTGGCGTTCCACCTCGGCCCGGCGATCACCGCGGACCTGGTGGACAACCGGGCACAGCTCACCTGGACCCGGGACGGCGAGGACCGCTCCGCGGTGCTCGACCTGCCGGGGCAGCTGTCCTGGCGGGCGCATCGCGGCGAGAGTGACCCTCCGCTGGGCTGGTACTCCGCCGGATTCGGGCGCAAGGAACCCACCACCACGCTGGTCGGCACCGGCTTCGCCGACGGCGCGGAGGGCTTCACCACCGTGCTCAGGTTTCACGGCTTGGGGGTGCTGTGAAAGTCCTGTGCGGTGCCCGCGCCCGCCGCGGCAGCGGCTGGTGTCACTGCCGGTGCGTGCCCTCGGCGTGCCGGACGAAGACCCTCGATGGGGGTCCCCCCGCTCGAGCGAAGCCGAGAGTGGGGGAGGAGCTACTTGGGTCTTTGGCCGGTGCGGCGAGGGTGCGTGCCGGGCGCCGTGGGTGCTGTGCGGGGCTTTCACAGCACCCCCAGGGGGGGCGCGTGGGGAGCAAGATGCGGCACTGGGCGTTGGCGGCGGCACCGCTGGCGCTGACCCTGCTGGCGGCGACCGGCTGTGAGAGTACGAGCACGTCGGACGCCGGGGCCAAGCCGACCGCCGCGCCGTCGTCCACGCCCGTGGCCCGGGTGTGCGCCAAGCCCGCGGCCGGGCCGGCGAAGGCGCCGGCGGGCGCGGTGACCGTCGACCCCGCGGTGGTCGGTGACCTGGTAGCGAAGACCAAGAGCAACCCTCCGAACACCACGTTCTGGCTTCGACCGGGCAAGCACAGGCTCGACCCGGACCGGTACGCCCAGGTCATCCCCAAGGAGGGAAACCGCTACCTCGGTGCGCCGGGCGCGGTGTTCGACGGCGGGAAGAAGAACCAGTACGCGTTCGGCGGCAGTGCCCGCGACGTCACCATCCGCCACCTGACCGTGCAGCGTTTCGTCGCGCCGCCGGACGAAGGTGTGGTCAACCATGACTCGGCCGACGGGTGGGTGATCGAGCACGCGACCATCCAGGACAACTCCGGTGCCGGGCTGATGGCCGGTGCCCGCCAGCAGGTCCGCGCCAACTGCCTGCGCGACAACGGTCAGTACGGCATGAACGCGTACAAGGCCGGCGGCCGTATCAGCGGCCTGGTGGTCGAGGGCAACGAGATCGTGGGCAACAACACCGACGACTGGGAGCGGCGGCGGGAGGGCTGCGGCTGCACCGGAGGCATCAAGTTCTGGGCCGTCAACGGCGCCGACGTACGCGGCAACTGGGTGCACGACAACCGTGGAACCGGGTTGTGGGCGGACACCAACAACAACGACTTCCGCATCGAGAACAACGTGCTCGAAGCGAACGACGGTGCCGCGCTGATCTACGAGACCAGCTACAACGCGGTCATCCGGAACAACACGATCCGGCGGAACAACTGGGTCGAGGGCCGCAGAGAAGCCGAGCGCGGTGACAACTTCCCGTTCGCGACGGTCTATCTGTCCGAGTCCGGCGGCGAACCACGGGTCCGAGCCCGCACCGACAAGATCGAGATCTACCGGAACGTGCTGGAGAACAACTGGTCCGGGATCACCCTGTGGGAGAACGCCGACCGGTTCTGCAACAGCCCGGCCAACACCTCGTCCGGTGACTGCACCTTGCTGGTACGGGACACCGACCGCTGCGCGCAGCCGGCGATCGCCAAGCCCCCGCTCTACGCCGACTGCCGGTGGAAGACCCAGCGGGTGGACATCCACGACAACCGCTTCGTGCTGGACAAGTCCGTCGTCAAGTGCACGGAGAAGTGCGACCGCATGGCGGTCCTCGCCAACTACGGCACCTATCCGGACTGGTCGCCGTACCAGGGCGAGAAGGTGGCCGAGGCGATCACGCGGCGGCAGCACAACCGCTGGCACGACAACGTCTACCTCGGGCCGTGGAAGTTCGTCGCCTACGACCCGAGCCGGGTGCTCACGTCAGGGAAGTGGCAGGGCACGCCGTACCAGCAGGACGCGGGCAGCACCTTCCGCGCACGGGCCGGTGGTTGAGATGAGCACACAGCCCGGCGCCGAGCCGCGCCCGCGCCCTGCCGGCACGCCGAGAATCGTCGGGATCGTCTGGGGGCTGCTGATCCTCAACACGCTCGGCTCCGCCGGGGCGAAGACCATCGTCCCGCTGCCCCGTTCCCTCATCCAGATGGTCACCATGGGCGCACTGGTCGCCGCGTTCGCGCTGGCGCTCGCCGTCAATCTCCGGCTGCGCATCCGAGCCAGCGCCTACGTCTTCCTGCTCACCCTGCTGCTGGTGCCGAGCGTGATCTCCAGCGCGAACCTGGAATCCGGGTTCGGCGCGGTGTTCCGCTGCACCCGGCTGGCTCTCTTCGTCGGCACGCTGTGGCTGCTCAGCCGCTGGTGGGACGGCGGCCTGACGTTCGTCCGGCACCACATCCGGATGTACTTCGCGGTGCTCGGGTCGGTGGCCGCCGGCCTGGCCATCTCACCGGGCGCGGCCCTGCCCGAGCTCTACGGCGGACGCCTTGTCGGCGCGTTGTGGCCGCTCACCCCGCCGCAGATCGGACAGTACGCCGCGGTGATCATCGGGCTCACCGTGCTGCTCGTACTGGGCCGCCGGACCGACAGGACCAGTGCCGCGGTCATCATCGTGCCGTCACTCGTCCTGCTCGCGCTGACCCATACCCGGACGGCCACGCTCGGCCTGATCATCGGGCTGACGTTGGCGATCGGCTCGCTCATCCTGACCAGCGCCGCAGCCCGCCGGTTCTTCACCTGGGCGGTGCTGTGCGCCACGGTGGCCGCGGTGGGGTTCGCCTCCGCGCTCCAGGCATGGTTCCTGCGCGGACAGAGCCAGGAGAACTTCGCCAACCTCACCGGTCGGGCCAAGGTCTGGAACGCCCTGCTGGCAGCGCCCCGGACGACCGGGGAGAAGGTGTTCGGCATGGGCCTGGGCGACAAGTCGTTCGGCGGGCTGCCGATCGACAACAGCTGGCTGGCCGTCTTCCAGGAACAGGGCCTGATCGGCGTCGCCTTGGTGGCGGCGATCATCATCGTGCTGGGCGGCGTCGCCTTGCTGCGGCCACCGTCGCTGCAGAGGGCCTGCGCGATCTTCCTGATCAGCTACTGCGCCATCGCGTCGTACACCGAGGCCGGTCTCGGCGACGCCTCGCCGTATCTGCTGCATCTGGCCCTGGCCGCCTCGCTGCTGGCGGCACCTGCCGCGGCCGCTCCCCTCGCGACGCTCGAAGTCCCTGACCGACACATCCCGCGCTGGGCCCGTAGATCGGAGGTGACCTGAGCATGTACGTCCTCGTGGTGCACAACCGCTACGCCTCGGCGCAGCCGAGCGGCGAGAACAAGGTCGTCGACCAGGAGGTCGAGCTGCTGCGAGCGGCCGGCCACCGGGTCGAGGTGTTCGAGCGGCGCAGCGACGACATCGCCGCCCGGTCCCTGCTCGGCAAGGCCGCGGTGCCGCTGCTCGTGCCGTGGAACCCGGGGGTCCGCAAGGAGCTCGCGGCCCGGCTTCGGGCCGAGCGGCCGGACGTGGTGCACATCCACAACGTCTTCCCGCTCCTGTCGCCCGCGGTGCTGGCCGCCTGCGCCGACGCCGGCGTGCCCGCCGTCGCCACGCTGCACAACTACACCCAGGTCTGCCCGCCCGGCACACTGCAGCGGGACGGCCGGCCGTGCACCGAGTGCGTCGGATCGGCGGCGCCGCTGCCCGCGGTCCGGCACGGCTGCTACCGGAACTCCCGCCTTGCGACGGTGCCGCTCGCGGTCAGCCTGTCGGTCAACCGGCGGCGGTGGTGGACCGGCGTGGAGCGGTTCTTCTGCATCTCCGCAGCCCAGCGCGACGTCCTCGTGCAGGCCGGCATGCCGGCCGAGCGGCTGGCGGTGAAGCACAACTTCGTGCCCGATCCGGATGACCGCCGAGCAGGCGCCGGCGAGCATCTGCTCTACCTCGGCCGGCTCGCGGAGGCCAAGGGCGTGCGGCTGCTCATGGCCGCGTGGGACGAGATCGCGGCGAGCGGCGGTGTGGGCGTACCGCTCGTGATCGCCGGTGCGGGGCCACTGGAGCGAGAGGTGACCGCCTGGGCGGCGGGCCGGGACGACGTGCGCTGCGTCGGCCTGTTGGACCCGGCGGAGTGCCAGAAAGCCATCGCGCGGTCGGTCGCCGTGGTGGCCCCGTCGACGTGGCTGGAGGCGTTCGGCCTGGTGGTCGTGGAGGCGATGGCGGCCGGGGTCCCGGTCGTCGCCGCCGGTCACGGCGCCTTCGTCGAGCTCGTCGAGGACGGCGTGACCGGGCTGCTGCACCGGCCGGGCGAGCCCGCCTCGCTCGCGTCCTGCATACGCCGGATCGCGGCCGAGCCGGCCCTGGGCCGGGAGATGGGCCAGGCGGCCCGGCGCCGTTACGAGCAGGGGTTCAGCCCGGCCGTCGGCCTTGAGCGCCTGGTGGAGGGGTACCGCACCGCGATCGCGGGTCGGACGGAATCAATGGGGGGCAGTAGATGACACGATGCCGACTCTGCGGCTCGGAAGCGATGGCGAGCGTCGTCGACCTCGGGGCGACGCCACCATGTGAGAGCTTTCTCGCCGCGGACCAACTCGACCAGCCGGAACCGGCGTACCCGCTGCACCTGCGGGTCTGCACCGACTGCTGGCTGGCGCAGATCCCGCCGTTGATCACGCCGGAGGAGACGTTCAAGGAGTACGCGTACTTCTCGTCGTACTCGACCTCCTGGGTGGAGCACGCGCGCACGTTCGTCGCCGACGCCGTGCAGCGGGTGGGTCTCGGCACCGACGGCTCCGACGCCTTCGTGGTCGAGGTCGCGAGCAACGACGGGTATCTGCTGCGGCACGTGGTGGACCGGGGGATCCGCTGCCTCGGCATCGAGCCGTCGGTGAACGTCGGCGCCGCGGCGCGGGACGCGGGTGTGCCCACGCTCACGGAGTTCCTGAGCCCGGAGACCGGCGCGGCCGTCCGCGCCGAGCACGGCCCGGCGGACCTGGTCGTGGCCAACAACGTGTACGCGCACATCCCCGACGTCATCGGGTTCACCCAGGGGCTGCGCGCCCTGGTCGCCGACGACGGCTGGGTCTCCATCGAGGTGCAGCACCTGCTGACCCTGATCGAGGAGAACCAGTACGACACGATCTACCACGAGCACTTCCAGTACTACACGGTCGCGTCCGCGATCCGGGCGCTGGCGAGCGGCGGACTCGCGCTCGTGGACGTCGAGTTGCTGCCCACGCACGGCGGTTCCATCCGGCTGTGGGCCCGGCCGACCGAGGTGGCCGGCGAGCCGACGCAGCGGGTGGCCGACGTACTGGCCCGGGAGAAGGCCGCCGGGCTGCAGGAGCTGTCCGGGTACACCGAGTTCTCCGCCCGGGTGGCCAAGGTGCGCCGGGACCTGCTGCGGTTCCTCATCGAGGCGGCCGACCGCGGCGAGACGGTCGTCGGCTACGGCGCCCCGGGCAAGGGCAACACCCTGCTCAACCACTGCGGCATCCGCCCCGACCTGCTCCCGTACACCGTCGACCGCAACCCCTACAAGCACGGCAGGTTCACCCCGGGCACCCGCATCCCGATCCTGCCGCCCGAGCAGATAGCCGCCGACAAACCGGACTACGTCCTCGTCCTCCCGTGGAACCTGCGGACCGAGCTGGTCGAGCAGCTGTCCTTCATCCACGACTGGGGCGGCCGGCTTGTCTTTCCCATCCCGGAACTGAGCATTGTCGAGGTCGCGTCTTGAAGGGTCACAGCATGAAGGTCGTTCTGTTCTGCGGCGGTTACGGGATGCGGATGCGGAGCGGTGCCGCAGACGACGTGCCCAAGCCGATGGCAATGGTCGGCCCCAGGCCGCTGATCTGGCACGTCATGCGCTACTACGCGCACTTCGGGCACACGGAGTTCATCCTGTGCCTCGGCTACGGGGCCCACCACATCAAGGACTTCTTCCTCAACTACGAGGAGACGACGTCCAACGACTTCGTGCTGAGAGGCGGTCGGACCGAGCTGCTGTCCACCGACATCTCGGACTGGACGATCACGTTCGCGCAGACCGGCATCGAGTCACCGATCGGAGAGCGGCTGCGCCGGGTGCGCCACCACCTGGACGGCGACGAGATGTTCCTCGCCAACTACGCCGACGTCCTCACCGACGCCCCACTGCCGGAGATGATCGACCGGTTCGCCCGGCGCGACGCCGGTGCGTCGATGATGGTGGTGCCGCCGCAGTCGTCGTTCCACTGCGTGGAGTTGGGCGAGGACGGCCTGGTGGGCGGCATCACGGCGGTGAGCGAACTGCCGCTGTGGGAGAACGGCGGCTACTTCGTGCTCCGCCAGGAGGTCTTCGACCACATACCGGAGAACGGGGACCTGGTCGCCGACGGCTGCGCCCAACTGGCCAAGCAGGGCCGCCTCGTGGCGCACCAGCACCGCGGCTTCTGGAAGCCGACCGACACCGTGAAAGAGCGGGCCGCGCTCGACGCCGCCTATGCCCGGGGCGAGCGCCCGTGGGCCGTGTGGGAACGGGACGGCGCGGGGGTGAGCGCGTGATCCGGCTCGGGGCCGGGCGCCCGGAGAGGATCGTCGCGGTGGGCGCGCACTGCGACGACATCGCCATCGGCGCCGGCGGCACGCTGCTGACGCTGTGCCACGCACGGCCGGGTATCCGCGTCGACGCGCTGGTGCTCTCCGGCGGCGGCACCGAGCGCGAGCAGGAGGAGGCGGCCGCGCTCGCCGCCTTCTGCCCGGGCGCCGACCTGCGCCTGACCGTCCACAAGCTGCCGGACGGCCGACTGCCCGTGCACTGGGACGAGGCCAAGGCCGCGGTCGAGGAACTGCGCGGGCAGACCGACCCGGACCTGATCCTGGCCCCGCGCACCGACGACGCGCACCAGGACCACCGCGGCCTCGCGCAGCTGATACCCACCGCATTCCGCGACCACCTCGTCCTCGGCTACGAGATCGTCAAGTGGGACGGCGACCTCGGCCGTACGGCGGCGTACCAGCCGCTGTCGACGGAGATCGCCGAAGAGAAGGTGCGGCTGCTGCAGGAGCACTACCCCTCGCAGCGGCACCGTCCCTGGTACGACCGGGAGGCCTTCCTCGGCCTCGCGCGGATCCGCGGCATCGAATGCCACGAGCGATACGCCGAGGCGTTCGCCGTCACCAAACTCACGCTCAACCTGGGGGGTTGAACCATGCGCGTACTTCTGACCGGACACCAGGGATACCTGGGCACCGTCATGGCCCCGGTCCTCGCCGCCGCCGGACACGAGGTCGTCGGCCTCGACGCCGGCCTGTTCGCCGACTGTGTGCTGGGCCCGACGCCCGCGGATCCGCCGGGGCACCGGGTGGACCTGCGCGACATCACGGCCGACCACGTGGCCGGGTTCGACGCCGTGATCCACCTGGCCGCGCTCTCCAACGACCCGCTGGGATCGCTGGCGCCGGAGCTCACCTACGACATCAACCACCACGCGTCCGTACGCCTTGCCCGGCTGGCCCGCGACGCCGGAGTGCGGCGCTTCCTGTACGCGTCGACCTGCTCGGTCTACGGCGCCGCCGGCGACCCCGACTTGTCGAACTTGGTGGGCGAGGACGCCCCGCTGCGCCCGGTGACGCCGTACGCGGAGTCCAAAGTGCGGGTGGAGGACGACCTGCACGCCCTGGCCGACGGCGACTTCACCCCGGTGTTCATGCGCAACGCCACCGCCTTCGGCCACTCACCCCGGCTGCGCGCCGACATCGTGCTGAACAACCTGGTGGGTCACGCGCTCCTGTCCGGCGAGGTGCTGGTGCTCTCCGACGGCACCCCCTGGCGCCCGTTGGTGCACGCCGCCGACATCGCCCGGGCCTTCACGGCCGCGCTGAGCGCGCCGCGGGAAGCGGTGCACGACCGGGCGTTCAACATCGGCAGCGAGATCAACAACGTCACGGTCGCCGAGATCGCCGAGCAGGTCGCCGAGGCGGTGTCCGGCGCGAAGGTGAGGATCACCGGGGAGAACGGTGCCGATCCGCGCTCCTACCGGGTGGACTTCTCCCGGTTCCGCGCCGCGATACCCGGCTTCGACTGCGAGTGGACGGTGAAGCAGGGCGCGCTCGAACTCGCCGACGCCTACCGCGAACACGGGCTGACCCAGGAGGACTTCGAGCGACGCTTCACCCGGCTTGCCGTGCTGCGCGCGGCGTCCGACGCCGGCGCCGTCGACGACACCCTGCGGTGGCGCGGATGACCGCGGCCGGCGAACAGCCGATGACGGCTGCCGGCGACGAGATGTACGCCCTGGTGGAGCGGATGTACCCGCTCTGCCGCAGCATCACCGGCGACGGTGTGCGCGCCACCCTGGACATCGTCGGCGAGTACATCCCGCTGCAGGTGCACGAGGTGCCGACCGGCACGCAGGTGCTCGACTGGACCGTGCCGCAGGAGTGGAACATCCGGGACGCGTACATCGCCGACCCGGACGGCCACCGGGTCGTCGACTTCGCCGCGTCCAGTCTGCACGTGCTCGGCTACAGCGTGCCGGTGTCGAGGACCATGCCCCTGTCCGAGCTGCGCGCGCACCTGCACACCCTGCCGGACCACCCGTCCTGGGTGCCGTACCGCACCAGCTACTACAAGCCGGAATGGGGGTTCTGCCTGACCCAGGAGACCCTGGACGCGATGCCGGACTGCGAGTACGAGGTGCGCATCGACTCCACGCTCGCCGATGGCCACCTCACCTACGCCGAGCACGTGGTCCCCGGGCAGGTCCCCGACGAGGTGATCGTCTCCTGCCACGTCTGCCACCCGTCGCTGGCCAACGACAACCTGGCCGGCATCGCGGTGGCGGCGTTCCTGGCCCGGGCGCTGGCGGCGCAGATGCCGTACTACACCTACCGGTTCCTCTTCGCGCCCGGCACCATCGGGGCGATCACCTGGCTGGCCCGCAACGCCGAGCGGGTGGAACGGGTCAAGCACGGCCTGGTGCTGGCCTGCGCCGGCGACCCGGGCAGCCTGACGTACAAGCAGAGCAGGCGCGGCGACGCGGAGATCGACCGGGTGATGCGGCACGTGCTGGCCGCCTCCGAACGCCCGCACCGCGTCACCGAGTTCACTCCGTACGGCTACGACGAGCGGCAGTTCTGCTCGCCCGGGTTCAACCTCGGCGTGGGCTCGCTCACCAGGACCCCGTACGCGGGCTACCCCGAGTACCACACCTCGGCGGACAACCTGGACTTCGTCTCTCCTCAGGCGATGGCGGACACGCTCGCCGTCTGCCGCGAGGCCTTCACCGTGCTTGACCGCAACCGCCAGTACGTCAACCTCAGCCCGTACGGCGAACCACAGCTGGGCCGACGCGGGTTGTACGACGCGCTCGGCGGCCGCAGCGACACCAAGCAGGCCCAGATGGCCATGCTCTGGGTGCTCAATCTCTCCGACGGCGAGCACAGTCTCCTGGACGTCGCCGAGAGGTCCGGGCTGCCGTTCAGCGCCGTCGCCGCCGCGGCCGACGCCCTGCACGGCGCCGGACTGATCAAGGCATGACGCCGATGAGCACCGAGGGGGAGAATCCGCAGACAACGGTGCCGCCGGCCGGATCCGCCCGGCGGGCCCTCGCCGGGCGGCTGTCCTGGGGGCTCGCCGACCAGGCGGCCTCCAGCATCAGCAACTTCGCGGTGGGCATCTACGTGGCCCGCTCGCTGGGGGTGACCGCGTTCGGCGTGTTCAGCCTCGCCTGGGTGACCTACGGCGTGGTGCTCAACGTCTCCCGCGGCCTTGCCACCGACCCTCTCGTGGTGCGCTTCAGCGGTGTGTCGGACGCGTCCTGGCGCGGGGCGGTGGCCCGCTCGTCGGGTACCGCACTCGGCGTCGGTGCTGCCATCGGCGCGGCATGTCTGCTGGCCGGGCTCGGTCTCGGCGGCCGCGTGGGGCCCGCGTTCGCCTGCCTCGGTGTCATGCTGCCGGGGCTGCTGCTGCAGGACGCCTGGCGGTTCTCGTTCTTCGCCGCCGGCGCCGGGCGGAAGGCGTTCGTCAACGATGTCGTGTGGGGCGTCGCGCTCGTCCCGGCCATGGTCGTGGCGGCCCGCGTGGGCAGCGTGGCCGCTTTCGTGCTCGCCTGGGGCGCGTCCGCCACGGTGGCGGCGGGGTACGGCTACCTCCAGTCCGGCATCCGGGCCCGGGTGACCGGGGCGCGCGGGTGGCTTCGCGAGCAGCGCGATCTCGGCTACCGGTACCTGGTCGAGAACACCTGCCTCAGCGGCGCGAGCCAGCTGCGGGCGTACGGGCTCGGCGCGATCGTCGGGCTCGGCGCGGTGGGTGCGGTGCGGGGCGCCGAGCTGCTGCTCGGCCCGTTCCTCGCCGTGCTGATGGGTCTGTCGCTGGTCACCGTCCCGGAGGCGGCACGGGTGCTACGGCAGGCCCCGCACCGCCTTGGCTCGTTCTGCCTCCTGCTGGGTGGCGGGCAGGCCGCCGGCGCGCTGCTCTGGGGCGGGGCACTGCTGCTGATGCCGGACCGGCTCGGCGAGTTCGTGCTCGGTGGCGTCTGGCACGCCGCCGCGGAGCTCATCGTGCCGGTCACTCTCGGCGTCGCGGGCGCCGGCCTCGGTACGGGTGCGGCGGCCGGGCTGCGCGCGCTCGGCGCGGCCCGGCGCAGCCTGCGCTCCCAGCTGTACGCCTCCGCCTGCTATGTCGGCGGCGGCCTCGGCGGGGCGGCCGTCGCCGGCACGGTCGGCTCGGCCTGGGGCGTCGCCGCCGCGACCGTCAGCGGCTCGGCCGTGTGGTGGCTGCAGCTGCGGTCCGCCCTGCGCGAGCACCACCAAGACCCCATCCCCGAAGTGAGGACCTCATGACCGCCCAACCCAGGCTGAGCATCGGCCTGCCCGTGTACAACGGCGAGGAGTACCTGGCCGAGTCGCTCGACGCCCTGCTCGGCCAGACGTACGAGGACTTCGAGCTGGTCATCTCCGACAACGCCTCGACCGACGGGACCGAGGGCATCTGCCGCAAGTACGCCGCGCAGGACTCGCGCATCCGGTACATACGGCTGCCCCGGAACATCGGCGCCGCGCCGAACCACAACTACGTGTTCACCGAGTGCCGCGGCGAGCTCTTCAAGTGGGCCTCGCACGACGACCTGTACGCCCGCGACCTGCTGCAGCGCTGCGTATCGGCCCTTGACGAGCGGCCGGACGTGATCCTCGCGCACTCCGACCAGGCGGTCATCGACGGCGACGGCCAGGTGAAGGTCCCGTACGAGTACGGGCTCGCCACCGACTCGCCGCACGCGCCGGAGCGCTTCCGCAGTCTGCTGTTCGAGCCCGGTGGCGACGACTTCTACGGGGTGATGCGGGCCGACGTGCTGCGCCGGGTGAAGCCGCACGACAGCTACCACCACGCGGACCGTACGTTCGTCGCCGAGATCACCCTGCACGGGCCCTTCCACCAGGTGCCTGAGCTGCTGTACTTCCGCCGCGACCACCCCACCCGCGCCGAGCGGGCGAACCCCAGCAAGCGCTCCCGGTGCGTCAACCTGGACCCGCGCCGGGCAGGCCCGCTGCACCCGACGCCCCGGCTGCTCGCCGAGTACGTCTGGGGCTTCGCCTCGGCGGTCCGGCGGGCCCCGTTGTCCCCGGCCGACCGGCGCGCGTGCTACCGCCACCTGGCCGCGTGGATGACCAGCCGGGTCCGGCCCGGCGCCGGCGAGCGGGTCGAGGACCGAGCCCCGGTCGACCCGGCCAAGCTCACCGTCTCCGTCGACGCCCTCGTCGCCGGACGTGAGGGGAGGCAGGCGTGACGCCTGCGGACGAAACCCCGGTGCGCGTCGGGGTGTTCGGCCTGCTCGGCTCCGGCAACCTCGGAAACGACGGTTCGCTCGAAGCCGTGCTCGGTTACCTCCGCGCCGAGCATCCGGAGGCGGCAGTGGACGCGTTGTGCGGCGGGCCCGAGGCCGTCACGACCCGGTACGGGATCCCCGCGACGCGGCTGCACTGGTACCGCGGGGAGTACCGGACCGCGTCACGTGCGGGCGCGATCGCGGGTAAGGGCCTGGGCAAACTCGTCGACGTCTTCCGCACCGCCGCCTGGGTGCGCCGGCACGACGTGGTGATCGTGCCGGGCATGGGCGTCCTGGAGGCCACGCTGCCGCTGCGGCCGTGGGGCTTCCCGTACGCGCTGTTCCTGCTCTGTGCGAGCGGCCGGCTGTTCGGCACCCGGGTCGCGCTGGCCGGCGTCGGCGCCGCCCCGATCGGCAACCGGCCCACCCGAACCCTGGTGCGCTGGTCGGCACGGCTGGCCACGTACCGGTCGTACCGGGACACCCAATCCCGCGACGCGATGCGGAAGATGGGCGTGGACACCGTGCGCGACAAGGTGTACCCGGACCTGGCATTCGCCCTGCCGACGCCGCCGGCGAGCGCGCACGCGAGCCGGCCGGGCCCGGTCTGCGTCGGTGTCATGGACTTCCACGGCGGCAACGACGACCGCGCGCGGGCCGAGGAGATCCACCGGCGCTACCTCGACGGGACAACCCGCTTCGTCCGCACGCTGGTCGAGGACGGCAGGCAGGTCCGGCTGCTCACCGGCGACGAGTGCGATGCGCCCGTGGTCGCCGCGATCCTCGACGCGGTGGACTCACCGCTGGTCACCGCCGCCGAGCCGGCCTCGCTGGCCGACCTGATGAAGGAGACGGCGGCTGCCGACGCCGTGGTGGCGACCCGGTACCACAACCTGATCTGCGCGCTGAAGGCCGGCACACCGACGCTCGCACTCAGCTATGCGGCGAAGAGCGACGCGCTCATGGATCGGATGGGCCTTGGCACCTACTGCCACCCGGCTCGCGAGGTCGACGCCGACCGGCTGCTGGAGCAGTTCCGGGAGCTGGAGCAGCGATCGGCTCAGCTGCGGCGCACCCTCACCGAGCGGAACCTGACCGCCACCCGGCAACTCCAGGACCAGTTCGCGGAGTTGACTGCGGCCCTGTTCCCGACGACCGACCAAGACCGAGCCCGGGCCCACGCCCGCGCTCGGCAGGAGGCCCCGTGAAAGCGACCCAAGTCCCGGAAATCTCAGGCGCGTTCCTCTTCGAGCCGACGCCGTACGCCGACGAGCGCGGCTTCTTCTGCCGCACCTTCGACGCCGACGTGGTCCGCTCGGTGGGCCTCGACCCGAACGCCTTCGTCCAGGACAGCGTGTCCCGCTCCGCGCGAGGCGTGCTGCGCGGCCTGCACCTGCGCTCCGGCGCCGGCGAGGCCAAGCTGGTGCGGTGCTCGTACGGGAGGATCTTCGACGCCGTCGTGGACCTGCGGCCGGACTCGCCGACGTACCTGGGCCGGGCCTTCTTCGAGCTGTCCGACGAGACGCAGGCGACCCTGTACATCCCGGCGGGGTGCGCGCACGGCTTCCAGGCGCTGACCGAGACCGCCGACACCTCGTACCGGATCGACCGCCCGCACGATCCGGCCGAGGACGTGACGATCGCCTTCGACGACCCGGAGCTCGCCGTTCCCTGGCCGCTGCCGGCCACATCGATGTCCCAGCGGGACCGGGAGGCGCCGAGCCTCGCCGAGGTCCTGAAGCAACAGGAAAGGTGAAGTCGGCGTGGACACCGAAGAGTTCCTCCTCCCCCGGTCGCAGGCCGCGAACGAGCGGCTGCACGCCCTGATCCCCGGCGGCGCGCACACCTACGCCAAGGGCGACGACCAGTACCCCGAGAACCTGGCCCCGGTCATCAGCCACGGCCGCGGTGCCCACGTATGGGACGTCGACGGCAACCGCTATATCGAGTACGGCTCCGGCCTGCGCTCGGTCAGTCTCGGCCACGCCCACCCCCGCGTGACCGAGGCGGTGCGACGCGAGCTCGACCGCGGCAGCAACTTCGTCCGGCCGTCCATCGTGGAGGTCGAGGCGGCGGAACGCTTCCTGGCCACGGTGCCGACCGCCGAGATGGTGAAGTTCGCGAAGAACGGCTCCGACGCCACCACCGCCGCGGTGCGCCTCGCCCGCGCCGCCACCGGGCGCCCGCGGGTGGCCCTCTGCGCCGACCATCCGTTCTTCTCCGTCGACGACTGGTTCATCGGTACGACGCCGATGTCCGCCGGCATCCCGGAGTCGACCAACGAGCTCACCGTGACGTTCCCTTACGGCGATCTGGCCGCCACGGAGGAGATGCTCACCCGGTACCAGGACGAGGTCGCCTGCCTGATCCTCGAACCCGCCACCCACACCGAGCCGCCGCCCGGGTACCTCACCGGCCTGCGCGAGCTGGCCGACCGGCACGGCTGCGTACTGGTCTTCGATGAGATGATCACCGGCTTCCGCTGGTCCGAGGCGGGCGCCCAGGGCCTGTACGGCGTCGTGCCCGACCTCTCCACGTTCGGCAAGGCGCTGGGCAACGGGTTCGCGGTCTCCGCGCTGGCCGGGCGCCGCGACCTGATGGAGCGGGGCGGGCTGCGTCACTCCGGCGACCGGGTGTTCCTGCTGTCCACCACGCACGGCGCGGAAACGCACTCCCTGGCGGCCGCGATGGCCGTGCAGGCCACCTACGTCGAGGAGGGCATCACCGCGCGGCTGCACGCCCTCGGCGAGCGGTTGGCCGCCGGTGTCCGCGAGGCCGCGGCCGGCATGGGCGTCGGCGACCACATCGTCGTCCGGGGCCGGGCCAGCAACCTGGTCTTCGCCACCCTCGACGAGAACCGGCAGCCGTCGCAGCAGTACCGCACCCTGTTCCTGCGCCGCCTCCTCGCGGGCGGGGTGCTGGCCCCGTCGTTCGTGGTGAGCAGTGCGCTCAGCGACGCCGACATCGATCACACCGTCGACGTGGTGGCCCAGGCATGTGCGGTGTACCGGAAGGCACTGGACGCCGCCGACCCCGCCCCTTGGCTGGGGGGACGACCGGTGAAGCCCGTATTCCGCCGCTTGGCGTGACGTGACGTGACGTCAGCGATGCTCCCGCCGACCGGCGTCGGCCATCCGGTGATCGACCAGCCGGTCGGCCATCCGGTCGACCAGCCACGCGGTCGCCGGTACCACCGCCAGCGCGGTGCACCAGCCGCCGAGGACATCGGTCGGATAGTGCGCGCCCAGGGCGACCTGTGCCCAGCCCATGGCGGCGCCGGCAACCAGCGCCGCGGCGAGCACGAGTGTCATGCCTGCCGTCCTGCCGAGGCCGAGCCGGCCGGTCGCGAGCAGCGCCACGATGAGGGCGAGCGCGGTGAGGAAGGCGGTGTGCCCGCTCGGATAGGACAGGTTGCCGTCGCCGTGGATGGTGCGTCCCACCAGGGGCTTGAGCAGCGTCGTCGTCCCCACGGTCATGGCGGCGCCGCCAACGACGAGCACCGCCGCGCGAGGACGCCGGAGCAGCAGACAGCCGGTCACGGCAGCGACGATCAGCATCGCTGCTCCGGCGGGCTCGCCCAAGAAGTCCGTGGCCAGAGCGACGTACCGCCACGGCGGCCGCACACTGTCCGCCGTCGGCTGGATGATCCACCTGTCCACCCTGCCGGGCTCGCTGTGGCCGGCGTACAGGACCCCGAGCACGCCGACCACCAACGCGGCGAGGGTCGCCATCAGTCCGAGCCACACGCGCAGCGATGGGGCCGGCACCGCGGGCCCCGACCGGCCGGTCACACGCCCCCCGTGTCCGGTCGACCTGCGATGCCTTGCCGTGATCGGCAGATGGTGTTCCCGTGCCGGCGGTCGAGCCGAACACCCCGCTCATGACCGAGACAGGGAAAAGCCCGCACACCGTCGCAGACCATCCGGCAGATGCGATACACCTTCCCCCTCCCGTCGGGCCTTCGGCTTCTGCGGATGCCAACTCCCCGATGCCAACTCCCCACCAGCAAGCCCCTACTTGCCACCCTAACCAACCAATGAAGTGGACGCGGGCCTCTACCTCGGCCTGATCGGCGTCTGCGAATTCAAGGGGGCGAACACACAACACATGGCGTGCGCATCCCCCGCAATGGCATCGAGTCCAGCGAACCACTCAACCACCGCGACGAGCGGAATCCCCGCAACCACCTGGCCGTAGGACATGGTCCAAGTGAGTGCTCTGAGGGCGCTGTCCAGGTGAGCACGCGATGTTTTCTACTGGCTCCACGATGAAACCCCCAGGTGAGAGACCTGGGGGTTCCTTGTCAACTTCCAGCGGCTTGCCACCGGCCGAGACGCTCAGCGCGTCACCGGCGCCCCGTGCAGCGGAAGTTGGCGGCGTCGTTCGTGCTGCCGTGTCCGTCGTAGTGGGCGACGGCCGGCCACAGGCACAGTGGCCGGCTCATGGACCCGTTCTCGGCGAGCAGCGTGGTGGGGGCCTTGCCCTGTTCGACCCACTTCACCAGGGCCGCCAGTGGGTCGGCCGGGGCGGCGCCGGACCCGCCCCGGCAGTGGCCCACGCCCGGTGCCGTGAAGAGGCGGGCGAACTGCTCGGTCTTGGCCCTGCCGCCCATCGCGGCAGTGACCTGCTGGTAGTAGCTGGTCGTTCCCTGGGGAGGGATCAGCTGGTCGGCCAGCCCGTGCCAGAGGAGCAGTTTGCCGCCGGCGGCGCGGAAGGCACTCAGGTCGGGGGCGTCCGTGCCGACAACGGGGCCCCACTCCTTGTGGGACTGGTCGAAGCCACGGTGCCGGAGCCGCCCCCGAACAGTCTGATCGCGATCAGCAGCTCCTGGAGGTCGACGAGCCTGCGCAGGTCGCACCCCGTCCGTTCCTCGACACGAGCCAGACGGTGATGTGCCGTGTTGATGTGGACACCGAGCCGCTGGGACGCGGCCTTCACGTTCAGATCGTTGGCCGCGTACTCCTCCACCGTCCTGATCAGGGTGCCGTCCGCCCTGGAGTCCTCGGGGACGAAGGTGCGGAGCGCCGTCGGCACGATCCGTGCAGCGGTTTCGTCCGCTCGGAGGGTCAGGTAGTCGAGCACGCTGAGATCGGACAGGCAGATGACGCCACCCTCCGCTGGAAGAGTGCCCAGCGCGGAGACGGCCTCGTGGTACGCCTTTCCCAGGTCGATGACGGTGTCGTACCGCGTGCTGATGCCCACCGCCAGCCGTGTCCCCTGGTCGGCGAGGGTTCGCCAGGCCGTCCTCACGGGTTCCCCGGACAGGGTGCCGGCGCTGTCGCGCAGCGCCCGCACGATCACGATCTCGTCTTGCCGCAGCACGGTCAGCGCACGAGCCGGGTCGCCTGCTGCCTGCCCCAGAAGCAAGGCGGCGGAACGGAAGCCGTAGGGGTCGCCGACGGAACTCACAGGGGCCGCCACCATCACGGCGCACGGCGTGTCGGGATGCAGCCCGGCCTTCGTGGCCGCGGTCAGTCGTGGTCCCGGCGCCGGCTCCCGCCCTGCGATCAGGTCTTCGAGCAGGTCCCGGCGCACCCGGTCGCCCTCCAAGGCCAGGAACTGTTCCTCGTTCAGATAAGCCCGGGCCGCGACCGTACTGCCCCGGTTGATCAGTTCCATGACGAGTCCGCCCGCTTCCAGAGCGACGTCACGCCCACCGGTTCTGCGCACCGCCCAGTCGGCGATCGCCTCCTACATCAGGCGGTGCGCGATGCGCAGCGCGTGCATGAAATCCACGAGGGGCATGCCCTGCCGGGCCCGCCGCGCGGCATGCGGGCGGACGAACGCCACATCCTCGTCCGTGACCGGCCTGCCGTGTGCGAGGCTGACGCTGAGCGCGTCGATCGCCTCCGTCACGTGGGCGACCACGTCGGCCAGCAGCGCTTCGTCCGCGAGGGCGGCGTAACGGGGGATCTCCGCCCGCATGGCCTCCAGAGCCGCCTCGGCCAGCGACAGCCGCTGAGCGGCGACAACGTCGGCCACCTCGCTGAGGGTGGCCACCTCACCTGGTGGGCGCGTCACGGGCTCAGCCTAGGCGAGCCATGACGCTGTCGGGCGCGGAGAGCAGCGTGACGAACCGCCGCTGCAAGGCGTTCGTGCCGCAGTCGCCCCGCGCCGGGGCGGAGGCCGGGGTCGACTTCGGGGGGGGGGCGGTGCGTCTGGCCGGGCAGGCGGCGGGCTGCTACCTCTTCGGGTTCCGCCGCCGTATTCGAACAAGGTCGCGCACCGGCTCTTCGCCTCCGGGGGGCAGGAAGCGTTCTTCACGGGCCATGAGCACACCCTCGGTGTCCTGAGTGGGGCGCCGACCGGCAGATCGCTACGGCTCTTGAAGGCTGCGGTCACGGTCGCCAAGGTGATCGGTTCGCCCGGGAGAGACGCGAGAATCCCGGCCTGGCCGCGCCCGTGAGAAGGGCGGAGTCGAAGGGGATGTCGCCGTCAATGAAGCAAGGCGCGCCGCGACCGGGACGGGGCACACGGCCCCGATGGACCTGCTCCTGCTGGGCCGCGGCGGCCGGCCCGGCGGCCGCCGGAGCCCCGACCGCTGCCAGGATGTTCCGCGGGTCGAGTTCGTCGGCGAGCCGGAGGATGTTGTCCTTCCTGGTAATGGTGACGCTGCCGCAGACCTGCACGGCACCCGGCATGGCCCTCAACGGGCCGCCGTTCATCCGGTTGCGAGGTCCTCCAGTGCGTCGCGCTCCAGGGCTGCGGAGGCGGCGACGACGCCGCCCATGACGGCGCCGCTGACACCGGCCAATGCGACGTCCTGGCCGGTGAGGAGGAGGCCGGGCACGTGGGTGTGGGCGCCGAGGTCACGCAGGGCGAACCGTTGCGGGGTGTGGGCGAAGGACATGAAGTCGCCCCTCTCCCTGCCGAAGAAGTGGTTGAAGCTGAGCGGCGTGGCCAGCTCGGTGTGGTCGATGCGGCCCTCCAGTCGGGGACAGAAGTGGAAGACCTGGCCCAGCAGTTCCTCGGCCAGCCTGCCCTTGAGGCGCTCGTGGTCGGCGCCCCGGCGCATCCAGGCGCTTCCCGCCTACGGCTCGAACAACGACCAGGTGGTCAGCCCCGCGACGTCGATGGTGGTACGTCCCGGATAGAGGCTTTCCCAGGACGGGTCCTTCACGGACGGGAAGGTGATGAAGTACGTCGGCATGGCACGGTGCTCGGGGTCGGCCTCGAACGCGGATATGTTGTCGTCGATGTCGGGTCCGGCGTGGGCCCAAATGTTGGCCGGATCCAGGTCGAGCCGGTCGCCGGATTCCCGGATCCCGATGTTGAGCATGACGTACGTCTGTGAAAAGCCGACGCTGTGCAGCGACTCGACGAGCCGGGCGGCTTCGGGAGTGCGGTCCGGCAGCAGCCGGATCAGGGTGTTCAGCGCACCGGACGCTGGCCCGTCGCCGGGCCAGGGCGATGACGGCCTGAACGTGCTTGCAGCCCTCGCCCCGCTTCTTGAGGTAGAAGTCCCGGTTGGACGATGGGAATGGAACTGCCCATCGTGTGGCAACAGTGGCTGGCCCGTCATGACCGGATCACAGACGTCCTGCCCACGGTACCCCTGGTCGTGATCGCCGCGGCGGCGACCGCCGCCGGTCAGGACGGCTGGCAGGAGCCTCGTTGGCATGAGGTCGTGTGGACAGCGCCGTCGTGCATGCCTCTGGCCTTCCGGAGCCGCTGGCCGCTGGGGGTCGCCCTGTTCAGGGTGGCGGGCGACCTCACGCTGATGGCCGTCGCCTCGCACATCGCGCCGCCCCCGACGGCGAGCCTGATCGCCCTGTACACCCTCGCCGCCCTCGGCAGCCGACGCACCGCGTGGACGGTCGGGGTGGCCGCGGCCGTGGCGATCACCGGTGTCCACGCCGCCACCCATGCGGAGTCCGTGGTGGCGGGGGCCAGTCTGCTGCGGTTGGACTTCGCGCTCGCGGCCACCGCTCTGGGCCGTGCCGTGCGCAGCCGCCGGGAGAACCTCGCGGCGGCCCGGGAACGCGCGGAGCGTGCCGAGCTCATGCAGGAAGTGGAGGCCCGGCGCCGGGTCACCGAGGAGCGCGTGCGCATCGCGCGCGATCTGCACGATGTCGTCGCCCACCACATCAACCTGGTCAACGCCCAGGCCGGTGTGGCGCACCACCTCATGCGCGCCAACCCCGAGCAGGCGTACGAGGCGCTGGCCCACATCAAGGACAACAGCCGCGCTGCCCTCGACGAACTGCGCGCCACCGTCGGCCTGTTGTGTCAGCCCGACGACGCGCCGGGATCGCGGGCCACCATCCCGCGCCTGGCCGATCTCGACAGCCTCGTGGGCGGGTTCGAGGCGAGCGGGCTGTCCGTGTCGGTGACCAGCACGGGCGGTCCCTCGCCGCTGGCGCCCGCAACCGACCTGACCGCCTACCGCATCATCCAGGAAGCCCTCACCAACACGCACAAGCACGCGTCCGCGTCCCGCGCCTCGGTGGTCCTGGACTACGGCGTGCACTCAGTCCGGGTCACCGTGACGGACGACGGACGCCCGGGCGCACCGAAGGGCGCGGGCAGCGGCCACGGACTGTTCGGCATGCACGAGCGCGCCACCGCCATCGGCGGCACCGTCACCGCCGGCCCGCGTCCCGAAGGCGGCTTCCAGGTCGTCGCCGAGCTGCCGCTCTCGCTCTCTTCCGCAACTGCCTGACACCCCGTGAGGAACCACCGCCCATGACCATTCGCGTCCTGCTCGCCGACGACCAGGCCCTGCTCCGCGGCACCTTCCGGCTGCTCATCAACGCACAGCCCGACATGGACGTCGTCGCGGAGGCCTCCAACGGGAGGGAGGCGGCCCAGCTGGCCCTGTCCGAGCGCGCGGACGTCGTGGTGATGGACATCCGGATGCCCGAGGTCGACGGCATCGAGGCCACGCGGCTGATCGCTCAGGACGAGGATCTGGCCGGAGTCAAGGTCCTCGTCCTGACCACCTTCGAGGAGGACGACCTGGTCATCGAAGCCCTCCGGGCAGGCGCGAGCGGCTTCCTGGGCAAGGGCGTCGAACCGGCGCAGCTCCTCGACGCCAGCCGTACGGTCTCGCTGCGCAGGTCACGGATCGTCCGGGCGAGGTAGGGGTTGCGGCAGGCGGCGATGACGGCCTGGTCGAAGCCCTCGGTCACCTCGTAGAACTTCTGGTAGGACCGCGCCTGCGCGGCGGCGTCCAGTGCACGGAAGGACGCGTCGAACTCCTCCAGCCGCTCCAGCAGTTCACGGAACGGCACCAGCACGCGCTCGTCGGCCGCCCCCGCCGACGCGACCGACGCGGCCGCACGCGGCTCCAGGAGCATCCGGAACTCGAACCGGGCCCGCACTCCGCCCAACGAGATCGCGGCCACCCGGGCCACCTCCCCCGGCACGAAATCGACCAGCCCCTCACGGGCCAGCCGCCGGATCGCCTCCCGCACCGGCGTCCGCGAAGCACCCAGCTCCTCGCCCAGCTGGACCTCGCTCAGCTTGGCCCCCGGCCGCAGCCGCAGCGACTCGATGTCACTCTTCAGCTGCTCGTAGACCGCCTCACTCTTACCGGTTGCCCGAGCCACGGAACTCCTCGCCGATCCTGCCGCACACATTTGTGTATACAGACTGGCGAGGTCATCCGCCCAAGGGTTCACCACCAGGAGAAGCGGCCCAGGGCCTGCCGCGCCCCCACGCCGGCCGGTGTGCGACGGCAGCCCGTGCGGCGGCCGAAGGAGTGCAGCCTGCCACCGATACCTCACCGGCAGCTGCAGACCCGCTGGGCCAGCCGCTGGAAGACCGCGCTTGACGCCTTCGGCGTCACCTTCGACGGCCACCTGTCGGCCAGCCCGTCAGTAACCCCAACGGTCCTGGTTGTACCGTTCGGTCGCCCCCTGCGAACAGGGCGGGGCAGGCCGAGGTCCGGCCTGCCCCGCCCTGGGGCTCACAGCGTCAGGGTCAGTTGATCTTCACCAGCTTCCACTGCTGGTTGGTGGCGCCGGTGGTGGGCCACTGGACGATGCCCGCGCCGTCGGCGGTGGAGTTCGCGTCGATGGCGACGTTGTAGGCGTTCAAGCGCGACTCGATGGTGAAGTTGCCGTTGTCGGCCGGGGCGATCTGCCACTGCTGGTTCGGCTGGCCGGTGGGGGTCCACAGCTGGAACTGGGTGTTGGGCGAGGTGGTGGCGAAGGGGATGTCCAGCGCCTTGTTGCCGGCGACACCGGTGATGGAGTAGTAGCCGGCGCTGTTGCGGGCCAGCCTCCACTGCTGGTTGGTGCTGCCGGTGTCGGTCCACTGAATGATCGGCGTGCCGTTGGCGGTACCGCCTCCGGAGGCGTCGAGCGCCTTGCTGCTCCGCACGCTGACGATCTTGTAGGTGCCGGAGAGGTCGGGGATCGTTCCGGGGGTGATGGACAGGTTGGAGTACTGGACGGGGTAGTACCCGGCGGTGCCGAGGCCGGCCAGGCCGCCGCCGAAGCTGTTGTCGGTGACCGTGCCGACTGTGTTGCCGTCGATCTTGGCGGTGATCGTGGAGCCTTGGAAGCCGAGGGACAGCTTGTGCCAGGTATTCGTGCCCGGGGCGGACACGGTGCCGCTGGCCAAAGTGGTCCAGATCCAGGTGTTGTTCGTGGTCCAGCTCGTCTTCAGCACCGACCAGGCGCCGGTGTCGGACAGGCGCAAGTGGTAGGCGTTCAGACCACCGTTGTTACGGCCCTGGGTGCCGACCCGGCCGAGGATCTCGGCGGCGCTGCCGCTCTTCTCCAGCAGCACGTCCGAACTGACCGTGTAGTTGCTCCAGCCCAGCTCGCCCATGATCGTGTAAGGCTGGGTGCTGTTCTCATGGGTCCACTTGATCGGCTGGACCTGTGCCATCTGGCGCAGGCACTGGCCGGTGCGCCCGCCGGCGCAGGAGGCCGACTCGAACGCGCCGTTCATGGTGGCGAAGTACTTGGCCTCGCGTCCGGCGCTGTAGCCGGCGAAGGTGTCCGAGTACGGCAGCGCGAGCTGGCTGCGCTGGGGGGAGGTGACCGTGCCGGGGAGTTGCCCGCTGGTGGTGGTCACCGTGTAGACACGCCCGGGCTGCAGGGTGAGCGTGTACGTTCCGTTGGTCGCCGTCAGGTCGGCGCCGCGCACCATGCTCGGCGTGTCCTTGCCGGGCTGCGACAGGTCGGTGGACCACACCCGCAGGGTGCCGCCGGGAAGCCCGCCCGCCACCTTGAGGTTGACCGTCTGCGCCTCGGTGGCCTGCGTCGTCTCCAGGACAGTGCTCCAGGCGCTCTTGTCGGGGGCGGCGTAGCTGACGTAGCTGCCGTTGACGCGGTTGCCCGCCAGGTAGCCGCCGGCGGTGTCGAGGTACTTCCAGCCGGGCGAGGTGAACTGGGTCGTCTGCGCGATGACCCAGGCGGTGCGGCCCACGCGGTAGTTGCCGGACCAGGGCTGGTTGGCGTTGACCAGGCCGACGGTCTCGAAGTCGAGGTTCTGGTAGATGGACGCGACGATCGGCCAGTTGATGTACGCGGTGGTCTTGGCGTCGAGGTAGCCGCGGTTGAGGGCGCGGGCCACCGGCGCAGCACCGGTCTCGGCGTCCTGCGATCCGTTCTCACTGGCCCAGATCGGCTTGCCGAGGGTCTGGGCATCGGAAGTGGACGAGCAGGTCGTCATCGCGGAGATGCCACCGCATGTGTAGTGGCCGCCGGCGATGTCCACGGCGTCGTACAGGGCGTTGTTGTTCTTCATGTCGGTGGCGATCTTCCAGGCGTTGTCTCCCCAGTTGTCGCCGCCGACCAGCTTGACCGAGGAGTAGCCGTTCGCCCGCAGGGCCGACTTCAGGCTCACGTACCAGGAGGCGACGTAGTCCTTCTCGTTCCAGCCACCGAGGTAGTCGACCGTCAGATTGTGCTGCTTGGCGCAGTTCAGCCAGGACACGTAGTAGTCGATCATGTCCTGGGAGTGGAAGGTGCCGTTTCCGATCCAGCCGGGCGCACCCCAGGGCATGCCGAGGATCTTGATGCCCGGGTTACGGGCCTTGGCCTGCTCCATCAGCCACCACTGGTAGCCGGCGTCGCAGTTGACGGTGCCCCTGGTGTGCTGGTGGCTGGCCTCGGCGCCGTTGGTGGAGTTGGTGTCACCGCCTATCTCCACCTTGAGGATCTGCAGGTTCGCGCCGTAGCCCGGCTTGAACAGGTAGTCGAGGACCTGGTCGCGCTGAGTGGCCGGGTAGTCGTACAGCAGGCGCGTGTTGCCGCCGCCTCCGCTGATCGCTCCGACACCGTCGAAGGTACGGCCGCTGCTGGTGCCGTCCACGGTGATCGCGGTGTTGGTCGCGGCATACGCGGGCGACGGTGCTCGCCCGGTGAGCCCCCTCCCCCGAGGACCAGGCGCTGATCGCCTCGCTGAAGCGGAACGGCTGGACCGGACCGCTGAACTGGTACCGCAACTTCGACCGCAACTGGGAGCTGCTGGCCCCCTACGACGGCCGCACCGTCGACCAGCCCGCCCTGTACATCGGCGGCGAGAAGGACCCGGTACTGCAGTTCATGCCGCCGTCGCTGATGGACGGCCACGTCACCGACCTGCGCGGCGCCGACATCCTGCCCGGGGTGACGCACTGGATACAGGAGGAGGCCCCTGATCAGGTCAACCGACGTCTGCTGGACTTTCTGGCGGGGCTCTCGGAGCAAACCGCCGACTGACCGGTATCGGGCCGCGAGGGACACGGCAGGCGGACTCCCCAGACGTCCGCGGCCCGGGCCGACCTGACCGACCAGGCGGCGTCAGCCGTCGCGCAGCGCCTTGCGCGGCGTCTCGCATCGGATGCGGGCAGGTTTCGTAGTCGCCGGGCTCTTGCACGACGGCCCCTACTGATCCGAAACCCAATCGGTTCTGTTCGAGAACGTAGCAGACGTGGGCGCCGCCGAAGTAGCCGCGGACGATGTGCGGCCGACGCCGGCGGCCCGGAAGAACCGGCATGTGCCGCCCGAGAGTCGGGCCTGGTCGCGGGCCCGGCTGCGCATGGGCAGGCTGCGTCTGAGGGCGGCGTTGACCAGTTCGTCGGGGTTCAGCTCCGGCGAGTACGACGGCAGGAACGTGCAGCTCGATCCGGTCGGGGTGATCGGCGAGCCCAGGCGCGGACGTTACGGGAACAGTGCGCGGAGTAACAGCGACCGCACAAGGCGCGCACCTCAGCGCCAGCGGTGCCGCCGCCACATCTCAATCAGCAGCAAGAGCCTGCCCGCCGGGCAGCTGACGGAGACCCTCACGGCGTGCCCTGTCTGGTCAGCAGCGCCTGAGACGGCAGCGTGCTCGGTGCCACCCTGGGGCGGACTGGGGGCAGCCACCGGCACCAGCTTGCCCCGGGTAGCTGCTCGGATCGGCCCACCATGGTCCCTGAACGGCTTCGATCGAGCGTGCGTTTCGCCGAAGTGGCACGTGCAACTTCCATGGACACCACAGATACGTCACGCGAGCCTGTTGCCGAACCCGGAACACACGCCGCCGCCCGATGCCAGGGCGTGCCAGCGGGGAGACGCGCCGGACAAATACTCCCGATGCATCCGAGGCGTCGATTTCCGCTGCCGACGGACTTCTGACTGCATTTGGAGCCCGAAATGCCGGAATTATCCCCCGGGCGTCAGACAGGGACGACAATACTTACAGCCCCGATTCGACCCGGACAGTTTGTTCAGCGAGAAAACATGGCCTCTGACCTGCGGAAATAAAGGGCGGCAGACGAGTCGGGCTATACGCCGGGTATTCCTGGAGCACCTTTCTGACCTGCGGCTTTACGGGATCGGACCGGTTGTGACCTGCTAGGACGGGTTGCAGAGGCGACCGGAGGCAGTCAGAGGAAACCGCTCTGATTCGGCCCCGATTCGACCGAGCTGCTCGGAGCCAGTCAGAGGCAATCGCCCTCTGTTTGGCCCCGAATCGGCCGAGGTCAGGGCGGCGTCGATCAGGCTGTGGCTCCTCTGAAGGCACTCCGAGTCGACCTCGGTCGAGCCGCGATGGGGACGCCTGCCTCCAGTGCGGAGCCAGGCATACACCCCTGTGCCTTCAGTAAGGCCTTCAGTCCATGCGGATGATTCCCCTGCCCAGTGCGGCGGTGACGGCGGCGGTCCGGTCGCGGACGTCGAGCTTGGCGTAGATGTGCAGCAGATGGGTCTTGACAGTGGCCTCCGACAGGCGCAGGGCGCGGGCGATCTGTTTGTTGCTCTGCCCCCGGGCCACGGCGGACAGGATTTCGAGCTCCCTGCCGGACAAGCCGGCGCCCCGCTCGCCGCGCATATGGGCGAGGACCTTGGCGGCCACCGTGGGCGACAGTGCGGCGCCTCCCCGAGCCGCGGTCCGAACGGCCTCGCAGAGCTCGTGTCGTCCGGTGTCCTTGAGCAGGTAGCCGACTGCGCCGGCGTCGACGGCGGCAGTGATGTCGGCGTCCGTGTCGTAGGTGGTCAGGACGAGTACCCGCACCTCGGGGTGGGCGGCACGGATGGCGGCGGTCGCGGTCGTGCCGTCCATGCCGGGCATCTGCAGGTCCATCAGCACGACGTCGGGTGCGAGTGAGGCGGTCTGGCGCAGTGCCTCGGCGCCGGTGGCGGCTTCGCCGACGACCGTGAGATCGGGCTGGGTGGAGAGCATGGCGGCAAGCCCGTCACGGACCACGGGGTGGTCGTCGGCGAGGAGGACTCGGATCGTGGGACCGGCCGACGTCCTCATGACGCCGGGGCCATCCGCTCGGTGCCCGACACGGCTGAGGGGTCGGAGGCGGAAGGCTCGACCGGGAGTGGCACCGTGACGGCGACGGTCGTACCCTCGCCCGGGGAGCTTTCGACCGCGAACGTGCCGTGCAAAGCGGCAATGCGCTCCCGCATGGTGATCAGGCCAACGCCCGTATGCCGGGCAACGGGTGCGAACCCGGTGCCGTCGTCCTGGATGTCGATCGCCAGGACGTCGCCGAGGTACGACAGCGTGACCGAGACACTCATCGCGCGGGCGTGCCGCCGGGCGTTGGTCAGTGCCTCCTGCACGACCCGCAGCAACTCGCCCTCGGTACTGGGAGGCAGGGCGGCCGGGCGGCCGGTCACAACCGTGTAGGCCTCGGTGCCGGTCTCCTCCGCGAGCAGGGCGGTGAGTTCACGGACCGCCTCTGCCAGGTGCGTGCGGTCCAGTGGCGCCGGGCGCAGAGCGTGCACTAGGCGGCGGCTCTCTGCGAGGTTGTCCCGGGCCGTGCGCATGGCATGCTCGACGCGGCGGGCCGCAGGGGAGTCGAGTGGCAGGTCGTCGCGTGCGGCGTCCAGCAGCATGGCGATGGAGGCGAACCCCTGGGTGAGCGTGTCGTGGACCTCGCGGGCCAGGCGCTGGCGTTCGGCCAGGGTGCCCGCCTGGCGTTCCGCTGCCGCGCGTTCGGCCTGGGTGGCGGTGAGCTCGTCGAGGAGCCGCTGCCGCTTGTGACTCTCGTGATCGAGGGTCGCGACGTAGCAGGTGATCGTGACCGCCACGGCGGTACCAAGTACGCATCCCGTGAGCGCCCGCACGTCGACGGAGCCGTCCGTGGTGAGGCTCTGCCACGACCAGGCGGCGCCCAGCACCAGCACCCCGCCGGCCGACCACCAGGCCCGCCGCAGCCAGTACGGGCTCAGTACCGCCATGGCGACCGGGAGGAACGCGGGGTCCACCGTGGCCATGACCGCCCACCCGGACAAGGCCCCGACGAGGTAGGGCAGCGGCGGGCGGTCGGCGCCACCGCGCAGCGCGATCCAATACGCATACCAAAGGGCGAGCCCCACTGCCGGGCCGATCCGCGACAGCGCGGCGCCGGTCGTCATGTTCGCCCCGGCCAGCGCACCCGGCACGGACAGGGCGAGCACGGTGACGAAGAAGGCGTGCTGCCCCATGCTCTTCCACCGCTGCCGGTCCCACGCCTGTTGCAGTGCCATGGCCTACAGAGTAGGTGCAGCCGCGTAGCGGCAGAATCAGCCGACCAGCGGGGCGGGTTCACCGATCGGTGGACGAAGGACGCGTCGATCGGTCGATGTGCGGGAAGGGCGCGGGCGGCGACGATCGGCCCCACAGCCGACGGCCTGCTGTTCCACCGCCCCTTGTGAGGAACTACCCGTGACCCTGGCCTTCATTCCCAGCCCGTCCGTCAGTGAGGTCCACCTGGGCCCGCTGCCGCTGCGCGGCTACTCACTCATGCTGATCCTCGGCATCGCAGCCGCCGTGTGGCTGGGTGGCCGTCGATGGGCCGCACGCGGCGGAGAGAGGACCGTCGTGACGGACGTCGCTCTGTGGGCGGTCCCCTTCGGCGTGGTCGGCGCCCGCCTCTACCACGTGATCACCTCCAGCGAGCCGTACTTCGGCAAGGGTGGTGATCCGGCCAGCGCCCTGTTCATCTGGGACGGCGGTATCGGTATCTGGGGCGCCGTCGCCGGTGGTGCCGTCGGCGCCTGGATCGGCTGCCGCCGTAGCGGCGTACCGCTGTCCGCGTACGCCGACGCCGTCGCTCCCGGCATCGCACTGGGGCAGGCCATCGGCCGCTGGGGCAACTGGTTCAACCAGGAGCTCTACGGGCGGGCCACCGCCCTCCCCTGGGCCCTGGAGATCGACCCCGCGCACCGGCCTGAGGACACCCCGAACCTGGCCACTTATCACCCGGCGTTCCTGTACGAGTCGTTGTGGTGTCTCGGCGTGGTCGCCCTGATCCTGTGGGCGGATCGCCGTTTCCGTCTCGACCGGGGGCGGGCGTTCGCGCTGTACGCCGCCGCGTACAGCGCAGGTCGCTTCTGGATCGAGTACCTGCGGGTGGACGAGGCCCACCACATCCTCGGCCTGCGCCTGAACGACTGGACCGCGCTGCTGGTTTTCGCCGTTGCCGTCCACTACCTCGTGGCTACGACACGGCGTGCAGCCGGCAGGCGTGACGGCGTCGACGTCGCCGTCTCTTTCAACAAGTGAATGCCACCAGTAGCCCCAAGAACTGACCAATGTCCCTCGCATCCGTTTGGAGTTGCCATGTCCCGTGTCTCTGAGACGCTCCCCTCCCGTCGGGGTCCGATCACGGTGGCGGGAGGTGTGTTCGTCGCCTTCCTGCTGTCCTCTCTGGTGAACGCGTTGATCGCCGTACTGGCGCACGCGCTCGGTGCACCGGACGACTTCGGCCCGTTGGAGCCCTCGTCGTACGTCTCTCTGACCGCGCTGGGAGTGCTGGGAGGATCCGTCGGGTGGACCCTCGTCCGCAGGTTCTCCCCCGATCCCGAACGGCTGCTCCGCCGACTCGTCCCGTCGGTCGTCGTGTTGTCCTTCGTGCCGGACTTTTTCCAGTTCGGCGAGGGCGAGGTGACCGGTGTGGTGGCGCTGCTCCTGATGCACGTCACGGTCGCGGTGATCACAGTGCCGACGTACTACAGGGTCATGCCACTGAGCTCGGTTCGGTGACCAGGCGCCAGTCGGCACCTGGGCCCCGCTGGTCGCGCTCACGCGCTCCGTGAACTCGGGAACCCGTACGTCCCTAACCTCCGACCGGCGCCTTGTTGCAAGGTGCCTCTGCCGCCTGCCGGTGCGCTCAACATTCCCTACGTTGTTCTGCGGGACAGGGCGAGCCCTGCGTATGGTTGGCCCACCCAGGGGCATCGGGTGTGGCTTTCAAACTTCTGCCGCTTGTGGCTTC
>NZ_LLZG01000131.1 GCF_001509475.1 Streptomyces regalis
CACGACGACTCGGCTGCCAATTAGGAATTGCGAATGATCGCTCCGTAGGGAATCGACAGCGAGGTCGTCCGTCGGGAGGCACCAGCACCACACCGCACGCCCGGTGCTGCGCATACGGTCGATGACCTCGCCTGGGTGCCGACGGTCAGGTTGATCGTTGTAGTTGTTCGTGCCACGGTCACCCGTGAGCTGGCCGTTGATCACCAGCGGGTAGGCGCTGCGTGCCGCAAGTTCCCGGGTAGCCGCGCCCGGCTCTCCCTTCGCCACCTCTTCGAGTGCAGCTTGGGCGAGCTCCTCCGTTCCGCGGAACGTGGCCTCCCAGTCCTTGGCCAGCTCGCCCGGGAACGCCGACTTCAGGTACTTCCGCATCCGTTCCCGCTTACGGGAGTCCTCTTCGGAGACGGAGCGCATGACCAGGGAGGAGGCCACGTCGAGCAGCAGCTTGGTTGTGATGTTCTTGCGGGTGCTCTGTCCGGTGATCGCGATCCGAACGGCGGAGTGGATCGACTGATCACGTTCGGCGAAGAGCCGAACGATCGCCGCCGCTCGGACGGACGGATCGGCGTTGAATCCAGCGGCCTTCGCCTGGTCAGGGGTGAGGGCGCCACGAAGCCAGTCGGCTTTGGCCGGAGTGATCAGTTTCCGCCGCTCGATCTCGTCCACCACGGCGTCGGCGAGGGCCTCGTTTTCCGCGGCCTCACCCCACGGCTTGGGGGAGTCTACGTGCCGGAGTGCGACCAACGACTTCACGGCAACGCCGAAGTCGGTAGTAGTGCCATCGTGTGGCTCGAAACCAACGAGCAGCAGCGCCGGGAGCCGTTCGCAGCGCACGGTGACCGCCACCTCGGGGTCGACCTGTGCCGGGTCGCCCGCGGTCGTGATCGCCTCGTTCAGCTTGCGGATGTGGGCGCGCAGCTTCGCCGTGTCCCGAATGTAGGGGACGTCGGCGGACCTGAGATCGAGCAGGTCGTGGGCGCACGTCACGCGGCTCGACCCCTCGACGGTGACCGGAACCGTCACCCCGGGTGTGTTGTCCTCGTGCTGGAAGGCCGTAGCGGCGAGCCACACCTCCGTCATCACGCCCTGGTGACGGAGGGACTCTCGCCAGTCGTTGTGGTCGAGCACGTACTCCTTGGCCAGTTGTGCCGCCCACGCGAGGTGTTCCTGGTTAGCGAGCCGTTGTACGAGTTCCGGGCGCTTCCCGGACGCCGCGATCGGCTCGGCCAGCGGGCGAAAGCGCGTGCTCTCGCCAGTACCGATCAGGTTCGACGCCGGGTGCCGCCGCGACGGACCGATCCGCGGGTTCCGCGGGTCCGGGATGATATGGCGCGCCCATACGTCAGCCCGGATGGCCAGGATCACGCCGCCGGGCACCCGCAGCCGCTCGGGGGACTCCGCCGCCCTGCGAGCGATGGATGGGTCGACGACAGCTTGCGCAAGGGCCATTGCGGCGGACTCGCCCATGGCGAAGTGCTCGATGAGTTTGTCGGCCAGCTTCCGTGTCGCGGCCGCCAACGCAGGCATCGGCAAGGCTTCGACGGGGCGGGGCAACACCGTCTCGCCCGAGGTGGATGATGACTCCATCAGATGGTCTCCGATCTTCGTCCCGGTGTCCGTCCGGGAACGCACCCGGACGCCGTGGTCGTCCAGGGAGATCGGTCACGCTGTTTCCCGTTCTCCCCCTCGGCTCGCCCGGGTAGGACCCGATGTGTCCGAGACGGCATCAGCACGCTCGACCGCATTTCCGAGACGTACCGGCGCCGACCGCCGGCGTTGCCGCCCACCGCCCCCATGGCGAAGGTGAGGAGCTTGAGTCCGCTGATGTGACTGCGCGAAAGACGCTAGCAGCGAGGTCGACATCTCATCAGAATTCCTCTTTTCTATGCCCGTTGACACTAGAACTGTGCTAAGGCGTGCGCTCGAGCAGGGCTTCGCCCAGTCACGGGCCGACTCATCGAAGGCGTCAGCCCAGGACGGCCGACTTCATCACCATGCGCGAGGGATCAGCAGCCCGTCGGTTCCGCCCCCGGCGCGAGCGGCGCCAACCGAGACCGTCCCTCCACCCTCACCGTGGCACAAATACGCAGGTCAGCGCCGTGCGCACGACCAGCCATGTTTTGTGGCTCCTGTCGGGGACTCGAACCTACGGCCAAGCCCACTACGGCAAGTCATAAGTCGCCGCCACGGTGACCCGCCCTCCGCAAAACCGCTGGTCGCCCCCGTTCCCATCTGTTGGGTACCCCGCCGAGGGTTCGAACCTGCGCAACGCCCGTCTTCTGGCACCCCGGCACGCTTCGAGCTCAGAGCGAAACGGTCGCCGTCACCACCAACGACCCACCCCCGACCGGCGACGATCCGGCTTCCCATGTTTTGCGGCTCCCGCCCAGGACTCGAACCTGCGGCCAAGCGCCATCGGCCTACCGCTTCAACTGGACGACCGTCTGGATCACCAGCTGCCCACCCCCAACCGGCGGCTTCCCTCGTTCCCATGTTCTGGGTCCCCCGCCGGGGATTCGAACCTGCGCGGTCACCGGGATGGCGTTCCCGCACCGGCACCCCGGCGGGCACCGAGCTCAAAGCGAAACGGCCCGCGTCACCACCAACGACCCACCGGTGACCAGCGACGATCCGGCTTCCCATGTTTTGCGGCTCCTGCCAAGGACTCCAACCTGCGGCCAAGCCCCCTTCCCGAACCCACGGCCCAGAGCCTCCCGCTCCCCCATGGCCAGCCCGGCCGACAAGCAAGTCGACGCACTTCTCGCCGGCCAGAGGTCAACTGGCGGTGACGGCAGCACGTCCGGCGACAGCGCCGCTGCCCGCGCCGTGGCGCTCGTCATCCGCCGGCGGTGATGACGCCGACAGGGCACCTCGTACCCGACCTCCGCCGCCGATAGAGACACGTCGCCCACGACGACCTGCTCCCCCTCGACGACCATCTCCCCATCACCGTGCGCGCATTGTGCGTGGCCCGAGCACCGCACCAGCACATCGCCTCGACCTGCAAAGTCTCCAGGCGATCGGCAAGTTCGATCAGACGCTGGGAGCCAGGAAAAAGCCTCGTCCGGAAGTCAGTGGTGATGCCGAACGCGAAGACGTCCAGCTCCAAGTCATCCACGATCCGGGCCAGTTGATCAATCTGCCCGGACAGCAGGAACTGGGCCTCGTCCACAATCACATAGTCGACCCGGCCACCCCGAGACAACTCCTCCACCACATATCCGTACGGATCCAGCCCCGGCCCAGCCTCCACCGCGTCGGTCACCAGCCCCAGACGCGACGACAACTTGCCCTCACCCGCACGGTCATCACGCGTAAAGATCAGACCCTGCAGACCACTCGCCGTTCGATTATGTTCGATTTGTAGCGCCAAAGTCGTTTTGCTTGACCATCCACCATCTACTGATCTTTCAGAATGAGGCCAGCTGGCCCGGGATGGTGGCGGGTGTGCCGCAAGTCGTGCACCCGCTTGCCGAGCGGTGACGCGAAATCCTCTGGGCTGACGTATTTGTACGAGGAGACCGGCGTGACCGTGAAGCCCGAGGTGCTGAACGTAGCCCATGTCATCCACAGCGCCTGGGGCGCCGAACGGCTTCCTCACGGCCTTCGCCACCCGTAGCTTGACAGCGGTCCTGAAGTGTCCCTCGATGGCTAGGGCCGACCGCGGGCCCAACAGATGACATCCAATGCTGCAGCAGTCCTGCCGGGTAAGACATCGAAGCTCCCGGCGGACACGTGTGATCTTGGTCGAGAACCCATCTACCAGGAGCTTCGTCGTTGCGCAGGACAGTCCAACTCGCAGTCAGGGACCGCCAGCTTGAAAAGGGCTCACTGACAGGTCGAAGCCGATCAGAGACGTGACCTTCCGTGAGGACGCTGTTGCATCCGGCCCCGGAACGCACCCCGGACGCTGGCAGCCTTGACCAAAACCGCCGAGGCCGCCGATCACTACCGGACTCAACCTCATCGCGCCCACCAGCCGAGCAAGATCGCTCCTTGCGATGCCCCACACCCGACCCCACCCTGCAAGTCGAACACTGCCCGCAATCTCCGTCACATTAGTAGGCTGTGAGGATGACTAATCAGCCTAGTTTTTCGAGTATCTTGCGTGGCCTGATGGAGACCCGTGGACTGTCACCCCGGGCAGTCAGCCGAGCCTCAGCGCGTGCCGAATCGACCATTCTGCAATTGCTCCATGAGCGCATTAAACCAACACCGGAAATAGTGAAAGACATCGCACCGGCACTGCAGATGCCAGAAGCCGATTTGCTCACAATCGCCGGCCTCCCAGCGACGCCTATCTCAAACCACCCCGAACCCTACCGCAATACGGCCGAAATTGGCGAGCTGGTCTCGATCGCTGGCTCGCTAACGACCGCGCAAGTCCGGCAATTGCTTGAGCTAGCCCGCAAGATCAAGAACGACGACCACAGTTGAACACTCTACTGCTCCCGCTCGCCCAGTTGGGCGAGCGGGAGCAGTAGGAAGTGGGACTCACTTAAAAGCGAAAGGATCCCAGCTCGCTCCACCCGTGTTGAAGCCATTTCCATTCAGAGCATCTCGCGCCACCGACTCCATCCCAGACCCATTAGGCCTGTAGTGGCCAGAGAAGTTGTCGAGCCTAACAATGGACCCGTTCGATACGTCGAATGTTCCCGCCATCGCCACAGGCTTTCCTCCGGAGAGGCTCGTGTGCCCGGGAAACACGCCGCTGTCATAGACGCTCTCATGAAACGCCCTCACTGAACCTCCCGGCATCACCACGTAATGGTAATTGCCGTCCTGGAGGTTACCTCCCCTAGTCAACATTGCGCCCGCGGGCAGGGGGTCCTGCGGAGTCGTATCCGTACCGCGACGCCCGGCGACATATGTTCTGGTCATACCTGTGCTTGGTCCGCAGGTATTGTGCACAAGTACAGGCGTCCGGCCAGCCAGCACGTAGTACGTGTGGAGGTCGTCGACGGTGAGGTTGTAGGTGCGGGCGTGCTTGGTGAAGGGTTTGTTGGCGGTGACGATGACAGTGTCGCCGTCGTCGGTGCGCAGGGTCATTCCCGGTTCGAGGTTATCTGCTTCGACCCAGCGCCTCTCTGAAGGTGACCAGAAGGGGTGCTCGTGGGTTGCCGTCAGTTTTTCAATGCCATCCTCGGTGGCGATGGACAGCGTGTTGAAGTGCTTGTCATCTTCGGTGCGGATGAGCCGGGTGACCTCTCTGGGGCCGGTTTCCCCAGTCTTTGGATCCGTTGCAAGGACTTTGTCGCCAACCTTGATGTCCTTGATGGCCTTTGTCTTCCCGTCGGCAAGCAGCACGTCCGTGTCGCCAAGGAAGCAATTGCAGCCGTACGAACCTCCCCCTACACCCAGAGCTATCAACTCAAGAGCCTGGCGCATGGAGCTGGCAGTGAATTCCTCCCAAGTCGCCTCTGATGCGCATGCCTTTGCGTGTTCGAGGCAGTATGTCGCCGCTATTCGCTTCGCACCGTCCACATCATCGTGGCCAAGCAAGTAGCTATATGCCGCCCGGCACCCAGCTCGCCCATAACAGGCCATGGACAGTCGGTCGCCCTCTCCCACCTCGGTTGCCCAGAAGTCGCCAGCTCCCGATGTTCCGCTGCCGTAGGCGTAGAAGTAACTCAGCAGGGCGTCGCGATCATCTGTCTGCGGTCCAATCTCCAACAAACGCTTTTCAACTGACTCGCCGCAGCCACTGTTGCAGGGGTAGTACGGGCGCGGCTTGCTGTAGTCGACGGCTTCGTTGGGACGTCCGTTGCCTGGTGTTCCGTCAGGCCGCGTGGGGCAGGCCGGATACTCACCACCGCAGGCGAGGCCGAGGCCGCTGGGGTCGCTGAACGTGAGGGGGTTGTTGGCGCTGTAGCCGTAGCCGTTGAGTGTTTGGGGTTTGTCGGTCTCGAGGAGTGGGTCGACGCTGATGAATTGGCCGATGGCGGGGTCGTATTGGCGTGCGCCGATGTGGGTGAGGCCTGTGGTGATGTCGTTGGTTTTACCGAGGAATCCCTTGTCGTCGGGCCAGGGATTTCCGGTGGGCTTACCACGCTCGGCGCCGAAGGGGCTCAGGTAGCGCTTGCTCGGGGTTTGGGTGTTGTCGGCGGTGATGGCCAGGGACTGGGTGCCGTGGTGGTCGCCGGCGAGGTAGGTCAGCTTGTTGGCGCCGGTTGCGTTGGAGCGGACTGCAGCCGACCCGTAGTAGCGCTGGGCCCACAAGGTGCCATTTGCCCTGAGGTGCAGTTCCGTTGTACCGGCGTAGAGGACACGTTCTCCGCCCTGGGCGGTGCGGACGAGGATGGAGCCGTCAGGGCCGTAGAGATAGTCGGTGGCTTTGCCGTCTTCAGTTAGCTTGGCGAGCTTGCCCTCTTCGGACCAGACAAGCTCCTGCGTCTTGTTCGGGCCGGGGCGCCTGGTGGTGTTGCCGGTGTCGTCGTAGCTGTAGGTGCGGTCGGGGTTGGTGCAGTCGGCTTTGGTACTGGTGCCGGTGAGAGCGTGCGGCTGGGTTGCTTTCTCGTGGCAGTAGGTGGTGTTGGTGTTGCCGGTGGCCTTGTGTGTGGTCTCCAGGCGACGCTGGCCCGCGCTGGTGTACTCATACGAGGTCCAGTACGGGGCCGGCCCGGACAGGCTGGCGGCGCTGCGGGGATCGGAGCACTTCTGCGAGCTGGGGGTCCAGGCTTCGGTCAGGCGGCGGTGGCCGTCGTAGGTGAAGCACTGGGTTTCCGCGCCGCCGCCGAGGGTGGAGGTGTCGGCGATGGAGGTGACGTTGCCGGCCTGGTCGTAGCTGTAGTTGAGGTCCTGCAGCGGGCTCGGGTGAGCCTGGGCGTGGATGTAGCTGCGGGTGACGCGCCCGGTGCCTTCTTCGAATGTGTTCGCGAGGTAGCTCTTCTTGGTTTCCTCGTTGTTGGCGGTGCCCAGGGTTCGCAGGTCGGCCTGGCCGAGCGCGGTGTAGTGGGTGTCGAGGATGTAGCCGGTGCTGCCGCCGAGTGTGGTGGGCTGACCGAGGCCGTTGTAGCCGTACTCGACGATTTCGGAAGGCAGTCCACCCAGGGCGGGTTCCTCAGTGTTCTGGAGGGTTCCGTCGATGTTGTAGTAGCTGGTGTATTCCAACGTCTGCGGGGCTCCTGCCTCGACGAAGGAGTCGTTGGCGGGCAGGTCCAGCTTGGTGGCGGTGGGTCGGTTGAGGCTGTCGTAGGCGGTGACTGTCTGGGTGTAGGCCTGGCCCGCCTTGCCGCCGACGTAGCGCGTGGAGGTGGCCGGCTGTCCCTTGCCGTTGGGGACGGTGTCGTAGGTGTAGTTGGTGAGCTGGGTGGCGTCCGACTTTGAGCCCGCCCAGGTGCCCTCGATGCGGCCGATGGCGTCGTAGTCGGTCACGACCGACTTGCCCTCGGCGTTAGTGGTCTTAATGGCCTGGTCGAGAATGTTGTAGTCGGTGTCCGTGGCGCCCGTATCCGGATCCGTGGCTTTGTCCAGTCGCCCGTACAAATCGTAGGTGTAGCCCCACTCGGCCTTGTCGGGGCCCGTGATCGTCTGCGGCTTGCCGTCCAACGTGAAGCCGAACTTCGTGGAGGTATAGGTGGCACCGAGACCGTCGCCGTAGTCGCTGTCGGCAGGGTTCTTGCCCGCATACTCGCGGGTTTCTACGGTGCGCCCGAGGGCGTCAGTGATGGTCCGGGCGGCCGATCCTCCCTCGAGCGCCGAGGTGGCGGTGGAGTCCCCGGTGTAACTGGTGGACGTGGACCACTTCTTGACGCCCATGACCAGCAGGCTGCTGGTGACCGGGCGGCCTGCGCCGTCGAAGACAGTCTCGGTCTGGTTGGGGGCCTTGCCGTAGGCGGCGCGGGCATACTTGCCGTTGGGCGTGCTGAGGATGTCGAAGATGTCCGCGTGCGTCTCGTAGGCCAGACCGCGGGTGTCGTAGCGGGTGTCCGTCAGTAGCCGGCCGCCCTGTGGGGTCGGGGACTGGGTCTGCAGCGGCCGCAGCAGCGCGTCATAGATTGCGTAGCTGGTGTTGTAGGTGGTGCCGTCCTTCTTCAGGGCCGAGCTCGACACCCAGGACTGGCTCTTGTTGTCGATGTGGTAGGCGAACTTGCTGTTGGGGCTCTGGGTGCCGCTGTCCCGGTTGGGCAACCACACGTCGGTGAGACGGCCGAGAGCGTCGTAGGCGAGTTGCGTCTTCTTCGTGTTCGCGTCGAAGCTGCGCAGCACCAGACCACGGCGCGCATCAAGGTAGCTGATGCCCTTGAAGCCCTTGGCGTCCGTTGAAATGGTCTTCGTCAACGGGCCGGCAGTGGCGGGCGTGTAGGCGGTGGTGGCGGGAGGGATGGTGCTGTCGGCGCCGCTCACACTGGTAGTACGGCCGAGTTCGTCGTACGCGGTGGCGGAGACCTTCTGCCAGGTGACCGCGGCGGTCGAGCTGTAGGCCTTGGCGCGACCGGTCCAGGTGGCCAGGCCCTTGGTCGGCTTCATCGTCGAGGAGTACGCGAGGTTGTCGTACGCGGTGGCGGTGTCCGACAGGACATCGCCACGCTCGGCGTCGACCGCCGGCAGGGCGAGGTCCGCGTTAGCCACGGCGCAGGGCTTGCCGACGGTGCGTGAGCGCGAGACCAGGCTGGTCAGCCCCGCCTCGTCGTTGCGGGCATACCAGGTGACCTGGCAGGTTTCGTCTCCGGTCTTGGCGTCGTCACCGCGGTCTTCGACCTTGTTCGCCATCCCGTAGTCGTCGTAACTGGTGGCCACAGTGTGGGCGCGCCACTTCTTCGCGGCGGTCAGATAGGTGTGGGTGGTGGTCTGTTTGGTGCGGACGTAGCGGGCTGCGTGGTCGGCCGCATCGGGCACGGTTTGGCGTGCGGTCTCCTTGGACCACGGCTCGTTCACCTGCGCGCTGATGGCGGTAGCACCGTCGTAAGTGACCTGCTGGCGCAGTTGGCCGGCGTACTGGTCGCTGTCGGCGATCCCGGCGACGCCGAGGGAAGGCGCCGCGAGAGGAGCGAGGGTGACAGAGCGGGTGGTGCCGTCCTTCTTCTTGTCGCCGTCCATGCCCTGCATGAACAGCGACACAGCCTTGGAGCGGGTGGTGCTTTCGGCACCCGTGTACGCAGTCACCTGCCGGTAGCCGCGCCAGTCCGACCAGGTCCGCTCGTCCTTGGGGGTGAACGGGTCGTCGCTGTGATGCCAGGCCGCACCAGAGTAGTCGTAATGGTGCTCGACTGCCTCGTTCTGCGCGGTCGGGTCGGCCACGGTGACGGCCAGGACGCGGTACTTGTGGAACCAGTCCACCGATGCGTTCTCGGCGCCGTTGATGTTCCAGTACTGCGGATAGCAGGAGCGGGTGTTGGTGTCCTCCGGTGCGGTAAGGACTTCGCTGCGCTTGCACTCCGGGGACGACAAGTTGACCGTTGTGATGGCCCCGGTCTCCGAAGTGACGGTGGAGATGCGGTGCCGCTTCATCGGCAGGATGTGATCCGTGCCGTCCACCCGGTTCGGCCGCAACTGGTACGTGAACGAGATCGGGTTGACCGTGATATCAGTGCCGGCCTTGGCCGTCCGTTTGATCGATTCCAGGACCAGCACGTGGTCGGAGGTGTCCCCGATGTCGCCTGCGTCCTTGTAGTCCTGGCCCAGCGTCCAGGAGTCCACCGGGTCGTAGGCCTTCGCGGTGGCGTTCCAGGAGTAGGTGTTGATGCCTGTCAGCCGCTTGCGGGAGAAGAAGGACGGGCCGGATGCGTTGCACTCGGTGTCACCATCCGAGCAGATCGCGTCGAACGGGACGTCCGGCCAGTTCTTGGCCGTGTCCTTGGTCAGCTCGGCGCAGGCGCCGACGGTGCAGCGTTCGGCGTGGTCGAGGGTGACCCTTGCGTCGGCGTCGTCGGTGAACAGGGCGCCCTTGCGCAGCCCGTACTTGATTTCCTTGAGGTAGCCGCCGCGGGTGTAGGAGGCGTTGGCCGTGGTCGCCTTGTTCTTCTTGTAGTGGTTGGATTCCTTCGTGTACCAGTAGGTGGAGACGTTGCCGCTCGTGTCCTCGACGGAGTCGAGGTTCCACCGCCAGGCCTGGGTCAGCGCCCGGTCGGCGAACGCGTCGCCCTTCTCATAGCCCGGCTCGCCACTGTCGTCGCCGAACACCGGCACGGTCCAGGCGGAGTTGGTACGCTGGTCCGTCGCGCCGTCAAGCTTGTTCAGGCCGAAGACGTACTTGATGCCGTCCCCGGTGATGACGGTCCAGTACTCGCCGTCCTTGCCGGTGTCGCCCTCGTCCCCGTTGTCAGCCCCGGTGGAGCGGGTCACCTTGGAGGCGTCATCACCGGAAAGACGCCACACACTGTCGCTCACCTTGATCAGACGGTTTGACTTGCCGTCCAGGACCAGCTGGGCGTTGTCGTATTTCCAGCAGCGGTCGTACGTGTCCGCGTGGCCGTCCTTGTCGCAACGGCCGTAGCTGCGTTCGATGTAGGAGTCCGAGATGCTGAAGCCCTCGCCGACCGCGCTGCCCTGGTTGTTGGTGGTGGCGGTGCGTCCGTCGATGCTGCCAGAGTCATACGACAACGACACGCCAGGAGCGGGCCCAGCCGCCGCGGGCGGCAGGGTGAAGTCGTAGGACCAGGTGAACGAGCCGGAGCTGCCGCCCGCCTGCCAGGCTGCCGAGTTTGACAGGGCGGTGGCGGAGTAGTCGCCCGTGCCCTTCGGATTCTGGCCACTCACGGCCGCGGCGGTCACCGCCAGCACCATCGCATCCGAACCGGCTGACGCCTGCTGCGACGACTTGCCTACTTCGGCTGCGGGGAGTGTCACCTGCGCCGAGACACGCTGCTCAACGACATCATTGGCCGACTTCAGCGGGGTCTGCTCGCGGCATTCGGGCTTCTCTGGCGTGGTGAGGACGCACGCGGGCAGCTGCACCAGGTGCAGGCGCTCGGCCCAGCCGCCGCCCACTGCGGAGGCGAACTGACCGTAGCCGACCTGAATGTTGGCCGGGCCTGCTTCGTCGGCGGTGGCGGTCAGCAGGACGCCGATGAGGCCGGCCTTGCGGGCGGCCTTCTGGTCCAGGACGGTGATGCGGGCCTGACCGTCGGCAGCCTGTGCCTTCTTGCTCGTCTTGGGATTCAGGGTGACCGGCATGCCGCTCGGTGTGGCCTTGATCGCCTGGGCGCCGGCCAGGTCGAGGGTGGCGGTGCCCTGCTTGGGCCAGGTGGCCTTCTGCTCCTGGCGAGCCTCGTCTCCTTGGGCATCATTGGCCCTGCGGTCCTTGGCGACCTTGGCGCGGGCCTCCTTGGCACCCAGCTCGTCCATCACCTTGACCTTGGTGACACGCTGCTCAGGCAGGTCCGGCTTGCCCAGCCCCTTGTCCTCGGCCACCGCCACGGTGGTCTGGCCCACCGGGGCCAGCAACGCGGCCGCCAACGTGGTCACCACCAGGGTGCGGCCCCAGCGCCAACTCTCCACTCTTCGGCGCCTTGAGGTGCCTATGCCAAACGCCATCAGATCTGCCCCGCCCAGTTCATGAAGAAGGAAAGTGACTCAAGTCGTGTACGCGGCCTACAGCGGCCATGGGGTGGGCCGGGCTTTCGCCCGGCCCACATGTCGCAGGTCAGTCGCCGACGTGGGCGTCGATCTGCTCGGAGCTGGCCATCGCACCGGCCCACAGCCGCACATCGGAGATCCGGGCCGGTAGGTGGTGCTTCAAGGTGCCGCCGTCGAAGGCCGCACCGATGGCGAAGTCGCCGGTGCCGAGCTTGACGCTGTAGGCGGTGTCGTCGCCGTTTTGGTTGTGCCCCAGGTAGAGGCTGATCGTGCCGTGCAGCGAGTCGTAGATTCCGGTGAGCCTGACAGGACTGTCCAGGGCGGCTACCTCGTCGGAGACCACGGAGCTGAACGTGCCGTCCGCGTTGAGCCGGCCGAAGTGCCACCGGCCCGAGGGGGTGACCTTTTGGATGTCCTCGCCGGTGTCTGGATCGGGGACGGTTTCGGTCTTCTTGTCGGTCATCTTGAACCACAGGCCCCAGGCGGCGCCGTCCGTGGTGCGCTGGCCGAGGACTTGACCGATGTAGCCGACGTCCTTGGTGGCGAGCTGCGCGCTGTTCAGCCTGACCGAGGTGGACACGGTGAACGCCGCATGGTCATACACCAGCGGGCCAGGCGCAGTTGCCGCGCCGTCGACGCCGTTCAGCACGATCTCCCCACCGCTCAGTGAGGCTCCGCCCTGCAGGGTCAGGTTCTTGCCGTAGCCGGAGGTGGAGTCCGCCACGGTGGTGCCGCTGCCGCGCGAGGCGTCCCAGTCCGCCACCAGCTCCACGCCGGCGAATTGGGCCGAGGTCTGCAGTTTCGCCTCGTCGTCGATGAGTTCGCTGGACAGGGCCCGCTGCCAAATCGCGACCTCGTCGATGGAGCCAGGGAAGTAGTTGGTGTAGCTGGTGCCACTGGCGCTCTGGAGGCGGCCGAACTGCAGTGGCCCGTCGGAGGCAATCGTCTTGGACACCGCCACCGGGTCGCTCTGTCGGCGGGCGTCCACGTAGAACGCCAGCTGCCCGGCGTCCGGGTCGTAGGTGGCCGCGAGATGGGTCCAGACGTTGGGCTGAGCCTCGTACACCGAGTACCTGCCGGTGAAGCTGGTGGAGTCGGCGTTGCGTACGCCGAAGTACCACTTCTTCTGTGAGGCGATGTACCACAGCGCGAACGGGTTGCCGTCCGAACCCTTCTGCCCCAGCACTGCCGCGTCCTTCGCCATCGAGTCCAGGCGCACCCAGGCGGAGATCGTGTAGGCGGCGCGGGGCTCGAAGACAGGGCCGTTGGTGGCGGCATTTCCGGTGCTGCCGTTGAGGGCGAGGCCCTTGTCGGTGATCACGTCCGTCAGCGGAAGCCCTTCTGCGTCATGCGTGATCTGCCCGCGCCGGCCCCGGTCGTCACGGACCGCACCGCCCGCCAGCGTCGCGTTGTGCCGCGTGGTGCCGCTGGCCGTCCCCGTGTCGATCGCCGCACCGCTGGCTTCGTCAAATCGCCAGCGCCCGAGGGGCCCTTCACCCGAGTTGACCAGGAAATCCACGGTACTCTGCGCGCCGGGCCTCCCCTCTTCTACGTTGTCGACGGCCCGGACGTAGATGCGGTACGTACCTGAGCGCGGTGGTGTGAACGTGGCAGATTTCAATGTGGTGCGGGTCCAGGCGGCCGCAGACGACATCTTGTACTCGTACTCGTAGGCGCCCACGTTCGTGTCCCCGCTGCCCGGTGCGAAGGTGAACGTCGCCTTCTGTCCGGGGCCTCCCTTGGCCGCGCAACTGTCCGGCAGGCACGGGGTGTAGGGGGCACCGAGGGTGACCTGGGGGGCCTTGGGGGCGGTCTTGTCGACTTTGAAGTAGCAGCCGGTGGTCGATGGGCCGGACAGGTGGCTCTTGCCGCCGTTGTAGTACGACTGCACCCACGCCCGGTATCGGTACAGCTTGGCCTCGGACAGTGTCGACCAGGTGATCGTTTGCTTCTTGCCGTCGCCGGCATACGCGTCGCCCGAGGGCCGCACGTCACCATTGCCGGCAGTCGTGTCCGACCAGGTCTTGTCGGTGTTCTGCTGATCCAGATCGAAGAAGATCTTCAGCTGGGCCTCCCGCTCACCACCTGGCTTGGTCTGCGTGGTGGCCGCCAGGGCGGGGTTCGGAGAGGAGACGATCGCCGGGTCGGATGCGTCTGTCTCGCACACCGTGCCCGTCCCGGTGACCAGGCCGACACCGGTGGGCTTGTCCGGCAGACCGACGAAGTTCACCTCGAGGACCGCATCGTTGCGGAATCGCTTCCACGCCGAGGTGTCCGTCTCGTCGTGCGCCTTGATCATCAAGGTGAGGTTCTTGAACTTGCCTGCCGCGAAGTCCCGCACGGTCGGGGTCAGGTTCTCGTTGGACTCCGCGGGGTTGTCGTTGAACTCGATCGGCGCGTCCGGAGAATCCGGATCACACAACGAGCCCCGGCCCGCCGACACATGCTGGTCCCCCATCGTGTCCCAGCCGCCGGGACGTGAACTCCAGGTGGTGGCGGAGGAGATGTTGTCGCTGGTGCGGATCAAGTCCACCCAGCGCGGGTCGCACTGGAACGCCCAGGGTTCGGTCACCCGGAACGTGGCGTCCAAAACCTTCTTGCCTTTCAGCGCGGCCGGGGAGAACTCGAAGTAGAGCCGCTGCACATAGCCTGGCCCGCAGTAGTAGTTGTTCCAGGTGCCGCATTTGCCCGCGCCCTTGCCCAGGTTGTCCTCGCCGTTGCCCCAGGCATAGTCCTCGTAGCCGTCCGAGCGCAGCAGAGTGCGCTCGGATTCACTCCACGTGATGCTGGGGTCGATGAACAGCGGGTACGCCGACGCGGACGTGCCGGTCAGCATCTTGGTGTCCGGCACGATCTCCAGGGAGCCCTCGTCGACCTGCACGTCCATGGGGGACACCGCATCACCCTGGCCGGGCTCCAGTCCCTTGCCCGACGGGGCTGCTTCCGACGGGTCCGACGGTTGGTCGGTCTCGGCCAACGCGCTCTTGGCCGCCGCGGTCGGGGGCTGACGGGCGTCTTGGCCGGCCGAGTCCCACATCTGGGCCCGCGGCGCCTTGAACACCGCCTGGCCATCGCCGTCCACGGCGGCCAGATTGCCTGCCGCGCCCTCCCGCACGTTCAGGCCCGCGGTCTTCAGCCCGAAGGTGAGCTTCTTCAGTTCCTCACTCGCCGCGGCTTGGGGGGTCTTCACCACCAGCACATGCTGGAAGCTCTCCACCGTCGCGGTCACCTTCAGGTCGACGCCCGGGAGGATTTCGGGGTAGAGGGCGCTGGCGCCATCCAGCTGCGGTGCGGGCAGCTTGCCCGGCCACTTCAGCTCCAACGAGCGGCCCCGGCTGGCGATCCGCGCCAGCGGATCACCATCGCCACCGCCGGAGAACACCATCTGCGGTGCCGCCGCCTTCGGGGCCACCGAACCATCCCCGCGCTTTTCCAGCGTCGCGTCCGGCGCTTGCCAGCCCCCACCGGGCTTGGCCACCCGCACCGGAACCGAGGACTCGCGCAGCGTGAATGAAAACCCGTCAGGGTTGGCGAGGACAGTCGTGCGCTCAGAGCGCTCGCTGGCCACCTCGACCTGTGTGCCGGAGGCCTGCGCCTCGGCCAGCGCCTTTTGCCCCTCCGAGAGCCCCGGAGCTTCCACCGCCGTGGCCGCCCCAGCCGAGCTGACCGGCACCACCACTGCGGAGACGAGTACCGCAAATACAGCAGCACCCTCCCAAACTCCACGTCTGGCACGTCTTCCACTCAGACGCCCCACAAGATCCGTCCGCCCCACGAGCTGAACCCCGTCCCCCGAGTCACAACATCTTCAAAGAGTGAAAGCGATTGAATGCACATGACTGACCACCGTCAAGGGTTGCGTCCACTTACAGCCGAACTCTCAGACCCGGAAGACCACACGACAACAGAGTGTTCAAGGAAACAACGGCAGGTCAGCTACCCAGCAGAACCGACATATTCAGGGGTAATTCAAGCCACCATTGACCCACTCTCACGGGAGGCGAACCGACCTCCGCCCGGCGCACCGAACGCACAGTCTGCGCACAGAATGGTCACAAGCCGCCGATGTCGACGTCAGGTCGCCTATGCACCGTCCCCGACCAGCGGACGGCGACTCCGCGTGGGCGACGCGACCCTCGGTCGCGCCACCTGGTCTGCCACATCGTCGACTTCCAGCGGCGTGCCGGTCTCGACGGCATGGACGAGACCGAGTATGCCCGCACCGACGGCGCGGCCGTGAACCCGACCGCCGTCGAGGCCATGCGCGAGGTCGACATCGACATCTCCGCCGAAGTCCCGAAGATCCCGACCGTGGACACGGTCAGGGAGTCGGACGTCTGCATCACCATGGGCTGTGGCGACACCTGCCCGGTCTTCCCCGGCAACCGGTACCTGGACTGGCAGCTGGAGGACCCGGCGGGCCAGGGCGTCGAGGCCGTGCGCCCGTTCCGCGACGAGATCAAGGTGCTGGTCGAAGGCCTCATCAAGGAGATCGCACCGGGGCTCCAGGCATGAGCACGACCACCGACACAGCCATGGAACCGGCCGCTAACATCCGCAACGTCATCATCATCGGCTCAGGGCCGACGGGCTACACCGTCGCGCTCTCCGCGGCTCTCGCGCCAACCTCAAGCCTCTCGTCCTCGTCGGCGCGATCTTCGTCGGCGGTTCGCTGACGACCACTACCGAGGTCGAGAACTTTCCCGGCTTCCCCGAGGGTGTCCAAAACCTCGAACTCATGGAGACATGCGCGCCCAGGCCGAACGCTTCGCCGACGACAAGATCTCCTTCGCCTTCGACGGTAAAATCGCTGAGAGCAAGGAGATGGGCGGCATACTCGGGGGCGTCGCCCTGCGCGACGTCTTCACCAGCAAGACCCGCGACGTGACCGGCCTGTTCATCGCGATCGGCCACGACCCGCGTACCGAACTGCTCACGGGCCAACTGGAGCTGGACGCCGAGGGCTATCTGAAGGTCGCCTCGCCGTCGACCCGCACGGACATTCCTGGCGTATCCGGCGCAGGGGACGTCGAGGACCACACCTACCGTCAAGCCATCACCGCAGCCGGCTCCGGATGCGCGGCGTCGGCTCGATCCAGCCCGACAGCAAAGAGATAGCCACCCAGTCCACCGAAGGCGACAACGGCTAGGGCTGCCCCGCCCCACGCCCAAGTTCGACTTGCCATCGGAGCATTATGGGCGGCACACCATGATCAAGACGATAGGAAGGGGTCACCGACACCAACGTTCGCTCCCCCTCAATCGACGTTGCTTGGAAGGCGGAGAGCTGGGGCCACCGCTGAACTCGGCGCGCTTTCCGCCACGAACAGCAGGGTCAAACCCGCGGCCAAGCGCCACCGTCTACCGACTCAACCGGACGACCGTCTGAATCCCCAGCTGCCGGCCCGCGACCGACGGCTTCCCCCGTTCCCATGTCCTGGGTCCCCCGCCAGGGGTTCGCACCTGCTACCGCTCGCTCGGCACCCCGCCTGACGAGCCAAGTCACGCCCCGCCGGCCGCTCCCCTATTTCACAACCGTTGCACAATCACGCAGGAACTCCCGGGAACCCGCAGGTAGAAGCGGGAACCTCCTCCCAACAAGAAATGGCCCTGACCCGGGCAAACACCCAGGTCAGGGCCACAAAAGCAGACGAGTCGGGCTGTACGCCGGGTTCAGTCCGAGACGGGTCCCCAATGCCAGGCGCCGGGATGTTGCGCATCACGGTCAAGTCAGCGGACGAGGCGGCCGCCATGTCAGGCATGGTCCCGAGCCGACACGCCTCCACCCTCGCCCTGAACCAAGATCCGGACCATAGGCGACCCGGCGTCCGCCGCCCAATCTCCACATCTCGCATCGGCACTGGCCAGAGACACGCCGACGGTGTACCACCAACAGACGAAGAAACCTGGGCTGCGCAAGTGGATGAGCATCACCGCTGGGCGCCGCGAAACTCTCTACGACGGTGCTTGACCGGACTACGCATCAGGTGGCTTGACCAGCGACGCAGCATGCCTGACACACCATCAGAACGAGCGTCAAATGAGCGTCAAGATGCCTCGGAGAGCGTCATTTCAGCGTCATGATATCGCCCGTAACGCCCACACCGCGCATCATGCACACCACTCGAACCCGCAGGTCAGACGACCTTTCCGGCCGGTTCAAGGATCGCGACGCATTCCACGTGGTGGGTCATCGGAAACAGATCGAACGCCCGCAACATCCGCACCCGATACCCCCCATCCCGGAAGTACCCCAAGTCCCGCGCCAACGCCGCCGGATCACACGCCACATACGCGATCCGCCGCGCCCCCAGCGACGCAAGATGCGCGACCGTATTCCGTCCCGCCCCGGCCCGCGGCGGATCCAGCACGATCAGGTCCACCTCGGAGATACCCGTACGCGGCAGCACCGTCTCGACCTTGCCCTGCTCGATGCGTACCCGCTCGAAGCCGGCGAGGTTGTGCCGGGCGTCCTCCACCGAGCGCTTGCCGGACTCGATGCCGAGGACCGCGCCCTTGTCGCCGAGCCGGTCGGCGAGCGCGCCCGCGAACAGGCCCACGCCGCAGTACAGGTCGAGCGCCATCTCGCCCTTGCGGGGCAGCAGGCCCTGCATGACCGCCGTCACCAGGGTGTCCGCGGCCTTCGGGTGGACCTGCCAGAAGCCACCGCTGCCCACCCGGTACGTACGGCCGTCCGCGCGCTCACGCACGAAGGGGCGGCCGTGGACGCGGTGGGTCCCGCCGTCCTTCTCGCCGACCCGCATCACGGAGACCGGCTTGTCCAACTCCACGATCGGCAGCCGCGCCCCCGGCTTCGGGGTGAGGATCACCTGACGGTCCTGCGAGCCCGTCGCCGCGATCGCCTCGACCCCCGCCATGCCGGTCCAGTCGCGCTTCTCGATGCCCAGCTCGCTGACACCCTCGGCGGCGATCATGCAGTGGTCGATCGGCTCCACCTCGTGCGAGCGGTGCCGGCGCAGTCCGGCATGGCCGGCGTCGTCCACCGCGTACTGCACCCGCGTCCGCCACTGCGGCACCTGCCCGGCCGGCAGCTTGTCGCCCTCGGCCGGCATCACCGTGCCGTCCCAGCCGACGTCCTCCGGCGTCAGTCCCGCGAGCCGCTGAAGCTGCTCGGCGATGACCTCGCCCTTCATCCGGCGCTGCGCCCCCGGCTTGGCGTGCTGCCAGTCGCAGCCGCCGCAGCGGCCGGGCCCGGCGAAGGGGCAGGGAGCCTCGATGCGGTCCTTGGACGGTTCCAGCACCTCCACGGCGTCGGCGCGCAGGAAGCGATCGCCCTCCTCGCCCTCGGTCACCCGTACCACGACCTTCTCGCCGGGCAGGGTGTGCCGGACGAACAGCACCTGGCCGGCGTCGGTGCGGGCGATGCAGTGCCCACCGTGGGCGACGGGGCCGATCTCGACCTCGTACTCCTCCCCCACCAGCGACTTCTTCGGTTCTGCCTGCATGGTGGGGTGACTCCAGATCGAGAAGGGATACGGCCCTGAACGGCGCGCGAAGGGTGGGCAGGAACCCGGTCCGACCGGCGGTCCATCAGGGCCCGACAACAGCCCACCAGTCTACGTGCTCCCCGCCGCGCCCCGAGCCTTCCGTCAGCGCTGGGCGTCCTGCTCCTTCGCCCGCGCCTCGGCCGGCCCGCGCCGCACCGCACCCGGCGCGTTCCACTCCTGCCGCTTGCGGGCCCGAACCTTGGCCGCCTCGGAGGACTGGAGCTGGTACGGCACCGAGGTCACCATGATGCCCGGCGTGAACAGCAGCCGGCCCTTCAGCCTCAGCGCGCTCTGGTTGTGCAGCAGATGCTCGTACCAGTGGCCGACCACGTACTCGGGGATGATCACGGACACGGCATCGCGCGGGGACTCCTTGCGCAGGCTCTTCACGTACTCGATGATCGGCCGCGTGATCTCGCGGTACGGCGAGTCGAGCACCTTCAGCGGGACGTCGATGCCGCGCCGCTCCCACTCCTCGCGCAGCGCCTTGGTCTCCGCCGGGTCGACGTTGACGCTGAGCGCCTCCAGGGTGTCCGAGCGCAGCAACTTGGCGTAGGCCAGGGCACGCAGGGCCGGGCGGTGGATCTTGGAGACCAGGACGACCGAGTGCACCCGGGACGGCCGTACGCTGTCGTCGCTCGGGCCCTCGGGGGCGGCGAGTTCCTCGGAGACGTGGTCGTAGTGGCGGCGGATGGCCGTCATCGTGACGTAGAAGATCACCATGCCGAGCAGGGCGACCCACGCCCCGTGCGAGAACTTGGTGACGAGGACGACGACCAGGACCAGTCCGGTGAAGAAGGCGCCGAAGGTGTTGATCGCGCGGGAGCGGATCATGTGGCGGCGCTTGGCCTGGTCGGTCTCCGTGGCCAGGTGGCGGTTCCAGTGGCGGACCATGCCGGTCTGGCTGAGCGTGAAGGACACGAACACGCCGACGATGTACAGCTGGATCAGCCGGGTGGAGTCAGCACCGTAGACCCACACCAGGAGGATGGCCGCGCCCGCCAGGAGCACGATGCCGTTGGAGAAGGCGAGCCGGTCGCCGCGGGTGTGGAGCTGGCGCGGCAGATAGCGGTCCTGGGCGAGGATCGAGCCGAGCACCGGGAAGCCGTTGTAGGCGGTGTTGGCCGCCAGGAACAGCACCAGGGCGGTGGCCGCGGCGAGCACGATGAAGAAGAAGCTGCCCTTGCCGAAGACGGCCTCGGCGACCTGGGTGATCACCGGGTTCTGGACGTAGCCGGCGCCGACCGCGACACCGTCCTTCAGCAGGTCGACGGCCGGGTTCTCGGCCATGCGGACCTTGGTCGCCAGGGCGAGCCCGATGATGCCGCCGAACATGGTGACGGCCAGCAGGCCCATCATCGCGAGCGTGGTCGCCGCGTTCTTCGACTTGGGCTTGCGGAAGGCCGGGACGCCGTTGGAGATCGCCTCGACACCGGTGAGCGCGGCACAGCCGGAGGAGAAGGCCCGCAGCAGGAGGAAGACGAGCGCGAAGCCCGCGATGCCCTGGTGCTCCGCCTTGATCTCGTACGACGCCGTGGGCGCCCGCATGGTGTCGCCCAGGACGAGCCCGCGGAACGCGCCCCACGCGATCAGGGTGAAGACGCCCGCGACGAAGACGTACGTCGGGATCGCGAAGAGGTTGCCGGACTCCTTGACGCCGCGCAGGTTCATCAACGTCAGCAGCACGATCACGCCGACCGCGCACTCGACCTTGTGCTCGACGACGAACGGGACCGCGGAGCCGAGGTTCTCGATGCCGGAGGAGATCGAGACGGCGACGGTCAGGACGTAGTCGACGAGCAGGGCGCTCGCGACCGTCAGACCGGCCTTGGGTCCGAGGTTGGTGGTGGCCACCTCGTAGTCGCCGCCACCGCTGGGATAGGCATGGACGTTCTGCCGGTAGGAGGCGACCACGGTGAACATCAGCACCACGACCGCGACCGCGATCCACGGGCTGAAGTGGTACGCCGACACGCCCGCGATGGAGAGGACCAGCAGTACCTCTCCGGGCGCATACGCCACGGAGGACAGCGGGTCGGAGGCGAAGACGGGGAGGGCGATGCGCTTCGGCAGGAGCGTTTCCGCAAGCCGGTCACTGCGCAGCGCCCGCCCGATCAGAATCCGCTTGGGCACGTCGGTCAGTTTGGACACAACAGAGAATCGTAGGCCCCCGGCCTGGGACGGAGCACATCCGGGTGAAAAGACGCGCGGCGCCGGGGTGAATTCCGTGCCACGCACGCGCCGGGCGCCGGCCTCGCAGGCGTCCCCATGCCTCCATGACCTGCGTCGGTACGCTCATCACATCCGGGAGCCCTCATGTCGCAGACGACCGCTCAGCTCGTCGGTGCCCTCGTCTCGCTCGCCGGACTCGCCGCCCTGGCACTGGCCAGCCTCCGCAGCTTCAACCGCCGCTGACCGCCCTGCCGGCCTTCGCCCCTCACCGGACGCACTGGTCGGTGTGTCCGACCCTGACGTCGTCGGGGCCTCCTCCTCAGCCGGCGCCAAGGTGATCCAGTGGCCATGCACCGGGGCAGCCAGACACACCGTCGCCCCGGTGCGGAGCGGCCTGCTGCTCACCATCGCCTCAACGTCCGACCGCTCCCTCGTGGTTCACGGCCGTGAACCCACCATCGCGTACGCAGATGAAGTCATGGACGCTCTTGCCGCATAAGCTCGTGTCTGGCAACACCCCAAGCTGTTGGCTCGTTGTTGCCTGGCAGACTTAGAGAGAAGAGTGATCAGGGTGTTTTCGCAGGTCAACGGGATGACTAGGACTGCGGGGTAGAGCTAGGTGCACATCGTCATCATGGGTTGCGGAAGGGTGGGCTCCGCTCTGGCCCAGACCCTGGAGCAACAAGGGCACACGGTCGCCGTGATCGACCAGGACCCCACGGCCTTCCGCCGGCTGGGCCCCGGGTTCGGCGGCCGCCGGGTCACCGGCGTCGGCTTCGACCAGGACACCCTGCGCGAGGCGGGCATCGAGGAGGCGGGCGCCTTCGCCGCCGTCTCCAGCGGTGACAACTCGAACATCATCTCCGCGCGCGTGGCCCGTGAGATGTTCGGCGTGGAGAACGTCGCGGCCCGGATCTACGACCCCCGCCGCGCCGAGGTCTACCAGCGCCTGGGCATCCCCACCGTGGCCACGGTCCGCTGGACGGCCGACCAGATGCTGCGCCGTCTGCTGCCCTCGGGCGCCGAGCCGCTGTGGCGGGACCCCACCGGCGGCGTCCAGCTCGCCGAGGTGCACGCCTCCGCGGCCTGGGTCGGCCACAAGATCAGCAAGCTGCAGGAGGAGACCGGCGTCCGCGTCGCGTTCCTCACCCGGCTCGGCGAGGCGATCCTGCCCACGTCGCAGACGGTGCTGCAGGAGGGCGACCTGGTGCACGTGATGATGCGCACCGACGAGGTCGACAAGGTCGAGGCGGCGTTCACCAAGGGTCCCGAAGAGGAGGGCGGTCACTGATGAGGGTCGCCATTGCCGGTGCCGGCGCGGTGGGTCGCTCCATCGCGGGCGAACTGCTGGAGAACGGCCACGAGGTCCTCCTCGTCGACAAGGCGCCGACCGCCATCTCGGTCGAGCGCGTCCCGCAGGCGGAGTGGCTGCTCGCCGACGCCTGCGAGATCACCTCCCTGGACGAGGCGGCGCTCCAGCGCTGCAACGTCGTGATCGCCGCGACGGGCGACGACAAGGTCAACCTGGTCGTCTCCCTGCTGGCGAAGACGGAGTACGGCGTCCCGCGCGTCGTGGCCCGCGTGAACAACCCCAAGAACGAGTGGCTGTTCAACGAGTCCTGGGGCGTGGACGTGGCGGTCTCCACCCCGCGTCTGATGTCGGCCCTGGTCGAGGAGGCGGTGAGCGTCGGCGACCTGGTCCGCCTGCTCCGCTTCAGCCACGGCGACGCGAACCTCGTGGAGCTGACCCTGCCGGAGGAGTCGGCCCTCGCCGGCACCCAGGTCGGCGACGTGGAGTGGCCCCAGGACACGTCCCTGGTCACCATCATCCGCGGCAACCGCGTCCTGACGCCGTCCCGCGAGGACTCCCTGGAGGCAGGCGACGAGCTTCTCTTCGTGGCCGCCCAGGCGAGGGAGGAGCAGCTGGAGGATCTGCTGTCGGTGCGACGCGAGGACACAGCGAGCTAGCCGCTTCGCGCGATACGACGAGAAGGGGCGCCCCGAAATTTCGGGGCGCCCCTTCTCACCAGCCTGTCCGGCGCTTGAGGACAAGGCCCGTTCAGGGCCGAAGCGGGGGTCTGGGGGCGGCAGCCCCCAGTTGACGGCAACGACGACGCCGGGTACTACTCGGCCGACCGGCCGGCAGCCTCCCGCTCAGCCTTCTCCGCCGCCTCCATCTCCGCGAACACATCGATCGGCGCCGGCGCCTTCGCCAGGAACACCCACGTCAGCCACACGGCCAGCAGGAACGGCGGAATCTTCAGCGCGACCAGCACCCACCCCAACTGCGTCGTGTCCGCCCACCAGTACAGCGGGAAGAGAATCGCGCACTTGGCGAGCAGGATCAGCCCCCAGGCCCAACTGGCCTTCGCATACGCCTTCTTGCGTCCGGGGTTGCGCTTGCGCCAGGAGAGGTTCTCCTTGAACACCGGGCCGAGGATCAGCCCGATCAACGGCACACCGCACAAGGTCGTGATGATGTACGCGAGCCCCAGCCCCAGCGTGTAGAGCATGCCGGGCAGGTAGAAGTCCTTCGCGTTGCCGGTCATCATCGCGAACACGACACCGAAGGCAACGCCGAAGACACCGCTGAACGCGTGCTTGACGGTGTCCCGCATCACCAGGCGCACCACCACGAGCAACAGGGACACCCCGAGCGCGGCGATGGCCGACAGGTGCAGGTCCTTGTTGATCGTGTAGATGGTGACGAAGAGCAGACCGGGCAGCACCGTCTCGATCATGCCGCGCATGCCGCCGAAGGCCTCGAACAGCGCGGCCTCCGTCACCGCCCGGGCTGTCTGCTCGGCGTCTGCGGTGGTGTCTTCAGTCGGCTTGTCGAGCGACGTCACCGGCTACTCCCGTCCGAGGGGTCTCAGTTCGTATTTCGGGTTGAACAGCACCCGGCGGCCCCGGCTCATGGAGATCCGGCCCGATGCGATCAGCCGGCGCCCCGGCTCTATCCCGACTATGGAGCGCCTGCCGAGCCACACCACGTCCAGGGCGGCGGAGCCGTCGAACAGCTCGGCCTCCAGGGCCGGGACTCCCGCACGCGGCCGCAGGGTGACCGTGCGCAAGGTACCAGTAACCGTCACGATCTGTCGGTCATGGCAGTCACCGATCCTGATGCATCCGGCCGTCTCGGCGTCCTCGCGCAGCTCCTCGGACTCCAGGTCCTCCTGCGACGAGGAGAGCCGGTCGAGCATGCGCCGGAACCGGCCCACCGACTTTTCGGAACGAGGAACAGCACTCATGTCTTGAAGACTACCGGGGTGCACCGACACTCTCGTACCCCCCGGTGCCGACCCCCGAACCAGCCCCCTGTGACCAGCTCACTTCTCAAATCGGTAGCCCATCCCCGGCTCCGTGACGAAGTGCCTGGGATGCGAAGGATCGGCCTCCAGCTTCCTGCGCAGCTGGGCCATGTACACCCGCAGATAGTTCGTCTCCGTCCCGTACGACGGCCCCCACACCTCCTGCAACAGCTGCTTCTGGCTGACGAGCCGCCCGGTGTTGCGGACCAGCACCTCCAGCAGATGCCACTCCGTGGGGGTCAGCCGTACGTCCCTCCCGTCCCGGTTGACCTTCTTCGCGGCCAGGTCCACGGTGAACTCCTCGGTCGCCACCATCACGTCGTCCTCGCCGCCCCCGGTCGGTTCGGCCCGGCGGACGGCGGCCCGCAGCCGGGCCAGCAGTTCGTCCATGCCGAAGGGCTTGGTGACGTAGTCGTCGGCGCCCGCGTCCAGCGCCTCGACCTTCTCGTCGGAGGAGTGCCGGGCGGACAGCACCAGGATCGGCACCCGGGTCCAGCCGCGCAGCCCGCGGATCACCTCGACGCCGTCCATGTCGGGCAGACCGAGGTCGAGGACGACCACGTCGGGGTGGCGGGTGGCGGCGAGCTCGAGGGCGGTGGCCCCGTCGTGGGCCGCGTCGACCTCGTACTTGCGGGCCTTGAGGTTGATCACGAGGGCGCGCACGATCTGCGGCTCGTCGTCGATCACCAGCACCCTCGTGGGGGCCTGGGGGGTCCCCCCGGTCGGGCTCAGCATGTGGTCTGCCTTTCAGGTTCCGCGGGGCGCTCCACAGACGCGTCCCCCTCTTCGAGAAGCTCCGCGCGTGCTTGCGCCGCCCGGAGAGTGAGGACCGTGGTGAGGCCGCCGCCGGGCGTGTCCTCGGCGTTGAGGGTGCCGTTCATGGCCTCGTCGGGGACGCCCGGGCCGCGGTCGGCGACGCGCACCTCGACCCGTTCGGCGATGGCGCTCGCGGAGACGAGGACGGCGCTGCCGTCCGGGCTGTACTTGACGGCGTTCTCGACCAGGTTGGCCACCGACCGTTCCAGCAGCCCAGGGTCCACGGCGACCATGGGCAGCGTCTCCGGAATGTCCAGCTCCGCGCTGGCCTCCGGCACCCCGCCGAGCGCCATCGGCACCACCTCGTCCAGGTCGATCTCCCGGATCAACGGCGTCACCGTGCCCGTCTGCAGCCGCGACATGTCGAGGAGATTGCCGACCAGATGGTCGAGCCGGTCGGCACCCCCGTCGATGCCCTCCAGCAGCTCGGCCTCGTCCTGCGGCGACCACGCCACGTCGTCGGACCGCAGCGAGGAAACCGCCGCCATGATGCCCGCAAGAGGCGTACGCAGGTCATGGCTCACCGCGGCCGGCAGCGCCGTCCGGATCCGGTTGCCCTCCGCCGGCTCCTTGGCCTGGTCGGCCTCGCACTGCAGACGCTGCCGATCCAGCACCACCGCGGCCTGCGCGGCGAAGGCGGCCAGCACCCGCCGGTCCTCGGCGGGCAGCACCCGGCCGGCCGGCGCGAGCGCCATGTGATCGCCGACCGGCACGTCCACGTCCGCCTCCTCCGGCCGCTCCGGCGCCCGCCCCGGGCCCACCCGGCCCGCACACATCCACGGATCGACATCGCTCTGCCGCTCCAGCAGCAGCGCCGACTCCATCCCGAACGTCTCGCGCACCCGCTCCAGCAGCTCCTCCAGGCCGGTCTCGCCGCGCAGCACGTTCCCGGCCAGGAAGGACAGGATCTCCGACTCCGCGCGCAGTCGAGCCGCCTGACGGGTCCGGCGGGCCGCGAGATCCACCACGGAGGCCACCGCCACCGCCACCGCCACGAAGACGAAGATCACGAGCGCGAGCAGGTTCTTCGGGTCGGCGATCGAGATGCGGTGCAGCGGCGGTGTGAAGAACCAATTCAGCAGCAGCGAGCCGACCGCGGCCGAGGCCAGCGCCAGCAGCAGCCCGCCGAGCAGGGCCGCCGCCACCGTCGACGTCAGGAACAACAGCATGTCGTTCGCGAGACCGAGGTCGGCGTCGATGTCGGTCAGCAGCAGGGTGAGCAGCACCGGGCCGCCGACGCCGATGAACCAGCCCCACACCGTCCGTGAGCGGCCGAGGCTCGCTCCCCGGGCCACCGGCAGTCCCCGCCCCTTGGCGGCCTCCTCATGCATGACGATGTGGACGTCGAGGCCGGGGCCCGAATCCCGGGCGACCGTGGCGCCGACGCCCGGTCCGAGGACGTACTCCCGGCTCTTGCGGCGCGAGGAGCCGAGCACGATCTGGGTGGCGTTCACCCCGCGCGCGAAGTCCAGCAGCGACGCCGGGATGTCGTCGCCGACGACGTGGTGGAAGGTGCCGCCCAGGTCCTCGACGAGAGTGCGCTGGACGGCCAGTTCCTTGGGTGAGGCGGAGGTGAGGCCGTCGCTGCGGGCGATGTAGACGGCCAGCACCTCACCGCCGGCGCCCTTCTCCGCGAGCCGCGCGGCCCGGCGGATGAGGGTCCTGCCCTCCGGGCCGCCGGTCAGCCCGACCACGATCCACTCCCTCGATGCCCGGATCCTCTGCACCTGGTGATCGCTGCGGTACTGCTTCAGATACTCGTCGACCCGGTCCGCCACCCACAGCAACGCCGGCTCCCGCAGCGCGGTCAGGTTCCCGGGGCGGAAGTAGTTCGACAGGGCCGCGTCGATCTTGTCCGGCTGGTAGATGTTCCCGTGCGCCATCCGCCGCCGCAGCGCCTGCGGCGACATGTCGACCAGCTCGACCTGATCGGCCCGGCGGACCACCTGCCGGCGCTTGGCGTTGCGCGATCCGGGGATGTTGGTGTGGGCCGGCTCGTCGACGAGCGCCACCTGCGGACGCCGCGCCAGTACGGCGTCGACGTCCATCTCCGTGAAGACGGCCCCTCGGTACCCGAGCTCGTTGCGGGTGATCTGCTCCAGCCCGTGCAGCAGCACCTCGGTGCGCGCCCGCTCATGGTGCTCCACCAAGGCGACCACAAAGTCGGTGCCCCGCTCGACACGGCGGTGCGCCTCGGACAGCATCGCGTACGTCTTGCCGACGCCCGGTGCCGCACCGAGGTAGATCCGAAGCTTGCCGCGTCCCATGGCCCTATTGTCTTCCGGTCCCACTGCTGCCTGCGCAGCGTCGACCTTACGGCCAATAATCGCGACAAATGGGGCCGGGTACGGCGGCGGGAGCGTCTTTGACGCAACCCTGACGCCCCCGCCGTCGCACCGCCCCGCCTCAGCCGGGGTTGTCGCCGTGGGTGAGGGTCTCCCAGGCCACGAAGAGGTTGTTGCTGCCGGCCGGGCGGTTGCGGTCGGTGAGCGTCTCGGTGTTGGTCATGGCGTGGCCGAGACGGTTGGCCAGGGCGTTGTGCCCGACCTCGGTGACCGGACCGAGCCCGAGCTTCGGCGAGCCGCCGCACAGCCAGCTCGGCGCGGCCGTACCCAGCTCGTACTTGGCCTGGAACCCGAGCGCCTGTCGCAGCCGCTCGCCGACGTCGGTGCCGTACAGGTCCTGCCCCTGGATCCGGCTGGTCTCCGCGACGTGCGAGACGGCCGAGATGCCGTACCCGGTGTGCGTGAGGTCGCGGCAGGTCTCCTGAGTGAGACCGGTGACGAAGGTGGACTGCCCCTGCCAGTACTTGACGATCTTGTCCCGGGTGTCGAGGTTCTGGCTCGGCACGGTCTTCGGCAGGTCGCCGTCGGAGGACAGGTAGACGTAGGCGGCGGTGCGGGTGCGGAACTTCGCCATGGCCTTGTCGTACGACGTCTTGTCCTCCAGGAAGACGGAGATGCCGACGGCGGCCTCCATCATCGACAGCTCCCAGTTGCCGTTGGAGTTCGAGCCGTTGATGATCTCGGGCAGATAGACGTTGCGGAGCATGGTGGCGAACCGGCCGGAGTTGGCCCAGCTCCCGGTGTACGTGTACTTGATGATCTCGGCGGCCCTGGGCCAGGAGGAGCCGGCCCAGCCCGCCTGCAGGGGCGCGTTGCTGTTGGTGTGGTCCTTGATCACCGCGGACCAGGCGTCCATCAGCTCGATGGCCTTCTTCGCGTGCCGCTCGTCGCGGGTGACGTACCAGGCGAGGGCCTGGGTGTAGGCGGCTATTGCGTCCTCGCGCTCGTCGGTGCAGCCGTAGTTGGGGTTCGAGTACGAACCGCACTCGACGACCGCGCGGGGCTTGGGCGTGCGGTTCAGATCGGCGTACTTGCTCGCCATCATCCGGTCGAAGGCGCCCTTCCAGGGCTGGGCACCGGCGTTGACCTGGGAGCGGGCGAAGTCCAGCTGGCCCTTGGAGACGGTGACTCCGGGGTGAACGAAGGTGACGGGAGCGGCGTCGGCGGGCCAGGCAAGGACACCGGCGACGAGGGCGGCCGCGGCCGCGAACAGTGCGGTTCTGCGCATACGTGGGGGCCTTCCGTTCTCGTATGTGAACGTGAAGCGCCTTTATGAACAGACGCGTTGGCCGGAGACGGTAGGTACAGACCAATGCCCCGTCAAGAGTTCACGCACGAGAAAGGGCCGCACCCCGTGTGGGATACGGCCCTGATGTTTCTACGTTGTTCAGCGCACCTCAGTGATCTCCGGCCCGCGCTGGAGCTGGCCCATGCCGCCGGAGAAGCGCGAACCCGCCTCCTCCTGCTGGACACCCTCGGGAATCATCTGGGCGTCGTTCGGCAGCTTCAGGACGATCGGGTCACGGGGGGCCATCGGGCCTTCGCCGCGGACCACGACCGTGTCCCGGAAGATCTGCTCGAGCAGGCCGGCCGCCTGCGGCTGCACCGCGCCCTGGCCCGAGATCACACCGCGCAGGAACCAGCGGGGACCGTCCACGCCGACGAACCGCACGACCTGGAAACCGCCCGTGCCGTCCGGCAGCTGAACCGGTACCTGGGCCCGCAGTTCCCAGCCGAGCGGGCCCTCGACCTCGTCGATGATGCCACCCTGCTGGGTGATGCCGGAGCCGATCTCCTCGCGCACCTCGCCCCAGATGCCCTCGCGCTTGGGGGCGGCGAAGGCCTGCAGCTGGATGGCGCTGTCCCGCAGCACGACGGTCGCCGCGACGATCGCGTCGCCCGCGACCTCGACACGCAGCTCCATGCCGTCGACGCCCGGCACCAACAGGCCGCCCAGGTCCACCCGGCCCTCGCCGGGCTCACGGATCTCTGAGCTGTCCCAGGGCCCGTCGGGCCGCGGTTCCGGCTCGAGCCGTACGCGCTCGCGCGTGCCGTCGTCGTCCGCCTCAGTGTCGATGTCGACGACCTGCTCGGGCTCGCCGGCCGCGTCCTCGGCGGCACCCTTCTTCTTGCGACGTCCGAACACGTCACTGTCCTTCCCGGTCGGATACGACCGAAGCGTATCGATTCCCACCCGTAGTGCCGCCATCGGCGGCCTCAACGCTTGTCCCGCTTGTGCCGTCCACCGCGGCATGGCCGCCGGTGGACCCGAAGCCCCCCTCGGCCCGTGCCGAATCGGGAAGCTCCGCGACCTCCTGGAAGCGAACCCTCTCGACCTGCTGGACGACCAGTTGGGCAATCCGGTCGAAGCGCTCGAACCGCACGGGCTCGTGCGGGTCGAGATTCACCACGATCACCTTGATCTCCCCACGGTACCCGGCATCAACCGTCCCCGGGGCATTCACGAGGGCGACACCGAGGCGGGCAGCGAGACCGGATCGCGGGTGCACGAAGGCCGCGTACCCCTCCGGCAGGGCTACAGACACCCCGGTGGGCAGTACGGCCCGCTCCCCCGGCTTCAGCTCACAGGCCTCGGTGGTGCGCAGATCGGCTCCGGCGTCACCGGGGTGTGCGTACGTCGGAAGCGGTACGTCGGGGTCGACGCGCCGGATCAGCACGTCGAGTTCTCGACGGGGCTCACGGCTCACGGGTTCACCTCGAAGGCACGGGCACGCCGGACCTGGTCCGGGTCGTTCATGGCGGCCCGGATCTCCTCCGGGCGGCCGTTGTCGATGAAGTGGTCGACCTTCACCTCGATGAAGAGGGCGTCGGCACGGACGGCGACGGGCCCGTCGGGGCCGCCGATCCGTCCGGTGGCGGTCGAGTAGATCTTGCGGCCCGCCACCGCCGTCACCTCGGCCTCCAGATACAGCACCGTGCCCACCGGAACGGGCCGTACGAAGTCGGTCTCCAGCCGCCCGGTCACGGCGATCGTGCGCAGCAGCCAGTTGAGCGAGCCGAGGGTCTCGTCGAGGGCGGTCGCGAGCACGCCACCGTGCGCGAGCCCGGGCGCGCCCTGATGGGCGGGCTGCACGGTGAACTCGGCGGTGATGCTGACGCCGTCACCGGCCCGCGCCTGAAGGTGCAACCCGTGGGCCTGCTCACCACCGCAGCCGAAACACTCGCCGTAGTGCGCACCGAGAAGCTCCCCGGGTGCGGGAGCATCGGGGTGACGGGCCGGTTTCACGGCGTCGGCCGGAGGCTTGAGAGTTGCGGAAGTACCACTCACAGCCGCAGACCTTACCCGCGCGTCGGCAGGTTCCGGACACCGTGCCAAGCTTGGCTCCATGCAGCTCTCCGCCGCCCCCTACGAAGAACGCCTGACCGCCCCCCGCTCGTGGTGGCTGATCTCGTTCCTGGTCGGGGTCTCCCTGGCCCTGATCCTCCTGCCGTTCGGCACGCTGCCCCTGCTCGCCGGGCTCGTCGGCGGCACCGCCGCGGCAGCCGTCATGGCCAGCTCGTACGGCTCGGTCCGCATCCGTCTGGTGGGCGACTCGCTGATCGCGGGCGAGGCGAGGATCCCGGTACGGGCCCTGGGCGAGGCACACGTCCTGGACCCCGAGGAGGCCCGCGCCTGGCGCACCCACAAGGCCGACACCCGAGCCTTCCTCCTCCTGCGTGCCTACATCCCCACGGCCCTGCGCGTGGAGGTCACGGACCCCGAGGACCCGACCCCGTACCTGTACCTGTCGACCCGCGAGCCGGAACGCCTGGCGGAGGCGATCAAGGCCGCGAAGGCCTCGGTCTAGCACACCCGAGCGGGCCTTCACCGGCCTGGTCAAGACTTGTGCTCGCCGTGGCAAAAACTTCGCGGCGGCATGCCGAAAGGGCCTCTGGGCGGCCGCCGTACCGGCCCCGCTGGCGGGATCTCAGCCGCCCCCGAGCCTCTTGCGCCCGCGCATACGCCCCACGTCTCCCATGTCCAGCGGCCTTGCCGGGCGCTCCAGCGGGGGCAGTTCCGGCAATTCGTCCCACGGCACCTGGATCTTCCGCAGGTCCGTCCGAATCCGTGCCGCGAGTCTCTTGGTGTCCCGGCGGTTCATGACCGCGCCCACCGCGGCCCCGACCATGAAGGGCATGAGGTTCGGCAGATTCCGGACCATCCGCTTCATGATCTGCTGACGCAGCTCCCGCTTCATCTGCCCACCGAGAGCGGCGTTGACCGTCGCCGGCTTCATGGGGTCGATGCCGCGCTCCTCGGACCACGAGGACAGATACGCGGTACTGCGGTCTTTCAGATTGCCGGGCGGGCGTACGCCGTACACCTCGTGCAGCTCGGCGATCAGTTTCAGTTCGATGGCCGCGACGCCGGTGATCTCGGCGGCCAACTCCGTCGGCATCGCGGGCGGTACCGGCAGCATCGCCGCCGCACCGACTCCCGCGCCGACCGTCGCGCTCGCGTTCGCCGCTCCCGCGACGAGCTTGTCCGCGATCTGCTCGGGCCCGAGCCCCGGGAAGTGCCGCCGAAGCGTCGCGAGGTCCCGTACGGGGATCCGCGGGGCGTTCTCGATGATCCGGTCGGTGAGGTATCCAAGACCCGCTCTGGCGCGGCTGCCGCCCTTACGGACGCCTTCCCGGGCCTTCTCCCGGATCACCGCCGCCCGCCGCCGGACGACGGGTGCGGGAACCTCCGTCGGCTCCGAGAGGTCAGCCCCGGACATCGGTTCGAGCGAGGCCCCCGTACCGGATGAGCCCCGCTCGTCGTCACGCGCGCCGTAGGGGCCGTCGGACGGCCCTTCGTCCACTCCCGACGGTCGGGAGCGGCGCTTCCAAGGTGGGGTCGAGCCAGTCATGCCCGACCCGACCTCAGTCGCAGTCGCGGCAGATCGGCTGACCGTTCTTCTCCCGGGCCAGCTGGCTGCGGTGGTGCACCAGGAAGCAGCTCATGCAGGTGAACTCGTCCTGCTGCTTCGGCAGCACCCGGACGGCCAACTCCTCGTTCGAGAGGTCCGCGCCGGGCAGCTCCAGGCCTTCGGCAGCCTCGAACTCGTCAACGTCCACAGCGGACGTCGACTTGTCGTTCCGCCTGGCCTTCAGCTCTTCAAGGCTGTCCGAGTCGACGTCGTCGTCGGTCTTGCGTGGGGTGTCGTAATCCGTTGCCATGTCGCTCTCCCCCTCTGGGTGTCTGCGGTGTCTCCAGCGCACGTAACGCGTGAGAGGCCGGACTTGTGCCCGACCCGAGGCGGAGATTTTGCCTCACATCAAGGTCTGTTACTCAATCGACACCCAACCGGACTCCTCAAGAGTGATCGGCTTGGATGGCGAACGGGACCGTACACGGTCCTAATGCCGCAGTTCAAAGGCGTCTCACCGTGTACTTCCCGTGATCAAGACCCCCGAAAACCCGGATTTTCCCGGCTTTCCGGCAGTCCGCATGATCACTGAGAGTAGATGGCCAGAAAATCGCCCTTGTGATCGATCACACACGGGGTTGCTCGCCGAGTGCCCAGAAAATTCCGCGCAAAGCGAACATCCCCGAATGTCCATCGAGTGTCGGCGCACATGATCTCAGATCGGCAGCGTGACCCGCATCACGAGCCCTCCGCCCTCGCGCGGTTGCGCGGAGATGTGTCCGCCGTGCGCCCGCGCCACGGACCGCACGATGGACAACCCCAGGCCGACGCCCTTGTCGCTGCCCGTGCGTTCCGTACGCAGCCGTCTGAACGGCTCGAAGAGGTTGTCGATCTCGTACGCCGGCACCACCGGCCCGGTGTTCGACACGACCAGGACAGCCTGCCCGTGCTGGACCTCTGTGGTGACCTCGACCCAGCCGCCCTCCGGGATGTTGTATCGGACGGCATTCTGCACCAGGTTCAGCGCGATCCGCTCCAGCAGCACGCCGTTGCCCTGGACGACCGCGGGCTTCTGCTCGCCCCGGATGACCACGCCCTTGGCCTCCGCCTCGGCGTGCACCTGGTCGACGGCCTGCTCGGCCACCTCCGCGAGGTCCACCGGTTTGCGTTCGACGATCTGGTTGTCGCTGCGGGCGAGCAGCAGCAGACCCTCGACGAGCTGCTCGCTGCGCTCGTTGGTGGCCAGCAGCGTCTTGCCGAGCTGCTGGAGCTCCACCGGCGCGTTCGGGTCGGAGAGGTGCACCTCGAGCAGTGTGCGGTTGATCGCGAGCGGGGTGCGCAGCTCGTGCGAGGCGTTGCCGACGAAGCGCTGCTGGGCGGTGAACGCCCGCTGCAGCCGCTCCAGCATCTCGTCGAAGGTGTCGGCGAGTTCCTTCAGCTCGTCGTCCGGGCCGTCCAGTTCAATACGGCGGGACAGGTCCGAGCCCGCCACCGCGCGCGCGGTGCGGGTGATCCGGCCCAGCGGCGACAGGACGCGGCCGGCCATGGCGTAGCCGAAGGCGAAGGCGATGACGGCGAGGCCGAGGAGGGCGAGGAGGGAGCGGCTGAGGAGATCGTCCAGCGCCACCCGGCGCTGTTGGTCGATACAGGCGCTGATCGCCTCGTTGAACTGGGAGAACGTGGGGGTGTCGGACTTGATCGCGGGGCAGTTGTCGCTGGTGACCGAGAGCTGGTTGGCGTCGACGATCTTGAACGGCGGTTCGTTGCCCGTGTTGATCGCCTGTGCAGCCAGCAGGTAGATGATCGACAGCAGCAGGATGCCGGCGATCAGGAACATGCCGCCGTACAGCAGCGTGAGCCTTATCCGGATGGTGGGACGCAGCCACGGGAAGGGGGGCTCCACTCTCCGGGGGTCCCAGGTGGGCTTGGGGGGCGCCTGGGGAGGCGCGGGAGTCGCGGCCATGGCCGATCAGATCCGGTAGCCGGAACCGGGCACGGTGACGATCACGGGTGGCTCCCCCAGCTTGCGGCGCAGGGTCATGACGGTCACCCGCACCACGTTCGTGAACGGGTCGGTGTTCTCGTCCCAGGCCTTCTCCAGGAGCTGCTCGGCGGAGACGACCGCGCCCTCGCTGCGCATCAGCACTTCCAGGACGGCGAACTCCTTCGGCGCGAGCTGCACCTCCTTGCCGTCCCGGAACACCTCGCGGCGGTTCGGGTCCAGCTTGATGCCGGCGCGCTCCAGGACGGGCGGCAGCGGCACGCTCGTACGGCGGCCGAGGGCACGCACGCGTGCCGTCAGCTCGCTGAAGGCGAAGGGCTTGGGCAGATAGTCGTCGGCGCCGATCTCCAGCCCTTCGACCCGGTCGCTGACGTCGCCGGAGGCCGTGAGCATCAGCACGCGGGTGGGCATGCCGAGTTCGACGATCTTGCGGCAGACGTCGTCGCCGTGCACCAGCGGGAGGTCGCGGTCGAGGACGACCACGTCGTAGTCGTTGACGCCGATGCGTTCCAGGGCGGCCGCACCGTCGTACACGACGTCGACGGCCATGGCCTCCCGGCGCAGTCCGGTGGCCACCGCATCGGCGAGCAGTTGCTCGTCCTCGACGACGAGTACGCGCACGTCGCTTGTCCTTCCTGTGTCCACCCGCGTAGCGCTTGTCTCGCGCACGGGCAGGGGTTCTGGTCGGGTGTCTTGGCCTCCATCCTGCCCTTTTCCGCCATAAGTCGGCGGTAAGACGGGTGAGCGGGCCATGCAGGACGGGTGTGCAGCCCGGGAATGCGAGATTTTCTCTTCCGGTTGAGGTTTCCGTGGAAGGGAGCGGGGGGAGGACGGCTTTACACCCCGCGATCACGCTCTGCTCGTGCCGCACCACCATGCGGTACGAATCGATCCGCTTTCCGCAGAGCGGGCGTGGGTGTCCGGCACCGTCGCCGCCCGGCAAGGGCAGCGCTGGGCACCTACCGAGACGTGATCGCCCCTTCCGAACGGCACACCCCCGTGCCACCGACCCACGACCCAGGACGAGGGGGCGCAGCATGGACGCATTCACCGCAGGACTTCTGCAGCGCATAAGGGCGACCGAGTCCGACCTGACGCGGGCTCGTGACGAGGGCGACGACTTCCTCGTCGAGGTGGAGCAGGGCGAGCTCGACGACCTGCGCCGCCTCGCCGCCGAGCACGGTGTGGAAGTCGGCGCGTCACGCGTCTGACGAGTACGACGACGGGGCCCCGGCGAATCCAGCGCCGGGGCCCCGTCGCGTGCCCTTGCCTCGCGTGCTCCTGCGCTCAGTCGTGCCAGGCGCCGAAGTCCTCCAGGAGCCGCTGGAGGGGCTCGAAGACTCCCGGGGTGGCCGCCACCGCGAGGTCGCGTGACGGGCGCTCTCCGGGGCGTCCGCCGGTCAGGGCGCCCGCTTCCCGTGCGATCAGGTCGCCCGCGGCCACGTCCCAGGCGTTGAGGCCGCGCTCGTAGTAGCCGTCGAGGCGGCCCGCGGCCAGGTCGCACAGGTCGATCGCGGCAGAGCCGCCGCGGCGGATGTCACGCAGGAGGGGGATCAGCCTCTGCGCGACGTCGGCCTGGTGGGTGCGGACCTCGGTGACGTAGTTGAAGCCGGTCGAGACCAGGGCCTGGTCCAGGGGTGCGGTGGGGCGGCAGCTGAGCCTGCGCTCGCCGTCCCGGAGTCCCGTGGCCCAGGCGCCGCCGCCGCGCACCGCGTGGTACGTCTCACCGCGCATCGGGGCCGCAACGACCCCGACGACCGTCTCGCCGTCCTGCTCGGCGGCGATGGAGACGGACCAAGTCGGCAGCCCGTACAGGTAGTTGACCGTGCCGTCGAGCGGGTCGATCACCCAGCGGATGCCGCTCGTGCCCTCGGTGGAGGCGCCCTCCTCGCCGAGGAAGCCGTCGTCCGGGCGGTGCTCGGAGATCAGGTCGGTGATCAGCTTCTCCGCCGCGATGTCCATCTCGGTGACCACGTCGATCGGGCTCGACTTGGTCGCGGCGACCGCGAGGTCGGCCGGGCGGCCGTCGCGCAGCAGCTCGCCGGCGCGGCGGGCGGCCTCCCGGGCCAGCCTGAGCAGTTCCGAGTGCAAGGGGTCGGTCACGGGGCTCCTCACGCGTAGGGGCTGTCGGCGCCCGCAGCGGCGGGCTTGGGGGCGCGAGCCGGGCAGCAGCCGACCGGGCAGAGGTTGTGGTCGGCGCCGAGCGCGCCCAGAGCGCAGGGCGTGACCTCCTGACCGCGCTCCACGGCGGCGCGCTCCAGGACGAGGTCGCGGATCGCGGCGGCGAACCGCGGGTCGTCTCCGACGGTGGCCGAGCGGCGCATCGGCAGGCCCAGCTCCTCGGCCTTGGCCTTGGCCTCCGTGTCGAGGTCGTAGAGGACCTCCATGTGGTCGGAGACGAAGCCGATGGGGGCGATCACGACCGCCGGTACCCCGGCCGCGTGCCGCTCCTCGAGGTGGTCGCAGATGTCGGGCTCCAGCCACGGGATGTGCGGGGCGCCGGAGCGGGACTGGTAGACGAGCTGCCAGGGGTGGTCGACGCCGGTGCGCTCGCGTACGGCGTCGGCGATCAGCTGCGCGACGTCCAGGTGCTGCTCGACGTACGCGCCGCCGTCGCCCTGCTCCTCGACCGGGCCGGAGCTGTCCGCGGCTGCGGTCGGGATCGAGTGGGTCGAGAACGCGATGTGTGCGCCGTCCCGGACGTCCCCGGGAAGGTCGGCGAGGGACTCGACGACTCCGTCGATCATCGGCTCCAGGAAGCCCGGGTGGTTGAAGTAGTGCCGCAGCTTGTCGACCTTCGGCAGCTCCAGGCCCTCGGCCTCAAGGGCGGCGAGCGAGTCGGCGAGGTTCTCGCGGTACTGGCGGCAGCCCGAGTAGGAGGCGTAGGCGCTGGTGGCGAGGACGATGATGCGGCGGCGGCCGTCGGCGACCATCTCGCGCAGGGTGTCCGTCAGGTACGGCGCCCAGTTGCGGTTGCCCCAGTAGATCGGCAGGTCCAGGCCGTGCTCGGCGAAGTGCTTGCGCAGGGCGTCGAGCAGGGCGCGGTTCTGGTCGTTGATGGGGCTGACGCCGCCGAACAGGAAGTAGTGTTCGCCGACTTCCTTCAGGCGTTCCTTGGGGATGCCCCGCCCGCGGGTGACGTTCTCCAGGAACGGGATCACGTCGTCCGGGCCCTCGGGGCCGCCGAAGGAGAGCAGGAGCAGGGCGTCGTAGGGGGTGGCATCGCGCGCGTCTGGCATGGGTCGATCCTGTCATTCGGTACTGACAGCCGGGAAACGGCGGGGTGACCACCCGGGTTCCCGGTTCGTCCGGCCAGGTGCGTCAGGGTCACCTAACTCGTAAGCTGTGACGGCTGTGCACGCGCCTTACTGGGTCGCTCTGAGCCGCCCTGAGTCGCCCCTGAGCCGCGCAGTCCCGCCACTTCCGCCTGACCGGAGACCCCCGTGCCGAGCCCCTACCGCGCCCTGTTCGCCGCCCCCGGCAGCAAGGCCTTCTCCGCCGCAGGCTTCCTCGGCCGGATGCCGCTGTCGATGATGGGCATCGGCGTGGTCACGATGGTCTCCCAGCTGACCGGGCGCTACGGCCTCGCCGGCGCCCTGTCGGCCACGATCGCGCTCGCCGCGGCGGTGGCGGGCCCGCAGGTCTCACGCCTGGTCGATCAGTACGGGCAGCGGCGGGTGCTCCGTCCGGCGACGCTGATCTCGCTGGCGGCAGGAGCCGGCCTGCTGTTGGCCGCGCACTACCGGTGGCCGGACTGGGTGCTGTTCGTGGCCTGCGTCGGCATCGGCTGCGTGCCCAGCGTCGGGGCGATGATCCGCGCCCGCTGGGCCGCGCTGTACCGAGGGACGCCTCAGCTGCACACCGCGTACTCCTTCGAGTCCGTGATCGACGAGGTGTGCTTCATCTTCGGGCCGATCATCTCCATCGGCCTGTCCACGGCGTGGTTCCCGGAGGCCGGGCCGCTGCTCGCCGGCTGCTTCCTGGCCGTCGGCGTCTTCTGGCTGACCGCACAGCGGGGCACCGAGCCCGCGCCGCATCCGCGCGAGCGCCAGGGCGGCAGCTCGGCCCTGCGCGCCGCGGGACTGCAGGTCCTGGTGGCCACCTTCGTGGCGACCGGAGCGATTTTCGGGTCCGTCGACGTCGTCACCGTGGCCTTCGCGGACGAGCAGGGGCACAAGGGCGCCGCGAGCGTGGTCCTCGCGCTGTACGCGGCGGGCTCCTGCGCGGCCGGCCTCGTCTTCGGGCTGATGCGCTTCACGGGGGCGCCCGAACCTCGCTGGCTGCTGGGCATATGCGCCATGGCCGTGAGTATGATCCCCCTCCTACTGGTCGGAAACTTGCCGTTTCTGGCCGTGGCGCTGTTCGTTGCGGGCATGGCCGTCGCTCCCACGATGATCACCACCATGTCCCTGATCGAAGAGCACGTACCACGCGCGCAACTGACCGAGGGCATGACCTGGGTGAGCACCGGGCTCGCGGTCGGGGTCGCGCTCGGGTCCTCCGTGGCCGGCTGGGTGATCGACGAGGCCGGTGCGGGTGCCGGGTACGGGGTTCCGGCGGTGTCCGGGGCCGTCGCGGTCGCGGTGGGTTTCCTGGGGTATCGCCGGCTCAGCAGGCCGGCTCCGCGTCGGGGAGGCACCGTTGAGCAGCACAGCGAGCGGCAGGAACGGCACGTGGCGTAACTGGGGCGGCAATGTCGCCGCCCGCCCCGCGCGGGAGGTCGCTCCGGCCTCCGTCGAGGAGCTGTCCGCGGCGATACGCCGGGCCGCTGAGGACGGCCTGAAGGTGAAGGCGGTCGGCAGCGGACATTCCTTCACGTCCATTGCCGCCACCGACGGCGTGTTGATCCGCCCTCAACTGTTGACCGGCATCCGCAACATTGACCGGGACGCCATGACGGTCACGGTCGAGGCCGGTACGCCGCTCAAGAGGCTCAACATGGCCCTGGCGCGCGAGGGCCTGTCGCTCACGAACATGGGCGACATCATGGAGCAGACGGTCTCGGGCGCCACCAGCACCGGCACGCACGGCACGGGCCGCGAGTCGGCCTCGATCGCCGCCCAGATCAAGGGACTGGAACTGGTCACGGCCGACGGCTCGGTGGTCACCTGCTCCGCGAAGGAGAACTCGGACGTCTTCGCAGCGGCCCGCATCGGCCTCGGCGCCCTGGGCATCGTCACCGCGATCACGTTCGCCGTGGAACCGATCTTCCTGCTCTCCGCGCGCGAGGAGCCGATGCCGTTCGACAAGGTCCTGGCGGACTTCGACGAACTGTGGGCCGAGAACGAGCACTTCGAGTTCTACTGGTTCCCGCACACCGGCAACACCAACACCAAGCGCAACAACCGCAGCGCGGGCCCCGAGAAGCCGGTGCCGCAGCTGCAGGGCTGGTTCGAGGACGAGTTCCTCTCCAACGGCGTCTTCCAGGTGGCCCAGTGGGTCGGCCGCGCGGCGCCCGCCACGATCCCGGCGATCGCCCGGATCTCCAGCAAGGCGCTGTCCGCGCGGACCTACACGGACATCCCCTACAAGGTCTTCACATCACCACGCCGGGTGCGCTTCATGGAGATGGAGTACGCCGTTCCGCGCGAGGCCGTCGTCGAGATGCTGCGCGAACTCAAGGCCATGGTCGACCGCTCCGGTCTCAGGGTCAGCTTCCCCGTCGAGGTGCGCACCGCCCCGGCCGACGACATCACGCTGTCCACCGCCTCGGGCCGCGACAGCGCCTACGTCGCCGTCCACATGGCCAAGGGCACGCCGTACCAGCAGTACTTCACCGCCGCCGAGCGCATCTTCACCGCGCACGAGGGCCGGCCGCACTGGGGCAAGGTGCACACGCGGGACGCCGAGTACTTCGCCCAGGTGTACCCGCGCTTCGGCGAGTTCACGGCGTTGCGGGACCGGCTCGATCCGGACCGCCGGTTCCAGAACGACTACCTGCGCAGGGTGTTGGGGGCGTAGCCCTAGATCGGCTCGATCCAGCCGATCGCCCAACTGCGCAGCCAGGAGAGGTGCAGGCGAAAGCATCAGTTCCGTTTCCGACGTTTGCGTGAAGTACGCCACGTACAAGATCGGACAACCGCTCAACGGACGGCCGAGTCCCACCCCTTGCCAGAAGTTGAGCGGCGCGCCAATCCACGCACGTGGCCCAAATGGAGTACTGTTGCGAGCCCTGGGTCCGGTCTCCCGCCAGGGCGTCCGTGGCCTTCAAGGACCGCCGTGAGGGGGCTAGTTGCACAGGGTGACGGAGTTGGTCACTTAGCGTTGCGAACAGGTAACCGTGCCATAACGGCGATCCAGGGCCCGTGCCCGACACGCCGGGCAACTCGGCAAGGTTGTGGCAGGCTGCACCCGGGCAGGCCACACTCGACTAGCGGAAGCAGCGACGCACGTGACGTCGGCAGGCACCACCCGGGAGGTCCCCATGCCCGAACTGCGTGTCGTGGCCGTCTCAAATGACGGCACACGGCTGGTGCTGAAGGCTGCCGACGCAACGGAGTACACGCTTCCGATCGACGAACGCCTGCGCGCCGCCGTGCGCGGCGACCGTCCCCGCCTCGGCCAGATCGAGATCGAGGTGGAGAGCCATCTCCGCCCCCGCGACATCCAGGCGCGTATACGCGCTGGTGCGACCGCGGAAGAGGTCGCCCAACTCGCCGGCATCCCCGTCGACCGCGTACGGCGCTTCGAGGGCCCCGTGCTCGCCGAGCGCGCCTTCATGGCCGAGCGGGCCCGCAAGACTCCCGTCCGCCGACCCGGCGAGAACGCCGCCGGGCCGCAGCTCGGTGAGGCCGTCCAGGAGCGGCTGCTGCTGCGCGGTGCCGACAAGGACACCGTCCAGTGGGACTCGTGGCGCCGGGACGACGGCACCTGGGAAGTGCTGCTGGTCTACATGGTGGCGGGCGAACCGCACTCGGCGAGCTGGACTTACGACCCGCCCCGGCGGCTCGTCCAGGCCGTCGACGAAGAGGCGCGCTCGCTGATCGGCGAGTCCGACGACCTCGCCGCGCCGGAGCCCAGCTTCCCGTTCGTACCGCGTATCGCCCGGCTCCCGCGCGAGCGTGGGATGGACCGTGCGCTCGAGAGCGCACGGCCGAGCCTGCCGGCCCAGGCCTCCGAGCCTGTCGAGGAGACCACGGAGGAACGGGACTCGCTGACCAGCCTGCTGGAGGCGGTACCCAGCTTCCGGGGCGACCTCGTGGTCCCGGAGCGCCCGGCGGAGCCGGACACGGAGGAACCCCCCGCCGAACCGGAGGCGGAGGAGCCTCCCGCCCCTGCCGCCTCGGCAGGTTCCGCCTACGCGGACGTCCTCATGCCTCGCTCTGTCGGCAGCCACCGTGACCGCCTCATCGGCGCCACGGACCGCCAGGCCGAAGCGGACGGCGTCCGCCCCGGTCGCCGGGCCGCCGTCCCGAGCTGGGACGAGATCGTGTTCGGGACGCGCAGGAAGAAACAGGAGTAGGCAAGCAGGAGCAGGGCATCAGGAGCGGTCAGTCGTACGGCTGTCGATCCGCCCGTACGAGGACGAGGGCCGCGCTGGTCGCAGCGCGGCCCTCGTGCTGCGACCGCCTACTGCGGATCCGGCCCCACAGCCACCGGTCGGGTCGGATCCGATGACCACTCCGACCATGAACCGACGTACAGGGCCGCCGGAATGCCCGCTACCGCCAGGGCCAGAACCTGGTGGGCGGCGGAGACGCCCGAACCGCAGTACACGCCGACCTCCGTACCCTCGGACGCGCCCAGCGCCTTGAAGCGCGCCCCGAGTTCCTCGGCGGGCAGGAAGCGGCCGTCCGCGCCGACGTTGTCGTTCGTGGGGGCGGACACGGCGCCCGGGATGTGGCCGCCGACCGGGTCGATCGGCTCGACCTCTCCGCGGTACCGCTCCCCCGCTCGCGCGTCCAGGAGTACGCCCGACCGGGCGAGCGCAGCGGCGCCATCGGCGTCGAGAAGGCCCGTCGCCCCCGGCGTCGGCTCGAAGTCGCCCTCCGCCGCAGTCGGTACCGACGTCTCCAGCGACCCCTGCCAGGCCGGCAACCCGCCGTCGAGGACCCGCACGTCCGGGTGACCCGTCCAGCACAGCAGCCACCACGCCCGGGCCGCCGCCCAGCCCTGCCCGCCGTCGTACACGACCACCGGCACCGACGACGACACGCCCGCCCGGCGCATCGCCGCGCCGAATTCGGCCAAGTCCGGCAAGGGGTGACGGCCGCGCGAACCGGGCGCGGAGGCCAGCTCCCGGTCCAGGTCGACGTAGACCGCGCCGGGGATGTGCCCGGCCCGGTACGCGGTCCGGCCGTCGAACGGCGGCTCACCGGCCGCCTTGGCCACGGTCAGCTGCCAGCGGACATCGAGCAGCACCGGCGGGTTCTCGCCCGCCAGTTCGCTCGCGAGTTCGGATGCGGAGATGATGGCGTTCATGGCCACCATCCTTGCGCACGGGGTGGCCGCGTCGCCCGGCTCCGGTTACTCTGCCCGCCGGACAGGCCCGATCACGAGGCGTACGGGATCGGGCACATGCTGTACAGCCGATCGACATCCGTCGGCAATCGCACGGAAACGGGCGGTAAATCGCACACCGGGCATCCTCCGGGCACCGGCCGTCGTGCGGCGGCGTGCCCGCAGCGCGCGCGGCCACCGGTGGTGCGAGCATCGGCTCGGGGGTCCGGACCACGGACGCGACGCGGCCAGCACGAGAGGCCGAGGAGAGAGTGACGATGACCGAGGCACGGGGGTCGGCCGGCCCGAACGGCGCGACGCACGCCCGGCACGCGCCCGGCACGCCCTGCTGGGTGAGCCTGATGGTGCACGGACTGGCCGCGACCCAGGAGTTCTACGGAGCGCTGTTCGGCTGGGAGTTCCAGCCCGGCCCCCAGCAACTCGGCCCCTATGTGCGGGCCCTGCTCGACGGCCGTGAGGTGGCCGGCATCGGCCAACTGCCGCCCGACCGCCACCTCCCCATCGCCTGGACGCCCTACCTCGCCTCGGACAACGTGGACCTGACCGCCGAGACGGTACGGCTGTGCGGCGGCACGGTCGGCGTGGGGCCGCTGGACGCCGCCGAGGCCGGCCGGTTGGCGATCTGTTCCGACCCCTCCGGCGCTGTCTTCGGCCTCTGGCAGGCGGCGTCCCACCTCGGCACGGACATCACGGGCGTGCCCGGCACCCCCGCCTGGAACGAGCTGCTGACCTTCGAGTCCATGAACGTCGCCAAGTTCTACGAGACCGTGTTCGCCTACGAGGAGGAGCCGGTGGTCTCCGCCGACTTCGACTACGTCACCCTGCACATCGACGGCCGGCCGGTCGCCGGCATCCACGGCGTCGGCAACGCCCTGCCCCGCGACCGGGGCCCGCACTGGATGACGTACTTCGAAGTCGCCGACGTGGACGAGGCATTGGACCGGATCGTCGACCTCGGCGGCCATGTCCTCGAAGCGGCCCACGACAGCGCCCACGGCCGCGTGGCGACGGTGGCGGACCCGGAGGGGGCCCGGTTCTCCCTGATCCAGAATCCGCGCTGACGGCGCTCAAGGACCGCTTGAGGCCGCCGGTCCGGAACAGCCGAACAGGGCCGCGCTCAGGCCGTCTGCACGGGCAGGACATCCGGAGACAGCGCCGCCGCCCGTGCGCTGGCCGCCGTCATGCGGCGCCGGTGGTGGCGGCGGCACAGGACCTCGTAGCCGACGGCGTCCGCCTGGTTGACGTCGCCGACGACGACCTGGGCGCCCTCGACGACCATCTCGCCGCCTATCGTGCGGGCGTTGTGCGTGGCGCGGGCGCCGCACCAGCACAGGGCCTCGACCTGGAGCACCTCGACCCGGTCGGCGAGTTCCACCAGGCGCTGGGAGCCGGGGAACAGCTTGGTGCGGAAGTCGGTGGTGATGCCGAAGGCGTAGACGTCGAGGCCCAGGTCGTCGACCACGCGCGCGAGTTGGTCGATCTGATTCGGCGCGAGGAACTGAGCCTCGTCGGCGATGACATAGTCCGCGCGGCCTCCCTGGGAGAGATGGTCGACGAGGTACGCGTACAGGTCCATGCCGTCCTCGACCTCCACCGCGTCCGTGACCAGGCCGAGCCGCGAGGAAAGCTTGCCCTCGCCCGCACGGTCGTCGCGCGTGAAGATCATGCCCGCGAGGCCACGCGCCGAACGGTTGTGCTCGATCTGGAGAGCCAGCGTCGACTTCCCGCAGTCCATCGTTCCGGAGAAGAACACCAGCTCGGACATGGTGAGTTGAGCACCTTTCGGCGAAGAGATCGGTCGGGAGGACGACGTCCGGCGATGACGTGCAGGGCGTCAGGAGCGTACTTCGAGCAGGGGGACCAGCTGCTCGGCGGGGGTCATCGAACCGTGGTTGCCGACCATCGCCGACTCCTTCGGCTCCCGCTCGGACGCGATGATCAGGACGTCGTCCCGCGCGGCCGCGACCACGTCACCGATCCGGTCGTACACGCGCTCGTCGATCTGCGGCCCGAACCAGCCCGCCGCGATCGCCTCGTCCCGGGAGGCCACCCAGAACTGCTCGCCGAGCACCTCGCGCCAGCAGGTCAGGACGTCGCCCGCGGCGCCGGGCACCGCGTAGACGTGCCGCGCCCGGCCCTCGCCGCCCAGCAGGGCGACGCCGGCGCGCAGTTCCCAGTCCTCGTCGAAGTCGATGCGGTGCTGCTCGTCGAAGGGCACGTCGATCATGCCGTGGTCGGCGGTGACATAGAGCGCGCTGCGCGGCGGCAGCTGCTCGGCGAGGCGCTGGACGAGCCGGTCGACGTACATGAGCTGGCCGCGCCAGGTGTCCGAGTCGACGCCGAAGCGGTGGCCGGCGCCGTCCAGCTCGGCGTAGTACGTGTAGACCAGGGAGCGGTCACCCGCGGCCAGTTGCTCGGCCGCGAGGTCCATCCGGTCCTCGCCGGTCAGCCGCCCGTGGAACGTGCCGCCGCTGAGTGCGACCTTGGTCAGCGGGGTGCTCTGGAAGGTGGGCGACGACACCTGGGCCGCGTGCACGCCCGCCTGGTGCGCCAGCTGGAAGACCGTGGGATACGGCTGCCAGACGCGCGGCGGCGTCCACGGGTTCCAGCGCAGCTGGTTCATCAGCTCGCCGGTCTCCGGGTTGCGCACGGTGTACCCGGGCAGACCGTGCGCGCCCGGCGGCAGGCCGGTGCCGACGGAGGCGAGGGAGGTCGCGGTGGTCGCGGGGTAGCCGGCGGTGATCGGGCGCCCGGTGCCGCCGCGCGAGCTGCTCAGGAGCGAGGTCATGAACGGCGCCTCGTCGGGGTGCGCCTTGAGCTGCTCCCAGCCGAGGCCGTCGACCAGGAACACGCAGTTGCGGTCGGTGGCGGTCAGCTCGGGGATCGAGGCGGTCATCTCCGGTACGGCCATACCGGCGGCCAGGGTGGGCAGCAGATCGGCGAGTGAGCCGCTGCCGTACTCGGGGGCGGGCGCGGAATCGACGGCGAGAGGTTCCGGGTGGGAGTCCCAGGCGGTGGACTGGATCATCTCAGCGGGCGACGTCCGCCGTCGCCTCGGAGAGCGACTGCGCGAAAACGAGCGCCTGGCGCACCGTCTCCGGGCCGTCACCGGCCTCGCTGACGCGCAGGCTGAGGTCGTCCGCCGTCGAGTTGCCCGTGTAGCCGTGGTCGGCCTCGCAGTTGGGGTCGCCGCAGGCGGCGGGCTCCAGGTCGATCCGGGAAACGGCGCCCCAGCCGATGGTCAGCACGACCTCGCGGGGCAGCGTGCCCGGCTGGTACTGCTCCGGATTGGCGACCACACGGCTGACCACGACCGACGAGATCCGGCCGAGCTTCACGGACTCCGTGGACGTCGTGGCGTACGGCGTCGGGGAGGTGCTGTCGGCGGCCTGCTCGTCGGTGTGGCTGACGATGAAGCGGTTGTGGGTGAGGACGAGCACCGTCACGTGCCGCCGCACCTCGTTCTGGTCGAACGTCGTCTCCTGATGGACCAGGTACGACCGGATGGGCTCGCCGCCCACAGCGGCCTCCACCGCCTCGGCCACGAGGGCCGGGTAGTAGCCGCTGCGCTCGATCGCCGCTCGCAGCCCCTGGGTCGTCGTACTGGTCTTGGCCATGACGCCCATCCTACGGGGGCCCACCGACTGCGAGGCACCGCTCGCGGCGGTCTCAGTAGGTCGGGAGGGTCCTTGGCCCGAGGTCGTCGCGGGCGGGCGGTGGTGCGAGGCGTACCGAGGCGCCGAGCACGCTCAGGCCGTGGGTGGCGACGACGACCGGCTCCAGGGTGGCCGCGACGACCTCCGGGTGGTCGTCGACCAGCCGCGACACCCGCAGCAGCAGCTCCTCCAGGGCAGGTGTGTCGACGGGCGTGGAGCCGCGCCAGCCGAACAGGAGCGGTGCGGTCCGGATCGAGCGGACGATCGAGGTCGCGTCGCGGTCGGTGACCGGGATCAGCCGGTGCGCGGTGTCACCGAGCAGTTGCGAGGCGGCCCCGGCGAGCCCGAAGGACAGCACGGCACCGGCCGCCGGGTCGATCACGGCCCGTACGACGGTGTCGACGCCGCGCGGCGCCATGCTCTGCACGACCGGCCGCAGCTCCTGCGGCCTGCCGAACAGCTCGGTCAACTCGGCGTACGCCCGCCGCAGTTGCTCCTCGTCCGCGAGATCGAGCCGTACGCCGCCGAGGTCGGCGCGGTGCCGCAGATGCGGGGCGGTGGCCTTGAGGGCGACGGGGTAGCCGAGGGTGTGGGCGGCCTCGGCGGCCGCGTCCGGGGTGGGGGCGTGCAGGGCGCGGTGCACGTGGATGCCGTACTTGCCGAGCAGGTCGCAGGTCTCGTCCGTGCCGAGTGTGAGCCCTTGCCCGCGCGCGAGCAGCCGGTCGATCAGCTGGGCGGCGCCCTTCTCGTCGATGTCCTCGTACTCCGGCACCTTCCCGGGGTCGGCCGCCTCGCGTCGCCACTGTGAGTACTTGACGGCTTCGGCGAGGGCACGGACGGCGCGTTCGGCTGCGGGGTAGGCGGGGATGAGGCGAGGGGTGTTCTTCGAGGTGTCCGACTGCTCGGGTGGTGTCTCGGCCGGGAAGTCCAGCGGGCGGAACGGGTGGGGGCGGAGCGCGTTGCCGGGCGCCGTCCTGCCCGCCTGGGGTGCGGTGCTCGCCGCGGCCGACAGGGCCTCCGCCAGACCGCCCAGCTCCACGTGCACCACCAGCACCGGCTTCCCCGGCACCCCCTCGGCCGCCGACCGCAGCGCCTCTGCCAGCTCCGCGTCCCCCGGCGACACCTCCCCGATCGCCGGAATCGCCGTCACCACCACCGCGTCGCAGGTGTCGTCCGCCAATGCGCGCGACAACGCCGCCCGGAAGTCCGCGGCCGACGCCGCCGTCGTCAGATCCAGCGGTGGCAACGGCCGCAGCCCCTCGGACAGGCACGCGTCGTACGTCAGCAGCCCCAGCGACTCGGAGTTGCCCAGGATCGCCACGCGCGGCCCGGCCGGCAGCGGCTGGCGCGCGAGCAGCAGCCCCGCGTCCACCAGCTCGGTGATCGTGTCCACCCGGATGACCCCGGCCTGCCGCAGCAGCGCGGACACCGTGGCGTGCGGCAACCGCGTGGCCCGCACCGCGTGCCCCTGTGGCGCCGCGCCACCGTGCCGCGCCCCCTGCACCACGACCAACGGCTTCGCCGCCGCCGTACGCCGCGCGAGGCGGGTGAACTTGCGGGGGTTGCCGATGGACTCCAGGTACATCAGTACGACGTCGGTGTCCGGGTCGTCGTACCAGTACTGCAGGACGTCGTTGCCGGACACGTCGGCCCGGTTGCCGGACGAGACGAGGGTCGACACACCCGTGACCCCGGTGACCCCGCCGCCGCGCCGGTGCAGCCGGGACAGCAGCGCGATCCCGATGGCCCCGGACTGCGCGAACAACCCGATCCGGCCCGGGCGGGGCATCTCGGGCGCCAGTGAGGCGTTCAGCCGTACGTCGGCGGAGGTGTTGATGATCCCGAAGGCGTTCGGCCCGATGATGCGCATGCCGTACGCGCGCGCGTGGCGTACGAGTTCGCGCTGCCGCTCGCGCCCGTCGGGCCCGCTCTCGGCGTACCCGGAGGAGACCACGACCAGCCCCTGCACGCCGTGCTCGCCGCACTCGGCGACCACCTCGGGGACGTACTCGGCCGGTACGGCGACCACCGCGAGGTCGACGGGCCCGTCGATGTCCTTGACGGACCGGTGCGCGGGCACGCCGTCGAGCTCCTTGAGGTCCTCCGGGAACGCCTTGTTCACTGCGTACAGCCGCCCCGTGAACCCGGCGTCCCTGATGTTGCCCAGGACGCTGCGGCCCACCCCGCCGGGCGTGCGGCCGGTGCCGATGACGGCGACGGAGCCGGGCACCAGCAGCCGCCGCACGGACCTCGCCTCGGCGCGCTGTTCGCGCGCGTACTGCACGGCGAGCGAGCGGTCCGTCGGCTCCAGGTCGAACTCCAGGCGTACGACGCCGTCCTCGAAGCTGCGCTTCTGGGTGTACCCGGCGTCCGTGAACACCTTGATCATCTTGCTGTTGGCGGGCAGCACCTCGGCGGCGAACCGGCGGATCCCGCGCTCGCGCGCGACCGCGCCGATGTGTTCGAGGAGGGCGGAGGCGACGCCGCGTCCCTGGTGGGCGTCCTGGACCAGGAAGGCGACCTCGGCCTCATCAGCGGGTGCCGACGCGGGCATTCCGTCGGCGCCGATCCGGTCGTAGCGTACGGTTGCGATGAACTCGCCGCCCACTGTGGCCGCGAGTCCCACCCGGTCCACAAAGTCGTGGTGCGTGAAGCGGTGGACGTCCTTCGCGGACAGACGCGGGTAGGGCGCGAAGAAGCGGTAGTACTTCGACTCGTCCGACACCTGCTCGTAGAAGCTGACCAGGCGCTCGGCGTCATCAACGGTGATGGGGCGGATGCGCGCGGTGCCGCCGTCGCGCAGCACCACGTCGGCTTCCCAGTGGGCGGGGTACTCGTGCCGGTCCGAGGCGCTCTGCATGGGGCCCAGAGTACGGCTCGCGTCCGACAACGGCGCGAGGCAGTCTGTGGAGGACGTATGTCGGGTCGAGGCCGCGACCCGACGGTCACCTCGGGAGGGGCGTTTTGTCCCTCCCGGCATGCTTCACGGGTGTGGGAAACTGGTCTAGACAACCCTGAACACCGAAGGGCAGCATCACATGGCTGAGCGCCGCGTCAACGTCGGCTGGGCCGAGGGCCTTCACGCCCGCCCCGCTTCCATCTTCGTCCGGGCCACCACGGCCGCAGGTATCCCGGTGACGATCGCCAAGGCCGACGGCAACCCCGTCAACGCGGCCTCCATGCTGGCTGTTCTGGGCCTGGGCGCCCAGGGCGGCGAGGAGATCGTCCTCGCCTCCGACGCCGAGGGTGCGGACGTCGCCCTCGACCGCCTGGCGAAGCTGGTCTCCGAGGGCCTCGAGGAGCTTCCCGAGACGGTCTGAATGACCTGAGCGGCACTCCCGAACAAGCGGTGAAGCCGCGTCTGCCTATCCGGCCGACGCGGCTTCGCTGTTTTCGGGCAGGCGACCACGGAATTCACGGCGGACCTGAAAAAGGGCAGCGGAAATTCTCCGCCGCCAAATATCTCCTCTTTGTATACGGCGCCCGTGTTAATGCCGCAGACTCGGCATGTTTACGGGATGTTGCGAATTCCTCACACGCTCTGCGCGATCACCGCCGGAGCCGAACCGCAGCCGGTGCGCGGCAATCGCGCGCTCGGTGTGCAGCGCCGTGATCGCGCGGGCGCGATCACTGTCTCCGCGCGCCACCGCGTCCACGATCGCGCCGTGCTCGGTCCAGGACTCCGCAGGGTTGACTGGCGACTCCACCGCGTACATCCAGGCGATCTTGTGGCGCAGCTGGGTCAGCATCGAGGTGAGGGCGGGGCTGCCGCAGGCCTGGGCCAGCGTCTCGTGGAACCAGCCGCCCAGGGAGCGCAGATCCTCGCTGTTCCCCCGCCTGGCCCGCTCCTGCCCCAGCCTGACGAGGCCGCGCAGGACCTTCAGATGGGCCTCGGTGCGCCGCTGGGCGGCCCGGGAGGCGCCGAGCGGCTCCAGCAGGGTGCGCATCTCCAGCAGGTCGGCGGCCTCCTGCTCGGTCGGTTCGGCGACGCACGCGCCCGCGTGCCGCCGGGTCACCACGAAGCCCTCCGCCTCGAGGGTGCGCAGGGCTTCCCGCACGGGGACGCGGGAGACGCCGTAGCGGCGCGCGAGGAGTTCCTCGGTGAGCCGGCTGCCGCGCTCGTAGACACCGGCGACGATGTCGTCCCGGATCGCGGTGCATACCGAGTGCGCCGGAATACGCATGACCGACCTCCGCTTTAATCCCCGTGAAACGTCGACGAATGACGTGTGTTCAGTGACTCTATTGCAACCGGCTGGAATTTCCGATGGCGGGTCGGAATCCATGGATATTTTTTGGACAGCCGGTCGTCCGAAACGCCGAAAGCCCCGGCTCGGGGAGCCGGGGCCGGAGAGGCGGAGCTTGCGTCGTCAGACGTTGACGGAGCTCGCGTCGTCAGACATTCACGCCGTGCGAGCGGAGGTAGGAGGCGGGGTCGATGTCGGAGCCGTACTCCGCCGTCGTGCGGGCCTCGAAGTGCAGGTGCGGTCCGGTGACGTTGCCGGTGGCGCCGGACAGGCCTATCTGCTGGCCGGGGGTGACGGCCTGGCCCACCGAGACACCTATGGACGACAGGTGGCCGTACTGGGTGTACGTGCCGTCGATCATCTTGATCACGACTTGATTGCCGTACGACCCGCCCCAGCCGGCCTCCACGACGGTGCCGGAGCCGACCGCGTGGACGGAGGTGCCGCTGGCGGCGTGGAAGTCGATGCCCGTGTGGCTGCCGGAGGACCAGACGGCACCGCCGGTCTTGTAGCCGGTGGAGATGTACGAGCCGGAGATCGGGGCGACGTAGGACAGCAGGCGCTTGCGCTCGGCCTCGCGGGCGGCGCGCTCCTTGGCCTCGCGCTCCTGCTTGGCCTTCTCGGCCGCCTTGTTGCGTGCGGCCTCCTCGGCGGCCTTCTTCCGGGCCGTGGCCTCCTGGGCGGCCTGCTCCTGAGCGGCGGCCTGGGCGTCGATCTGGTCGGCGATCGAGTCCTCGATGGTGACGACGGGGATGAGGCCGGTCTGCTCGACAGCGGGTTCGGCGGCGAGCGCCGGGGCGGCGAGGGTGCCCATGACGCCGGTGGCGGTGAGGGCGGCGACGCCCGCCGCACGGGCGGTGGTGCGCTCGAACCGGCCGGGGCGACGGTGCTTCCCGGTGGGACGGTTCTTCCCGGTGGCGCAGGTGAACGCCATGTAGTGGCTGATCCTTTCCTTCCTTCTCGCCTACCGGGTTAGCTGACGGGTTCGGAGCAGGAAGGTCTCCTACGGACCCCCTCGCGGCTGCGCGGGCGTCCGATTCACCCCAGGGACTTGGGCCCCTCCAGCCGCGAAGGCGGCGACAGGAGGGCGGGTCCCCGGCTCCCCTGGCTCGCGCCGTACGGGGACTCGGCGATGGCTGTCCGGTGCCGCGGACGCGGCGCACTGCCTGACGGACAGCCCGGAAGACGCTAAGCGGGACGACTTTCAATCCCCAAACGGATCACGACTTTTGTAGCGCATCCCACAGGCCAGACAGGCAACCTCTCCCCCAATTCGGGCATAAAGGGGCCCTGGCGACTCTTTCGTCACCAGGGCCCCTACGCGCGCGTGCCGCCGGCCGGCGCTGTGCCTGTCCCTACTCGGCTGCCACGACGGTGACTTCGCCGATGCCGAGGGCCTCGACGGGCTCCCGGATCTCGGCCGCGTCGCCGACGAGGATCGTCACCAGACGGTCCACCGGGAAGGCGCTCACGGCCGCGGCGGTGGCCTCGACGGTGCCGGTCGCGGCGAGCCGCTGGTACAGCGTCGCCTGGTAGTCGTCGGGCAGGTGCTGCTCGACCTGGTCGGCCAGCGTGTTCGCCACGGAGGCGGCGGTCTCGTACTTCAGCGGCGCCACCCCGACGAGGTTCTGCACGGCGAAGTCACGCTCGGCGTCGGTGAGCCCCTCGCCGGCGACCCCGCGCAGGACCTTCCAGAGGTCGTCCAGAGCCGGACCGGTGTTCGGGGTGTCGACGGAGCCGCTGATGGCGAGCATGGCCGCGCCCGTGCCGTCCGGGGCGGAGCGCAGGACCTGCCCGAACGCGCGGACACCGTAGGTGTAGCCCTTCTCCTCGCGCAGGACCTTGTCCAGGCGGGAGGTGAGGGTGCCGCCGAGGCAGTAGGTGCCGAGCACCTGCGCGGGCCACACGCGGTCGTGCCGGTCGGGGCCGATGCGGCCGATCAGCAGCTGCGTCTGGACGGCGCCGGGGCGGTCCACGATGACGACGCGCCCGGTGTCGTCCGCGGTCACCGGCGGGACCGGCCGGGGCTGGGCCGGGGAGCCGGTCCAGGCGCCCAGGGTGTCGCTCAGCAGGGCGTCGAGGTCGACTCCGGTGAGGTCGCCGACGACCACGACGGTGGAGGTGGCGGGGCGCACGTGCCGCTCGTAGAAGGCGCGGATGCCCGCGGAGTCGATGCCGGCGACCGTGTCCTCGGTGCCCTGGCGGGGGCGGGACATGCGCGAGGTGGCCGGGAACAGCTCCTTGGAGAGCTCCTTGGCGGCGCGGCGCGAGGGGTTGGCCAGCTCGTGCGGGATCTCGTCGAGCCGGTTGCGCACCAGGCGCTCGACCTCGGCGTCGTCGAACGCGGGCGCCCTGAGGGCGTCGGCGAGCAGGCCGAGCGCCTTGGGCAGACGGGAGACCGGCACCTCGAGGCTGACCCGGACGCCGGGGTGGTCGGCGTAGGCGTCGAGCGTGGCGCCGCAGCGCTCCAGCTCGGCGGCGAACTCCTCGGCGGTGTGCTTGTCGGTGCCCTCGGAGAAGGCGCGCGCCATGATCGTGGCGATGCCGTCGAGGCCCTTCGGCTCGGCGTCCAGGGGCGTGTCCAGGAGCACCTCGACGGCGATGACCTGCTGGCCGGGGCGGTGGCAGCGCAGGACCGTCAGGCCGTTGTCCAGCTTGCCGCGCTCGGGTGCCGGGAACGCCCAGGGCCGGGCCTGGCCGGCCTGGGGCTGCGGGTGGAACTCCATGCTGGCGAGCTCGGTCACTGCGCCGACTCCTCGTTCTCGTCGGTGGTCTCGGCGGCCTCGAGGTCGTCGGCCTCGGCTGCGGTCGGCTCGTACACGAGCACCGCGCGGTTGTCGGGGCGCAGGCGGGCCTCGGCGACCGCCTTGACCTCCTCGGCGGTGATGTCGAGGACGCGCTGTACGGCGGTGAAGGCGAGCTGCGGGTCGCCGAACAGGACGGCGTACCGGCACAGTTCGTCGGCGCGGCCGGCGACGGTGCCGAGCCGGTCCAGCCACTCACGCTCCAGCTGGGCCTGGGCGCGCTCCATCTCCTCGGCGGTGGGGCCCTCCGTCGCGAAGCGGGCGAGCTCCTCGTCGACGGCCGTCTCGATGACGGGGACCTCGACGTCGCCGGAGGTCTTCACGTCCAGCCAGCCCAGGGAGGGCGCCCCGGCCAGGCGCAGCAGGCCGAAGCCGGCCGCCACGGCCGTACGGTCGCGGCGGACCAGGCGGTTGTAGAGACGGGAGGACTCGCCGCCGCCGAGGACGGTCAGCGCCAGGTCGGCCGCGTCGCACGCGCGCGTGCCGTCCGTCGGGAGCCGGTAGGCGGCCATCATCGCGCGCGCGGGGACGTTCTCCTCGACGACCTCGCGCAGCTGCTCTCCGATGATCTCGGGCAGCGAGCCGTCGCGCGGCTCGGGCTTGCCGTCGTGGGCCGGGATGGTGCCGAAGTACTTCTCGACCCAGGCGAGCGTCTGCTCCGGGTCGATGTCGCCGACGATCGACAGGACGGCGTTGTTGGGCGCGTAGTAGGTGCGGAAGAACGCGCGGGCGTCCTCCAGGCTGGCCGCGTCCAGGTCGGCCATCGAGCCGATCGGCGTGTGGTGGTACGGGTGTCCGTCCGGGTAGGACAGGGCGGTGAGCTTCTCGAAGGCGGTGCCGTACGGGACGTTGTCGTAGCGCTGGCGGCGCTCGTTCTTGACGACGTCGCGCTGGTTCTCCAGGCCCTCCTCGTCGAGCGCCACCAGGAGGCTGCCCATGCGGTCGGCCTCCAGCCACAGCGCGAGCTCCAGCTGGTGGGCGGGCATGGTCTCGAAGTAGTTGGTGCGCTCGAAGCTGGTGGTGCCGTTCGGCGAGCCGCCCGCGCCCTGGACGAGCTCGAAGTGGCCCGTGCCCTTCACGCTCCCCGAGCCCTGGAACATCAGGTGCTCAAAGAGATGGGCGAGTCCGGTACGGCCCTTGACCTCGTGGCGGGAGCCGACGTCGTACCAGAGACAGACCGCGGCGACCGGCGTGAGGTGGTCCTCGGAGAGCACCACGCGCAGGCCGTTGGCCAGGCGGTGCTCCGTCGCGGTGAGGCCGCCGGATTGTGCCTCCGGTGTGGCCGTGTGACCCATGGGCAAGGTGTCCTTCCGGTCGTGCACTGCGTTGTGTCGAGCAGTTCGTGCTCAGTTCCTGCCACTGTATGCAGCGTCCGAAGGGTCGGCGAAGTTCCCGGTCGGAACGCCGCGTCCGTACGATGGTGAACACGAGCCGCGGACGCCGAACAGGACCCGCTCGGGCACAGCTCGCCGTCCCCTCGCGCCCGCCTGCTGCCGCGCGGCCTCGGGCGGTGCCTGCCGATCACTCCGGCGAGTGAACGGTGTCGCGGCGCGCGCTTGCCTTCGCGCAAACGCGGCCTCGACCAGGGCGGTTTGTACCACCTCCCGCCCCCCGGTCGCCGGGAGAGCCGGGCGTCGGCGACACTTCTCGGACGCCGGGCGGGAGCCCAACATCGGGTCCTGGTCGGTGGATGTCAGTGCCGCGGTCCACAATGGTCCGCGTCAGATCCCGCAAACGCTCGAGCGACGAGAACCAGAGGAGCCGGCAGCGATGGCCCGCCGCAGCACGAAGACCCCGCCGCCCGACGACTCGTACGAGGAGAAGATCCTCGACATCGACGTCGTCGACGAGATGCAGGGCTCCTTCCTCGAGTACGCATACTCGGTCATCTACTCGCGCGCCCTGCCGGACGCCCGCGACGGCCTCAAGCCGGTGCACCGTCGCATCGTCTACCAGATGAACGAGATGGGCCTGCGCCCCGACCGCGGCTTTGTGAAGTGCGCCCGCGTCGTCGGCGAGGTCATGGGTAAGTTGCACCCGCACGGCGACGCGTCCATCTACGACGCCCTCGTGCGCATGGCCCAGCCCTTCTCGATGCGCGTCCCGCTGGTCGACGGCCACGGCAACTTCGGCTCGCTGGGCAATGACGACCCGCCGGCCGCCATGCGGTACACCGAGTGCCGCGCCGCCGAGCCCGCGAGCCTGATGACGGAGTCCATCGACGAGGACACCGTCGACTTCACCCCCAACTACGACGGCCAGGAGCAGGAGCCGGTGGCGCTGCCCGCCGCCTTCCCGAACCTCCTGGTGAACGGCTCGTCGGGCATCGCCGTCGGCATGGCCACCAACATGCCGCCGCACAACCTCGCCGAGGTCATCACGGCCGCCCGCCACCTGATCCGCTACCCGAACGCGGATCTGGACGCCCTGATGAAGCACGTCCCGGGCCCCGACCTGCCCACCGGCGGCCGTATCGTCGGCCTCTCCGGCATCCGGGACGCCTACGAGACGGGCCGGGGCACGTTCAAGATCCGCGCCACAGTGTCGGTGGAGACCGTGACGGCGCGCCGCAAGGGCCTCGTCATCACCGAGCTGCCCTTCGCGGTCGGCCCGGAGAAGGTGATCGCCAAGATCAAGGACCTGGTCGGCTCCAAGAAGATCCAGGGCATCGCCGACGTCAAGGACCTCACCGACCGCGCACACGGCCTGCGCCTGGTCATCGAGATCAAGAACGGCTTCGTGCCCGAGGCGGTCCTGGAGCAGCTCTACAAGCTGACGCCGATGGAGGAGTCCTTCGGCATCAATAACGTCGCGCTGGTCGACGGCCAGCCCCTCACCCTGGGCCTCAAGGAGCTCCTGGAGGTCTACCTCGACCACCGCTTCGAGGTCGTACGGCGCCGCAGCGAGTTCCGCCGCGGCAAGAAGCGCGATCGACTGCACCTGGTCGAGGGTCTGCTCACGGCGCTGCTGGACATCGACGAGGTCATCCGGCTGATCCGGTCCAGCGACAACTCCGCGCAGGCCAAGGAGCGCCTGATGGAGCGCTTCTCGCTGAGCGAGGTCCAGACGCAGTACATCCTGGACACCCCGCTGCGCCGCCTCACCAGGTTCGACCGTATCGAGCTGGAGGCGGAGAAGGACAAGCTCAACGCGGAGATCGCGGAGCTGACCCGGATCCTCGACTCGGACGCGGAGCTGCGCAAGCTGGTCTCCGCCGAACTGGCCGCGGTGGCCAAGAAGTTCGGCACCGAACGGCGTACGGTCCTGCTGGAGTCGGCGGGCACCCAGGTCTCGGCGGTGCCGCTTCAGGTGGCGGACGACCCGTGCCGGGTGCTGCTGTCCTCGACGGGACTGCTGGCCCGTACGGCGAACGGCGACCCCTTCGCGGAGGACGGCGACGCGAAGCGCTCCAAGCACGACGTGATCATCTCGGCGGTGCCGGCCACGGCCCGCGGCGAGGTGGGCGCGGTGACGTCCACGGGCCGTCTGCTGCGCATCAACGTCATCGACCTGCCCCAGCTGCCGGAGACGGCGGCGAGGCCGAACCTCGCGGGCGGCGCGCCGCTGTCGGAGTTCGTGTCCCTGGAGGGCGACGAGACCCTGGTCTGCCTGACCACGCTCGACGAGTCGTCCCCGGGCCTGGCGCTCGGCACGGAACAGGGCGTCGTCAAGCGCGTGGTGCCCGACTATCCGACCAACAAGGACGAGTTGGAGGTCATCACCCTCAAGGAGGGCGACCGGATCGTCGGCGCGGTCGAGCTGCGCACCGGAGAGGAGGACCTGGTCTTCATCACGGACGACGCGCAGCTACTGCGTTACCAGGCCTCGCAGGTCCGCCCGCAGGGCCGGGCCGCCGGCGGCATGGCGGGCATCAAGCTCACGGAGGGCGCGAAGGTCATCTCCTTCACGGCGGTGGACCCGGCGGTCGACGCGGTCGTCTTCACGGTCGCGGGCTCGCGCGGCACGCTGGACGACTCGGTCCAGACGACGGCCAAGCTCACCCCGTTCGACCAGTACCCCCGCAAGGGCCGCGCCACCGGCGGCGTCCGCTGCCAGCGGTTCCTGAAGGGCGAGGACTGCCTGTCCGTGGCCTGGGCGGGCGCCGCCCCGGCACGGGCCGCGCAGAAGAACGGCACTCCGGCCGACCTCCCGGAGATGGACCCGCGCCGCGACGGCTCGGGGGTGTCACTGCCGAAGACGGTGGCGGTGGTGGCCGGTCCGGTCTAGGCCTCCTGGAAGGCCTCTTCCTCCGGGTCCTGTACGTAGCGCAGAACGCCCCACATGCCGTGCTCGTCGGCGTGTGGGGCGTCGCTCTTGCACGACTCAAGTTCCTTGGCCAGGGACGCGGCATCGAGGCCGGAGCCGATGAGGACGAGCTGGGTCAGGCGCGCGGCCCCGGCGGTCCACGGCTCCGGGTAGAAGCGCAGGAACCGCCCGACGGCGTGCACGGCGTAGCGGTTCGCGGCGTCGTACGGGCCGAAGTCGACGTACCCCTTGATCCGGTACAGCCCCTCCGGCCTGCTGTCCAGGAACCCCATCAACCGGCGCGGGTCGAGGGGGACTTCGGAGACGAGGGACATGCTGTCGTAGCCGGCGTGCAGGTGGTCGCTGTGATCCTCCTCCTGCTCGTGCAGGTCGTCGAAGGACAGCTGCCCGATGCGCTCCTCGCTGGGCCTGCAGTCGAAAAGGAACTCGGGGTCGATACGGCCGTAGGTGGCCGGGACGACGGCGGCGCGGTCGGTGAGGTCGCGGACCAGTCCGAGGACGCGCTCACCGTCCGCCGCCCGGTCGAGCTTGTTGACCACGACGAGGTCGGCGAGAGCGAGGTGCCGGTCGATCTCGGGGTGCTTCGCGCGGGTGTCGTCGAACTCGGTGGCGTCGACGACCTCGACGAGCCCGCCGTACACGATGCCCGGATGTTCACTGGCGAGCACCATGCGCACCAGCTCCTGGGGCTCGGCGAGCCCGCTGGCCTCGATGACGATGACGTCGATGCCGGTGGACGGCCGGGCGAGCCGCTCCAGGTAGACGTCCAGCTCACTGGCGTCGACCGCACAGCACAGACAGCCGTTGCCGAGGGAGACGGTGGAGTCGCCGAGCGCGCCTGCGACGGCCATGGCGTCGATCTCGATGGCGCCGAAGTCGTTGACGAGGGCGCCGATGCGGGTGCCGCCGCTGCGGTGGAGGAGGTGGTTGAGCAGTGTCGTCTTGCCGGAACCGAGGAATCCGGCGAGTACGACGACCGGAATCTGCTGCGGACCGGGGCTCGGCTGACTCAACGTGCGACCTTTCTCACGCCGACGGGTGCACCGGCTCGCGGGGCGGCGCACGTACGAGGATTGAATGCCGACCCAGGATACGAGCCGGAAGAAACACCGCGAAGTGAACGATTGTTAGCAGCACTTGCCGGGCAGACGTTGGGCAAGACGCCGGAGTGTGCGACCCTCGCTTCCCTCCGTGCGCCTCCTCTCCGCCTCCCCGCCGATCAGAGCCGCTCGGCACTCTGGGAGACGGCAAGCGCCGCCCACCGCTCGCCGGTCCCCTCCAGTCGACCCGCACCCCGACGACCGGCGGACGGCCGCCTGATCGGGGGTAGTTGACATGGCCACACGGAAATACTCTGCGGGGAGGCTGGCATCCGCCGCGCTCACTCTTCTCGCTGCCACCGCGAGCGCAGCGATGGCAGCGAGACAACGGCGGTCGCAGGAAGCACATCTGCAGGAGAGGCAGCTGGAACTCGAGGAGTTGGCAATCCGCCGCAAGGCCTTGGCGCATCAGCAGCGCATGCAGTGGGAGCTGCTGGCCAGGGCGATCGACGATCCCTCCCTCGCCGCGGTGATCGACACCTACGACAAGAGCATCCCGGCGGAGCGGCGCCGCCAGTTCTTCTACGCCAACGCCTAGTACGTCCACCTGTTCCACCTCTACCGGGCCGGGATCCTGGACCGGGAGGAGCTGTACCGGCATCTGCGGGAGTTCTTCCAGAGCCCGATCTTCCGTGAGTACTGGGAGGCGTCGCAGCACATGCGCAGCTCCCTGAACGAAGCATCCGAAGAAGCCCAGCTGGGGCACATGGTTGACGGTCTCGTCAGGGACCTCGACGAAGCCGACACGGACGAGTGGTGGGTCGTCGGCGATCCGCCGACCGACTGACCGGGTGACTTTTTCCCCATCCAGCCACAGGGGAATCAGAAACCCCAGTAATCTGCTCCCCACTACAATGCCAGCCCTTTGCTCGTAAGGACCGGAACCTTTGAAGATCGTGCGCCGCATCGGTGTGCCTCCAAGCGCCCGTGGCAGTAACTCAGGAGCTACCTGCCCGGACGTGTTCGAACTCAGCGACGGCAACTTCGCTGTCATCGGCACCGAGGCCACCGAGGCGCTTGACCCGGAACTGCCCGCCGATGCCGCCCGCGCCGACTACGAGCGCATCGTCATCGTCAGCCGGGAGACTCTCATCCGCGCCAAGGCAGACATCCCCGACGCCTGAGACCACCGCACGAGCACGCGTCCACCCCAGACCCGTACCGTCACACTCCCCGGCCGCGCGCAACCGTTGTGCGAGCCGGGCAAGCGACCCGGCGAGCAGCCGGCACCCCGTCACTGCTCGATCTCCACCCGATGAGGCCTGGCGCCAGAACGGCACCAGGCCACACGTATGTCAGGGCCTGCGTCAGGCAGCCGTCGGCACCTTCACCGGCGCCCCCGGCCCCACATACCGTGCCGCCGGCCTGATGATCTTCGAGTCCTGCGCCTGTTCCAGGATATTGGCGCTCCAGCCCACCACCCGCGCTGCGGCGAACGTCGGCGTGAACATCTCCCGCGGCAGACCACACAGCTCCATGACCACGCCGGCGTAGAACTCGACGTTCGTGTGCAGTTCGCGCCCCGGCTTCAGCTCGGCGAGGATGGCCTCCACGCGGCGTTCGACCTCTACGGCGAACTCGACGCGCGGGCCGCCGAACCGCTCGGCGAGTTCGCGGAGCATCCGGGAGCGTGGGTCCTCGGTGCGGTAGACCGGGTGACCGAAGCCCATGATGCGGTCGCCGGCTAGGACGCGTTCACGGATCCAGGAGTCGATGCGGTCGGGGGTACCGATCGCATCCAGCGTGTCCAGGGCACGACTGGGCGCACCACCGTGCAGCGGGCCGGACAGCGCACCCACGGCTCCGACGAGGCAGGCCGCGACGTCCGCGCCGGTGGAGGTGATGACGCGAGCCGTGAAGGTTGACGCATTGAATCCATGATCAATGGTTGAGATCAAGTATTGCTCGATCGCCCGCGTGCGCGCCGGATCCGGCTCGGATCCCGTCAACATGTACAGGTAGTTCGCCGCGTACGACAGATCCTCACGCGGCTCAACAGGATCAAGTCCCCTGTCCAGCCGGTGCAGTGCGGTGAGCAGCGTGGGTACGACCGCGGCTGCGACGAGACCGTCCCGGCGCCGCTGGTCGGCCTCGATGTCGTACACCGGCCGGAAGTCTTTCGCCGCGCCGAGCAGGGACAACGCGGTGCGCAGACCGGCCAGCGGGCCGGACCGTCCGCTTGCCGCCGCGATCGCGGGCAGGGCCGCCCGCACCTCGTCGGGCAACCGCCGCAGCGCGGCGGTCTCGGCGGCGAAGGCGGCGGCGCGTTCGGCGTCCGGCAGTTCACCGTGGACCAGGAGATGCCAGACGTCCTCGAAGCGGCGGGTCTGCGCGAGTTCGACGGCCGAGTACTGGCGGTAGTGGTAAAAGCCCTCGAGCCCACGAACGTCACCGATCTCGGTGTCGGTGACGACGACGCCCGCGAGCCCACGTGGCACATCGACGAGCGCAGTTGCTGACCTGTTGACGGACATGATTCCTCCCTGGACTTGATTTGACTGTCCATGATTGACTATTTCTCTGTCAATATTGACTGAATCAATGTTGCGATCAATGTGCAGCACCCTGGATACGGTGACCCCATGCGCGATCAAGAACCCGGCCCCGGCCCCGCAGGGCAGCGGCTGACCACCCAGGAGGCCGCCGAGCTGCTCGGCGTGAAGCCCGAGACCGTGTACGCGTATGTGAGCCGCGGTCATCTCAGCAGTCGCCGCATGCCCGGCGGCCGGGGCAGCACCTTCGACGCGAAGGAGGTGGAGACGCTCGCCCGGCGCAACAAGCGGGAGAGTGCCGGCGGCTCGGGATCGGGCGGCGAGCTGTCCGTGCGGACCCGCCTGACGTTCATCGACACCGACCGCTACTACTTCCGGGGCGTCGACGCGACCGAGCTGGCCGCCCGGCACTCCTACGAAGAGGTCGCCGAGTGGCTGTGGACCGGCCGGTTGCGCCGCGGCGTCACCTTCACCGCGCCCGAGGCCTCCGTCGCCGCCGCCCGCGGCGCCGCCGACGCCCTGCCCGAACACGCCGGCCCCACCGACCGGTTGCGGGTCGCGGCGATCGCCGCCGCGGCCACGGATCCCCTGCGCTTCGACCTGTCCGAGGAAGCCGTGCTCGGCACCGCGCGCATCCTCATCCCGACCCTCGTCGGCGCTCTCACTCCTGCCCGCTACACCTATCGGGACGAGGGCTCACTCGCCCACCGGCTGTGGGGCCAGCTGAGCGGACGGCCCGCCGACGAGGCCGGCGTACAGGTCCTGGACACGGCGCTCGCCCTGCTCGTCGACCACGACCTGGCCGCCTCGACCCTCGCGGTGCGGGTCGCCGCGTCGGCCCGCGCACACGCCTACGCGGCCGTCTCCGCCGGACTCGGCGTGATCGAGGGCCCGCTGCACGGGGCAGCCAGCGGCCTCGCCCACAAGCTGATCATGGAGGTGCTCGACCGGGGCGACGCCGGGCCCGTCATCGCCGAGGAGCTGCGGGCCGGCCGGCGCATCCCGGGACTCGGTCACCGGCTCTACGCCGGCGAGGACCCACGCGCGCGTGCCCTGTTCGAGCTCCTGGAGGAGATCCCCCACTCCGCTCCCGCCCTGGCAGCAGCCCGCGACATCGTCGCCACGGCCGCCCGCCACACCCCGCTGCACGCCAACGTCGACCTGGCCCTGGCCGTGTTCACGGCGTCCTCCGCCATGCCCGCCACGGCAGGCGAGACGATCTTCGCCGTGGCCCGTACGGCGGGCTGGATCGCCCATGCACTCGAGGAGTACGGGGAGCGACCCCTGCGCATGCGGCCGAGCGGGCACTACACGGGCCCCAAGCCGCCTCAGCCCCTGCCTGAGTAGAACACTCAGCCCGCTCTCGCCGGCGCGGGACAGAGCCCCTCGGGAAGTCACTCCGAACCAAGTCAGGTTAGGCTCACCTCTGTGAGTACGTGCTCAACCGTCTCGCAGGACCTCGCCGAGCCCATCGCGGGGACCGCGGCGACCGCGACGACCTGGCTGCTGCTGGAGCAGCCCGGTCCATGGGGTGCCAAGGCGCTCACGCAGAGCCACCTGGATCCCGCGCTGGGCCGCGCCCTGGAGGCGGCCGCCAAGGGCACGGGCGTACGCGTGGCACTGATTCGCCGGCCCGGCCGTCACGCCGACTGCGGGAACCTCGCCGAACGCCAGGTCTACGCGGCCCACACCGCGCCCGGAAACGTCTGGCTGCACGCCGCCACGACTCACGACCCGGAGCAGTTGCTCGACCTGGACTTCACTGCCCTCGGCATGGGTGACCACCACACCTTCGACTCGGCACTCCAGGGGCGGCCCCACACAGGCGACCCGCTCGCGCTCGTCTGCACCAACGGCAAGCGGGACCGCTGCTGCGCACTCCTCGGCCGCCCTCTCGCGGCCGAGCTCGCCACCTCCGGCGTGGAGGGCGTCTGGGAGGTCACCCATCTGGGTGGACATCGGTTCTCACCGACGTTGCTGGTGCTGCCGTACGGCTACGCCTACGGCCGGGCGCAGGCCCACGCCGTCAAGGAGGTCCTGCACAGCGCCCAGGAGGGGCGGATCGTCGTCGAGGGGTGCCGTGGGAACTCCGCCTGGGAGCGACCGGGCCAGGCGGCCGAGCTGGCCGTGCGCTCGGCTGCGGGCGAGTACGCCGCAGAAGCACTCAGCGTCGTACGGACGGACGGCACGGCCCCGCGATGGGAAGTGACGGTCGCCCACGTGGACGGGCGCCAATGGCGGGTCGTCGTGGCGCAGGGCGCGTCCCTGCCGCCCCGCCCCGAGAGCTGCGGGGTGTCGGTGCTCGGCTCGCCCGCGCGGATGGACGTGACGGCCGTACGCGAACTCACGGTGGCGACGGCACTCGCGAGTTGATCAGGTGCACGGAGTAGCTCTCATCTTGATCAGGTACACCCCGTAGCGCACGGGTTGATCAGGTGCACGGAGTGCCTCCTGACTTGATCAGGTACACCGGCCCACCCCACATGGACCGGCTACCCCACATTGATCAAGAGATCCACCTCACACCCCTCTACGGGACTTCTCGCCCGTCCACGTACCGTCATGGGTATGAGCCCCACTCCCCCCGCACGTCGCCTGCGCCTCGGTCTGCCCCGGCGGATGTTCGCGCAGGTGCTGTTGATGCAGGTGGCGATCGCCGCGGGAGTCGCAGTGCTCGCGACCGGGCTGTTCCTCGCTCCGCTCAGTGACCAGCTGGACGATCAGGCGATGCGCCGTGCGCTGTCGATCGCGCAGACCACCGCGGCCCAGCCGCAGATCGCCGAGGATCTGGTGAGCACGCGTGCGACGGCCGGCGGGCCGGTGCAGCGGGAGGCAGAGCGGATCCGCAAGGCCACCAGGGCCGAGTACGTCGTCGTGATGAACCGGCGCGGGGTGCGCTGGTCCCACCCCACGCCGAGCGAGATCGGCAGGATCGTCTCGACCGACCCGGGTCAGGCCCTCGCCGGCCACGAGGTCATGCAGATCGACGACGGCACCCTGGGCCGGACGGCCCGCGGCAAGGTACCGCTGCGCGACGGCGACGGCAGGATCGTCGGGGCGGTCTCGGTCGGTATCGCCTACGACAGCGTGCGAGCGCGGCTGCTGCACGCGATCCCCGGGCTGCTCGCGTACGCGGGCGGTGCCCTGGCGGTCGGCGCGCTGGCCGCCTGGCTCATCTCCCGCCGGGTCCAGCGGCAGACCCGGGACCTGGCCTTCTCGGACATCTCGGCGCTGCTCGCGGAGCGCGAGGCGATGCTGCACGGCATCCGGGAGGGCGTCGTAGCCCTGGACCGCGGCGGCTGTATCCGTCTGCTCAACGACGAGGCCCAGCGTCTGCTGGGCATCGGCGACGAGGCCGTCGGCCGGTCCCTCGACGAGGCGCTCGGCGAGGGCCGTACGACCGATGTGCTGGCCGGCCGGGTGACGGGCACCGATCTGCTCACGGTCCGCGGCCAGCGCGTCCTGGTCGCCAACCGCATGCCCACCGACGACGGCGCCGTCGCGACCCTGCGCGACCGTACCGAGCTGGAGCAGCTCGGCCGGGAGCTCGACTCCACGCGCGGCCTGATCGACGCCCTGCGCGCCCAGGACCACGAGCACGCCAACCGTATGCACACGCTCCTGGGACTGCTCGAACTGGAGATGTACGACGACGCCGTGGAGTTCGTCGGCGAGGTGGTCGGCGACCACCGGGCCACCGCGGAGCAGGTCGCCGAGAAGATCCAGGACCCGCTGCTCGCCGCCCTGCTGGTCGGCAAGGCGACCGTGGCGGCCGAGCGCGGCGTCACGCTGCACCTGTCGGACCGGACCCGGCTGCCGGACCGGCTGGTCGACCCCCGGGGGCTCGTCACGATCGTCGGCAACCTGGTGGACAACGCGCTGGACGCCGTCGCGGGCACGCCGCACGCGCGCGTGGAGGTCGAATCGCGTGCCGAGGGGCGCACCGCGATCCTCCGGGTGCGCGACACAGGGCCGGGAATCCCCGAGGAGCACCGCGAGTTGATCTTCACCGAGGGGTGGTCCACCAAAAAGCCGCCGGCCCACCGCGAACGCGGTATCGGGCTCTCCCTGGTGCGCAGGCTCGCCGAACGGCAGGGTGGCACCGCGACCGTGGGCGAAGCGGCGGGCGGTGGCGCCGAGTTCACCGTGGTCCTGCCCGAGGCGCTGGCCGAGCCGGACCTGGAACCGGCCCTCACCTTGCCGTCAGCTGCGCAGACCACCGCCGAGGAGGAGTCGCGATGATCGAGGTCCTGGTCGTGGACGACGACATGCGCGTCGCGCGGGTCAACGCCGCCTACGTCGAGAAGGTGCCGGGCTTCCATGTCGCCGGCGAGGCGCACAGCGCGGCGGAGGCGCTTCGCCAGGTGGAGGAGCTGCCCCGCCTGGACCTGGTCCTCATGGATCACTATCTGCCCGACGGAACAGGCCTGTCGGTCGTCCAGGAGATGCGCCGACGCGGCCTCCAGACCGACGTGATCATGGTGACGGCGGCCCGGGACGTATCGACGGTGCAGGCGGCGATGCGGCAGGGGGCGCTGCAATACCTGGTCAAGCCGTTCGCCTTCGCGGGTCTGCGCGCCAAGCTCGAGGCGTACGCGGAGCTGCGCCGCACCCTCGACGGCGGCGGCGAGGCGGAACAGGCCGAGGTGGACCGCATCTTCGGCGCCCTGTCCGCGTCGTCGGAGCCCGACCTGCCCAAGGGCCACTCCCCCACCACCGCGGAGCTCGTACGCCAGTCCCTGATGAACGCCGAAGGCCCACTGTCGGCCCAGGAGATCGCCGAGCGGACCGGGGTGAGCCGCCAGACCGCCCAGCGCTATCTCAAGCTCCTGGAACGCACGGGACGGGCTCGCCTCACCCTCAAGTACGGGGACGCGGGCCGCCCGGAACACCGTTACGTGTGGGCGACCCGCGCCTGAGGCACGGCCCGTGGGGGCGGGGGAAGGAACCGTGCCACTTCTTCATACGGATACCGGCCGCCCATTTTTCAGCCGACCGCTCGGCATCCTGCCCGGGTCTCCTCGGTCATGCGGCGGCGGGGAATGTCGTACGGCGATGAAGGCGGCGCCGCCCTGAACCGCCCCCGGCCTAAACCGCCCCCGCCCCCGTCAGCGACCGCACCTCGGTCTCCGCGTGCTTGGCCTCGTCCGGGATCTCGGCCGAGGTGACGGTGCCGAGCCAGCCCGCGACGAAGCCCAGCGGGATGGAGACCAGGCCGGGGTTCTGCAGGGGGAAGTACTGGAAGTCGACTCCGGGGAACAGCGATTCGGGGCTGCCCGACACGACCGACGACAGCAGCACGAGCACGATGGCCGGGATCAGGCCGCCGTACACGGCCCATACGGCGCCGCGCGTGGTGAAGTCCCGCCAGAACAGCGAGTAGAGCAGCACCGGCAGGTTGGCGGACGCGGCAACGGCGAAGGCGAGGCCGACCAGGAAGGCGACGTTGAGGTCGCGGGCCAGCAACCCGAGGGCGATCGCGACCACGCCGATGCCGACCGCGGCGACGCGCGCCACGGCCACCTCGCTACGGGGCCTGGCGTGCCGGCGGCGCAGTGAGGCATACAGGTCGTGGGCCACGGAGACCGAGGAGGACAGCGTGATGCCGGCGACCACCGCGAGGATCGTGGCGAAGGCGATGGCGGCGACGACGGCGAAGAGAACCGTTCCTCCGGTGGAATCCGCGCCGCCGCCGAGATCGAGCGCGAGCAGCGGAACCGCAGTGTTCCCGGCCGCGTTCGACCCGCGCACGGCCTCGGGTCCGACGATCGCGGCCGCGCCGAAGCCCAGGACGATCGTCATCAGGTAGAAGCCGCCGATGAGACCGATCGCCCAGACCACCGACCGCCGGGCCGCGCGAGCGGTCGGCACGGTGTAGAAGCGGGACAGGATGTGCGGCAGCCCGGCGGTCCCCAGCACCAGCGCGAGTCCGAGGCTGATGAAGTCGAACCGGGCCGTCCAGTCCCCGCCGTACTTCAGCCCGGGTGCCAGGAACGCATCGCCGTGACCACTGCGCTCGGCCGCCGTGAGCAGCAGTCGGTCGAAGTCGCCGTGGAAGCGCACCAGGACGAGCACGGTCAACGCGATGGTGCCGCCGAGCAGCAGGACCGACTTGACGATCTGGATCCAGGTGGTTGCCCGCATCCCTCCCAACGACACATAGATCACCATGAGCGCACCGACGCCGATGACGGTCCAGGCCTGCGCCGCCTCGCCCCTCTCCCCGAGCAGCAGCGCGACCAGGGTGCCCGCACCCACCATCTGCGCCACCAGATACAGAACGGACACGGTGACCGAGGAAGTTCCCAGAGCGATCCGCACGCGGCGTTCGCTCATCCGCGCGGCAACCACGTCGGCGAGCGTGAACCGCCCACAGTTGCGTACCAGTTCGGCGACGAGGAACAGCACCACCAGCCAGGCCACGAGGAAGCCCACCGCGTACAGCAGCCCGTCGTAGCCGAAGAGGGCGATCAGTCCGGAGATGCCGAGGAAGGAGGCGGCCGACATGTAGTCACCGGCGATGGCAAAACCATTCTCCATGGGCGAGAAGAGCCGGCCGCCCGCGTAGAACTCCTCAGCCGAACCACGCCGGTTGCGGCTGGCCCATGTCGTGATCGCCAGGGTGATCGCGACGAACACGCTGAACAGGAGCAGCGCCAGGGTCTGCTGGTCACCCGTCACGAGGCACCGTCCCTTGCGACGCGCGTCAACTCCTGGGTCTCCCAGCGCAGTTCGAGCGCGGCCCGGTCCCGGCGCAGCCGCGCATGACGGGCGTAGGCCCAGGCGAACAGGAAGGTGGTGAGGAACTGTCCGAGCCCGGCGAGCATCGCCACGTTCACGGCGCCCGCCACGGGCCGGGCCATCAGCCCCGGCGCGGCCGTGGCGGCCACGACGTACGCCACGTACCAGGAGAGGAACACAGCCACCGCCGGCACCACGAACCTCCGGTAGCGGCTGCGCACTTCCTGGAACGCCGCGCTGCGCTGTACCTCCAGGTACACATCACCCGCGACGGGCGTCGCAACTGCCTCGGGAGCGTGCGTACCGTCCGACTCCCCCCATCCGGAGGCGAGGGCGTCGTACCAGGGATCGTCGGCCAGGCCGCGACCGTTGCTTGAGCACATGCCCAAGCATGGACAGAACGGAAAGATCCCCGACTCTGCTTCTCCGCGCGCTTCACCCCATCAGGTGACCGAGCGAGAGCCGCAGCCGCCGACGGCGGAAAAGCCCCACGGGGGCCACCCGCACCAGACAACGAAAGTTGCACGGGTGGTGCTGGTGGGACCCAAAACCGGCCGAAGGCGAAGCCGAGGCCGAAAGGACGGCCCAAGCCCAGCGCAGCGACTACGCGTCGATACGAGAGCGATCCAGCGTGGCCGCCGAGCTGGAGATGAACTCCTTGCGCGGCGCCACGTCATTGCCCATCAGCAGATCGAAGACCCGCTCGGCGGCTTCCAGGTCGGTGAGGCTGATCCGGCGCAGGGTGCGATGGCGCGGGTCCATCGTGGTCTCGGCCAGCTGGTCGGCGTCCATCTCACCGAGACCCTTGTACCGCTGGATGGAGTCCTTGTACCGGATGCCCTTGCTCTGGAACTCCATGAGCTTGTCGCGCAGCTCGCGGTCCGAGTACGTGTAGACGTACTTGTCCTGCCCCTTCTTGGGCTGGATGAGCTCGACGCGGTGCAGCGGCGGCACCGCCGCGAACACCCGGCCCGCCTCGATCATCGGCCGCATGTAGCGCTGGAACAGCGTCAGCAGCAGGGTCCGGATGTGGGAGCCGTCCACATCGGCGTCGGTCATCATGATGATCTTGCCGTAGCGTGCCGCGTCGATGTCGAAGGTCCGGCCGGACCCTGCCCCTATGACCTGGATGATCGCACCGCACTCGGCGTTCTTGAGCATGTCGGTCACGGACGACTTCTGGACGTTGAGGATCTTGCCGCGGATCGGCAACAGCGCCTGGAATTCGGAGTTCCGGGCGAGCTTGGCGGTGCCGAGGGCGGAGTCTCCCTCGACGATGAACAGCTCGCTGCGGTCGACGTCGTCGCTGCGGCAGTCGGCGAGCTTGGCGGGCAGCGACGAGGACTCCAGCGCCGTCTTCCGGCGCTGCGCGTCCTTGTGCTGACGGGCCGCGATGCGCGTACGGGCGGCGGCGACGGCCTTCTCCATGACGACCCGGGCCTGGGCCGCGGCGTCCCGCTTGGTGGACGTCAGGAACGCCTTGAGTTCCTTGGCGATCACGGTGTTCACGATGCGCCGGGCCGCCGAGGTACCCAGGACCTCCTTGGTCTGGCCCTCGAACTGCGGCTCGGCGAGACGGACGGTGACGACCGCGGTCAGCCCCTCCAGGGCGTCGTCCTTGACGATGTCGTCCTCGGCGACGCGCAGCAGCTTCTTGGCACGCAGCACCTCGTTCATCGTGCTGGCCACGGCGGTCTCGAAGCCCGCGACGTGGGTGCCGCCCTTGGGGGTGGCGATGATGTTCACGAACGACTTCAGGGTCGTGTCGTAACCGGTGCCCCACCGCATGGCGACGTCGACGTCGAGTTCACGGGTGACCTGGGTGGGGGTCATCTGACCGTGCTCGTCCAGGACCGGGACGGTCTCCTTGAAGGTGCCCTGGCCGGAGAAGCGGAGGACGTCGTTGACCGGCTTGTCGGTCGCCAGGTACTCGCAGAACTCGCTGATGCCACCGTCGAAGCGGAAGGACTCCTCGCCCTTGCTGCCGCCCTCGCCGAGGCCGAACTCGTCACGGACGACGATGGTCAGGCCGGGCACCAGGAACGCGGTCTGGCGGGCGCGCTGGTGCAGATTCTCCAGGGAGAGCTTGGCGTCCTTGAGGAAGATCTGGCGGTCGGCCCAGTACCGCACGCGCGTGCCGTTGCGGGTCTTGGGGATCTTCTTGGTCTTGCGCAGGCCGCCCTTGGCCTCGAACTTGGCGTTCGCACCGTCGGCGGCGAAGGCCCCGGGCACGCCACGCCGGAAGCTGATGGCGTGCGTGTGACCATTTCGGTCCACCTCGACGTCCAGCCGCGCGGACAGGGCGTTCACCACGGAGGCGCCCACGCCGTGCAGACCGCCGGATGCGGCGTACGAGCCGCCGCCGAACTTTCCGCCGGCGTGCAGCTTGGTCATGACGACCTCGACGCCGGACAGGCCGGTCTTGGGCTCGACGTCGACCGGGATGCCCCGGCCGTTGTCCCGGACCTCCACGGAGGCGTCGTCGTGGAGGATCACCTCGATGTGGTCGCAGTACCCGCCGAGGGCCTCGTCGACGGAGTTGTCGATGATCTCCCACAGGCAGTGCATCAGGCCACGGCTGTCGGTCGAGCCGATGTACATACCCGGGCGCTTGCGCACGGCCTCGAGCCCCTCGAGGACGAGCAGGTGCCGCGCGGTGTAGTTGGACCCGTCCCGGTCTGCTCCTGCCAGCAGCGCTGTGGACGGCACGGACGTCTCGGCGGTCACGCGGTTCGCTCCTCGCTGAATTTCATTTGGGGCCCCAGTGGGTAAGGGCGTGGCTTCGGTCGCCGTCAAGAGGGTACCGAGGCCTGGTAGAGCCGTTGTAACGCCACCCTCGTGTGGAACACAGACTAGTCCAGAGTCGCATGCGTGTTCGATCCCTCGATGGGGTGAAGTACATATCACGTTCCCTTCCAGGCATGAACCATTTAGGCTCCGGGCACGTCCTCATGAACAAACCGGCAAGCCAGCCGGGAGGACCGACCCCCTGACCGACAGCGCGAAACCGTAAGCACGACAGATGCGCAATACGGCACATTCGCCGCCAAACCGGCAGCAGCCAGCCGTCCCGGAAAAAATTTCTCTCTGGGAGAAGCCGCGAGCGGGAACGTTTTGAGGCTGGTTGGATGTTGACCCTGGTACGACAGCTCGTCGAGCTAGAGAAGAGGCGACGTGACTACTGTTCTGACCCCCGCGAGCCAGCTGACGGCCGCTGACCGCTGCGACCGTTGCGGCGCCCAGGCGTACGTGCGCGTCGTCCTGCTCAGCGGCGGAGAACTGCTCTTTTGCGCCCACCACGGCCGCAAGTTCGAGCCGGAACTCAAGAAGATCGCCGCTGAGATACAGGACGAGACGGAGCGGCTTACGTCCGCTCCTGCATCTGCCTCCGAAGAAGAGCGCTGACACCTCGCGTCCACGACGAGCCAGCTCCGGCACAGGCCGGTTGACGGGCGGCCGCCCCTCACAGCAGGGGCGGCCGCCCGCGCTCATCTCCGGCGGGCCCTCAGGGCACTGTCAGCCGCCCGCTCGGCGGTCGATGCCCCGGCGGCGCGCCACCCCAGGTTCCGCACGATGTCCGACACACGCGTGTAGACCCCAGGAGTGCCCGCACGACCACAGCCGCTCCCCCAGGAAACAAGCCCGATCAGCTTGCCCTGAGCGACCAGCGGCCCTCCGCTGTCCCCCTGGCAGGCGTCGCGGCCTCCCGCCGGTTCTCCGGCGCAGACCATGCTGTCGGCCAGGTACCTTCCGCTCCCGCCGCCCGGATACGCCCGCCTGCACAGGGCGTCGGGCAGTACATGCACGCGCGTTGCCCGCAGACTGCGCGCGTAGTCACCCGTGCCCGTGATGTCCCCCCACCCGTAGACCAGGGCCGCCGTGCCCGGTACATAGGCGGGATCGCCAGTGCGCGCCGTCCTGATGACCGAGCTCGCGGGAAGCGGCTGGGCGAGAGTGACCACGGCGAAGTCCCCCGCGTTGGTCACACCGTCGTAAGCCGGGTTCACCCAGGTGCCGCGGACACGGATTTCCTGGCCCCGGTTCGACAACAGATCCGTACGGCCGGCGATGACACTGAGGTCGCGCACCGCGTCCGGCGACGAGCCCAGGACCTCCTCGCTCATGCAGTGGGCCGCGGTGAGCACGGTGGACCGGCCGACCGCCACACCGACGCAGAACTGACCCGCCCGCGTACCCCCGAACCGGTCACGGCTGGACAGCGCCACGGTCCACGGACTCTGGGACACATCGACCGGAAACCCGCCGACGACGACACTGTCGGCAGCCACGGGGGCGGCGGACACCAGCGGTGCGGCGGCTGCCACTGCCGCCAGAGCAAGCGGCCGGGCCAGCGCCCGGGTAAAGGGACGACGCATGACGCTCCTCACTCTCGGGTGGTCATGGGAAACCCAGAGTGATCCAGCCCGCCGCACCCCGCACCCGCGCGACAGCACGAAGGCCCGGTTCCCCTTCGGGAGACCGGGCCTTCTGTGTCGTACGGGGGCGACTAGTCGAGGTAGTCGCGCAGCACCTGGGACCGCGACGGGTGGCGCAGCTTCGACATCGTCTTGGACTCGATCTGGCGGATGCGCTCGCGCGTGACGCCGTACACCTTGCCGATCTCGTCGAGGGTCTTCGGCTGACCGTCGGTGAGACCGAAGCGCATGGAGACGACGCCCGCCTCGCGCTCGGACAGGGTGTCGAGGACGGAGTGCAGCTGCTCCTGCAGGAGTGTGAAGCTGACCGCGTCGGCCGGGACGACTGCCTCGGAGTCCTCGATGAGGTCACCGAACTCGCTGTCGCCGTCCTCGCCCAGCGGGGTGTGCAGCGAGATGGGCTCGCGGCCGTACTTCTGGACCTCGATGACCTTCTCCGGGGTCATGTCGAGCTCCTTGGCCAGCTCCTCCGGGGTGGGCTCGCGGCCCAGGTCCTGGAGCATCTGGCGCTGCACGCGCGCGAGCTTGTTGATGACCTCGACCATGTGCACCGGGATACGGATGGTGCGGGCCTGGTCGGCCATGGCGCGGGTGATCGCCTGACGGATCCACCAGGTGGCGTACGTGGAGAACTTGTAGCCCTTGGTGTAGTCGAACTTCTCCACCGCGCGGATCAGACCTAGGTTGCCTTCCTGGATGAGGTCCAGGAAGAGCATGCCGCGGCCGGTGTAGCGCTTGGCCAGGGAGACCACCAGACGGAGGTTGGCCTCCAGGAGGTGGTTCTTGGCGCGGCGGCCGTCCTCGGCGATGATCTCCAGCTCGCGCTTGAGCTTGGGGGCGAGCTTGTCGGCGTTGGCCAGTTTGTCCTCGGCGAACAGACCGGCCTCGATGCGCTTGGCGAGCTCGACCTCCTGCTCGGCGTTGAGCAGCGGGACCTTGCCGATCTGCTTGAGGTAGTCCTTGACCGGGTCGGCGGTAGCGCCGGCCGCGGCGACCTGCTGGGCGGGCGCGTCGTCCTCGTCCTCGTCGGAGAGTACGAAACCGGCGCTCTCGGCACCCTCCGGCTCGTCGCCGCCCTTGCCGGGGGCGTCCTCGAGAACCTCGTCCTCGACGAGCTCTGCGTCGTCCTTCTTGGCGGTGGTCTTCTTGGCCGCCGTCTTCTTGGCGACGGTCTTCTTCGCGGCCGCCTTCTTGGCGGTCGCCTTCTTGGCAGCGGCCTTCTTCGCGGGGGCCTCGTCCTCGACGGCGGAGTCGGCGGCGGGCGCCGCCGGCGTGGCGGTGGCGGTGGCCTTCTTGGCGGTCACCGTCTTCGCCGCGACCGTCTTGGTGGCGGTGCGCTTGGCCGGACTCTTCGCTGCGACGCTCTTTCGGGTGCGCTTGGGCTCCGCGGCACTGACCATCAGCGTCACACCCTCTTCCTCGAGGATCTGGTTGAGGCTGCGCAGTACGTTCTTCCACTGAGTGGCCGGAATCTGGTCGGCTTCGAAGGCCCGACGCACATCGTCGCCGGCGATCTGCCCCTCAGCCTTTCCCCGCTCGATCAGAGCCATGACAGAGACGGACTCGGCGATCTCCGGCGGGAGCGTACGGGATGTGCTGGCCGACACGAACAACCTCTCGGAACGTTGGAAAACGGCTTCCGGCCCCGTCCACTGCGGACAGGAGCCGACCACCGACCTGGGGATTGGGCCGACGGTGCGGGCGGGGGCCGGGAAGATGCACAGCGCCTTGAGCGGCGTCCGTATTCCCTCCTCGGCTGTCACCTCTTAGGTCATCGCGCTGTTTCCCCGAGCGTTACGCCCAATCTGCGTGGCCCGAGTCACATCCCGTAACCGATCAAAAGCGGGCAGATGATGACTTAAGAGGTCGCCCACGGCCTGGATCACGCATCCTACGGCGATTCGGCCGCCTCATCGCACCGTCGGACCCGCAGGATCCGTGCTGGATCCTGCGGGTCCGACGGGAGTGGGCGCGCGGACCGAGAGATGCCACAGGAGGGGGAGGCATCCTCAGCCGCGCGACCCGGGTGCGCGGTCAGTGCTCGCGGGGTGCGGGCACCACGCGCTCCACCTCGGGGTGGACGGTGAGCAGGTGGCGCATGGCCGTTTCGGCGGCCGCGCCGTCGCCCGCGGCGAGGGCGTCGACGATCCTGCTGTGCTGCGCCAGCGACGTCTCGTTCGGCCGGTCACAGCCCGTGACGGGGCCGCCGGAGACCTGGAGGGCGGCCGAGACAATCCCCGACAGGTGCTCCAGCATGCGGTTGCCCGCGACCTGGATGAGCAACGTGTGGAACTCGGTGTCGGCGCGGGAGAAGGTGAGGACGTCGCCCTGTCCCATCGCGTGACTCATGATCTCGACCATGTCGGCGAGCCGCTGCTGGACGTCGTCGCGCCCGTGCCCGGCGGCGAGGCGGGCGGCGAGCGGCTCGATCGTCCAGCGCAGCTCGCTCAGCTCCCGGCGTTGATCGTCGCGCTGCGGCCCGAAGGCCCGCCACTCGATGATGTCCGGGTCGAGGAGGTTCCAGTCGCTGACGGGGCGCACGCGCGTGCCGACGTTCGGGCGGGCGCTGACCAGGCCCTTGGCCTCCAGGACACGGAGCGACTCGCGGACGACGGTGCGGGAGACCTCGAAGCGCTGGCCGATCTCCTCGGGCACGAGCGGACGGTCGGCACCCAGGTCGCCGGAGACGATCATCTGGCCGAGCTGTTGGACGAGTTGGCCGTGCAGCCCGCGTCCGCGGCTGCCCGCGGCGCGCCGGCCGACACGGCCCAGCTCCGGGTCCGCGCCGTCCCAGGCAGTGGCTCCGACGCGGTCGGCGACGGGGGCCTCGGCGTAGGGGTAGCGGTCGAGTTCGCCCGGGCCGACGAGACCGGAGTCGGTGGCGCGGGCGGCGGTCATCATGGTGTGCGCAAGGGTACTCACGGATCCTTTGTCGGCGCCGTCCCCAACTCCCTTGAGGTCTTTGGTGAAAAGCACACGAAAGGGTGATCGCTCACCCCGTCGCAATTGACGCCTTATCGGAAAGAAATGGGCTCTCCCCGGGGAGTTGTGCACAGGACGGGACCGGGAAGCTCATGGATGGCCGTCATCGGACCCTGCTCCGCAGGGTCGTGAGCAGATAGGCGCAGAGCAGCGCGGTCAGCGACAACGTCAGTGCGCCGCCGACGGGTTGGGCGATCACGCGCGCGACGGCGGCCAGATAGCGCTCTCCCCCGAACGGCCACTGGGACAGGAGCACCTCACGCAGCCGCAGGGGAAAACCGGCCGCCGTCCGCACAGACGGCCCCTCCAGCACCCTTTGTACGAGAGGTACGACGACGACGGGTACGGAGACCACCGCCGCGAGCCCGGCCGTGGTCGACCGGAAGAGGCCCGCGGCCAGCACGCCGGCCCAGGCACAGCCGACCACGAGCCCGATCCAACTCGCGCTCAGCGAAAGCCAGTCGGCGGGAACTTCCGCGAGCTCCGGTCCGTAGACGAGATAGAGCACTTCGGCGTTGCAGCCCACGGTGAGGAAGGCCAGCATCAGCGCGGTGGCGGAGCCGACGAGGAGCTTCGCGGCGAGCAGCCCCAGCCGGCGGGGGACGGTGCCGCGATCCGCGGCCAGGGCGGGGTGGCGGAATTCGTCGCCGAACGCGATCGCGCCGAGCAGCCCGGCACCGAGCGCCGCGGGCGGCAGCGGGAGTTCCTGCGGCCACGCGACCAGCAGGCGCGGCTGTGGAGTGTGTCCGATACGGGCCAGCAGTACGGCGGTGAGGGCGGACACCACCAGCACGGCGGCGCCGGTGAGGAACCCCGTGCCGACGCCGGCGGCGCGACGGAGTTCGTAGCGGAGGGGGCGGAGGGGGCTGGGGGCGGGGCGGACGGAAATGGGGGGCGGGAGATCGGGAAGGGCATCGACAGCGGAGGTTGCCGCGCGCGGACCGGCGGCCTCGGACGAAGGCCGACCGTCAGCGAGTGCGTCGGCGGGTCGCGGCTCGCTCAGGGGCGCCTGTGGAGCCTCAGCGGAGGCCTCCTGCCCAGCTGCCGTGACCGGCTCTCCGTCCGGCGTCAGCGGAGCCTCGGGGGCCGCCGCGCGTTCGTCGGCCGGGGCCGACCCCTCGTCCGAGGTCTGCCGCGCTTGGTCGGCTCGCAGGTCCACCGTGAGGTCCTGCTCCGCGCCGGGCCCCATGTCCCCGATCTCGTCCGCGAGTTGGTGCACAAGGATGCCGTGGCGGAACGCGATCTCGCCGACATCGGCACATGTACTGCCGTACACCGAGAGGCGGTTGCCGCCCTCGCGTACGACCTCGACGGAGCGCTGGGCCGTGCGTGCCTCCTTGGTGAGCAGGGCGGCGAGGCGGGAGGCGTGCGGAGTGCGGACGGCGACCCGGGGGCGCAGCCGGGTGCGGGCGAAGTCGGCGGCCTCCAGGTCGGCGACGAGTCTGCCCCGCTCCAGGGCGACGATCCGGTCGGCGGTGCGCGCGGCCGTCTTGGGATCGGCCGTGGTCAGCAGGACCGTGCCGCCCTGGGTCGCGTGCGCGCGCAGCATGCCGTACAGCCAACGGCACTCCCGGGCCGAGAGCCCGCCCGCGGGATCGTCGAGCACGAGTGTGTGCGGGTCGGGCAGCAGCACACAGGCCAGACCGAGGCGGCGGTCCATGCCGCGCGAGAGGGTGTCCAGGCGTTCGTCGCGCAGGCTGACGAGGCCGACCACCTCGAGGACCTCGTCGGCGCGCCGTGCCGGAACCCCCGCGGCGGCGCACAGCATGCGCAGATGGCCGCGGACGGTGCGGGCCGGGTGCCCGGGAACGTCGCCGAGGAGCACGCCGACCTCGCGCGAGGGATGGGCGATGCGGTGCAGGGGACGGCCTCTGAAGTAGGTGATCCCACGGCCCTGTTGGAGTTCGAGCATGAGTCTGAGGGCCGTCGTCTTGCCTGCTCCCGGCGCTCCGAGCAGCGCGGTGACACGTCCCGCGCGCGCCTCGAAGGAAACGTCGTCGACGGCGGGAGGAAGCTCCTTGCGAGGGTCGCTGGTCAGTCCGATGGCCTGGATCACTTGCAGCAAGATAGCGCGCTATGTCCGTTTTTTCGGGCAGCGCACGGCCCGCTCCCGGCACAGATCGGCCCGCTCGGACCCCTGTTCGCCCCTCGCCCCTGAGCGCGGTCGCTGTCGTCCGGTCCGGCTCGGCATCCCGGCACGCCATCCCGGCCGGACGCTCGCGTCAGACTTCCGGGCGCAGCATCGGGGGGTTGAGCAGCGTGGCTCCACCGGCCCGGAAGAGCTGGGCGGGGCGGCCGCCCTGACGTGTGGTGGTGCCTCCGGTGGGGACGAGGAAGCCCGGTGTGCCCGTCACCTTGCGGTGGAAGTTGCGGGGGTCGAGCGCCACGCCCCACACCGCCTCATAGACACGGCGCAGCTCGCCGACGGTGAACTCGGTGGGGCAGAACGCCGTGGCCAGCGACGAGTACTCGATCTTGGAGCGGGCGCGCTCCACCCCGTCGGCCAGGATCTGCGCGTGATCGAAGGCGAGCGGCGCGACGGGTTCGCCGTCACGGCCGTAACCGCCCTGTTGCAGCAACTCGTCGACCGGTGCCCAGCGCGCGTTGCTGGCATCGCCTCCCGCGCGGGGTGCGGGCAGATCGGGGGCCAGCGCGAGGTGAGCGACGCTGACCACGCGCATCCGGGGGTCGCGCTTGGGGTCGCCGTATGTCGCGAGCTGCTCCAGGTGTGCGCCGTTGTCCTGCACGGGAACGGAAGGGTCGTGAGCGCGCAGCCCGGTCTCCTCGGCCAGCTCACGCGCGGCGGCCTGCGCCAGGTCCTCGTCGGCCCTTACGAACCCGCCGGGCAGCGCCCAGCGCCCCTGGAACGGCGGTTCGCCCCTGCGCACCGCCAGCGCGCACAGGGCGTGGCGGCGCACGGTCAGCACGACCAGGTCCACGGTGACGGCAAAGGGCGGAAAGGCTGACGGGTCGTAGGGCATGCGGCGATCATAGTCGTCTGCTTGACGATAAACACTCCCTTCGCCGACCCCATCGGGGGTTGATCCATTTCGGCTCGATATGAGCCTCACCACCCGGCTCACCTGTCGTGGCCGAGGGGCGTCGTACGAGGTCACGCTCTCAATTGCAGGCCGTCGGCCGCCTCCTCGACCATGGCGAGGCCCAGTCGGCTGACGCGTACGGAGAAGGGGGCTCCGGCGACCCGGAGGCCCGTCAGGACGATCTCGCCCAGCGGTGCGCTGCGCATGGGCCGCAGTGTGACCGTCCTTGCGGGAGCGTCCGGGCGGATGCCCGCGATCGTGGTCAACAGCAGCACCCCGGCTGCCGCTGCCGTGGCCGCGGGGCGGCAGGCCGCCGGATGCGGGAGGGGAGCGCTTTTGTCGGTGCGCCGCTCCCCCGCGTACATCTCGGGCAGCCGGTGGCCGAACGCCTCTGCCGCACCCAGCAGGCCCCGCAGCAGCGCACTCGCCTCCTTCTCGTAGTCGGCCGCGGTCAGGCCGGCGACGGCGAGCGCCGTCTCGTGGACCCTCACCGCGCCACTGCGGTGACCGAAGGGGTTGTGTCCCGCCTCCTTCGCGCTCAGCCCGCGAAGGCCCCACCCCGAGTCCATGGCCGGCCCGCCGAGCAGCCGGGCGAGTTGTTCGGTCTGCACCTTGTCGAGCAGACCGGGGGCCTGTTCTCCCCCGCCCAGCAGGCCCGTGTCGAGGAGATGGACGGCGGCGGCGCCCAGATGCGGCACGTGCCGTCCGTCCGGGGCTCGGGCCGCTGCGGGCCGACCGCCGCCCACGTCGTCGAGCCAGAAGTCCGCACGGAACGTCGTCCGCAGCGCCCGGGCCCACTGCCGCAGTTCGCCGCCGCCCGGTCTGCCGCAGGCGTCGAGGAGATCGGCGCCGAGCAGGGCCGCACGATGGGCATGGGCCTGGGTCTCGCAGCGGACGGGTCCGCCGGGGTGCGGGTCGCTCAGGTACATACGGTCGCCCGCAGTGGTCCGCAGCCAGGTCAGACACCGCTCGGCCGCCGGGAGGAGTTCCTCGGTCTCGGGTTCGGGCAGCCCCCAGCGTCGGGCTTCCGCGAGCAGCGCGGGGAAGAGCAGCGTGGCCTCCGAGCCTGTGCAGCCCGGTGGCAGATGGGGGCCCGCGTCCCGTATCGGCCCGGGGATCATGCCGGACTGCGGTCCCTGGCCGCGGAGTTGGGTGCGGGCGAGGGTGCGCAGCGTGCCCACGGCGAGCCGGGTGCCCAGGGGCAGGGTCATCCGGGCCGCGGCGAGGGCCTCGGCCGGGGCGAGGCCGCAGCGCCAGGGCACCCCGGCGGCCAGGTGCGTGTCGGCGGGATGTTCGGGGTCCCGCAGCAGGAGGGCCTGGAGGTCCTCGATGCTCGTCCGCAGCAAGGCCTCCACGCTGGGGTCGTCACCGGCTGCCCGCGCGGGAGCCAGCGGGCTCGTCGCCGCTCGTCCCACGGCCCGCACGGGTCCCGCCCCGTCCGGACGCACCCGCAGTTCGATGCTCGCGCTGCCGCCCGGGGGCAGTGCGAACTCCCAGCGCAGCAGCCCCGCGGAGGCCAGCGCGTCGACAGGCGACGGGTCGGCCGTCACTGTCGAGTTCCCGTGGGCGGACGACCAGCGCAGGCCGGAATCGTGGACCGTGGCGGGCAGTTCCGGGCCCGACCTGCCGCAGGCGATCGCACCGAGGTCGGCCAGGTCCGTACCCAGCGCGACCTCGACCGGCACACGCAACGGGCGAACGGCCGCACTGTGCAGCGTGATCCGCTCGGTGCCGTCCGCGTGACGGGTGCGCACGACGACGACGTCCGGGTCCGGGCCCGCCTGCGGGGAGGTGCGCAGCGTGCCCACGAAGCGGACGCAGTCGGCCGCCGTCATCCGGGCTTGGATCGGGAGCGGTTCGCGTCCGGCCACACGGATCTGGCAGCGCGAGAGCACGCGCCGGCCCGCGCGGTAGAAGCCCTCAAGCCCGCGGCCCGTCAACTGCCCTTGGTCCGTGGAGATGGCAAGGCCCGGAAGGGCGACGCAGATCATGGCGTCGTGTGTGGGGGGCAGGTCGGCCGACCGGCGAGCGGTCGAGGGCTGAACCGACGGGGTGTCTTGAGACGGGTAGGAGCGTCGTGCGTGGTCGATGGGTGGCGGCGTCGTCGGGCCCGCACTCGCGGGCAACGAGGGCGGGGGGCTCTGCCTTGTCGGTCTCGTCGGCTGAACGGGGAGCCCGGCCCGCCCTTCCAACCGGTAAGGGCGGCCGACCTGGCCTGCCAAGGCCGACGGGGACCAGCCGTCGCCGGCCTGCGGGGAACTGCCGGTGGCGTCACTCGGAAACCGGGACGCGTGCCGCCCCGCGCCGGCTCCGACTGGAGACAGCTCCGTATCCAGCCTGGGGGACGGCACCGGCCCACCGGCTGTCGAGCGATCGTCGGCGGCCGGAGAGGCGGGGGGCGGCTGTGGCATGGGGCGGCTTCCTCTGCACTCGTTGCGCCTCGGGCGTGTGCGGCGCCGGCTGGGGGACCCGGGGTGACAGGGGCGGTACGGCGGCACTGCCAGTCCAGGCGTTCCGCCACTCAGGTGAACGGGGAGGGACTCGTCGGGGTCACGCCCGTGCTGGGGTGACCGCGCTGAAGGGTCACCGTGTTCACCGAGGTCGCCAGGCAGGCGGAGGTCCTCCGGGACGCCGAGGCGCCCACGAGGTCGCTGCCGTCCTGGGCAGTGAGGACCCGGCTCACGGACGCCGCTGCCTGGTTGGCGCCCGCGCCTCGCGCCACGGCTGCCGTCATCTCGAGGGCATCGGTCAGTGCTCTGCCTGTGTTGGCTCACGCGTCCCCCTCTGCGCCGGTGTTTCCAGGACGCACACCGTCCGGACGGGGCCTGCTCCGACGCGCAGTTCCCTTCTTCGAGGTGCGCGGGACCGTGCTCTTCGGCGTGCGCGCAGCCGTGCGCTTCGAGCGATGGGCAGCCGTGCCGTCCGGCCGCGGGGCACCGGGATGCGTCCCCGTCCGGGTACGCCGGCGCGAGACGCTCTCAGCCCGCTCCCGCCCGGCGTCCGGAGCGGAGCCCAGGAGGCCGCCGGCCGAACCCGCAACGTGCCGAGACCGGCGGCGATCACCCGCGTCAGGCGTCGGCTTGGACTCCACCGCCGTGCCCCGTACCGGCTCCTCGGCGTCCTCCGGCCTGGCGAGCCGCCCGGCCTCCGTCCGCTCGCGGCCCACGCGTTCCGTGCGCAGGCACCGCCGGATCGATTCGGGGTCCAGACCCTCGTTGCAGGCCTGGTGCAGGAGGCGCGCGAAGAGGTAGTCGGTGTCGGCGCCGAGTGCCATGGCAAGGGCTTCTCGGGCCTCCAGATCGTCGCCGGTGGACCAGGCGACCCAGCCGGCGAGGGTGAGGGGCGGCGCGGCGTGCTCGCGGTACGGTCCGACACAGCGGCGGGCCAGCGCTCGCCAGAGCCGGAGGGCGGGAGCGGCCTCGTCGCCCTCCATCCACTCGGCCGCGCGGTCGCGGGTCGAGCGGTCCTGCAGGCCCAGAATGAGCCTCGCGGCTTCGTCGTGTCCGAGCAGTTCGTCGTCGCGGAGATCCGCGGTGAGCGTTCCTGACGCGGGCGGGGCCACGGCGAACCGGTTCAGGAGCCGCTCGGCGAGCTCCAACGTCTCCTCCGCCACGCCCGCGCGTGTCGCGTCGTCGAGGATCCTGGGCACGAGCGCCATGCCGACGGTGTCCAGGGCGATCTCCTGCTCCAGGGCTGCGGCGGTCTCCCAGGGCAACAGCCTGGCCTGCAACTCGCGCAGCGTGCCGCGCACCTGAAGTCCGGCGTACGTGGCCGCGGCCGCCAACACGGATGTACCGGGCAGGCCCATCGGCCGGCCCTCGGGCGGACAGCACTCCCCCTTGTCGCAGCAGTACGACCAAAATCGGCCGGCGGAGATGCACAGGGCCTCGATCACCGGGACGTCCAGGCTGCCGCAGACGAGACGCATCTTCTGGGCCAGTGGTCGCAGCCGTTCCATGACCTGTCGGCCCGTCTCGCCCTTGTCCGGTTCCTGGCAGAGGAAGGCGACCATCTGCTCGGCTCGGGCTCCCCTGCGCTCGCTGCCCCTCACCAGTCCGTGGGCCAGCTGCCCGGCCGCGGAGTCCCAGTCGTCCGTACTCGCGGGAATGCCGAGCCGTGCCCGGCCACCGAACCGGCCGCGGCCACCACTGTCGTGCAGGGCGACGAGCACGATGCTGTCCTCGGGGCGGTACCCGAGGAGATACGGCAACGCGTCGGCCAGTTCGGCGGGGGTGCGCAGGGTGACCTGGTGCTCGGGCAGGTGCCCTTCGTACGCGGTGCAGTCGGGTTGGTCCGCCTGTTGCACCCCCTCGTTCGGGTCGGTTGCGCGTGGGGCGAGGTGTTGCTCGCTGCCCGCGGAGCCGTCGTTTTCGGGGGATCCAGTCGCTTCGCTGTGATTCGTCATGCGCAGACGATCTCGCGGATCATGAGGCTCCGCTTTGCCCTGTGGATAACTCCGAACAGGGACACGACAACGCGACGCCGGCAGGGGTCGGCCGCACCACCGCGGGGGCCGGGCCCGGTCCCCTCTGTCAGTGCCGTCCTGTTGTATGGGACGCATGGAGCACACGAGCAACGCGGATCTCCGGGCGGCCGCCGACGCGGTCCTCGCCCGCCTCGTCGGGGACGCCACCGGCGCGGCCCGGCTGCGGGAGGACCAGTGGCGGGCGATCGAGGCACTGGTCGCCGACAGACGCCGGGCCCTGGTCGTACAGCGCACGGGTTGGGGCAAGTCCGCGGTCTACTTCGTGGCCACCTCGCTGCTGCGGGCCCGGGGCAGCGGACCGACAGTGATCGTGTCCCCGTTGCTCGCGCTGATGCGCAACCAGGTCGACGCCGCGGCTCGCGCCGGGATCCACGCGCGGACCATCAACTCCTCCAACACCGAGGAATGGGACACCATTCAGGGCGAGATCGCCGCGGGTGACGTCGATGTGCTGCTGGTCTCTCCGGAGCGCCTCAACAACCCGGACTTCCGCGATCAGGTTCTGCCCGAGCTGGCCGCGGCGACCGGCCTTCTCGTGGTGGACGAGGCGCACTGCATCTCGGACTGGGGCCACGACTTCCGGCCGGACTACCGGCGGCTGCGCACCATGCTCTCCGATCTCCCGCCCGGAGTGCCCGTACTCGCGACGACCGCCACCGCCAACGCGCGTGTGACCGCCGATGTCGCCGAACAACTCGGTACCGGGGCCACCTCGGACGCCCTGGTGCTGCGCGGTCCGCTCGACCGGGACAGCCTGAGCCTGAGTGTGCTGCGACTGCCGGACGCCGCGCACCGGATGGCGTGGCTCGCCGACCACCTCGATGAACTACCGGGCTCGGGGATCATCTACACGCTCACGGTGGCCGCCGCCGAGGAGGTCACGGCCTTCCTGCGGCATCGCGGTCACACGGTCGCCTCCTACACCGGCAAGACGGAGAACGCCGACCGGCAGCAGGCCGAGGACGACCTGCTCGGCAACAAGGTCAAGGCACTGGTCGCCACCTCCGCGCTCGGCATGGGCTTCGACAAGCCCGACCTCGGTTTCGTGGTGCACCTGGGCTCGCCCTCCTCGCCCATCGCCTACTACCAGCAGGTCGGTCGCGCCGGCCGCGGTGTCGAGCACGCCGAGGTGCTCCTCCTTCCAGGTCGGGAGGACGAGGCGATCTGGCAGTACTTCGCCTCGCTCGCCTTCCCCTCGGAGGACCTGGTGCGCCGCACTCTCGACGTCCTCGGGCGGGCGGACAGGCCACTGTCGCTGCCCGCCCTGGAGCCCTTGGTGGAGCTTCGCCGCTCGCGCCTGGAGACCATGCTCAAGGTCCTCGACGTGGACGGGGCGGTCCTGCGGGTCAAGGGCGGCTGGATCGCGACCGGACAGCCATGGACGTACGAGGCCGAGCGGTACGAGTGGGTCGCCCGACAGCGCAAGGCCGAGCAGCAGGCGATGCGCGAGTACGCCTCGACGACGGGCTGCCGGATGGAGTTCCTGCAGCGTCAGCTCGACGACGAGGGGGCCAAGCCCTGCGGTCGCTGCGACAACTGCGCGGGGGCGCGCTTCACTGCCGACACGTCCACGGTCGCGTTGGACGCCGCGCGCGTCGACCTCGGCCGGGCGGGAGTCGAGGTCGAGCCGCGCCGCATGTGGCCGACCGGCCTGCCGGCGATCGGCATCGACCTCAAGGGACGTATCCCGGCCGGTGAACAGGCTGCACCGGGGCGGGCTCTGGGGCGGCTGTCGGACATCGGCTGGGGCAACCGGCTGCGGCCGATGCTCGCACCCCACGCCCCGGACGGGCCCGTGCCCGACGACGTGGCCAAGGCGGTCGTGGGTGTACTGGTCGACTGGGCCAAGGGGCCGGGCGGTTGGGCCTCCGGAACCCAGGACGCCCCACCCCGCCCGGTCGGCGTCGTCACGGTCGCCTCACGCACGCGTCCGCAACTGATCAACTCACTGGGCGCACGCATCGCAGAGGTCGGCAGACTCCCGCTACTGGGTTCCCTGCAGTACAACGGGGAGGCACCCCAGGCCTCGCGGAGCAACAGCGCCCAGCGTCTCAAGGCACTCGACGGCGCACTGACCGTGCCGCCCGCCCTGGCATCGGCTCTCGCCGAGACCCCGGGCCCGGTGCTGCTGGTGGACGACTTCACCGAGACCGGCTGGACCCTGGCCGTCGCGGCCCGCATGCTCCAACGCGCCGGTGCACAGGGGGTGATGCCGCTCGTCCTGGCCATGCAGGGTTGATGGGGCGTGGCCGTGCAACCTGGTTGTGCACGGTCGTCCCATGCGTCGCACCGTGACGTACTGGGTAGGGATATAACCCGCGCACCGCCAGATATCGGTCGGTGGCCCCAATTGCTCGTTGCCGCATCCAGGTTCGACAGGAAGAATTGAAGTCCGCTCCCCGCACGGCTCGTCCGTGATCCGGTAGGGCTCTGCTGCGGTGTGCGCTCCCCCGAATCCGACCTCGCCCGCAGTGTGGGCGCGTAGCCGAAGGGAGGACCGTGACCTTCGGATTCGCTCCGTCCTCCGCGGCATCCATGTCGACGTCAGCCGACCTGTCCGCCGCATCCGCCAACCCCCTGGCCCGCATGCTCGAACCCGCAGAGTGGGCTGCCGCGGGAATCCCGCTGCTGCGCAACCCCCGCGAGGTCGTCAGCGGTCTGCACTCACGGCACCGCCCCGGGCCGGCGACCGCGATCGTCGCCGTGCTCGACGCGGACGAGCGGCTGCGGGCGAGCGCCTCGTTCACGCGCCGCCCGGCTCCGGCCGACGGCTGGATGTTCCGCAACGCGCTGCTCGCCCAGTTGCGCCGCGTCATCCCGCACGACCTGCGGCGCCGCACACCGGTACGCACCGCGGTGCTGCTCTACTGCCGCGAGGGCGACGCCCGTTGGACGGAGGAGGACGGCGCGTGGATGTGGGGCCTGCGTGACGCCTGCACCCTGCACGGCCTGCGCTGCGGGGCGTACATCACGCTGACCCGGGACGGCTGGCAGGTCCTCGGCGAGGGTCGCGGCGGCCGCCGGCCCAACGCCGACTCGTCGCCGGAGCCCTTCGCCACGTCCGAGTCACCGCTCCCGCTGCCACGCACCGGCGGCGCGGCCTCGGAGGTCCTGCGGCGCGCGGCCGCTCGCTGAGGACACCGTCAGGAGCTCCCGGCCGACGGGACGGTCGCGCCGTACTGCGCACGCGACGCCGTACTGCGCGCGGGACATGACGGCCCGAGCACGACGACCCCGAGTACGACGACCAAGTCCACGACGCCCAAGCCCACCCCGAGCACCGCCGAGCCACCGCCGACGGGGACCGGGACGGGGATGGGTCTGGGTATGAAGCAGCTCACCATCGTCCAGGCCGCGCGGCGAGTGCTCCCCGCGTTCGCGCACGCCGAAAGCTCCGCCGTGCAGACGCCGCCTCAGCGGCGCCCTGTCCCCCGGTGTCCTGCGGAGTTCCCCCGGACGAGCCGGTACCGGCTCAGACGCCCGCGCCCAGCACCGAGTTGATCCGCTGCGGGTCGCCGCAGACGATCAGCAGGGCACCTGCCTGGCCGAGGGCCTGCGGCAGGACGGTGGCGGCAGCGGTGTCGGGGCCGCCGTTGACGGCGACCACGACCACGGGACGCGCCGCGGCACGGCCCGCAACGGAGGCATCGGCGTAGAAGACGTCGTCACCCGCGTCGTGCTGCGCCCAGTAGGAGCCTTCACCGAAGGACAGCTCGTGGGCGGCCCACGGGTGCTGTTCACCCGTGGTGATCACCAGCACGTCGCCGGGGGCACGGCCCGACTCCAGGAGCAGGTCGACGGCTTCCTCGGCAGCGTCGAGCGCTCCCTCGGGCGAGGCCGGGATCAGCTGGATCTGCGGGGTCGCCGCAGCCTTGGTGGCGGCGGCAGGGGCAGCCGGGCCGGACGGTCCGGGCTTGCCCGCGGCCACGTCGCGTGGCGCACGTTGCACCGGCGGCGCGGGCCGCGGGGGCCCGGGTCGGCCGGGACGCGACGGAGCCGCGGGGCGGGGACCGGGTACGGGGCGGGGGGTCGGCGCGGTGCGGCCGCTGGCCGGAGTGGCGCGGGGACCCTGGGCACTCTCGTGAATCTGAGGCTCCTCGGGAATGAGAGGCATGAGCTGATGTCTATCAAACGCTGGTGCGGATCGCGCGGGCGGGTGGCACGCAAGTGCGAGCGGAATCGTCAGAAGTCGAAGCCGAGCTGCCCCTCGATCTCCGGAACGCTTCCTTCCACCCAGGTGCGGACCTTCTTGAGGTGCCGCCACTGGGGCAGCGCATCAAGATACGCCCACGACAAACGGTGGTACGGGGTGGGTCCCCGCTCCGCCAGTGCGGCCTTGTGCACGGGCGACGGGTACCCGGCGTTGTCCGCAAAACCGAAGTCTGCATGGTCGATACCCAGTTCGGCCATCATTTTGTCGCGCTGAACCTTGGCGATCACCGAGGCCGCCGCGACGGCCACGCACGACCGGTCGCCCTTGATCACCGTACGGACCTTCCAGGGAATCCCGAGATAGTCGTGCTTCCCGTCGAGGATCACGGCGTCAGGACGGACCGGCAGGGCCTCCAGGGCGCGCACCGCAGCGAGCCGCAGCGCGGCCGTCATCCCCAGGTCGTCGATCTCCTCCGGAGAGGCGTGTCCGAGGGCGTACGACGTCACCCACGTCCGCAGCACCTCGGCGAGCTCGGTGCGTCGTTTGACGGTGAGCAGCTTGGAGTCGGTGAGACCTGTGGGGGGCCGGCGCAGTCCGGTGACCGCCGCGCAGACGGTGACGGGGCCGGCCCAGGCACCGCGCCCCACCTCGTCGACACCGGCAATGATCTTCGCTCCGGTCGTGGCTCGAAGGGAGCGCTCGACGGTGTGAGTAGGCGGTTCGTACGGCATGGCGCCCTTAGCCTACGCCGACCGGAACCCGCTTCGACACCCTGGTTCACCGAAGCAACCTCCAGGCCGGCGAAGCGATGCCTCAGAGCTCTGTCGGACGGAGCAGGGGAAGCATCAACTGGTCGATCATCTCTTCCAGATCCCGGTCGTTCCATTCGCTCGCGCACATCTTTGATCGGTACATCATCATCGCCGGAATGGCGTCGAAGACGTAGCCGTTCGCCGCGTCGGACCGCACCTCTCCTCGCTCGATCCCACGGGTGATGACCTCACGGAGCAGCCTGATGGTCGGCTCCACGACGCCTTCGAAGATCACTCCATGGAAACGTTCGGCCTGGAGGCTGTCGCATTCGTGAATCACCGATCGCAGGGCGAAACCGGGGCGCGAGAACATCGCCTCGCGCGCCTGTCGGCACAACTCGAGCAGATCCGCACGGACGCTCCCCAGGTCGGGAGCCGACTCGAAGCGCGGCAGTCCGGCACGCAGCGCGTCGGCGACCAGGTCCTCCTTGGACGGCCAGCGGCGATACACGGCGGCCTTGCCGGTCTGGGCGCCGGCGGCGACGCCCTCCATGGTGAGGCCGTTCCAGCCGACCGTACTGAGCTGTTCCAGAGCGGCATCGAGGATCGCGCGTTCGAGCACGGCGCCGCGCCGGCGGAGGGAGGCCGTCCGAGCGGGGGCGGCCGTCCAGCGCGAGGTATCCATCTGAGCGTCTCCAACGGAGAGGGGGAGCGGTGGGTTCCGGGGATGCGGGGGGGGGCACCAGTCAGCGACGTCGGTGGGGCGCGTCACCTGCCAACTCGTGGTCGTACTCGACGCGACCGTTCCATCGACCAGAATGCCAGGCAACGGCGGCCCTTCACCATCCATACCCGGGCCACAACGCACATCACCAAGGCCGCCGAGGACGGGGGCCGCCGCTGAAGGAGATTCGCGGCCGCCCCCGGCGGCGCGCCGACGATCGGGAGGGTCCCCCGGGTCAGGGAGCCGATCTCAGCGCCGGCATTCGTCGGCCCGGGTTCGGCTGCTCGGATTCGGCGTTCGGATCCGAGCAGCGCAGCATCAGCACGAGCCGTGGGCTGCACCGGAATCGTGGAAGCGCGCCGGACCGGACCTGGAGTGCGCCCGCGCCGCGTGGTTCCTCGAGTTCACGCTGTGAGACACCGGCGCACTGTCCGCCTGCGAGGCACGGGTGAACCGCGCGCTCGCCGACTTCCGCGCCCTGCGCGACGCCTGGGGCGTGGCCGCCGCGCTCAGCAGCCGGGCGGCTCTCGCCATGGTGCGCGGCGATCTGGCGACGCTGCGGGAGAACGCCCTCGAGGCGCGCGCCCAGTTCGTCGAACTCGGCGATGTCTTGGGCCAGTTGAAAACCGCCGAGGCACTCGGCACGCACGCCGAGGTCAACGCCGACTACGAACTGGCGGCGCAACTGCACCGCGAAGGCCTGCGCATGGCCCAGTCCCTGGAGATGTGGTCGGAGGAGTCGCGTCAGCTCTCGGGCCTCGGCCGGATCGCGCTGCTCACCGAGCGCTTCGACGAGGCCAGGGAGTTCCATCAGCGCGCCCTGCAGCTCGCGATCGAGCAGGGCAACCTGCCGGCGCAACAGATGGCCGAACTGGGCCTGGCACTCGGCGCCCGCCGCGAGGGCGACCTCGAAGCCGCCGATGCGCATCTGCGGCCCTGGCTGGAGTGGAACCGTGAGCGGAACGCCAGCAACGGCCTGGCCCTCGTCCTGGCCGAGCTCGGCTTCGCCGCCGAGTTGCGCAACGACGCCGAGGCCGCCCTCACCCTGCACCAATCAGGCCTGGACTCGGCCTTGGCGACGGAGGACCCACGCGCCGTCGCACTGGCCCTTGAGGGCCTCGCGGGCGCCCACTCCCTCACGGGCCGGCACATCCGCTCCGCCCGACTGCTGGGCACGGCGACGGCGACCCGAGTGCGTTCCGGCGCTCCGCTGCCTCCGGCCGAGCGAGGCGATGTGGACCGCATCGCCGCCCGCGTCCGCAACGCACTGGGAGATGCGAGGTACGCGGCCGAGCACGCGGCGGGCGAGGCCATGGACCACCACACCGCGGCCGCGGCGGAACAGTTCACCGAGTCGCTGGTGAACACCGCAGTGAACACCGCACGGCGCGGCATTGCCGCCGCCTGACCCAATCCCCTTAGAGAACGCTTGTGTTCACACGCGACGGGTCGCTAACGTTTCCATAGGGAACGCCACCGTTCCCTAACTTTCCTCTGGGGGACCACCTGTGACGCACGATCAGACCCAGATCAAACCGGCCGCACCGGCCGAGCCCCACACCGAGACACGTTCCACCCGCCCCGGTATCGCCCTCGCGGTGATCGCCGCGTGCCAGCTGATGGTGGTACTCGATGCCACCATCGTGAACATCGCCCTGCCCCACATCCAGACCGCTCTCGACTTCTCCACCAACGACCTCACGTGGGTGATCAACGCCTACGCGCTCACCTTCGGCGGCATGCTGCTCCTGGGCGGCCGCGCCGGTGATCTTCTGGGCCGCCGCCGCATGTTCATCGTCGGCATCGGCCTCTTCACTCTCGCCTCCCTCCTCGGTGGATTCGCCCAGGAACCATGGCAGTTGCTCGCGGCGCGCGCCCTGCAGGGCGTCGGCGGCGCCATCGCCTCCCCCACCTCCCTCGCCCTGATCGCCACCACGTTTCCAGAAGGGCCCGAACGCAACCGCGCTTTCGGCGTCTTCGCCTCCGTCTCCGCGGGCGGCGGCGCCGTCGGCCTCATAGCCGGCGGCCTGCTCACCGACTGGCTCGACTGGCGCTGGGTGCTCTTCGTCAACGTCCCCATCGGGGTACTCATCGCCCTGCTCGCCCCGCGCTACATCAAGGAGTCCGAGCGTCACCCCGGGCGGTTCGACCTGGCCGGCGCGCTCTCCTCGACGATCGGTATGGCCGCACTCGTCTACGGCTTCATCCGCGCCGCCGAGAATGGCTGGAGCGACGGTCTCACCGTCACCTCCTTCGGCGTGGCCGTGGCCCTGCTCCTTGCCTTCGTCGCCATCGAGCGGCGCACCGCCCAGCCGATCACGCCCCTGAAGCTGTTCGCCGACCGCAACCGCTCCGGCACGTACGCGATGATGCTGAGTCTCGCCGCCGCCATGTTCGGCATGTTCTTCTTCATCGTGATCTTCGCGCAGAACGTGCTGCAGTACAGCCCGATCAAGGCGGGCCTCGCCTTCCTGCCCATCACCGCCGCCATCGTCGTCGCCGCGGGCCTCGCCACCAATCTGCTGCCCCGCTTCGGCCCCAAGCCCTTCATGGCCATCGGCTGCGTCCTGACCGCCGTGGGAATGAGCTGGCTCACCCTCATCGACCCCTCCAGCTCGTATCTCGGCGGCCTGCTCGGCCCGATGCTGTTCTTCGGGTTCGGCATGGGCCTCAACTTCGTCACCCTCACCCTCACCGCCGTCTCCGGCATCGCCGACAGTGAATCCGGTGCCGCGTCCGGCATGCTCAACACCACACAACAAGTCGGCGGCGCTCTCGGCCTGTCGATCCTCACCACCATCTTCAGCAGCGCCAGCGAGGACGAGGCCGGAAAGCAGATCCCGAAGTTCCTCGCCGAGGGATCAGCCGAGCAGAAGGCCCAGTTCGCCAAGACGCACAGCCTTCCCGCCCCGTGGAGCGACTCGGTGCTCGCTCACGGCATCGGCTACGCCTTCATCGCCGCCGCCTCGCTGGCGGTACTGGCCGCCGTCATCGCCCTCTTCGTGATCCAGGTACGCAAGAGCGACTTGGAGGCGCTGAGCGGGAAATCCGGCGGCTCCACCATCTGACGCCTCGACGGCCACCCGCGGCCACCGCGTGCCGCTCCACCGCGCCCGCGTCGCTCCGATGAACCCCCGCGGGACCATCGGCGACCGGGCGACGCGCCACCCCGCCATCCAGCTGACTCGCACCCATGGACTCCACTCCCTGCGCCCCTCGTGTGTCACCTGCGTGTACGGCGGCCCCAGCAGCCGCACTCCAACTGCCACGACAACGGCCTGGCAGTCACGCAGAGTTCCCAGCGAGCACAGAAAGTTATGAAGGATTTCAGTAGGGTCGGATTTCGGCAGGTCAGAGTCGCTGCGCTAGGTGTACTCGGCCGGGAGGTTGGTGACACGCCTGCTACCGGTTGTTGATCGTGAATGGACCTCCGGGCGTAGTGGAGATTGCCGTCTTCACTCACC